>JBJMGI010000032.1:0-26742 GCA_045807945.1 Terriglobales bacterium | reverse complement strand
TGGCGAAAACCACCGCGAGTTGAAATCCACCACGGTTTTCTTTTCATCCAGGATCTTGAACACCTGCGTCTTGTAGGTTTCGGCGTTCTTCTCGATCTCTTCGCGCGTGAGCGGCGGACGCGTCGTGTTGCGCCCCGTGGGATCGCCGATCAGTCCGGTGAAATCACCGATCAGGAAGATGACGGTGTGCCCAAGGTCTTGGAAATGTTTCAGCTTTCGAATGAGAACGGTGTGTCCCAGGTGCAGGTCGGGCGCGGTCGGATCGAAGCCGGCTTTCACGCGCAGCGGCTTGCCCGCAGCGCGCGATTTTTCCAGTTTCTCGCGCAGCTCGGCCTCGCGGATGATCTCCGCCGAGCCCTTTTTTATGTACGCGAGCTGCTCGTCTACCGGCGCAAAGTTCGGCATGGGCTGATTATAGATGGAGGCGCACACGTCCTCGAGCGCGCTGGTTCTCGACCCGCGCGAATCTACTTTCCGCTCGACCCGAACCCGCCCGCCTTGCGCTTCGATTCCGCGAGGTCCGCCACCACTTCCACTTCCGCGGTCAGCACCGCATGCGGGATCATGTTGGCGATCTTGTCGCCTGCACGGATCGTGTAGGGCTGCTCGCCCAGGTTCTCCATCAGGATTTTGATCTCCCCGCGATAGCCGGCGTCAATCACCCCCGCCAGGATCGCCAGCCGTTTGAGCGCTAATGAAGAGCGGTCGCGGAGCAGGCACCCCATTGGCTTCCCGTTCGATGTGCACTCGATTGCGACTCCCGTCGGCACAACCGCGTTACCTTTCGCAGCGAGGGTCACGGATTCGGAAGCATAGAGGTCGTACCCCAGGTCTTCGCCGGGATGCGCGACCGTCGGCGCCGTCGCGCCAGATGAGAGTAGTTGCACTTTTAGCATGGGTTCGGGGTCAGCGTGAGCGAAAGACAGTCCACAGTACCGCAAGGATGAGTAGCAGGATCCCGATCGCGGCGCGCTTGATGCGTCGCTTGCTGGCCTCCACTGCTTCCGGAGTAATGCCGTAGCGGTTGCGGTCGAATAGCTCCTTCTTGCGCAAAACATCCTTCATAAATTTGATGTTAACAGAGGCGCGATGTTTATAATCCCTGCGTGTCCACTGCACAAGCTTCACGCTCTGCGCTCTTCCCGCGCTCGTTTGCCAAGGTGTACCCGCAAGCGGTGCGCGGCGAAGGCGTGTGGCTGTACGACGCTGCGGGAAAGAAGTACCTCGACTTCTGCGGCTCGGCCGTCGTCAACTTCATCGGCCACGGGGTGAAGGAGGTCGGAGAGGCAATGGCGGCACAAGCCGCTAAGCTCGAGTACGTACACGGCTCGCAGTTCCACACTGAAGTAGGTGAAGAGTTCGCGCGTGAGGTCCTCGACTTCGCCGGGGAGAATTTCCGCGGGGGAGCCGTCTTCTTCACCAGCGGCGGTTCGGAGGCAGTCGAGACCGCGCTGAAGCTCGCGCGTCAATATCAGGTCGAGATCGGCGAGACCAAGCGGCACCGCGTCATCAGCCGTCGCCAGAGTTATCACGGTGCGACGTTCGGTGCTATGGCGGTCAGCGGCAACCTGCTTCGCCGCGAGATCTACCTACCGATGTTGCGCGACTCCATCAAGATCAACTCGCCGTACGCGTACCGCTGCCCTTATCACTGCACCGACGGTTGCGCGAAGTGCGCGCACAAACTCGCACAAGAACTCGACGACGCTATCAAGTCATGCGAAGGTGAGGCCGCCGCGTTCATCTTCGAACCAGCGAGCGGCGCGACTCTCGGCGCGGTGGTTCCTCCCGCGGGATACTTGCGCGACATCGCCGGCATCGCGCGTCGTCACAAGATCTTGCTGATCTGCGATGAAGTGATGACCGGCATGGGGCGCACCGGACGCAACTTCGCATACGAGCATTGGAGCAGTGGCGAGTGGTCGCCGGACATTATCTGCGCGGCAAAAGGCATCGCCAGCGGATACGCGCCGCTCGGCGCTGTTATCGCCGACGCCAAAGTAGTGGATGCGATCGCCAAAGGAAGTGGCTCGCTGGTGCACGGATTCACCTACAGCGCGCACCCGACCGCGCTCGCAGCAGGCCGCGCTGTCCTCCGCAAGATCAAGAATGATGAGTTGGTCTTCGCCGCAACTTCAGATCGGCGCGGCGTCTCTGATGACAAGAGAGACGCGAAGGAAACTCCCGGACACAAGCTGCGCACCGAGTTGCGCAAGCTTTCTGATGTTGCACATGTCGGCGATGTGCGCGGAATCGGCCTGCTTTGGGCGGTGGAGTTCGTGGCGGATAAGCACTCGCGCACGCCATTCGCGCCGGAAAAGAAATTTTCTGCTTCGGTCTCAGCCGCATGCATGAAGCGCGGCGTTGTCGTTTATCCGATGCAGGGTTCTGTGGACGGCTCGAATGGCGACCACATGCTCATCTCGCCACCGGCGGTCATCACTGCCAGCGAGATCGAGTGGGCGGTCGCGCAAGTTAAAGAGGCGATACTCGAGGCCAGCGTTGTCTGAGCGCAGGACCGGACCGTCTATTCCTTGCCCGTTTTGCAAGACGCTCATCAGCAGGAGAGACGTGCGGATAGATGAACCATTTCGTAGCCCCTGTTGTGGTCGCTATCTATACGTTTCGCGCTGGTATTCGCAATTCTTATTTTGGACAACCGTTGTCATCTCGATTCTGCTTTGCTACGGCCTCGGATTTCGAGGTTCGAGTCTGTTTTTCGCTTCGTTCATCGGCACCATTCCGATCTTCTTTGTCGTCGCGATCTGGGCGATCAACTCTGCCCCACCAAAGTTGCGGGAATGTGCACCAGACTACGAGCCGCCAAACTTTTCAGGGCCTTTAGGGCTGAATCGCCAAAAACGGCAGTAGGCGCCGCGCTTCCGCGTCCTCCAGCAGCACTCAAACCAGCATGAACACTGCTTTCCAGCCAACCTGCCACGCTGGCGCGAGTTCTCACTGATAAAGAGATTCAGCTCAAAAAAGAGCTGCAAGGAGCAGTTATGCGGAAGGCTTATGTAAGCAGCGCACTCGTTTTGATGTTCGCGATCGCGATGTTCGCGGCGGCAACGAAAGTGGTGCCCAGCGGCAGTGAGATCAGGCTTCGTAACGACGAAAACATTCAGGCGACTTCGGCGAGCGCCGGACACACCTACCAGGCCAGTGTCAGCCAGGACGTCACCGATGCCAACGGCAATGTCGTGATCCCGAAGGGTTCGCGTGCGACTCTGGTCGCGGCCAAAGGTGCCTCGGCCAATGAGGTCGCGCTCGGATTGAAGTCCCTGACCATCAACGGACATCGGTACACGGTCGCCTCGAACAGCGTCGCCCAGAGCGGTGGCGGTAAAGAAGGCGTCGGCAAGAACAAGCGCACCGCGAAGTATGTTGGCGGCGGAGCACTCGCAGGCACGCTGATCGGCGCCATCGCAGGCGGCGGCAAAGGTGCGGCTATTGGTGCTTTGGCCGGCGGCGCAGCAGGCGCCGGAGCGCAGACTCTGACTAAGGGCAAGAACATCAACATCCCGGCCGAATCGGAGATGACGTTCCGCCTGAATCAGGACCTGCAACTACGCTGAGCATCTCTGTAGGACTCAGCCAGGCCGTGACTTGGCTGAGTCCTGCACTGCAAGCAGTGCAAAATTGTGATACACTGTTCTTGCGTTTAATGATCCGCGGTTGCGTGCGGTGCGGTTCTCAAGCATCTTTACTACGAGTTCCTCCCTCTTCTTTCCCTCCGACGTTATTAACGCAAATTCAACATTGATGAGCGCCATTGAAAGCGATTCCCTCGCCTGGCCTTGTGGCCAAATGCCGGGGTACGCCCGCGCCATCCAGAAAGCAACACACGTAAATGCTACTTTTCTCAGAATTGCCGATCTGTCCCTATCTTAAGGACCGCCTTTCGGCAGCAGATTATGTGACACCAACCGCGGTGCAAGACGCCGCCATTCCCAAAGCACTCGAAGGCAAAGACATTCTTGCCACCGCCCAAACGGGCACCGGCAAGACGCTCGCCTTCCTCGTGCCCATCATGGAGCAGCTGATCCAGTCGAAACCTGACGGGGTTCAGGCGCTCGTGCTGGTTCCGACCCGCGAGCTCGCGCTGCAAGTGGGCGCGCAATACGAATTGCTTCGCGGCAAAAAGCTGCCTGCACCGGCGCTTGTCGTTGGCGGAATGTCAGAGCAGACTCAAGTAAAGGCGATCCGCGCGGGAGCGCGATTGATCGTGGCCACCCCGGGGCGCCTGGAAGATTTCATGGACCGCCGCATGGTGGACTTGAGCAAGATCAAGGTTCTGGTGCTCGATGAAGCCGACCGCATGCTCGACATGGGATTCATCCAGGCCATTCGCCGCATCGTTGCGCCGCTTCCGCGCAAGCGCCAGACCCTGTGCTTCTCGGCAACCCTGGAAGCATCGGTGGCTCACCTGGTGAGCGACTACACGCGCAATCCCATACGACTGGAGTTCGGCTCGACGCTGAAGCCGATCGACACCATCAAGCTTCGGGCTTTCGAAGTCGCGACCGATCAGAAGCTCGCTCTTCTTCAGAAATTGCTGACGGAAGAGACCGGCAGAACGCTCGTCTTCGCGCGTACGAAGCGCGGGACCGAGCGGTTGGCACAACGCCTTAGTAAAGACGGCTTCGAAGCCACAATGATCCACGGAAACCGCAGCCAGTCGCAGCGCAACGCGGCCCTGGCAGCGTTCCAGAAGGGTAAGTCGAATCTGCTGATCGCGACCGACGTCGCCTCACGTGGCATTCACGTGGACGATATCACGCACGTAATCAACTACGACCTGCCTGAACTCGCAGAAGATTTCGTGCACCGCGTCGGCCGTACCGGCCGGGCCGGAGCGAGCGGAATCGCCTCAACCTTCATTACGCGCCAGGACAGAAACGACCTGGTGAAACTGGAGCGTACGCTGAACATCAAGATGGAGCGCATGTCGGTGGAAGGCGAGTTGGAGCGCGAGGAGCGCGCCGGCCCGATTGACACCTCAAAAATGGTGGCGACGCCTGTAGCTCCTGGGTCGCGCATGATGCGCATGCCCGGAGAAGTTCTGCAGCGCTACAGCTGACCAATTGTCATCCTGAGCGAGGACGCGCAGAATCAATCGCGCCCGAGTCGAAGGATATAGGTTTTAAGTGATAGAACCGCGGGCGCCTCGCTCGCGGTTTTTTATGCCCGGCTCGGCTTTTGGAAGACTTCCAGCCCCATCTGCGCTGCGAAGCGTGCGGCGATCCGCGGCATGCTGCCTTCGGGCTCCTCGATACGCACCACCTGTGCAGTCACCTGGAGCGGAGTGTCACCTTTGCGCCGCAGCATGAAGGTGATCTCGATAGGAGTGTCTGACGGGAGCTTCGCGGGCGATTGGATCAGTATCCCCGAGCGGCTGATATTGCAGGTGACGCCGTCGATCCATTGCTCCTGCCCTTCGGCACGAAAGCGCACCGGTGCGCTAAGGTTTGTGCGCACGGCGCGGGCTGAATCGGAAAACCCTAAGTCTGGACGAGGTGGCTCCGACATCTGATTAGGTTCTCACGCGTGTCAACTTTTGATTTTACGCGAGAACGCCTAAGCCGCGCGGAAAGAACTCTCAAGTGATTCTATGCTCTCGGGCCGCTGTTCCTGAATATCGCTGTAGCCCTTTTGTGAGAACGCCGAGGTGTAGTAGTGATGCGCGCGCTCCCACGCTTGATCGTCAGGCATTGCGCCGAACGTCTGTAAATACAACGGGCTACCGGGGAACGGGAACATCGGTACGGGTTCGCTTACCCAAACGTCGTGTTGCTTCAGGCGCTCCTGGAACCGGCGGATCTCGCCTTTATCGTCGTGCTCGGTCAGGATGAGGTTTGCCTGCACCCAGGGAATCCGCTTGCGTGCGTGGATCAGCAGCTCGGCGATGCGGTCGGTGGACATGCGGCAGTTCTTGTTCAGCTCGTCGCGGCCCGCGTCGGTGATGCTCTCGATCCCGCACTCCATGGAAATGGTGTGTGCGCGCCCAAGCAGGTCGAGCGACTCTTCGTCCCAAAGATCGATCCGCGTCTGAAACCCGATCTTCACGTTCCGCTCGGCCAGTTTTTCGAGCAGAGTACGGACCGTCTTGCCGACGCCGAATATCTCGTCGATGAAGTAGATGTAATCAACGCCGCGCGAAACTACCTCATCCACTTCCGCGAGTACGGCATTCACATCCCGCTCGCGGTACTTGTTGCGGAAGAGTGTCTTGTTGCAGAAGGTGCACGACCAGGGACATCCGCGCGCGAACTCAAGCTCCGCTCCGCGGCCTGAGCCGCTGAAGACATGATGCCGATGCTCGTGGGCTTCCACGTTGTAGTTCTTGAAATCGAGCGCGCCAAGCTTTTTCATATCGGCGACGCCAAGATCGGGGGAGATGCGCGGCTTGCCATCGACCATATAGCAGCATCCGGCGATGCTCTCCCACGGCTTCGACGCGAGTTCCGCGATGGTGAAGTCCGGTTCCCCACGGAGTACAACGTCGCACCCCGTCTTCCGCAGCGTAGCCGCTGGTGTCGCGGACCCATGCGGACCGATGACGACCTTCACGGCGTTCGTCCCAAGTTTCGCGAACCATTCCGCGGGAACCCGCAACTCGGGTTGCGGACATCGCCAGAACAAATATGACGGTGCGGTAGGAATCACAAGAAAATCAGGAGCAAACTTCTCGACCTGCTGCTTCACTTGCTCTACCGATAGCTTGTCCGTCTGCGCGTCCACCAGCAACGGCTGGTGTCCGGCAGCTTTGATCTGGTCAAAGGCGAACAGCAGCTCTAGAGGGTAGTGGGGTTCCTGGCAACCGAAGTAGGTGGACCCGTGAAAGGTCCAGGCTGGATTGACCAGCGCAAAGCGCATCAGGCCGGCTCCTGCACCGCTTCCAGCGAGGGCGCGAATTCGTCCGACTCCGCGTGAACCTTACCGAAGAGTTCCTGGTTCGCCTTCCACCAGCGCGCTATCTGCCGCACAACGTCTGGCAAAGTCGTCGCCGGCTTCCATCCCGTCATTCTGGTCAGCTTCTCGTGGTTGGTTACGTAGAACATCTGGTCACCGGGACGGGCGTTCGCGAAGGTGTGGTCCATCTTGCGACCGGTGAGCCCCTCGATGCTGTCCATCAATTCGAGAAGCGATGTGGTGTTCTCGCATCCGCCACCCACGTTGAAAACTTCTCCCGCCGTCTGGGCCAGGTTCTCGCGAACCGCGTTCATCGCCTCGATGAGGTCGCCCACCCAGAGCACGTCGCGCGTCTGGCGGCCGTCACCGTAGATCGTGATCTGATCTTTTTGCAGGGCCGAGTAGATGAAGTGCGCCACCCAACCCTGGTCCTCGGTCCCGAACTGCCGGGTTCCCGCAATGCACGACATGCGGAAGACGACAGTCGGCAATCCGTATATGCGGGCATAGTCACGGACGTACTGGTCGGCTGCTCCCTTCGAGCATCCGTAGGGCGAGTGGAAGTTCAGCGGCTGCGCTTCGGTGATGGAGTCCTGAGGAGCCAGCCGGTAGGAGCGCTGGTACGCGACCAGCGACTGCCCCGAGAGGGCTCCATAAACTTTGTTAGTAGACGTGTAGAGGATGAACGGGCGGTGTCCACCTTTGCGAGCGGCCTCCAAAATGTTCAGGGTACCACCGGCGTTCACGTCAAAGTCTGTTCTGGGATCGTCAATGCTGGTAGTAACGGCAACCTGAGCGGCGAAATGATATATCTCAGTCGCGTGACGGACGGCGCGCTCGACGAGCGTGTAGTTACGGACGTCGCCGATAGTGATCTTCAGGCGTCCGGAATCTTTCGCCGCCTCTTGCAGCCACTCCAGGTTGTGGCGCGAGCCAGGGCGCGAGAGATTGTCAAACACGTGGACCTTGGCTTTCGTCTCACGCAGCAGGTGATACGCGAGGTTCGAGCCTATAAAGCCCGCGCCTCCGAAGATCACAACCGAGCGAAAATCGCGCAGCTTACCGTTGCCGTTCGATTTCTTTGCGCTAGATTGTGAAAAAACTTGCTCGCCTGTGAATTTTTCGTGTGGCATCGTGGAAGAAAAATTGCCTTGGTACTTACACTTACTCGGGTTAGAACAGCAAACACCAGAGAGGGTTGTCGTAGCTCTGCGCCAATTCGTGACAGGGCCACAGACAGCCAAAAAACGCTATTCTCGCCAGAGTTTTTCGTTCCACGATCTTTGATTTCTAGGCGCGTTCATCCACCTCCGCATTCGTCTTTAACCGCGGCAGTGGATCTCGGATCCCAGGAAGCTGCAACTTCCATACGATCGCGCTCACGCGAGCGGAAAAGATGATCGCGATCGCTATCGATAGTGCGATTGCGTCCCGCACTCCCGCCCCGCGCAGCACCATGAAAGCCGCGCCCCCAGCCAGGGACGCGAGCGCGTAGACCTCGCCGCGAAAGATCAACGGAATCTCGGCGCAGAGAACATCCCTCATGGCTCCGCCGGCCACGCCCGTGACTGTGCCCAGGATGACTGCCGTTGCGGGAGTAGCCCCACTCGCCAGTGCCGCCTTGATCCCACTCAGCGTGAAGAAGGCGAGCGCGAAAGCGTCGGCCACCAGCAGCGAACTCTTGGGCAGCTCGCGGAAGCTGGTGTACAGCACTGTGACGAACGCCATCACCGTTACCAGCAGCAAGGATTCAGGTCTGCCCATCCACGCCGGCCGATGCCCGAGCAGCAGGTCGCGGATCGTTCCTCCGCCAAACGATGTCACACCCGCAACGACGGCTATGCCGAAGATGTCGAGGTTCTTGCGTCGCGCCGAAAGTGCGCCGCTGACTGCCGCAATGCCTATCCCGAACAGCTCTATGGGATAAAGCAGCAATGCCGCCTTGGCCTGCACGAATGTTGATAGCACCATTTTGGTTCTCCTTACGCGGATCCCGGGCCCAAAAGCAGAAAGGCCGCTCTGTTGAGAGCGGCCTTGAAAACTTGAATGTCTAGTCTTAGCTAAACTTTTCGGCTCTCAAACCCTCTCGCGGCAGCACGCGGCTTGCGCATACGGGCGCAAAAACGCCCGATGCGTTGCTGTTCCGAAATGTGGATGAGCTTCATAGAGCCAGTGATTCAGAGTACGTTATGCAAAGAAAATCTGTCAAACAGCGGTCACCTTCTCATAACAATTCGTCCCGCAGAACGTCTAAGGAAACAGCAGCAAAGCGGCTCCGAGCTGCATCTAAGAACGGGGTATAATCAGGGAAATCGGCCCCTCGGCCAGCCCCCACAAAGAAGAATCCATGTCGAGATCCATCAAGGCTTTAGTCCTCAGCGTCTCCGCTGCCATCGCGATGTTCGCGGTGCTTGGCGGACTGGGTGTTCACGCTTCCTCCACCTCGAATGACGGTGCTTACCGACAACTTGGCGTTTATAGCGAAGTCCTGTCTCGCATCAAAAGTGAGTACGTCGAGGAGCCGAACGTCCCTGAGGTCACCGACGGCGCGCTGCACGGGCTGCTCGAGTCGCTCGATGCGAACTCCAGCTACCTTTCGCCTACTGAGTACAAGCGCTACAAAGATCGTCACACTGAAGGCAAGGCGAGCATCGGAGCCACCGTTTCCAAGCGCTTCGGGTACGCGGCCGTCATCTCCGTCATTCCCGGCGGCGCTGCTGATAAAGCCGGCGTCAACGGTAGCGACATCATCGAAGCTATTGAAAACAAGAGCACCCGGACCATGTCTCTGGCCGAGGTGAACTCTCTCCTTAGCGGGCCGCAGGGCTCGCGCGTCACGCTATCCGTCGTGCGCGCTCGCAAAGCTGAGCCGCAAAAGATCGTCGTCATCCGCGAAGTTCCGACCTTCCCGCCGGTGAACGACAAGATGCTCGAAGCCGGAATCGGTTATGTCCAGGTGGACACGCTGACCAAGGGCAAAGCTCAGGAAGCGGCGAACAAGATCAAGAACCTGCAGAAGTCCGGCGCGAAGAAGCTGATCCTTGACCTACGCAATTGCGCAGAGGGCGACCCCAATGAGGGCATCGCGCTCGCGAACCTTTTCCTCGACCACGGCACCATCACGTACCTGCAGGGTCAGAAGTATCCCAAGGAAACCTTCAACGCCGATCCCAAGAACCAGATCACGAAACTTCCTATGACCGTTCTGGTGAATCGCGGAACGGCGAATGCGGCTGAAATCGTCGCGGCCGCTATCCTCGAGAACCAGCGGGGCGACGTCCTCGGAGACAAGACCTTCGGCGTAGGCTCGATCCAAAAAGTAATCGAGGTTCCGGATGGTTCGGCGCTAATCCTCTCCGTCGCAAAGTACTACTCGCCCTCGGGCAAGGCTATCCAGGATTCGGCGGTCACGCCCAACATCCTGGTTGCCGATGCGGACGATGATGCCGCTCTTGCCGACGAAGACGAAACCACGACGCCTTCCACTGACGAGAAGAAGCCCGCCAAGCAGCCGGAAGATGAGCAGCTGAAGCGCGCCGTGGAAGCACTTAAGAACCGCAGCTAACAAGGCGCTATCACAGATATCGCGGGCTTCGTCCCGCGATTTTTTGCGCTTAACTTCCGCGGAACCTCTCGCCTGCCTGCCTTGAAATTCGTGCTATGCTTCAGCTGCTCACTTCCTCCAGCCAGATTCCCATGGTCGAATATCTGTATTCCCACTTGCCTCCCGTAAAATTTGCGGGCAAAAAGGTGGTGGGTCGCGTCGTTTTTTCGTTGATGATAGTTGCCGCCGCAGTGGTGGGCGCGCTCACCGGCCTCCTCATCGTTTACTCGACCGACCTGCCGCAAGTGAGCGAGCTCGAGCGCTATCGTCCCAGCGCGACCACCGAGCTTTACGACGACAAAGGCAAGATTATCGGTACGTTCGCCCTGCAGCGCCGCATCATCGTGCAATATGACGACTTGCCAAAGGTCTTGCGGGATGCGCTGATCTCCATCGAAGACAAAGATTTCGACAAGCATTGGGGCGTGAATTTCTGGCGCGTGATGGGCGCCGCTTATCACGACTTCCGCGCGCACCGCGGCAAAGAAGGCGCCTCCACGCTGACCATGCAGCTTTCGCGCAACCTGTTCCTCTCGCAGGACCGTACGCTAGGCCGCAAATTCCAGGAGATCATGCTGTCGCTCCAGATCGAGCGGCGATTCACCAAGCAGCAGATCCTCACCATGTACTGCAACCAGATCTACCTGGGGCACGGGGTTTACGGCTTTGAAGCGGCGTCGCAGTTCTACTTCAACAAGCGCGCGCGCGATCTCACGCTCTCAGAAGCTGCCGTACTCGCCGGACTTCCAAAATCCCCGGGCGGATATTCGCCGATCAACAATCCCGAGAAGGCCGCGCAGCGCCGCAATCTGGTCATCAACTCCATGCTCGAAGACGGCAAGATCACCGCCGCAGAGGCGACCAAAGCCAAGGCCGAGCCGGTGAATGTGGTGTTGCAGTCGAGTCCTAACCAGCTCGCGCCCTGGTTCACCGAGGAGATTCGCCGGTACCTTGAGAAAAGGTACGGAAGCGATGAAGTCCATCAGGGTGGGCTGCGCGTCTACACCACTCTGAACACCGACCTGCAGCGCGCGGCGAACCAGGTCGTGCTCGATGGTCTGGTCGCCTATGAGCACCGCCACGGTTGGAAGGGCAAGCTGAAGAACGTAAGAGATCTTGGGCAGACCATCCAAAATTATGAGCACCCCGATTGGCAAGACCAGCCCGAGGTCGGCGGCTACATCCACGGAGTGATCACCGCAACTTCACCCGTTGCTGCGACTGTGAAGCTCGGACATGGCGAAACCATCATTACCGAGGGGGATATGAAGTGGACCGGCCAGCGCTCGCCGGCGAAGATCCTCAATCCCGGCGACATTGTTTACGTGAAGGTCGTCTCGATAGCTGACGACGGTAGCGCCAAAGTCACGCTCGAGCAGGATAGCGGCGCGCAGGGATCATTGCTCGCGATCGACAACGCCACCGGCGACATCAAAGCGATGGTGGGCGGGCGCGATTACGAGGAGTCTAAATTTAATCGCGCGACCCAGGCCCTGCGCCAGACGGGCTCGTCGTTCAAGCCCTACGTCTATACCGCTGCGGTTGAAGACGGCGTGCTGCCCGACGACATCATCCTCGACGCGCCGACAACATTCATCTCCGGCGGCCAGCCCTACTCTCCGCATAATTACGACGGCAAATTCGAAGGGAACATCACGATTCGGCACGCGCTCGCCGAATCACGCAACATTCCTGCGCTGAAGTTGGCGGAGCGGGTGAGTATGCGAAGCGTGATCGATACCGCGCGCAAGTTCGGGATTACATCGCCGATGCCGCCGTATCTCCCGGTCGCACTTGGATCGGCGGAGGTGACTCTCTTCGAACAAGTCGCCGCCTATAGCACCTTCCCGAATGACGGAGTGCGCGTGACGCCGCGCTACATCCGCAAGGTCGTGGATTACGACGGCCACGTGCTCGAAGAAAATTATCCCGAAGTAAAAGACGTCATAAGCTCCGCAACGGCGCGAACTATGACTTCCTTGCTGCGTGAAGTCGTGCTGCACGGGACCGCGTTTACCGCTTCCGCGCTCAAGCATCCTCTCGCGGGAAAGACCGGAACGACGAACGACTTCACTGACGCGTGGTTTATCGGCTTCTCGCCTTCGGTCACCTGCGGCGTATGGGTCGGCTACGACGAGAAAAAGACGCTCGGGAAAAAAGAAGCGGGCGCATTGGCGGCGCTGCCCATTTGGATCAACTATATGAAATCGGCTCTGGTCGGACTCGACAGCGAAGACTTCTTCCCGCCGCCTCCGCCGCCGTCGAATGCGGTCGCAATCAAGGAAGACACGCCCACGGTCAAGCCCGGCGAAGAGACCGAGTAGTCAGCTAGCCGCCAGGATCCCATCAGCTACCCGGCACGCCTGCACCGCTGCTTTTACGTCGTGCACGCGGACAATGTGCGCCCCCTGCAGCACTGAAGCGACCACCGTCGCAAGCGTCCCATTCAGCCGCTCGCTCACTCTGGCGTCCTTCCCATGGTCCGCAAGCGTGCGCCCGATGAAGGACTTGCGGGACGTCCCACTCAAAATGGGGAACCCGAGCGCATGCAGCTCGTGGAAGTGCGCCAGCAGCGGGTAGTTTTCATCGAAGTTCTTACCGAAGCCGAATCCCGGGTCCAGCACGATCTGATCGCGATTGACTCCTGCTCCCAGCGCGTCGTCAGCCCACTGAGCCAATTCCGTTTTCACGACCAGCAACAACTCTTCCGCAGGGATGCGCGGCAGAGTTCTCCACTCTTCGGGTTGGCCTCTCATGTGCATCAGAATCACGCCAGGCCTCTCCTCCATCACAATCAGCGACATCGCCGTGTCCCAGCGCATCGCACTCACGTCGTTGACGATCTCCACGCCGGCTTCGATCGCCGCAAGCGCTGTGCCGGAGCGGTATGTATCTATCGAGATGATCGCGCCTGGCCGTGCCTTGCGGATGCCCTCGATCACCGGCATCACGCGATCGAGCTCCTGCTGGGCTGTGATTTTTGCTTTTTTGCCCGGACGCGTGGACTCGCCGCCAACATCAATGATGTCGGCACCTTCATCGAGAAGTGAGAGAGCATGATTTATGGCGGTGCGCGAGTCCTCGAACTGCCCGCCATCGCTGAACGAATCCGGCGTCACGTTCACGATGCCCATCACCAGGGTGCGCTCGCCCAGCGTGAGCCGCCGGGATCGCAATTGCCACGTGAAGTGCGGGCGCGTCGCCATGCGGAACAGTGTACGCGCCCCTAGCGGACGCCGAAGAAGAACTCCACGTCTTCGATCTCTGTGGTCTTCTTGTAAGCAGGCAGGCTGTCGAGGAAGACTCGTCCGTACGATTTCTTGACGATGCGATTATCCAGCAGCATGAGCACGCCGCGGTCGTGCAGCGAGCGGATCAACCGCCCGAAGCCTTGCTTCAGTGCGATCACCGCCGAGGGCACCTGATATTCGTAGAACGCGTTCCCGCCATTCTCGTCAATCGACTTGATCCGCGCCGCTACCACCGGGTCATTTGGTACGGCGAAGGGCAGCCGGTCGATGATCACGCAGCTCAGCTGCTCACCCTGCACGTCCACGCCCTGCCAGAACGAAGCAGTCGCGAACAGCACCGCATTCGGAGTCGCACGGAACTCCTCCAGCAATGCGCTCTTCGGCGCACTTCCCTGCAACAGGATCGGATACTCGAGTTCGCCTAGCAGCCGGTCGTGGATCTCGTTCATCTGCGCATAGCTCGTGAAGAGGCAGAATGCACGCCCTTGCGTGATCTCAAGTACGCGGCGAATCCGCTCCGTGGCTCGGCCCGCGAACTGCGGCGTGCGCGGATCCGGCATATCGGGCGGGACGTAAAGGATCGCCTGTCGCTCGTAGTCGAAATGTGATGGAACCACGAGCTCGCGCGCATGCTCTACACCGAGGCGCGATTTCAAATAGTCGAATCCCCCGCTCACTGCGAGTGTTGCGGACGTCAGCACCGCCGTGTCCAGATTGTTGAAGAGCCGCTCGCGCAATATTTGCGAGACATCGATCGGGCTCGCCTGCAAAAATACATTCGCGTTCCCGGAGACTCGACGTCCGGATCTTTCACCGCGGCGCTCGATCCAATACACAGTGTTGCGGTCCTGCGATTCCATCACGAATGAGAGCTGCACTCGCAGCTCATCTACCCGCCGCAAAAAATTCAGGACTTCATCGGGCTTGGGGTTCAGCGCTTCGAGTTCTGCCGTAACTCGCCCAAGCGAGTTCACCAAACCGATGTACTCATCGCCATTCTCTTCCAGGAACTCGCGCCGGGTGTCGAAGGCGAATCGTCCATCTCCAGGCGGCAGCAGCGAGAAGAAGAATTGCGAGCGCTCGCGCACGCTTTTCGTTGCCGACATGATCCCCGTGCCGAAGCTGCCTTTCATCTTCAGCACCGTTTCAATGTCGCGCACCAGATCGTTGAATCGCAGATTACTTACGGTTATCCCGAAATAGCTGCCCGCAACATCTTCCACTTCATGCGCTTCGTCGAAGACGACTGCCCCGTAATCCGGCAGAATGCCTGCATCCGGAGCCGCATCGGCCAGCTGCTTGATAGCAAGGTCAGCAAAAAAAAGATGATGGTTGACGATGATGACGTCGCTCTCGACGGCGCGCCGCCGCATCTCGGTGATGAAGCATCGATCGAATTGCGGACACTTTTGCCCGGTGCACGCCTCGGCTCGCGCGTCCAGCTTCGGCCATAAAACGCTCGACTCGGGAAGTCCCGCGATTTCTGCTCGGTCGCCAGTCTCGGTCGTCTTCTCCCAATCGGCGATCGCCTGGAACTGGCTGATCTCCTCCAGCCCGTTCAGGATCGGCTGGGTCGTAAGGTCCGCAAGCTTTTGCCGGCAGAGATAGTTGTTGCGGCCCTTCATGTAGCAAACACTAAGCCGCCCCGTCTCGCCGAACAGCGCACGCTCCAGGAATGGGACATCTTTCAGGAAGAGCTGCTCCTGAAGGTTCTTCGTTCCTGTCGAGATGACCACGCGCTTGCCCGAGCGCAGGATCGGCATCAGGTAAGCAAGCGTTTTGCCGGTTCCGGTGCCCGCCTCCACTAGCAAATGGCGCTTCTCCGCGAGCGCTTCTTCCACCGCCTGCGCCATTTGCAGCTGTCCGCGGCGGAATTCGTAGTTGTCATGCGTCCGCGAGAGCACGCCATTCGGCGAGAAAAAATTGTAGAGCGTGGGCAGGTCGGATTTCTGGTTCTGCGCGGGATGCGAGGGAGTGGCCACAGCGAGTCTCTATAATAAAGGTTTGGGCAAGAGCCGCCGCCCCATTCAGTAGAACGTGCAACGAAATTACTCCAATCCGAGACCTCTCGCCACCGATCCTTCTTCGGCAGCGCCGCTCGTAGCCGTCGTCGGGCGCCCGAACGTTGGCAAGTCCACGCTCTTCAACCGGCTCGTCGGCTCACGCCGCTCCATCGTCGGCGACGAACCGGGCATCACGCGCGACCGCATCTACGGCGATGTCGTCTGGAACGGCCGCGAGCTGCGCATTGTAGACACCGGCGGAATCATTCCTGAAGACAAGGAACTCATTCCAGCGGAAATTTTTCGGCAGGCAAGAGTCGCCTTCGACGAAGCAGCCGCCATCATCATGGTGGTTGATGGCCGCAGCGAACTCGCCGCGCCGGATATCGAGCTCGCTCGCCTGCTCATCCGCACTGGGAAGCCAATATTCCTCGCGGTCAATAAGGTGGACTCACCCAAGCTCGAGGCCGAAGCCGAAAATTTTCGCCGTCTCGGCATCAAGAATCTGAAGCCGATCTCCGCCGAACACGGACTGGGCGTCGCCGAACTTTTGGAAGCAGTGCTTGAAGTCATTCCGCCCGGACTTGAGAGTGCCGCAGCACCTGACGCACTTGCTTCCGAGGAACTCGCAGACGAACCAGCGGAAGAAGAAGATAGTCGCGAGGTGAAGGTCGCCATTATCGGCCGGCCTAACGTAGGCAAATCAACTTTGCTGAATCAGCTCACCGGGACTTCGCGCGCTATCGTCTCGCCGGTCGCGGGGACCACACGCGACGCTGTGGACGAGATCGTCGAGCGCGACGGTAAGCAGTTCCGCTTTATCGACACCGCCGGCATTCGCCGCAAAGGCAAGACGCACCTGATGGCGGAAAAACTTTCCGTAGTCATGGCGCGCAAGCACCTGGAAGCCGCAGACGTGGCGCTCATGGTGATCGATGCGACCGAAGGCGTCACCTCGAGCGATGCGACGATTGCCGGCTACGCGCATGAGAGCGGCCGGTCTATCGTGATCGTCGTCAACAAGTGGGACCTGGTCACGCACGCCCGCACTGACGGCAAGCCGCCTGCCGAGCGCGGCATCTTCGAAGAGCAGGCACGCCGCGCGATGAAGTTCTTGAACTATGCGCCCATCGTGTTCGTCTCGGCGGCGTCGGGCAAAGGAATGAAGGAGTTATTCTCGAAGCTCGAACACGTCGCTGCCGAACGCCGCAAGCGCGTCACTACCGGCGAGATGAACCGCTTCCTCAAGCAGGTGGATTTCGAGCGCGCCTCCGTTCCTTCGGCAAAACGCGTCCGCATCAAGTACGTCACGCAGGCGGCCACGTCTCCGCCAACGTTCATCATCTTCACCGATCGGGCGGTGAAGCTGCATTTTTCCTATCAAAGATTTTTGGAGAACGAGATTCGCAAAGCCTTCGGCTTCGAAGGTTCACCCATTTGGATCAAGAACCGCGCGCCCGACCGCCACTAAACAGCAACTGGTTGTGGTCTCAGCAAGGCAAGCCATTGGTCGAAGGCGGCGAGAGCGCGATCGCACTGCAATCGATGCCGTTCTTGCTTGTCGCGCACGCGGTGTTCGAGTGCCGGTAGCAGGTCGAAGGTGATGTTCGCGGGCTGGAAGTTTTTTGCCTCGGCCTGCGTCAGGTAATGCGTGAGCGAGCCGAAGCCAGAGGCACGCGGCGGCGCGGCGATCTCCGCGTTCGAAACGATCCCAGCAGCAACCTGCCCGGCGAGCAATCCCATCGCGATGGACTCAACGTAACCTTCAACGCCGCAGATCTGCCCGGCAAAGATCACGCTCGGATGCGACTTCATCTGGAGCGTCTCGCTGAGGAGAGTCGGCGCGTTGATGTAAGTGTTGCGATGGATCTGGCCGAAGCGCAGGAAACTGGCATTCTCCAAGCCCGGTATCAGCCGCAGCACACGCGCCTGGTCGCCGAACTTCATGTGGTTCTGGAATCCGACGATGTTGTAGGAATCCGCGCGCTGGTTCTCCTGACGCAATTGCACCACCGCGTAGGGAGCGCGGCCCGTGCGCGGGTTTCTTAGCCCCACCGGCTTCATCGGACCGAAGCGCAGCGTCTCGCGTCCGCGTCGCGCGATCTCTTCGATCGGCAGGCAGCCTTCGAAGTAATTCAGCTTCTCCCAATCTTTATCTTCCACCGATTCAGCCGCGACCAGCGCGTCTATGAAGGTTTCGTACTCTTCCTTCGTAAATGGGCAATTGATGTAGTCGGCTGTTCCCTTGTCGTAACGCGCGGCCATGTATACGCGCGACATGTCGATCGAGCCCGCGTCTACGATGGGCGAAATGGAATCGTAGAAGTAGAGATGATCATTTCCGGAAAGCCGGGCAATCTCCACCGACAGCGCGTCTGAGGTGAGAGGACCCGTCGCGATGATCGTCGGAGCACCGCTTTCATCGATGCGGGTTACTTCTTCGCGCAGCACACGTATCAGCGGCTCGCGGAAAATCGCTTCCGTAACCTTTGCGGAAAAGATAGCCCTATCCACCGCTAGCGCGTGCCCGGCAGGAACGGCGCAAGCTTCGGCAATCTCCAGCAGAAGCGAGCTGGCATGCCGCATCTCTTCCTTGAGCAGCCAGGGAGCAGTATTCAGCGAAGTTGATTTTAGCGAGTTCGAGCAGACGAGCTCAGCGAAATTTTCCGTCTGGTGGGCAGGCGTCTGCCGGACCGGGCGCATCTCGTAGAGCTCCACCGCGACACCGCGCCGCGCGCACTGCCAAGCCGCTTCCGAGCCTGCGAGTCCCGCGCCGATGACTTTGACCTTCATCGCTTTGCCATCTTTGCGACGCGTTCGAGCGCGTCGCCCTCAACGCGCATAGTGAGCCATTCCTTCATGATTTCCGCGCCGAGGGACTTGTAGAAATCAATTGCCGGTGTATTCCAATCGAGCACCTGCCATTGATAGCGTCCGCAATTGTTCTCGACAGCAATCTTAGCAAGGTGCAGCAGCAGCGCTTTGCCGATTCCTTTGCCACGAAACTCTGGCTTTACGAATAGATCTTCCAGGTAAAGTCCCGGGCGCCCCTGCCAAGTCGAGTAGTTGTAAAAGAAGAGCGCAAAGCCGGCTGGCTCACCGTTCCACTCGGCGAACACGACTTTGAATTTCGGATCAGCTCCGAAGCCGTCGCGGATAAAGTCCGCCTCGGTCGCGACCGCGGCTTTCGGGTCGCGCTCGTATTCGGCCAGATCGCGGACGAACTGCACGATGAGGGCAGCGTCTTTCGCAGTTGCGGGTCTTATGGAGAGCATGGAAGGTTAGCGTGCGACGGATTCAGCCTGCTCGTGCGCGTGATAGCTCGAACGAACCAGTGCACCCGATTCCACATGGCGGAAGCCCATCTTCATAGCCTCATCCTTGAGCATGCGGAACTCGTCAGGCGTGTAGTAGCGGGTCATCGGCAAGTGGTCTCTCGAAGGACGCAGGTATTGTCCGATGGTCAGAATGTCTACCTTGTGCGCTGCCAGATCACAGAAGACTTCGAGCAGCTCTTCCACAGTCTCGCCGATCCCGACCATCACGCCCGTCTTGCTGACCATAGTCGGCGAGAACTTTTTCACGTTCTCGAGCAGCCGCAGCGTGCGCTCATACCGTGCACCGGAACGAACCGCAGGATAAAGCCGGGGCACGGATTCCGTGTTGTGGTTCAGCACGTTCGGCTCGGCGTCGAGCACGATCTGCAGGCACTCATCGATTCCCTGGAAGTCGGGGATCAGGACTTCGACCGAGCAATCGGGAACGCGCGCTTTGATCTCACGAATCGTTTCGGCGAAGATTCGCGCTCCGCCAAGATTATCGTCATCACGGTTCACGCTGGTGACAACGGCGAACTTCAAACCAAGCGCAGCAACCGCTTCCGCCACCCGGCGCGGCTCGTCTATGTCTATGGGCTCCGGCCTGCCCTTGGGGACAGCGCAGAATCCGCAGCGCCGTGTGCACAGGTTCCCAAGCAGCATGAAGGTCGCGGTCTTGTGGTTCCAGCACTCCCCGATGTTCGGGCACTGGGCCGACTCGCACACCGTGTGCAGGTCGAGCGTGCGCGCCAAGCGCTTCAGATCGTGGTAGTTGTCGCCCATGGGCGCACGCGCCTTCAGCCACTCGGGCTTGGGCCCGCGCCGCAGCGGAGCAATCTCGATCTGGACGAGCTGGGAACCGGATGCCATCGTTTTCTATTGTAATTGAGCCCTAAAGACTGTGCAGATAGGCGATTAGGTCGTCCACTTGATCGTCCGTGAACAGGTTCCGAAAACCCGGCATCTTTGCCCGGCCAAGATTGATGGTCTCGCGCACCCGGTCGTCATTCGCCGGGATTCCGCTAGGCAGCGCTGATCTCTTGAAAACGTCCTGGAGCGATGGGCCATTCAGCTGATCGTCCGAGTACGCCCGATGGCACTGTGCGCAGCTCTGGTTGAAGAGCCGGCGTCCGCGTGATTGCTGTTCGTTAAGGTGCAGTTCAGCATCCGATTTCTGGGGGGGCGGCCCTGAGTCACACCCGGCGATAGGCAACGACGCGAGTGCGGCGACGACAGCGATCAACAATTTCCGCAACAGACCCTCCGATTCCAGATTACAAGATGCGGTGAGATTGTCTAATATGTACGCCATCACATGGCCATCCAGGTAAAGCGCGCATACGAGAAGCCCTCGCCTAAGGACGGCGCGCGCGTGCTTGTCGATCGGCTCTGGCCGCGCGGGATTTCCAAAGCCGACGCGAAGCTTGAAAAATGGCTTCGCGATCTTGCGCCTTCAGACACGTTGCGCAAGTGGTACCACGATCAAGAGAACGCGTCGCACTTTGCCGAGTTCCGTAAGCGCTACCTGGCCGAGCTGAATGCCCCCGCCGCAGCCGCCGCGTTGGCCGAACTGTACGACCTTGCCGCCCGCCACCAGACGGTCACACTGATATACGGCTCAAAAAACGAAGAGCAGAACAACGCCACCGTGCTCCGCGACCTGCTCAGCGGCATGCGCAAGCCGCCCTCCAGCTCCGGGCCGGGAAAGGCCCTTGCCAGCGGCCGCCGGAACCGCGCCCGCGCCTCGAAATAAAAAGTCAAGCTACTCATTCTATTGTACTTAGCTGGAGTGGCCTAAAGGACACTTGTGTCGCCACCGTTTTGGGTGATTGAATATGGCACTCCCCCGCCACGTCTATGATCCCAGACCGTCGTAGGCCGAGTGTTCCCGAGCGAGCCCTGCAGGAGTATCTCGAGGTCCTGCACGAGAGCACCAGCCTGCCCCTGCCGAAAAAGACGCAGATGTTGATGATGGCGCGGGCAGAGCTCGAATATCAGCTGCGCGGAGGCTCGGAGTGCAGCATGTGCGAAACCGCCGTGCGGCACCTGATCCCGGTGCTGGTTGAGCGCTACGACGGGACGCGCGTCCAGCATCGTTGCCTATGCCGCCGCTGCCTCGAGGCGGAGAAGGCTGTTTCCATGATGGTGACGCTGCGACTCGGCGAGGCGTGCGTGATCTTCACTCGTGAGCCGGAAGAGGCGATGAAAGAGATCAGCTTCTCCGCCGCCGCCGACTGATTCACTTCTTCTCTTCCTGATCTTCCACGATAGCTGACGCGATCCGGTCGATCACTTCGGTCGCGTGATGCCCTTCCAGCGTGTTGTTCGCCATGATGGAGAAGGCGACATTCTGGCCTGAAGCCGTCTGCGCATATCCGGCGAGTGTGCGGACGTGCTCATAGACTCCAGTTTTCGCACGGACGTGCTCTTTCGCGTGGTCATGATTCAACCGCTCGCGCAAGCCGCCATCCACAGCAGATCTCGGCAGGGTGTCTTCGAATTTTTCGGCCCACGGCTGCGTGTAGATGTAGCGCAATAGTTTGGTGAAAGCGGCGGGCGTTGCGAGTGTCTCGCGGGAGAGTCCCGAGGCGTCGCGGAAGAAGTATTCGTCAGGTTGGACTCCCGCTTGGGCGAGGAAGCCTTTCAACACCGAGAGCCCGCCGGCGATGCTGCCGTTGTTCGCCTTCACCTTACCCAACAGGCGCAGCGCCAGCTCTGCGTGCAGATTTTGGCTCACTTTGTTGGTGACCCGCAGGTCTTCGTACAGCGGCTTCGATTCGTGCATCGCGAGCACAACGCGAGCTGGAGCAGGTGCCGCTTGCGGCGGCGCTGCACAATTCGCGCCCGCGCATCCTTGTGCTGCTTGCGTCCCGCCACCCGGCTCTGGGAGAGCAGGCTCATCACTCGCCACGATGTGTCTTGCCCGCGCGGCGCCCATCACTGCGATTCCCCGCTTGATCAGCAGCGTGCGGAAGATCTGCGCCGCAAACTCGGCTGGGTCCTCGACAGCGATCTCTTCCCCTTCGGTCTTCGATCCCAGCGGGATCGAGCCCCACAGCTCGATGCGCTTCGAGCCGGGGTCGCGGTGAATGCCGATTTCCCTTTTCGTTCCGGGCGCCGCCGTTAGAACACGATTGTTCACCTGAAAATAGTCGGACGCCGGATCCAGCTTGATCGCCGCCCGCTCGCCGACCTTGTCTCCGGGCGCAATATCAAGAAAAACGGAGTTGTCGTTGACCGTTAGCGCGGAGACCGGCGCACCGTAATCCCACTGCAGGTCATCGCGCGTCCAGCCATCAGGGAATTCCCAAACGTAATAGGTGTCGTCGCCGATCACGTCCCCATCTACCTGCTTCACGCCAGCCTTCGCGACCTGGTCGGCCATCTCCTCCAGCGGCTGCGTGGTCGAGCCTTCGAACTCGGTCTTATCTTTGAATGGCAGCACCCGTGCCGAAAGATTAGGATCGCCACGTCCGACGAGCACGATGTCGCCGGCGATACGCCCTTTTGAATCGGGCCCAGCAGCGGCTTCAACAGTGGTTTGGAATTTGTAATCGGGACCGATGAGCGCGAGCGCAGCGGATGTCGCGAAAAGTTTGGTGTTCGACGCCGGCTGCATCAGCTTCTCCGCATTGTGCTGATACAAAACTTTGCCGTCCGGAACCGAAACGACCTGCACTCCCCAGAGGTTTCTTTGCAGCTCGGGCGATGCCAAGATGGAATCAATGCGGCGCGCGAGAGCGTCAGGCTGCACTCGCTGCGACGATTGCGCGAACGCGATGGACGAAAGCAGTGCTAGAACCGCGCAAATCCGCGCCATGGCGCGATTCTAGCACTCGCTTGAGTTACGTTACGCTGCTCGTTTGCGGCTCGGGACCTTGTCGCCTTCGCGGCGCGCTTCGCTGATGCCGATCGCGACCGCCTGCTTGCGGTTCGTGATCTTCTTGCCGCTGCTGCCCGAGCGCAACTTGCCTTCTCCGAATTCATGCATCACTTCGCTGATCTTGTTCTGCGCCTTCGTGCCGTACTTCCGGCCTGAAGACTTCCGGCTTTTGTTGCTCGATGACGACGAACGCTTCCTGCTGGCTGACGACTTGCTTCGCGATGAACGTGATTTGGTAGCCATTTTCCTTCCCCCTTATTTCTTCTTTGGAACTTTTGCGCCCTTTTTGCGCGCCTTCGAGAGCCCGATAGCGATCGCCTGCTTGCGGCTCTTGATCTTGTGCTTGCCAGATTTCTTGTGGTGCATCTCTGTTCGCACTTCCTGGCTGGCCTTCTTGCTGTACTTGCGTTTTGACTTTGACTTCTTCTTCGCTGCCATTGCATTCTCCCTTTCTTTTGAGACGCTTCCTGGCATTTCGCGGGTTGCGCTCACGGTGCGCCAGCGTGGGCCGCCGGATTTGAATCCTTTCATGGTACTTCAACATCAAAGTATCGTACAGGCAAAGAGAGGCAAACCATGATCACCACCCGTAAAGCTGAAGAGCGCGGCCATTTCGATTTTGGCTGGCTCGACACTTATCACACGTTTTCTTTCGGCGATTATCATGACCGCGACCACATGGGCTTTCGCGCGCTGCGCGTGATCAATGAGGACCGCGTCGCCGGCGGCACGGGATTCCCGCCGCATCCGCATCGCGACATGGAGATCATCACTTACATCCTCGAAGGCGCGATCGAGCATAAGGATTCCCTCGGCACCGGTTCGGTCATCCGCCCCGGCGACGGGCAGCGCATGAGCGCCGGCAACGGCATCCGCCACAGCGAAGGCAACGCCTCCGAGACGGACCCCGTTCATCTGCTGCAGATCTGGATCCTCCCGGAAAAGAACGGCATTCAGCCCGGATACGAGCAGAAGTCGTTCCCGCGCGAGGAGAAGCTCGGCAAGCTGCGCGTGATCGCTTCGCCCGACGGTCGTGATGGCTCGGTCACTATCCACCAGGACGCGAGCTTGTTCGTTGCGCTGCTCGAACCGAAGCAGCAGGTGACGCATGCACTCGGAGAAGGCCGCTATGGCTGGCTCCAGGTAGCGCGTGGCGCAGTGAAGCTCAATGGCAAAGAGCTGAAGCAGGGCGACGGAGCCGCCATCAGCGACGAAAAGCAGGTCACGATCGAAGGGCTTGAGAGCGCAGAAGTACTGCTGTTCGACCTGGCGTGATCCTCGCCACAAACGAAAGAGGCGCGATCATTCGCGCCTCTTTTCATTTTACTCGGAATCACTTGCCGCCATAAAACATGTAACGTTCAAAAAACCACCAGTAAGACGCCTTTAGAGCAACGCACCACGCGATTGTGATGATGAGCAAGAACGGCCACCTTGGCCTTGGCGTAAAAAGGAGGAACGAGCGCTCAGAAAGTCCGAGCAGCAGCATAGTGATGCTGCAAAGAACCAGCCAAAGGAGAGCCGCGACAGCGACCATTTTCAAAGCGTCAGTCCAGAGTGTCACGTCGCCTCCCGTGCAGAGGCGAATTGTAACTCCTCTTTACGCCACCTGCTGCGCTTCCTCCTTCTTACTCTTCGTCGGCCCCTTGCGGTCCACCTTGAAGACCAGCTTGCGGTCCTTGGTGTCTGCATCCGCAAGCACGTGATCCCCGGCGAGCACTTCCCCGTCGAGGATCTTCATAGCCAGCGGGTCCTGCACCAGCCGCTGGATAGCTCGTTTCAGCGGACGCGCGCCGTAGTTCACGTCGTAACCCTCCGTGAACACCAGCTCGCGCGCCGCGTCGGTCAGCTCGAGCGTGATCTTTCGCTGCTCGAGCAGGTTGCGCACATCCTGCAGCCGCAGCTCCACGATCTTCTTGAGCTGCTCCTTGCCGAGCGGATTGAAGATCACGATATCGTCGACGCGGTTCAGGAACTCGGGCTTGAAGTGCTGGCGCACCGCGTCCATCACCTTCTCCGTCGCTTCCAGGAACTCGATGCGGTTCTCCAGACGCGCCGCTTGCAGATATGACGCTCCGTTGTTCGACGTCATGATCAGCACCGTGTTCTTGAAATCCACAGTGCGGCCCTGGCCATCGGTCAATCGCCCATCGTCCATGATTTGAAGGAAGATGTTAAAGACATCGGGATGTGCCTTTTCGATCTCGTCGAAAAGGATGACCGAATAGGGCCTGCGCCTCACTTGCTCGGTAAGCTGACCACCCTCTTCGTAGCCCACGTATCCCGGAGGCGCGCCGATCAGCCGCGACACCGCATGCTTCTCCATGTATTCCGACATGTCGATGCGCACCAACGAGTGCTCGTCGTCGAACAAGAATTCGGCGAGCGCGCGCGCAAGTTCCGTCTTTCCGACACCCGTCGGCCCTAGGAAGATGAACGAGCCGATCGGCTTGCGCGGATCGCTCAGTCCCGCGCGCGAACGCCGGATGGCATTCGCCACCCGCTCGAGCGCCTGATCTTGCCCGATGACGCGCTCGCGCAGCCGCTCTTCCATGTGCACCAGCTTCTGCACCTCGCCTTCGAGCATCTTCGAGACAGGAATCCCCGTCCACTTGGAGACGATCTTCGCGATATCTTCTTCGTCTACCTCTTCCTTGAGCATCCGGCTGCCGCCGCTCGCGCCGTCCATCCGGGAGTTCAGCTTCGCAAGTTCAGCTTCCGCCTGGCGCAGCTCTCCGTAGCGGATCGCCGCCACGCGTTCCAGGTCACCTTTGCGCTCCGCCTGCTGCTCCTCAACCTTGAGGCGCTCAATTTTCTGCTTGATATCACTGATCCGCTGGATGCCTTCGCGCTCCTGCTTCCACGCGGCTTTCAGCGCGTTCGCTTTTTCACGGATTCCGGCGAGCTCTTTTTCGACGACTCCCAGCCGCTCGCGCGAATTCGGATCGTTTTCCTTCTTCAGCGCCTGGCGCTCGATCTCAAGATTGGTGGCGCGGCGCTCCAGCTGATCGATCTCCACCGGCACCGAGCCGATCTGCATGGCGAGTGATGCCGCAGCTTCGTCCACAAGGTCGATCGCCTTGTCTGGCAGGAAGCGGTCTGTAATGTAGCGGTGCGACAGCGTTGCCGCTGAGACGATTGCGGCGTCCTTGATGCGGACCTTGTGATGGGTTTCGTATTTCTCTTTTAGACCGCGCAGGATCGCGATCGTGTCTTCCACCGTCGGCTCCCCGACGTACACCTGCTGGAAGCGCCGCTCGAGCGCTGCGTCCTTCTCAATGTACTTGCGGTATTCACTGAGAGTCGTGGCGCCGATAGCGCGCAGCTCGCCGCGCGCTAGGGCTGGCTTCAGCATGTTGGAGGCATCCATCGCACCTTCCGCAGCGCCCGCCCCGACCAGCGTATGCAGTTCGTCAATGAACAGGATGATCTGTCCGGCGGCGTCTTCCACGTCCTTAAGTACCGCCTTCAGGCGGTCTTCGAACTCTCCTCGAAACTTAGCGCCCGCGACCATGGACGCGAGGTCAAGCGCGACCACACGCTTCGAGCGCAGCGACTCTGGTACATCGCCGTTCACGATACGCTGCGCCAAGCCTTCCACGATGGCTGTCTTACCTACGCCAGGTTCGCCGATCAACACGGGATTATTTTTCGTGCGCCGCGACAGCACCTGGATGACGCGGCGGATCTCTTCATCTCGCCCAATAACCGGGTCGAGCTTTCCGCGACGTGCCAGATCCGTCAGATCGCGGGCATAGCGCTCCAGCGCCTG
>JBJMGI010000031.1:0-5882 GCA_045807945.1 Terriglobales bacterium | reverse complement strand
TTTCTCGACCCTGTGCAGGCGCTTCAACTTAAGGAGCTTGGCGAATCGCAGCGCAGTTTCGAAGGATTGGAATTCGAATGGAAGCGTCGCGACGGCAGCTCCATCGTCGTGCGTCTCTCGGGTCGCCCAGTCGTGAACCGCGAAGGCAGCGTCGTCTCATTCGAAGTGATGGCAGAAAACGTCACCGAGCGGCGCGCGCTCGAAGAGCAACTGCGCCACGCGCAGAAGATGGAAGCCATTGGCCGGCTCGCCGGGGGCGTCGCGCACGACTTCAATAATCTGCTGATGGTGATCATCGGCTACACCGAACTGCTGCGCGAAAACCTTCCCAAAGATGGCGACCAGCGTGGTTATGCCGACGCCGTTTGGAACGCTGGCAAGAAAGCGACACTGCTTACTTCTCAACTGCTGGCCTTCAGTCGCAAGCAGGTGATCTCGCCGCGCATGCTCGACCTGAATGCAGTTCTGCAGGAAGTGGACCGCATGCTGCCGCGCCTTATCGGCGAAGATGTACAGCTTTCCATCCTTCAAGGCGCGAAGCTCGCCAATGTAAAGGCGGACCCCGGGCAGATGGAACAAGTCATCATGAATCTTTGCGTGAACGCGCGTGATGCCATGCCACGAGGCGGAAGACTCACGATCGAGACCGCGAACGTGAAGATCGACTCCGACGGGGCCCGCAAGATCGGTGCCAGCAGTGCTGGCGACTTTGTTGTGTTGTCGGTTACCGACAGCGGCACCGGCATGGATGCGCAGACGCAATCCCGCATCTTCGAACCATTCTTCACGACTAAAGAAAAAGGCAAGGGCACCGGGCTGGGGCTCGCCACCGTGTACGGCATCGTAAAGCAGAGTGGCGGACATATCACTGTGGAGAGCGAGCCGGGTAAGGGCGCCCGCTTCGATGTTTATTTCCCGGCGACCGCTCGCTCAGCAGACTCGAAAACGACGGTGTCTGCTGCCGAGCTTCCGGCGCGCGGTAATGAGACCGTGCTCCTGGTGGAAGATGAAGACGCCGTTCGGTCCCTGGTACGTGAAGTGTTGCGCGGCCGAGGCTATCAGGTACTGGAGGCGCAGAAGAGCGGGCAGGCGCTGGAGATCTGCAAGATGCATGCCGGGCCGATCGATCTTTTGGTCACAGACGTTGTGCTTCCGCAGATCAGCGGGCGCGCGCTAGCACAGCAGTTGAGCTCGGCGCGGCCGGAGATGAAGGTTCTCTACATATCCGGCTACACGGACGACAAGATGCTGCCGCACGGCATCCCAGGAACCGCATTCTTGCAGAAGCCGTTCTCTTCAGACGTGTTGGCGCGCACCGTACGCGATATGCTCGATTCCAAGAGTCGCGTTGCGCGCTCCGGGCGATAAGTCCCGGGTATAAATCTATTGCATGATTCACTGGAGCAATAAGCGGTGAACAAAAAAAGGCCGCTTCGCAGCGGCCTTTTTTTCGTTTACGACTCTCCCTTAGAAGTGCCAGGGCTGTTGCTTGGCTTGCTGGCCGGGAGCAACCGTCTGGAAGCTCTGCGGGGCGCTGGTAGCAACGTTTCCGGTGTTCTCAGCGGGTGACGAGTTCACGACAAAGTAGTAGGTCGTGCTCGGCTGGAGTCCCTGCACCTGAACCTGGTGGTTGGTGCCCCAGTTTCCGCTAGCAGTCTGGTTGAGGTTATTGGCATCGGTGCCGTACTTCACCGTCGACGACGACTGCTGGTTTGTGTTCCACGAGATGATCGCGGTGTTCTGGTTCACGTACTGGACTACGGGTCCCTTGTTTACGGCAACGCTAGAGGTTCCAGCTGGAGCCGGAGTGCCGGGCGCCGGAGTCGTTGGCGTGGTCGAGGCAGTGGTGCCAGATGCGGGCGTCTGGAATTGACCGCTCGTGCGAACGCTGCCATCGCGGCGCAGGATTTGGTAGTAGTACGTCTGACCAGGCTGCAGGTTGGTCAGCTCAGCGGTGTGTTCGCGGGCCCCGCCACGTTCGTACGCGCGCTGGCCCGGATTGTTCGGATCTGTGCCGTACTTCACGTCGCTGGCTGCCACGTCATCAGTGCGCCAGTAAATGGTCGCGGAATTGGGCGTGACGTTCTGCGGGCGCGGGCCGTCCAGGATCTGGACGTTGTCTGTACCGCTTGCGGTGGCACCAGTTGTCGAACCGCTGCTCGAACCGTTGTTGTTGCTGTTGCTGGCAGAGGACGAACCCTGAGTGGTGAACTCGCCCGTCTTGCGTACCTGACCATTGCGGCTCAGGATCTCGAAGTAATACTTCGTCCCCGGCTGCAAACCCGTCAGCGTGACATTGTGATCACGCGACCCACCGGAGATCTTCTGCTCCTGCGACATATTGTTCTGGCTAGTTCCGTATTTGACCGAACTGGCCGAAACTTTGTCTGTTCTCCACCGAATGACAGCGTGGTCGTTGGCAGGTTGAACATCCGGGCCGCTGACCACATCGATGTCGCCGTTCTTGTCATCGGCGTCGTGGTCGTTCTGCGCACTGGCGGTTGATTTCTTGTTCTTGTCGTCTTTATCTTGCGGAGTTGTGCTCAGGGTCCGTGCAAACGACCAGGAGCTCAGTGCCGCAAACATCGCGAACAGAGCTAATTTTTTACGCATAGATACTCTCCTCACTCCTCGGTAGATCCACAACCTTGTCAAAGGTTGACGCAATAAGTCAGATGCGTTCCGTCACACGGAGGTGGGCACTCGTCCCGCAGCTCTGGATATGTGAATCCGTAGTAGCTGCTGACTGTGCTCTGCAGCTTGCGCAAGCCGCGAGATTCCGCAACAATGGCGGGCAATGACCCTGGCCCGCAGGCTCTTGTGGTTTGTGATCGCCGCGCTCGCAGCGCTGGCGGTAGGAGTTATCGCTCTTCGTCGCGGGGAGGCTATCAACGCCCTCTGGCTCGTTACGGCCGCGCTTTGTAGTTACGCGATCGGCTTTCGCTTCTATAGCAAATTCATTGCAGCCAAGGTCCTCCTGCTCGACGACACGCGCGCGACCCCAGCCGAGCGGCTGGAGAATGGTCGCGATTTTGTACGCACGAACAAGTGGGTAGTTTTTGGGCATCACTTCGCTGCGATCGCCGGACCCGGCCCGCTGCTCGGCCCGGTGCTTGCCGCGCAGTTCGGATACCTTCCTGGAACATTGTGGATCGTGATCGGCGCAGTCCTCGGCGGCTGCGTGCAGGATTTTGTTGTCCTCGCTTTTTCCGTGCGGCGCGACGGCAAATCCATCTGCCAGATGGCGAAGGAAGAAGTGGGTACAGTCGGCGGCATCGTCTCGTTCATCGCCGTCTTCAGCATCGTCATCATCTTGCTCGCGGTGGTTGGACTCATCGTGACCAACGCGCTCAAGAGCAGCCCGTGGGGTACATTCACAATCGCAATGACGATCCCCATCGCGCTGCTGATGGGGGTTTACCTTCGCAAGCTGCGGCCGGGGAAAGTGCTCGAGACGTCGGCTCTCGGATTCGCTCTGGTGATGCTGAGTATCGTCGGTGGGCAATTTGTGGCACAGCACCCCGCTATGGCAAAGCTATTCACATTCAGCGGGCCTCAACTTGCCATCGCTATCATCATCTACGGATTCGCCGCATCGGCATTGCCGGTTTGGCTGTTGCTTGCGCCACGCGATTACCTCAGCACCTTCGTGAAACTGGGAACGATCGCGGTGCTGGCGCTGGGCATCGTCGCGCTCCGTCCCACGCTGCAGATGCCTTCGCTGACGCGCTTCGTTGATGGCACGGGCCCGATCTTCGCCGGAAAGCTGTTTCCGTTTGCCTTCATCACTATCGCTTGTGGGGCCGTCAGCGGCTTCCACTCGCTGATATCGAGCGGCACTACGCCCAAGCTGATCTCGCGCGAGTCGCACATTCCCATGGTGGGGTATGGAGCAATGGCAGCGGAATCGTTCGTTGCGGTGATGGCGATGATCGCCGCCTGCACCCTGACTCCGGGCTCCTATTTTGCCATCAATAGTCCGGCTGGAGTGGTGGGAGATGCTCCCGCCGCTGCCACCGCGATGATCTCCTCATGGAATTTTCCGGTGACCGCGGCTGACATGGCCCACTTAGCGAACAGCGTTGGCGAAGACACGTTGTTCAATCGGACCGGTGGCGCCCCGGCCTTCGCTCTGGGGATGGCGAAGATCTTCTCCGGCGCCCTCGGAGGCGAGCGCTTCACCGCGATCTGGTATCACTTCGCCATCATGTTCGAAGCGTTGTTCATTTTGACCGTGCTCGATGCCGGAACGCGTGTCGCGCGCTTCATGTTGCAGGATGCACTAGGGCATTTCTCGCCCGCGCTCGGAAAGACAAGCTCCTATCCCAGCATCCTTATTACAAGTGGCTTGACGGTCGCAGCGTGGGGATTCTTTTTGTGGCAGGGTGTGCACGATCCGCTCGGCGGGATCAATTCGCTCTGGCCGCTGTTCGGCATCGCCAACCAGTTGCTTGCGACGGTTGCGCTTTGCGTCGCCACCACCATCATTATTAAGAGTGCGCGGGCGCGCTATGCTTGGATAACACTTGCGCCGCTGCTGTGGCTGGTCGCGGTGACGTTCTCGGCTTCGTGGCAGAAGATTTTCGACGTGAGTCCGCGCATCGGATTTCTCTCCCACGCCGCCGGACTTGCATCTGGAGCGATTCCAGCGAAGGGCAATGACCTCTCGCGACTTATATTCAATGACAGACTCAATGCCGCAGTGACCGCGGGGCTGCTGCTCTTGGTGGGACTAATGCTGATAGAGTCAGGCAAAGAGTGGTGGCGCGTGCTCTCCGGCAGGAAACGCCCGCAGACGAAAGAGTCGCCTTATGTTCCCGCGCAAGCGGTCGGGGTGAGCTGATGAAATCTCTGAGAAGTTTGTTATCTCTACTCGGCCAAATGCTGCGCGAGGTCTTCGACGAGAATGCTTACTCCCGATATCTGGTGCGCGAATCGAAGCCTTCATCCGCTGCGGCGTACGCGAAATTCGTGCAAGAAAAATACAAAGCTCCTGTGACGCGCTGCTGTTAGGAGAACATGATCGTACTCGGCATTGATTGCGGCAGCGAGATCACCGGCTTCGGGGTGGTGGATGGAAGCTCACCCAAACTGCGCTTCATTGATGCGGGTGCGATTCGAGTGCCGCCGCGCGAGCCGCTGCCGGCAAAGTTGCACAAGATATTTGTGAAGCTGGAAGAAGTTATCGCGAAGAACCGGCCGGAGTGTGTTGCCATTGAAGACGTCTTCTACTCCGTGAATGCGAAATCGGCGTTGAAGCTCGGCCACGTGCGCGGGATAGCGATGCTGGCAGCTTCTTCCGCCGGACTTCCCGTCGCGGAGTACGCTCCGCTAAGCATCAAAAGTGCAGTCGTCGGATACGGCAAGGCGGAGAAGTCGCAGGTGCAGAGCATGGTCACCCGCCTGCTTGAATTGAAATCGGTTCCAGAGCCGCCTGATGTCGCCGACGCCCTCGCCATCGCCATCTGTCACATCCATACCGCCGCGACCTTGAAGAAGCAGAAAGCCACCGCACGCTCATGACCTTCGTTCGAAACGTCTTATTACTATTGCTTTTCGCCGCAACTCTCCAGGCGCAAACCAGTGCAACTCCCACCGTCAGCTTTAATCTTGATGACGCCATCGTTCCGCCTGACCATTACTCAATAACCGTCGCGTCGGACGGAAGCACCACGTACGAATCCACCGACAAAGGGAAGAAAGACGTAGAAGCGCTGGATCCTTATCAGCTGAAGTTCACGATGTCTGCGCCCACGCTGAAGAAGATCTTCGCCCTAACGGAAGCCGCTAACCACTTCCACGGCGATTTCGCCTTCAAAGGCAAAGTCGCGCACACTGGGACCAAGACGCTGCGCTACACCGATCAGAACCTGGATCTGAAG
>JBJMGI010000030.1:0-9296 GCA_045807945.1 Terriglobales bacterium | reverse complement strand
GAGAAGATGACGCTGTTCACGCGGGCGGTCAGGTCGTGTTCGCGGGTGAAGTCGCGGGCGAATTCGTAATCGGTACGGTCCGCGAGGACGAATTTCATTTCGTCGCGCCGGGTGAGCGCTTCGAGGTTCGCGAGATTGAAACTGTCGCCTGCGCCGGAATGCGGACACTTCACGTCCACGATCTTGTGCACGGCTTTGGGAACATTTGCCAGCGGACGCTCGCCGCTGGTCTCGATGAGCAGCTCGTATCCTTCGGCAAGCAAGCGCTGCATCAGCGGAACGAGTTCGCGCTCCTGCAGCATAGGCTCGCCACCGGTGAATTCAATCAGCCGCACGGGCGCGAGCTTTGCGATCTCGGCGTGGACTTCATCGGCCGACATCTTTTTGCCGCCGGTGAAAGTGAATTCGCTGTCGCACCAGGTGCAGCGCAGATTGCATCCGGTGAGCCGCACGAAGATGCACGGCAGCCCTGCGAATGTGGATTCGCCTTGCAGGGAGCGGTATATCTCGGTGATCTGCATGGAAGCAAAAGCTGTCAGCACTCAGCAGTCAGCATTCAGCGAAGACTATTCAAAATAAGTGGCGGTGGTGGTGTCGGTCTCCCAGATGGTGACCACCTTCACGCTGACGCGGCCTGAGGTCGCGCTCTTGAGGCGCGCGTTAGTCTCGTCGAAAAAGTATTTCGCCAGGTTCTCGGCCGAAGGATTCAGGGTCTTGAAGGGCTCGATGTCGTTCATCATCTGATGATCGAGCCGGTCGATGGTCGGCTTCATCACTGTCTTTAGATCTTTGAAGTCGAGCAGCAGGCCGGCGTGGTCGAGCTCGCGTCCTTGCAAGGTGACGCGCACCTTGTAGTTGTGGCCGTGCGGATTCTCGCACTTACCTTTGTAGTTGCGCAGGTAGTGTCCGGCGGCGAAGCTGTCTTCAACGGTGACTTCGAACATGGCTACTTCTTGCTGGCTTTCTTGGAATCGGTGCTCGGCTTCGACTGGCTTTCGGTTTTGGACTCTGACTTAGAGTCGGACTTGCTCTCCGAGGACTTGCCTTCAGAACTCTCGGCTTTCACGCTGTCTGCCTTGCCTCCGTCGTTTCCGTTCTTTCCTGACGAGGCCGACGGTGAGGGCTTCTTGGCGTAGTCGTTAACGTACCATCCGCTGCCTTTGAACTGGATGGCGGGTGCGGAGATCATCTGCTCGATCTTGCCGCCACATTCCGGACACTTCTTAAGCATGGGATCCGAGAACTTCTGGATCTTCTCAAAGCGGTGCCCGCATTTCTTACATTCGTATTCGTATAAAGGCATTCCTTCGATTGTAGGGGTGCGCGGAAACAGCGTCAATTCTGCGGTTTTCACAAGAAAGTGGTATCTTGCACACGCATTTGGAGCTTCCGATGGCTGGCTATTCCTGCGTCTTTCTAATGATGCTTGCGTGGGTGGGGATATCGCAGGCGCAAGAATGCACACCGCCCAAAGCGGTAACTGTGGTCGACGCGATGTTCGGCCCCGAACAAGAGGCAGCCCTCGGGAACATTATCGCGGAACATCTTGACGAGCGCTTCCGCATCACGCGGAAGGACCAGGCCACTGCTTACCTGGACCGTTTAGGAAGTAGGCTGCTTGCGAACCTTCCGGGAGCGGCACCAGCGTTGCACTTCAACGTGATCGAATCGGACCGCATGGACGCCTTCACGCTGCCGGGCGGCAGGATCTACGTGAGCCGGAAGATGATTCTGGGTGTCCATTCGGAAGACGAACTGGCAGGCGTACTTGCCCACGAGATCGGCCACAACGTAACCCATCAATCGGTGAACAGACTGGCGGAGCGCATACGGAAGACCTTGGGAGTGCAACAACTCGGGAACAGCCAAGATGTGCTTCTGCGATACAACCAGCTGATCGACGTGTTCCTGGAAGCCTCTAAGCACAAAGACACCCCCTCCGCCGAAAGCGAGGAAGACCAATACGTGGCGGACCAGGTTGCGATCTATGCGCTGGCGCGCACCGGGTATTCGCCGGAGTCATTCCTGGATTTTTGGGACCGCTTCTCCGATGCAAAGGGGAAATCGGGAAACGGGTGGACCGATCTATTTGGGATGACCAAGCCGCGAGAGCGCCGGTTGCGCGAGATGCGCAATTACTTGAAAAGCCTTCCGGCCAGTTGCCGCTCGAACCCCAGCGTCGACAAAAGCGGATTCGAGGCCGCCCGTAAGTCGCTCGCGAGCGGCGCCGCGATAGAGTCGGCCGAAGATGTTCCCGGTCTCCAGGAAAAACTCTTCGTCGAACCTCCCCTGGAGGGCGCGTTGCACAGGCTGCGGTTCAGCCCGGATGGAAAGTACATCCTCGCCCTCGACGCGAACGGCGCAACCGTGCTGGCTCGCGAGCCGCTGCGTCCCCTTTTCCATGTTCCAGTGCGCGATGTCCGCGAGGCATTCTTCACGCCCGACTCCAGGCACCTGTTATTGACCACGACCACGCTGACAGTTGAAAGCTGGGACCTCGGGACCGAGGAGCAGGAAACGTCGTTCGAGATCGTGGTACCGGGCGGCTGCATGCAGTCGCACCTCTCTACAGATGGCAAATACATCGCCTGCATGGACCGGGACTGGAGCCTGGTGGTCTTGGAGACGGAGAGCAGCAATGTGGTCTTCAAGAAGGAAAAATTCTTCAGGCCACCTGGGATGACACCGGACTTCATTATGAAGTTGGCGTCATTGCTAGAAGGCGCCGGACTGGCAAGTACTTTCACTTTTTCTCCCGATGGAAGATTCCTGATCGCCAGCTCGATCAGCGACGGTTTGTGTCTCAGTCTGCAGACTTGGACCGTGGCGGCCATGCCGGGCGCGTTGCGCGATGCATTCCGACGGCAGGCTATTTTCGTAACCGCCGACCAGGTGCTCGCGCTTGGTGAGGACGTGAAGAACTCCAAATTGCTGGCGTTTCCCTCAGGCGACCTTATCAGGAAGGAACCGCTTGGGTTCCAGCAAATGGAAGGAGTCACGCGTGGCAGGTACGTACTGTTACGACCTGTCGAGAGCTATCCGCTGGGAGTATTCGACCTGGATACTGCAAAGATCGTGATGGGCTTCAAACGCGCGGCGGGGGATGTTTTCGACGGCATTGCCGTAGCGGAGCGGGTTGACGGCGAAATAGGGCTTTACCACGTTTCGAGCACGATCTCGAGTGGCCCGGTAATGCCATTCGACAAAACAGCACTCCCGCGCAAGCTGGATTTTCTGAGCGCCTCGGCTTTGTCGCCCGACGGCCGCTATCTTGCAATCTCGGCCACCGACCACGGAGCCGTCTGGGACCTGAAAGAAAAGAAAAGGGTAGCTTCCTTGCGTGGGTTCAAAGGGGGACTCGTGACTTCCGACGGATACCTCTTCGCAGACTTTCCCGCCTTGGACAAGACTCCGCGAGGTATCGCGCGCCTTTCGCTGACCACCACCAACAGCGGCAAAGTATTCGAGTTGCCGGAGTCGCCGAGTTGGCAGAGTGGCGATACCGTGGTGATCTTAAAAACAAAAGACAATGGGAAATCGTTTTCGTTCACGCCGCCCTCGATCCTCAGCATCTCTGCAAGGGATGTGCAGACGGGCACCGTGCTCTGGCAGAAGTCGCTAGACCGAACATTTCCGATCTATCCGCTGAATGGCAGCCGGCTTTTGATCCTGCGGAGCGAAGCGGCGTCAAAAACGGAGATCGTGAATGAAGGCAACTACCGGGAGTCGATGAGTGACACTGCTTACCAGGTGCTCGATCTGCGGGGCGGAGAAACCGTTTCGCAATTCGTATTGCGCGCGAATGAAGCTCCGCCGATCCAGATCACTCCTTTTGCGACCAGGGAACTGTACGGATTTGGGGACCTCGCGGGCAGGACGCTCATCTATTCCGTGAAGGACGGCAAACGTGTAGGTACGATCTTTGGGAGCCCGCTGGCCGTAAATCCTTCGGGAACCGAACTCTGCCTTCGCAAGCGCAATGGTCAGATTGTGATCTACGACCTGAAAACCTTTGCCAGCATAGGAAGAGCTACTTTCAAAGAAAACGTCGTGTTCGGAACCTACTCAAAAGACAGCCAGAGGCTCTTCATCCTTACCGCCGACCAGAGCGGATTCTGGATCGATCCGAAAGCGATGCGCCCACCTGCGACCACAACGGCGTCCGCAGAAAAAAAGCAATGAAGGCCGGCACGCTATTTGTGGTGGCGACCCCCATCGGGAACCTGGAAGACATCACGCTACGGGCGCTGCGCGTGCTGAAAGAAGCTGACCTGATCGCCTGCGAGGATACGCGGCAGACGCAGAAGCTGCTCTCGCATTTTGCTATCGAGAAGCCGACGGTCAGCTATCACGAACACAACGAGGCGGAGCGCGCGGTGGAGCTGGTGGAGAAATTGGAGGACGGCGCAAACATCGCGCTGGTCTCGGATGCGGGCATGCCGGGAATCTCTGATCCCGGATATCGCGTGGTGGTGCTGGCGGTGGAGCGCGGGATCAAAGTTGTTCCGATTCCTGGTGCGGTGGCGTTCGCGACGGCGCTGGCAGCAAGCGGGTTGCCGACCGACTCGTGTCGCTTCAACGGATTTCTTCCCGCAAAATCAGGACAGCGACGCGAGGCGCTGGAAACGATCGCCACGTCGGCGGTCACGGAAATCTTCTACGAGGCACCGCACCGGTTGCTGGATGCGTTACGCGACGTGGTTGCGGTGTTGGGAGCAGAGCGGCCGATCGTTGTGGCGCGCGAGCTAACCAAAGTGCATGAAGAATTTGTACGCGGCAGCGCGGCGACCGTGTTGGCGGAATTTGACCAGCGTCCCGGCGAGGTGAAGGGCGAGATCGTGCTGCTGATCGGGAAAGGTACGGCGCCTGTCGCTGCCAAGGTGAGTGCACGCGCAAGATTGGAGGCCATCATGCGCGAACAGAAGCTGGATGAGAAGGCCGCCCTGAAGGTGCTTGCCAAAGAGATGGGCGTTTCTAAAAGCGAGGTCTATCGCGAGGTGCAGCGGGGAAGGAAGTAATGCAGATCCCTCGAGTCCCGCTCACTGGCGCTCGCGGTTGCTTGGGATGACCTCCCTTAAAAATTGTAAGCTGGTGCGCATCGCACGGCCGAGGACGGCCGTGCCACACAAAACAATCTCTATCCCCCGCCACCCGCGCCGGGAGCGTACTTATATTTCTTGCCATCCCAGAAGACGAGAGATGAGACACCGTCGCTTTCTTCCACGCGCATAGCGGCGACCGGTTTTTTCTTGAGGCTCGCGCCGGAGAGCGTGACGCGATCGAAATTCAAGTTGATGATGACGAACTTTGCTTTGGGCTTCTCCGCGCGCCAACCTTCTTTGCCCGAGCCGTGGATTACGAGCACCATAAAGTTATGGACCGGATCGGCGGTGCTGAAGGTGGAAGTGACTTTCGGATTGCCCCATCCGAAGAAGCTGTTCATGGGGTCCTGGACTTTGTAGTCGAACTGCGAGGCTCCGCCAAGCGGGTCTTTCCCCTTAGCGAGGATGACCGCATCTTCCACGCCGTCACCATCGAGGTCGCCGGTGAGCAGAGGCGTCCAGGGAGAATCGTCCTCATGAGTGATGTGGGTGGTGACGATGGTGCCCGGGGACATCGCGACCGTGAAGCCGCCGCCGAACTGCTTCTTGATCACCGCTTGCAGATCAGCGTGGACGTCTGCCGCGACCGGCATAGCTGGCTTCGCAGTCGCTTCCGACGCGGTCTGCGCGGGACCTAAACTCTGTGGCCCCGGACTCTGTGACCACAACATGCTCGCGGCGGCGAGCAAGGCAAAAAAGCTGGAAATCCTGAGACTCCGCATAGCCCTACTGTAACCCTATTCGCCGACCGTGCAACATCTTCTGAACCATCCTCTGTACCCCGGCCTCTCTAGCTGTGCGTAAAGCCGGTGGCGTCTAAATACCCATCTCGCGTCCGGCAGCACGGACTGCGCTCACTCCATCTGAATAAAGGTGAACATGAGAAAGCAGGCTGGCAAAATCGTAGCCGTGGTCGCGTTGCTGATCGCGTTGACCTCGTGCGGCGGAAGCGGATCGTCAGTCAGCACGACGGGTGGTGCCGGAAATGTCCCGGCGCTGAACAACATCGTGCTCGTGGTGCTCGAGAACGAGGACTTCAGCAGCATCATCGGAAATCCGAACATGCCGTTCCTGAACGGTCTGGCGAGCTCGAATGCGGTAGCGACGCAATATTTTGCGAACACGCATCCCTCGATCGGCAACTACTTCATGCTCACGACCGGGCAGACGATCACCAACGATGATGCGTTCGGCGGGACGGTGTCTGCTGACAACATCGCCCGCGAGCTGACGAGTGCAGGGAAAAGCTGGCGCGTTTACGCGGAGAACCTGCCATCGACCGGCTACACCGGGGGAGATGTTTATCCGTATTTGAAACACCACAATCCGTTCGCGTACTTCACCGACGTGATCGGAACCCCGCAGGCGCAAAACATCGTCTCGTTCAGTGAATTCAACTCGGACGTGACGAGCGCCGGACTGCCGAATTTTGCTCTGGTTCTGCCTAATGCGCAGAACGATATGCACGATTGTCCCCCCGGTTTCCCGAGCTGCACGTTGCAGGATAAAGCCGCGAATACCGACAGGTGGCTGCAGACGAATATCTCTCCGCTCGTGAACAACAGAAATTTCCAAAACAATGGCCTGCTGATCATCACATTCGATGAGTCTGCCGGCGATAGCACCAATGGCGGCGGCAGAGTCGCCACAATCCTCGTGGGAGCGCACGTCCGAACGCAGTTCAGCTCGACCACGATGTACCAGCACCAGAGCGTATTGCGTTTGGTGCTGCAGTCGTTGGGCGTGGGGACGCTCCCCGGCGCTGCGGCGAATGCGCCGAGCATGAGCGAGTTCTTCCAGTAGGCGCCTTCGAATCAAGGTCCTTCACTCGGAATGACAGAACCTAAGCGGCGAACGCTTTTCCTTTATTTTCTTTGCCTGCCCAAGTGACCAGCGCGAGCGCGATCATGACGGTGATCTCGAAGCCGGCGAGCGCCCAGCTGTATCCGAATTTGTCACGCAGCTTGTGCTCGATGTTGCTGGTCGGCGAGGCGAGCAGGATGCCGAGCTGATAGGCAAGGCCAGGAACGAGTCCGCGGACCGCGTCCGGCGAAACCTCATTCAAGTGCGCGGGAACAATGCCCCACGCGCCTTGCACTCCGACCTGCATAGCGAATGCGCCGATGGTAAGGGCGACAATTGTTCCACCGAAGGACCAGAAAGGAATCACAGCCAAAGAAAGCGCGAGCGCGGCCAGGATGCTGTAGCGGCGGCCGAGCTTTTCGGAGAGGTGTCCGAAGATAACGGCCCCGACGATAGCACCGATGTTGTAGATGATGGCGATATAGGCGACCTGATTCACGGCGACTCCATGCTCGTGCTTGAGGAAGTCGGGATAAAGATCCTGCGTGCCGTGGGAGAGGAACATGAAGAGCGTCATGAGCAAGACGAGGTAGGCGAAAAGCTTCCAGTGCTTGCCCACAGTCGCGAGGATCGCGCGCATGTTCGGCACGCGATGTTGCCGCCACGCTTCCGATTCCGGAACGTGAGTGCGAACGTAGATGGCGAGCAGCGCGGGGATGCCGCCGAGCCAAAACATCCAGCGCCATCCGAGCGTTGGCAGCACGAAGCGGGCTGCGACGGCGGCGAGCAGGTATCCGATGGAGTATCCGCTCTGGAGAATCCCGGAGAGCAAGCCTCGCCAGCGCGCGGGCGCGTTCTCCATCGCTAGCGAAGCGCCGACGCCCCACTCGCCTCCCATGCCGATGCCGTAAAGACAGCGCAGGACGAAAAACGCTTTGTAGTTGGGAGCGAAGCCGCAGGCGACCTCCACGATGGAGAAATAGATCACATTGGCTATGAGCGGAGTGCGACGTCCGAAGCGGTCGGCGAGCATGCCGAAGATGAGCGCGCCAACGGGACGGAAGGCGAGCGTGGCGGTAGTGGCCCAGAGCAGCGCCGATTTCTCTACGTGGAATTGTGCGGCGAGGACGTCGTAGAGAAAGATGACGACGAAGAAGTCGAAGGCGTCGAGCGTCCAGCCGAGAAAGCCGGCGGTGACGGCGTGCCCGGTGCCGCGGGGTTGTGCCATGAAAGGAAAAGCGTACCGCGGATGAACGCGGATGAACACGGATAATTTACAGGGTCGTGGCCTTGGTCTCGATGAGTTTGCGGATGTGGGCGACGAAGTCCGCAGTGGACATGTCGTCAGTCTTTTCTTTGCCGCGGGTGCGCACGTTGACCTTACCGGCTTCTACTTCTTTGTCTCCGAGCACCAGCAGGAACGGGACCTTCTGCATTGCGTGCTCGCGGATCTTGGCGTTCATCTTTTCGTTGCGCGCGTCCACGTGAACGCGGACGCCTGCATCAGTCAACTGTGCGGCGACTTTGTTGGCGTATTCGACGTGACGCTCGGTGATGGGGATCATCACCACCTGCACCGGAGCGAGCCAGACCGGGAACGCGCCGGCGTAATGCTCGATGAGCACGCCGAAGAAGCGCTCGATGGAACCGTAGAGTGCGCGATGCACCATGAGCGGCTGTTTGCGTGAACCGTCTTCTGCGACGTACTCGAGGCCGAAGCGCGCGGGCAGGTTGAAATCGAACTGCACGGTCGAGAGCTGCCAGAGGCGCCCGATCGCGTCCACCAGCTTGACGTCGATCTTCGGGCCGTAGAACGCCGCTTCGCCGACGATCAGCTTGTAAGGAATCTTCTTCCGATCCAAAACTTTTTTCAGCGACTCGGTCGCCATCTTCCAGTCGTCGGGGGAACCGACGTACTTCGACGGGTCTTTCGGGTCCCAATCGGAAAGCTCGACCTGATACTCGGTAAAGCCGTACGTGTTCAGCACGGCGATGGCGAAGTCGATGCAGCCTTCAATCTCATCTTCGATCTGCTGCGGGGTGCAGAAGATGTGGGCATCGTCTTGCGTAAAGCCGCGGACACGAAGCAGCCCGTGCATCACGCCGGAGCGCTCGTAACGATAGACGGTGCCGAGTTCGCCGAGGCGGACCGGCAAATCGCGATAGCTGCGCAGGCCGTCCTTATATATAAGGATGTGGCCGGGGCAGTTCATCGGCTTCATGCGGTACTCGGCGTCGTCGAGTTCCATGGGCACGAACATATTCTCGGCGTAGTACCCATCGTGTCCGCTCACCTTCCACAGGTCGCGCCGCATCACGTGCGGAGTGTAGACCAGCGAATATCCGCGTTTCAGATATTCGTTGCGCATCCAGTCTTCCATTTCTTTGCGG
>JBJMGI010000029.1:0-23219 GCA_045807945.1 Terriglobales bacterium | reverse complement strand
CGGATGGAAGCGTGCTGGTGCCGGGGGCGCTGCGTCCTTATATGGGCACTGATAGAATCACGCCTAGGAAGCTATGAAGACGATCAAGGGCTACATCTGGTGGACCTACGAGCGCGGCAGCTTTCATTACGACGTCATGGTGACCATCATTCTGCTGTTCATCTTCCTGGCGCCGCGGCTGATCGACTTCAGAGACAAACCGCCAGCTCAGAATGCGCATCCAATCACCAGCACCACATCCACACAGGTTCCGCGGTAATTGCAGCTAAGTCCTTTAGCGAGAACGATATGAAGCTGAAGCAACGCGCGGCATTTTTGGCAGCAGTGCTGCTGTTTTGCAGAACCGCGGGCGCGCAGAGCAACTCGCCTGCGCCGGCAAAAAAGAGCTCTGCTACGCCGGAGACGGTGGTCGCATCGGCGAAGCCAGAGGCAAAAGCTGCCGCCGCGAGCGGGAAGCCGGAAGCAAAGCCTGCGCCAGCAAAGCCGGCGCCGCCTCCAACAGATAAAGAGCTGCTCGAATCTGTGCTCAAAAAGATGGACACGGCTGCGGCAAACTTCCGCACCACAACGGCCGATTTCCAGTGGGACCAGTTCACGCGCGTGATCGGCGCAACCGACACGCAGACGGGGAAGATCTACTTCCGTCGCAATGGCAAGAACATCGAGATGTTGGCCGATGTGCAGACTCTGAATGGAGCGGCCGCGCCGAAAGAAGTTCTATTCACTGACAGCAAGCTGCGCTTATACGAGCCGAAGCTGGAACGCGTCACGGTGTATGACACGGGCAAGAACCGCGCCGACTTCGAGAGCTTTCTGGTTCTAGGTTTCGGTGGGCGTGGACACGACCTGCCGAATTCGTTCGATGTGAAGTATGCGGGCAACGAAACCATCAACGGCATCAAAGCGAGCAAGCTCGAGTTGGTGCCAAAGGGCGATAAAGCCAAGAAGATGTTTTCCAATATCGAGCTGTGGATCGACGACGCGCGTGGCGTCTCGGTGCAACAGAAGTTCATCGAGTCGGAGTCCGGCGATTATCGTCTCGCTAAGTATTCGAACGTTAAGATCAACGAGAAGCTTACCGACGACGATTTCAAGCTGAAGACTACCGGCAAGACCAAGACCGTCAACGCGCCTTCGGGTCTCTGACCGAGTTCCCCGAGCGTCAACTCAGTTAAGACTGGAAGCAGAGTAGAAGCTGTCGTAGACTCCGTGCACGGGTTTCTGGCGACCCCAAGGCAGGCAATGGCAATGTCGAAGGTATTCGTGATCCCGGTGGTTCCAAGCAAACTACGCGGGCAGAAACCGCGCAAAGGCGACGATAAGTACATCGAAGGCCAGCGCCTGCTGGTCGAAGCCATGAAATATCTGGCGAAGGACGATCCGCAAGGGAACCGCACCGCCATCGAGCTGCTGTCCGAACACTTCCGCACCCAGTTCCGCATGACCGACCGGCCGAACTAAACCTTCCGCTTCTTCTCCGTTCCGAAATCCTCCATTGGGCACAAAAAAATCGGGGCGGATTGCTCCGCCCCGAAGGTGATGATGCGGTAGGTTCTAGAAGCTGTACCGCAGAGAGAACTGCATTCTACGCGGTACTGTCAGCGTTCCACTGAATGAGCCGAAGGACAATGAGGAGTCGATTCCCGTACTTAGTTGCAACGCGTCGAATCGCACGTTGTTGAATACGTTGAAGGTCTCCCAGGCAAATTTAATGGTTTGCCCTTCGGTGATCTTGAACGTCTTCGTTAGACCCATGTCTGCACCGAAGTAGCCCGGCCCGCGAAGACTAGTGCGTTCGCCGATCTCGCCCGGCAAGTCCTGACGATACCGGCCGATCGCATCGGTAGGATCCTTGAAAATGGTAGGTGTCCCATCGGCTTGAATGAACACGCCCGTGCTGGGCTTCGCGGCGATGCGGGTAGCATAACCGCTGAGTTCCCAGTTCGTCGCCCAAGCCCCACCATTGCCGATAGTCACCGGATAGCCGCTCGTCCAACGCCAGACTCCTGTGAGATCCCAGCCCCCAAGGATGGAATCGGCGATACGGCTAGCGTTACTGGCAAAGTGCCGCCCACGGCCGAACGGCAGCTCAATCACGTAGTTGGTATTGATCTGATGCGTCGTGTCGAACTGCGAGACGGACCAGCCGGCCTTGGGATCCCAGGCATTGAAGAGTTGATCACCAGGGCCGCCCAGGAAGTTGATGCGTTCCGCGTCCGAACCCACGTCAAGCGATTTGGAGTACACGTAGTTGAAGTCGAACTGGACGCCGTTGCGCATCGCACGACGGAGCATCAGCTGGCCCCCGTTATATGAGCTGTTACCCATGGAGCGCCAGGAATAGAGCGAGGCGAACTGGGGAGAGAAGAACTGAGATGGCCCTGTCACTCCGCCCAACGTGGCACACCCAGGGAAGCACGGATTTCCCTGAACGCCGTCGACGATTTGCAGGAATGTAGTCTCGTTGTGAACGAGACCGCATTGCAGAAGGTCGTACATGTTCTGAGTTGCCGTAGGATTCGCCACTCCTCCCGCTCCGGGAGCGCATCCAGCCGCCCCACCCGAACCAGCAGAAGTTGCGCCGAACAGGTTTTCCCAGTAAGGAATCGGTGCGACGGTGCTTTCGTCTACACCCACGCCTCCGTTAGCCAAAGCAAGGTTGTCCAGCGCCCTTATCGCGGTGAAGTAATCCATCTTCGAGGAAGGATCGACTACATTTCGCGGCATGGCGAGATCGTCCTGTTGCAGCAGACGGCGTGCGAACCTGCCGACGTAGGCTGCTTCCACCACAAGGCCCCCTGGCAGCTCGCGCGTTACAGAAAAGTCAATCGCGTGCGTGAAGGGAGTCTTCATTTTGTCGTCCAAGCCCCATTGCACGGCGAAGTTGTCGGCCGGGAAAGTGGTAGGGAAATGGCCTCCCGGAGACGGCACGGTAATGGAAGCTGGGATGGTGAATTGGTCGGTGAATCGCGGCGCACCGTCGACTGTCTGGATCCCACCACCATTCGTCAACGTGGTCGAGAGTCCGAACGATCCGTTCTGATCGAAGGTGTTTACTGTCGCCTCACCGAAGTGGTCGTAATACTTTCCCCAGCCGCCACGGATGGAGGTCTTTCCCGGGCCGCCGAACAGTTTGCCTAGCGCGCCACTGCTGAATCCCGGCGAGTAGGCGATTGCGATGCGCGGAGCAAGATTCGACCAATCATAGCCCCAGTACGGCTTCTTACCATTGGCCTGTCCGGATTTGTCGAACGTGATCAGTTCATTGAAGGGCAGACCCTTCAACATAGCGTCTCCTCGGCGCTGGAACCAATCTTCCAAGCTCACCGTAGGAGCAACCTGCACACCGTTCACCTCGTACGGGGGTTGCAGAATCGAGTACCGCAGGCCGGCCGTGATCGTAAGGTTAGGCTTGATCCTCCACGAGTCTTGGCCATACAGCTCATACTCATGCGCAATAAAGTTTCGATTTACCGGGGCGCCCTCCGGCAGCGTGTCGCCGTTGATGGTGAAGTTGTACTGCGCATCAACTTCGGAGATGATGCCCGCCATCGCCATCGCCGGGTAGTCATAAGCATTCTGGAAGCCGGGATCAACCGCCGGGAAACCAAAACTAGCCGGATCGAGGCTGCAGGGAGTCCCTGGTCCGTTGCAGTTACTGTTGTTCGCGATTGATGCATTAGGAGTCCAGGAAGCGTTGGTTACGCCTACGGAGAACGAATTTACCGTTGAGCTTCGGATGTCGCTCACGATGCGCATATTGCCGCCGAATTGGATAGTGTGTTTACCTTTCGTCCATGTGGCATCGTCGATGATGTTATGTACCGGAACGGTGACGAACTGACTGCGCAAGAATGAAGATGGATTGTCGAGCCCGCGCATGAATATGTGGTGTTGCGTGCCCAAACCAGCCGTGCCCAGGGTCTGCCGCACGTAGCCGTATCTGAAGTTGTTGATCAGGTTGGGCGTCAGGATAGCGGTGTAGCCGCCCGCCAACCCTTTGCTGTAATTGCTGAAAGTCCGGGCTGCTGGCTGGTCGGGGAACTGCGGGGGATCGGCGAGGTTGTCGTCCTGGAGATTGCCGCGCAGAAACAGACGGTGGTTGCCATTTTTATCGATCAGATAATCCAGCTTCGCCACATAGGTGTTCAGGTTAACGGGTGTCGCCGCGGAGAACGTGTAGCCCTGGAAGTTTAGACCGTCAGAGGCGATCGCATCTGAGGCGATAGCGGTGTTCGTTGTGTTGGAGTGGGGATAGGTGTTGAACAAAGCCAGCACGTTCGGGTTTGGGCCAGGACCCAGTGGACAGGTGCCTGCCCCGGAGCAGAGGGGATCCATTGACGCAAACTGAGCTGCTGTCAAAGTGACCACATTCCCGCCGCCGTCCAGGTAGCTGATCATCCCGTTCCGAAGATTGTCGCTTGGTACTACGCGGTTCACCTGCGTGTTCTCGCGGGTGGGCTGCGCCTCGAACGTACCGAAGAAGAACAGCCGGTCCTTCCACAGCGGACCACCCAGTGCAGCCCCATAAGTATTACGGACCAGCTTGCCGGGTTGATTCGGCTGCCCTGCAGAGACTTGCGACGCCTTATTGAACCAGTCGTTTGCCTGCCCGATGCTGGAGCGGTTGTATTCATAAGCGGTGCCATGGAATTTGTTTGTGCCGCTTTTGGTGACCAGGTTGACTTGAGCGCCTGCGGAACGGCCGCTATCTGCGTTCGAGTTGCTGGTGGTCACGCGAAATTCCTGGACCGAGTCCAGTGTGCTTCGCAGCGCGCCGGTAAAGGCGTTGCCCGTGTTCTGGTCGTTGTTGTCAATGCCATCGAGCGTGATGTTGCTTTGGTCGCTGCGTTCGCCGTTGACTGCACCGTTGCGCGAATCGTTGGTTTGGTCGATGTGGTTGTCAGATGGGCCGGTATACGCTACGCCCGGTTGCAAGCTCAGGATTGCGACTGGGTCCCTGCCCTCAATAGGAAGACTTAGGATTTTCTGTGTGTCGAAGGCATTGCCGATCGACGCATCCGAGGTGTTCACAATGGGGGCTGTGGCCTGAACTTCGATCGTCGTGGATGAGCTCAGCTTGACCGTAAGATCCAGGGTCGACCCGGTAGCAACCAGCAGTCTTACTCCTTTTTGAGTGACCGACCCAACATTGGGGGCGGTTGCGGTCACGTCGTAGACCGCGGGGGGTACCTGCTGAAATTGATACTCGCCTCGATCATCTGTTTTGGCTTCGCGTGAAGACCCTTGCGCCGTGTTCTTGATAGTGACAGTTGCGCCAGGGATGACTCCGCCCTTCGGATCCATAACGGTTCCGCGCAGGGACGAAGTCGCTGTTTGGCTAAAAACTGCTGTGGTTAAGGTGAATACAACAAGCAGAGTGAGGCTGACTTTCAGCAGACGCATTTCCAGCTCCTTGGGGTTGAGCTATCTAAAAAAACGATTCCGTTCCGGATGACCGTTTATGAATGCGAACAATATAGAGATGTGTCGGTAACTGGCGCTGCTAATGCAATTTTGAATCCCAAGTAGCGCGCTGATTCTACACAAGTTGCCGCTGAATGCAATACCCAAGTTCCTGAATTTGGAATAGCTGCTGAGAGTTGATTCTGAATTTGGTATCCCTCTTCTTACCTGGCTGATAGCAGCCATTGAATCGGTTTAACGCCGCAATGGTGACGAAGTAGCAGCGCCCTGGGACGTGCCGCGTAGGCGAAGGGACAAAGCGAGATGCAGACGGTCTCCACTAGCAACTCTGAAAACTCTCGCAATCACCCGCCCTCCGGGGCTGAAGAATCCTGAGGGCTGGCGTAGAATCAAATATTCATCCCATCCCGTCGAGGTCACTTGTATGGCAGCCACACTAGAAGCAGTCCGCGTAGGAAGACAGAACCTCTTTCTGCCTGAAGGCCCGTTCCGCAACGAGCCATTCACCGATTTTTCAAAGCCTGAGAATGCGCGCGCCATGCGCGCCGCCCTGGCCAAGGTCCATTCCGAACTTGGACGCGAGTACCCGCTGATCATCGGCGGCGAGAACATTAAGACGACCGGCAAGATCAAGTCGCTGAATCCGGCGAAGCCCTCGGAGATCGTCGGAATCCATCAACGCGCAGAACGCGAGCACGCGGAACCGGCGATGCAGGCGGCGTTGGCTGCCTCCGAGAGCTGGAAATTCACCTCGGTCGAGGAACGCGTCTCGATCATCATGCGGACTGCCGATATTCTTCGCCAGCGCAAGTTCGAGTTTAACGCTTGGCTCGTGTACGAAGTCGGCAAAAACTGGGCTGAGGCTGATGGCGACGTCGCCGAGACCATCGATTTCTGCGAATTCTATGCGCGCGAAGCAATGAAGCTCGACCAGGCGCGCACCGCGGTGCAGCTGCCCGGCGAACGCGACCAGCTCCGCTACATCCCCTTGGGAGTAGGTGCGGTGATCCCGCCGTGGAACTTCCCGTGCGCCATCATGGCCGGCATGACCGTTGCTTCCATCATCACTGGCAACACCGTCATCCTGAAGCCTTCGAGTGATTCGCCCACCATCGCCGCGCGGTTTGTAGAAGCGCTGCAAGAAGCAGGGCTGCCGGACGGCGTTGTGAGTTTCTGTCCTGGATCCGGCGCAAGCTTTGGCAATGCTCTGGTCGAACATCCGAAGACGCGCTACATCGCGTTCACGGGTTCGAAAGAAGTTGGGCTCGACATCAACAAGCGCGCCGCAGACGTGAAGCCGGGGCAGATCTGGATCAAGCGCACGGTGCTCGAGATGGGCGGTAAAGATTCCATCATTGTGGACGCAGATGGGAACCTCGACGCCGCGGTTGAAGGCGTTGCGCAGGCGGCGTTCGGATTCTCCGGACAGAAGTGCTCGGCGTGCTCCCGCGCCATCGTGGATGAGAAGGTCTACGACAAGTTCATTGAGCTGCTGCGTGAACGAGTGGAAAAGATCACGGTTGGCGATCCTGCCGAAAACCCAAACATGGGCCCGGTGGTGAACGAGTCGGCGATGAAGTCCATTCAGGAGTACATCGAGATCGGCAAGAAGGAAGGCCGGCTCATCGCAGGTGGCGGTCCGGCAAAGCAAGCAGGGGATGGATACTTCCTGCAGCCAACGGTCATTGCGGATGTGGCTCCCAACGCGCGTATCTCGCAGGAAGAGATCTTCGGGCCGGTGCTCGCGGTCATCAAATCCCGGAACTTTGACGATGCTCTTGCGATCGCGAATAACACGATTTACGGCCTCACCGGAGCGCTTTACTCTTCCTCGCCAGAGAAGCTGGAGCGGGCGCGGAACGAGTTCCACGTCGGCAATCTGTACCTGAACCGCAAGTGCACGGGCGCGATGGTGGGAGCGCATCCGTTCGGCGGCTTCAACATGTCCGGTACCGATTCCAAGGCAGGCGGTCCGGATTACCTGCTGCTGTTCACGCAGGCAAAGTCGATCGGCGAGAAGATCTAAGAAACGCTGGATTTGACAGGCTCCGCGGGCCTCCTACAGAATAGGGGGCCAGCCGAGCCTCTGCTGTTTTTCGGGCAGATTATCCACAGCGCCAATTTGTGCATCATACAAAGTGTCGCCCAGGCTCGAGGAGCCCGTCCGCATGGCCCGGATTCTTTGTATTGACGACGAACCCCACGTAGTCACCTTAAAATGCGCCATTTTGGAGAGTGCCGGACACACCGTCACTGCCTCCAGCTCTGCCCATGACGCCATCGACAAACTGAAGCACAACACCTACGACGCCGTTGTGACCGACTGGCGCCTCGGCGATGCCAATGGCCGCGCCGTAGTGCAAGCTGCCAAAACCCACTCTGCTATGCCGGTTGTTGTGGTTTCAGGGTACGTGGCGGAAGCGTTTCAGGCGGCCGAGCCGCTGGCGGATCTTTACCTGGAGAAACCGGTCAATCCTGAAGAGCTGGTCACGATCGTCAACGAGCTGCTGAAGACAAACGAGAAAGCCTCACAGCGCAGCGCGTAAATCGACGAACAAAGCAGCAGTCGCTCTGGAACCGTCAATTAGCGACATCCCGCGCCAGTCTCCTTCCATCTAACTCAAAATCCCCAGTACGACGAGCCATTCGTGCACCAAATGGATCCCATACCGTCGTTACGCCAGGTGGAAACCGCCGAGCTTCTGGACAGCATGCCGGAAGCAGTGTTCCTGGTGGATACAGACTCGCGTATTCGCGCGCTGAACCAGGCTGCTGAGCAGTTCGCCGGGCGGGCAGCTTTGGAACTGTGCGGGACCCACATTCACGTTCTTGGGCAGGCGCTAGGACTGGAGCAGAACGGACACGAGCCGGATTGCTCGTTAGGTGTTCGCCGCGCGTTGCGAGGCGAGATTGTGCGCCAGCAGCCAGGAGTGTTCTCGCGGACAGGCGGGAAGAACCGGGTTCATGCAACCGTGTCGGCGAGCCCGATCCGCGACTCCCAACGAGAAGGGGAGACCATCGGAGCTCTGGTCATAGTGCGTGATGTCACAGAGCTGACCGAGCTCCGCGACGTGGTCAGCGATGCCGAGCGGCATCTTGCAGCAGGGCAGATGGCGGCTGTGATGGCGCACGATTTCAGCAACGTCCTGAACAGCATCACCCAGGCCGCAACCCTGCTCGATATCAAACAAGAGGCATCGTTGAGCGAGCGGCAGCCCTACGTAGGCATGATCCGCAACGCTGCCAATCGCGGAGTCGAGATCATCCAGCGGCTTCGCGAAAGCATCGTCGGGAGCAAAGGCGAGACCTCCGAGATTACCGCCGACGAGTTGCTGGAAGAAGGTCTAGAGCTGGCACGGCCGCTGTGGAGCCGGATCCAGGGGCTCTCTGTGGAGAGGCGTTATCACTCAGGAAAAGTGCCACTCTGCGTGAACGCAGCAGACGTGCGGCGCGCGTTGGTGAACCTGATCATCAACGCGATCCAGGCGATGCCGAACGGCGGCAAGCTGACTCTCTCCAGCTCGATCAAGGAGCATGGAGCGCTGCTTAGCGTTGAGGACACCGGCCACGGCATCCCTGACGACGTCCGCGCGCAGATATTCTCCCCCTATTTCACAACGAAGAAGGGCGGCACAGGTCTGGGACTGAGCGGAGCGCGCAGGATCATCAATGCGCAGGGCGGCAGGATATTTTTCGTGTCCCAGGCGGGAGCGGGAACGAAATTCTGCGTGGAGCTCCCGATCGCGAACGATCAAAAGCGTAAAAAGAGTGCTTAGTTGGGGCGGGCACCGGCACCCGCAGCCGTAGCAGTGGCGGCCGCAGCTTCCGCGAGAATGCGATGATGCAAGGTAAAGAGCGCCAGCTCGAGTCGGTCCGAAACGCCGATCTTGTCGTACACGTTCCGTAGATAATTTTTGATAACCTGCTCGGTCGTCCCAAGTTGCAGCGCAATCTCTTTGTTCTTAAACCCCTGAACGATCAGAGCCACGATGCGCAGCTCTTTCGGTGTGAGGCGGTCGCGCACGCGTGCCCCGACCAGATCGTCATCGCTGTTCGCAACCGGAGATAGTGAGTCCTGCACGAACGTCTGGCCCTTCGCGACCTGCTCGATGCACTCCACCAGCGCGTTTCCAGTGACATTGCGGTATACGACACCGAGAATGCCTTTGGCCGTGTAGCGCGCCGGCGGATCACCATTCTCCGCAACAACCACCAATTTTGTTTTGAGTCTGGCAGCGAAGGCGATCAGCTTGTCGGTATCGATCCCGAGCGCCGCGGAAAATACCAGCACGCTGGGACGAAAGCGCTCGAGCGCCATGGTCATCTGGTCGCCCGATTGGGCCTGTGCGACCACGCGAAGGTCATCTTCCACCGCCAGCACCTTGGCAGCGCCTGCGCGAAAAATAGTTTGATTATCGGCCAGTACGATCTTCAGCATAGGGTCTTGATTATTCGGGAACTCACCCGCACCTACCGCTTGCGAATGAACTCGTAGTTATCGATGACGCATGCCAGGCCACCTTTGGCCGGCTTTTTCTTCTTGCTTCCGGTGTCTTCGTTGGCCCGCACCACGCGACCCTGGCAGCGCACTTCGACGTCTTTATTGGCGCCAATCATTGCTGCGGGCAACGTGATGTCGAACTCGACTTTGGTGCCGACCTCAAAATCCGCGTCCGCCAGGATGAACACACCGGCAGAGCTGAGGTCAGATGTAGTGCCTTTTTTTGCAATCTTTTTCCCGCCGCGAATCGTGGTCGCAAGCGTCAGCGGAAAACGCTTGCCTGTTCTTGTGTCCGCCACTAACTGCCTCCGCGCCTTAAGGGAGACGCACCCGTACCACTTGCGGTTTATATCACGAACTCTGAATGGCGACTAGAAATCAAATAAGAACGGCCTTTCCGTAAGGGAAAGGCCGTAGCGGATGAAAGTAAGGATCAGTCTGCGAAGATGCCGCCGACAACGTATCCGGCGGAAAGTCCCAGGATGGCTGCCACGGTCGCGATCTGCGGAAAATAGATCCGTGCGTTCTGCTTGGGATCGAGTTTTTCTTTCACCGTGGACCGCAACTGTTGAACCGAGTTGTGGATCTGCTTGCGCTGCTCGCGCGCGCGCATCTCGAGAGCGTCAATGGTAGGTTCGCTCATGCTGATTTTGCCTCCTGTTCGATCCAGATCTGGTCCTGCTTCAAGACTTGCAGAGTGCGCTCCGGCTTCATGCTTTGCGCGGTGACTTCCTTATAGGCGAGCCAGCCGACCACCACCCCGAAAATCAGGTACGCTCCGGCCACGATGGCGAAAGCGGCCGGCCATCCCAGCGCCAATGCGATCGCCGCGACGATGGCTCCGGTGAGCAGGAACCATGCAGTCGCCAGCAACAGGATCGCGACCACCGCCATGGGCAGCGCAGCTTTGAAGGCAGCCATTTTCTGCTGCATTTCGTTTTTAAGAATGTCGATGCGGGTCTGGACGAATTCTTTCAGCTCATTCTTAATGTCCTGCAAGGTGCTTTGCAGGGTGCGTCCGTTTTGCACGTTCTCGTTAATCACGCGACCTCCTCATTAGTCTGGCTGTCAGGCCGAGGGCGAACGCCGCTCCGGCAATCCAGAGCAGCACATGGTGCGGGTTCTCGTTCGTATAAGCTTTTGCGCGGATGCGTGCATCGCGGGTGCGCTGCACCACCATATCTTTGGCATTGTTGGCGGACTCACGGGCACTGGCGCGCCAATCCTCCAGCCGGTCCTGCGCGGCGGCGCGAGCGTCTGACCACTTTTCTTCGGCCCGCTGCTTCAGCTCCTGAACTTTATCTCCGGAGCTGCGGCGTACGTCGCTCTTCATGGAATCGAACCGTCCAAGCGCCTCGCGGCCACGGTTCACCATGTCCCCGACAAAGCTGCCGATCCTTTGAGCACTATCGTCCAGCTGCGGATTGCGCCCGGTGTTGAACGATTGCTGGTCCGCCGGCCTCCATTCAGAATTTCTGGGTGGCTCTGCGGGATACGTGTCGTACGTTGGTACGTCGGCCGAGGCCAACCGCTGACGATCTTGTGCCTCCGGCAATCCTGGATCATTCTCTTTTAACGGTACAGCCATAGACTCCCCCTCGCGCATGTTGGCTCTAGGGGTTTGGATGAAGGGAGCCCCGCAGGTGTTGACACCGGGTGAGGGGAATCGAGCAGCTCTGGGCAGCAAGGTTGCTGCCGGATTTTAGAAAGCTCCGCCGCCACCGCCGCCGAAGCCGCCGCCGGAGAAGCCGCCACCGCCACCGAATCCACCGCCGGAGCTGAAGCCGGAGCCGCTGGAACTCGCGCGTGGTGCTGCTACGAAAGCTTCATGCGCAGCGCTCGACATGGTTCCAATGTCGCGAGCCAACATCATGGTATTGAAGCTCGAGTAATTCGGACCGGTGTACCACGTTGGGGGATTGCGGACGATGCCGGAGAACGCTTTTGCCCAATGCGCTTCCACTCCGAGCGCCATCGCGTAAGGCAAGAATTTTTCGAAGGTGTCGGGAGGCAGAGTGCGGAGCTTGTCGGCCTCCACGCGGTTCATGAACTCCTGGAAACCTTTTACGTGCACCCAAGTGCGGGCACCGACTAAAGACTTCGCGGTCATCTGCCGGCCGATGTTGAAGATGATGACGATTGCTACGGCGACGCACACAAAGCTCAAGAGTCCGGAGTCGAATAGACCGATCCCAAACGCCCTGCACACCAGCCAAGTGGCGAATGCGGTCGCGCCAGCCCCAAGCAGCCAATAGGCGTTCGCTGAGTTAGGGTCTATGCGATACATGCCTTTTTGCTTCAGTGACTCGAGGATGCCATCTTTAATAGAAGGGACCGCGGTGTAAAAGCTGTACTTCAGGTCGGAGAGGAGGCGGGTCTTGCTCTCGCCGGCGAAGATGGTCGTTAACATCACCTGTTCGAAGTCGGTGAGGTCCTTCCACTCGCTCCGCGGCTTCAAGAGCTGGAGCTCGTAATCCCTGTTGGTGAACATCAGCACCTTGCTGTCGATCTCCTGAATGTGGATGTAGCCGCGCACAGCAAGGTCCACGATGGTGCTAGTGATGTCGCGCGGATCGATGGAGTCGTCGATCAGCAATCCCGCTTCCGCAGGCGTCATCTTTTCCGGAGGGCCGTATTGCGGCGCTACCGAGAGGCCCGGGTCGGGGTCGCGTCCGATGTACCACCATAAGAGGCCCATGATCGCGAGCGCCAGAAATGGCATTAGCACGATGGGGTTGCTGCGGATGAACGCCATGGCCAGGGTGAAAGAGCTGGGCTCGTTCAGAATTCCCCTCGGGATGTACACGTCGACCGTGAGCCCGCCGCGCATGGGCAGCGGGTTATTGCTCTCAACGTCCACGCGCGTTCCGTTCACCGTAGTGGCGGCGTCAGCGCCGTGCGAACCGTAGACGCCGGTGAACGCTTGCGCGCGCAATCCGTTCGCGTTGTCAGGGAAGTAGATGCTCGCGGAAGCCGCGTCAATGGGCACTTCCCAATCGTTACCAGTCACATTCCAGTAGAACTCGTCGTAATTCTGCTCGGAAAAATGGCGGATGGGATTGAGAACCCGATACGCGATCTCAACATTCTTGCTCGCGTCCACTGCATCGGGGACGTAGATCTTAAGCTTGCGATAGTCGCCGTCGCGGGAACTTTCGTATTTAAGTGGCTTGTGAGTATCGCCATCGGTGACGCTCAGATGATCGAGAAAGAGAGTGAAGCTGGTGCCGCCCGGGCCGGGGTAGTGGATGGGAATCGTGCGGTAAATGCCGTGGTACTCGCCTTCGAAACGCAGGCCGAGCTTCTCGGTGACGAGCGCGTGCCCGTCCTTGTCAATGCTGATGGCAGCGTCGAAGCGGGCGATGCGCCAGCTGCGTGCTTGCGCAGGAACCGAAGTCGCAAAAAAGCAAAAGAGAGCGGCGGCTATCCAAGCGTGTTTTGCGAACCTGCTCATGCGCACGAGTCAGCGGCTCAGAACTTTACCGCTACAGGCTCGCGCTCACCTGCATCTTTGACCTCGAAGAACTGCCGCGGCTGGAAGCCGAACATTCCGGCAAGAATGTTCGTCGGGAAAACCGCGATCTTGGTGTTCAGGTCGCGTACCACGGCATTGAAATAGCGCCGCGAATTTTGAATGTCGCTTTCCAGGCTAGAGAGGGAATTCTGCAGATCCCGGAACTGCTGCGAAGCCTGCAATTGCGGATACGCTTCCGCGACAGCAAGCAATCCCTTCAGCGCCATGGTGAGCTGGCCTTCGGCCTCCGCACGGTCGGCGGTGCTGGCGGCCGACATTGCCATAGAACGGTACTTTGCTACGTTCTCAAACGTACCTTTTTCATGCGCGGCATACCCCTTTACGGTCTCGACCAGGTTCGGGATCAGGTCGTGGCGGCGCTTCAGCTGAACGTCAATGTCGCTCCAGGCGGAGTCCGCCCGCACACGGAGCTGCACCAGGCTGTTGTACGACAACATAATGAACGCCAGGATCGCGATCAGTACCGCAAGAATCAGCCACGCCATAACGCCTCCCGAAAATTGCACTGGGTATGGCGGAAGTATCACACAGCAGCTTCTCCGCAGCAAACCGCACGGCTGAGTTGAACGTCTGAGTTCGGCGCTGAGTTCAACACCGTTCCTGTATTCTTTTCTTTGCTCTCGCAACGCAAGACTCTGGTGCTGCTGCTCGCCATCATGGCGGTCGCAGCAGCCGTGCGTTTTGTGGACTTGAACCGGCTTCCGCAAGGCGTCTGGATGGACGAGGCGCTCAAAGGCGTTGAAGGCCTTGAAGCCGTTCACACGGGCGAGTTCCGGGTTTTTTATCCGACGAACTACGGCCGCGAAGGCTTCTGGATCAACCTCGTCGGAGTTTCGGAATCAGTCTTCGGGCCCACGCAGTTCGGCCTGCGCTTCTGCTCGGCAACTGTGGGAACTCTAACCGTGCTGTTCGTTTTTCTTCTCACAGCTGATCTCTTCAGCGATCGCGTTGGTTTGCTCGCAGCCTGGTTCATTGCAACGGGATTCTGGCACGTGCTGTTTTCGCGGCTCGCCTTCCGCGCCATCCTGGTGCCGTTCTTATTGACGGCAGGGTTATTTTTTCTGACGCGCGCATGGAAGAAATTGGGGTCGCCGCCTGCCCCTTCGAATCGGTTCTCGGTTTCGCCGGCTTACCTCGCCGCTTTGGGTGGTGCGATCTACGGAATCGGATTTCACTCCTACATCGCGTTCCGGCTGTCACCTTTTCTGGTGATCATCTGGTTTTATCTGTCGTGGAAGCGCAGCGACGGATTTCGCAAAGCTACGGTAAGCCTGTGCTCGATCTGGTTGGCCGTCGCGTTTGTCGTCGCGCTGCCGATCGGGATCTACTTCCTGATACACCGCGCGGATTTCATCGGGCGCGCTTCGCAAGTCTCCATCTTTGCCGATTCGCACCCAATGCGCGTGTTCGGTAAAACCCTGCTGCGGACGGCGGGAATGTTCAACTTTAACGGAGATTGCAGCTGGCGTCACAACCTGCACTGCAAGCCGGAGCTGATCTGGCCGATCGGCATCCTGTTCGCGCTGGGATTGTTGCTCGCGATTCGGCGCGTCTGGAAGGAGCGCGGCGTTGCCCTGGGCGAGGCGCTCGTGCTGGCTTGGTTTGTTGTCATGCTGCTTCCCGAGGTGCTGACGATGGAACGCATTCCGCACTCGCTCCGCGCCATCGGAGTGATCCCGGCGGTGTTCATGCTGACTGCCATTGGAGGGGACAAACTTTTGTCGGCAGCTGCGGGCAAGAAACCGTGGGCTACTTTGCTCGTACTGGTGATCTTCTTTTCCGGCGCGTTCGACGTCTATCGCTACTTCCATGAATGGGCACATAACCCCGCCTTAAAAGCGACACAGGCGTTCTGCCTACGGCAGGCAATGATCGGACGTTACTTTGATACTCTGCCGCCCGAGACGCCGCGCTATGTGCTGCTCGAAGCTTCAGCTTTACATCAGGAAGCCGCGCGGCACGAGCCGTTCCCGCCGATGATGGCGCAGCCCGTCGCTTTCGCCACGCTCGAGCACACCACTCCGGTCTACTTCTTTACTAAGGAGCTCTTCGGGATTCCCAATCTTCGTCCCGAGTTCCCCAGCGGCAGCGTGATCGCGACCGTGGAGGCAGACCCCGAGACGTGGAGCGGAATGGAGCCGCGCGCGAACTTGAGCGAGGTGCGCGCGCGCGAACTCTTCGGGGAGCTCGAAAAGCACGGAGTCAAGCTGCAGATCTTCCGCGCCGGCGAGGTCACGCTCGCGCGCGTCGAGTGAAATCGGTGCGTACGATATCCTTCTCCATCCGGAGTGCGCGTGAATCGCAAGACCCTGATCTACTTGCTGCTGATCCTCGCCGTTGCGGCGGCGTTGCGTCTGGCTGCACTCAACCGAATTCCGTACGGCGTTTTCATTGATGAAGGCGTGAACGGAGTGGAGGGGATCCAAGCCATCCGCAGCGGACACTTCCATCTTTATTACCCCGCGAACTTCACGGAAGGTCCGTTCGTTACGCTGATCGGCTTTTCGGAAACCATTTTTGGAGTAAATCAGTTTGCCCTTCGGCTGGTTCCCGCGCTCGCGGGAGTGTTGACTGTGCTGGTCACGTTCTTTTTCGCGCGACGCCTCTACTCCGACGGCGTCGCGGTGTTTGCGGCCTGGTTCATGGCTACCGGATTCTGGCACCTGTTATTTTCCCGGCTCGCGATCAATGCCGCGATATTCGTGCCTCTGTTCCTGGTGATGTCCGTCTATTTCCTGCGGCTCGGAATGGACCAGTTGTCCGCAGAACCGGGCTCGTCAAGCCGGATGCGCTGGTGGGGATGGGTTCTGCTCGCAGGTACGAGCTATGGGTTGGGGTTTTACACGTACCTCCCATTCCGTGCCACGCCATTGCTGCTGATGTTGATCTTCCTGTTGGATCTGCAGCGCAGGCGCAAACATGAGCAGGCTTTGGGTCCGTGGCTCCGGACCTTCGCATTTTTTGTACTCGTCGCGCTCATCGTGACGGTGCCGTTGGCGAACTATTTCCTGCACCATCCTGAACAACTCACGTTGCGCATGACGCAAAAGCTTTCTGTCACCGATGACCCACACCCAGTGCGCGCGGAAATCAAGATCCTGCGGCGCACTCTGGGCATGTTCAACCTGCACGGAGACGAAAACTGGCGCCATAACATCTCCGGAAGGCCCGAACTCACCGCTCCAGTCGGCATCTTTGCTCTGGCCGGCTTCTTCATGACGTTCGCGCACGCGCTCCGGAAAAGATGGCAAGCTCCGAATGAGTGGATGCTCCTGGGATGGTTTGCGATCATGCTGCTTCCGGAGACGCTCACCTATGAAGGCATTCCGCATTCGATGAGAGCAATCGGAGTTGTGGTGCCGGTCTACCTTTTTGCTGGAATCGGCGCGGACTCGGCATTCGGCGCAGCGAGGAACAAGATATGGCTCAAAGCGTTACTCGTCATTCTGATCGTTGCGACGGCTGTGTATGACGCCCGCCTGTATTTCCGGAATTGGGGAAAGCATCCGGCACACGTCTTCATGCAGACCTTCAGCCAGCGGCAAGCTGATGAAAGCGGATTCCTGAACAGCTTGCCTGCTTCCACGCCGCGATTCGTGATCTCCGATGAGGGTCCGATATCGCCTCTGCACAGCGACCCCGCAGTCGCGGCAGAGGTGGACTACCATATGGCAATGCGCGCACAAACAGTTGCCTTCGGCACCATGGACAACGTGCATCCCGTGTTCATGGACATTGAAGAAGCAATGAAGCAGAGTCCCGCGAGATTTCCCGCCGGCAGCGTCATCGTTGCTCTCGAAGGACGCGCCAGCACACTCGAGGCGCTGCAGAAGCAAGGTGTCAATCTTCAGATCCTGCAGAAGCCGAGTTTTGCCTACGCAGTCGTGCGCTGACAAAAAATCGGGTCCCACTTTCGTGAGAGCCCGTTGCGGTACAATTCGCGGTTCTCATTTTTCTTTCTGGAGCTCTTGATGCGCCGTTTGCTGCGACTTACTTCTTTTTTTGTTATTGGCACTCTCTCCCTCTTCGGGCAAGCGAATCCCCAACCTGATACCGCGAAAAAGATAAAGATCATCAAGGCTTCCCGCATCTTCGATTCCGCAACAGGGAAGTACGTCTCTGGACAGGCGATCGTCATCGAAGGCGACCGCATCAAGCAGCTCATTCCGGCAAACGAAGCCGCGGCGATGAGCGGCGCGGAGGTCATTGACCTGGGGTCTGCGACTTTGCTTCCTGGTCTGATCGACTGCCACACGCACCTCGGCGCCCGCGCCGATCGCTACGACGAGATCTACGATTTCAAAGACACCCCCTTCCAAAGCGCGTTTGCCGGAGTCGTAAATTCCCGTAAGACTCTGGAAGCCGGTTTTACCACCGTGCGCGATGTCGGCTCGCTACCCTTCCTGGCCGTCGATTTAAGAAATTCCATCAGCGAAGGTTTTATTATCGGGCCGCGCATCGTGGCCAGCGGCCCGGGGATCTCCATCACCGGTGGGCACGGCGATCTGAATAATTTTTCCCCACAGACGCGGGTCGTCATGTTTCCTGAGGAGCGCGATTTCCAGATCGCCGACGGTCCTGACCAGGTGCGGCACGTCATCCGCGCGCAGGTGAAATATGGGGTGGACGTTATCAAGATCCTTGCCACCGGGGGCGTGCTCTCCAAAGGTGACCAGCCCGGCGCGCCGCAGTACACGCTTGAGGAGTTGAAGGTTGCGGCGGATACAGCGCACATGGCGGGCCGAAAAATCGCTGCGCATGCGCATGGGACGCAAGGCATCAAGGATGCGATCGCCGCTGGTATCGATTCCATAGAGCACGCCAGCCTGGTGGATGACGAAGGCATACGCATGGCGAAGGAACACGGTACGTACTTCGTCATGGACATCTATAACGACGACTACATCCTGAACGAAGCGCCGAAATTCGGACTAACCAAAGAAAAATACGACAAGGAGAAGGCGCTCGGGCAATTACAGCGCGATAACTTCGCGAAAGCGTTCAAGGCGGGAGTAAAGATGGCATTCGGCACGGATGCGGGTGTTTACCCGCATGGCGATAATGCCAAGCAGTTCTTCTACATGGTGAAGTACGGAATGACCCCGGCTGACGCGATCCAGGCCGCCACGGTGAATGCAGCGACCCTGATCGGAAGAGATAAAGACGTGGGCTCGATCGCGCCGGGGAAATTCGCCGACATCATCGCTGTTTCCGGCGACCCGCTGGCTAACGTGCGCGAATTGGAGCACGTTGCATTTGTGATGAAAGGAGGCGAGGTGTACAAGAACACACTCGCCCACTAAACGTCACTTTACCTGGAGGCTTTGCAACATCTTCTGGTACGCAGGCTGAAGCTGTGATTGCGCATTGTCTGGCGCGACGAATACCAGGCTTATCAGTGCGTTGCCACTCTGCGTTGGCACCACTACCAGCCGGTCATGTTCTGTGACCGGCTTTCCATTGCTTTGCACCGGTGAGGTGCCCGTAAGGTCCACGGCACGCCCTTGCACGCCGTTCACCTGCACGGTTTGCGGATTTCCATTCGCCTTTAGGCCGGGATTGGATTGCTCCATCCCTTGCACCAACTGCTGCGTAGCATCGTCAACGGAAACAGCTCCACCATTCTGCGGCTGCATGCCGGAGATGACCGCACCGCATGCCAACGCGGTTTGTCCCATGCAAGCTTGCGGAGCGATGGTCACGCTGCTATTCGGGTCGCCAGACGTTTGCCAATTGTCTGGATATTGAATCGTGAATGCCGGATGCTGCAGCGGCTTGAAGTTGCCGCTCGGCTTGATCTGATTGGGGTCGAGTTTTGCGAGGTCCGCGGTTCCCGCACCTGAGGTAGGCAAGTTCGCCGGCATCGATCCGCTCTTCTGGTTCTGCTGCGCCCAGGTTCCTTGCTTCGCGCCATCGGCGATCTGCTGTGCGGTGTAGGTCTGTATCCCGTTAGACTGCTGCTTCGCCTGCGCTAGCGCCTGGTCGTTGGAGGTGAAGTTTTTCTGCGGCCAGTTCTTGATCTCGTTGCTCACGGCCTGCACGCGGTTGCCGGGGTTGGGGTGGTCGCTTAAAAATTGTGGTCCGCCGCCTCCGCCTTGTTGCTCGAGCTTCTGGAAGAAGTTTGCCATCGCGTGCGGATCGTAGCCGGCCTTGTACATGATGATGGCGCCGCCCGCGTCGGCCTGCGATTCATCTTCGCGCGAATACTTCATGAAGATCGCGCCGGCGCCGACTTGCATGCCGAGCTTCGCGAGATTTCCTGCGGTCCCGTTGCCAAGCACAGCGCCGAGGACGCCGAGCACTCCCTGCGCCATGTTCTGCTTCGACATCTGCTTGATCGAATGCTGCATGTACACGTGCGTCATCTCGTGGGCAATCACGCCCGCAAGTTGCGCTTCATTGTCCGCAGCCTGAATGGTGCCGAGGTTTACGAAGATCGGTCCGCCAGGAATGGCGAACGCGTTGATGTCTTTTTCAGGAATGACATGGAACTCGTAGGGCCAGCTCTTGTCGGAAGGAATGCCGGCTTCCAGTTTTTTGCCGAGCTGCTGCACATACTGCGTCACCGGACTCGAATCCGGCAGCACTGGCATCTGCTTGTAGACCTCTGCCTTCGCCTGCTGGCCGAGCTGAACCTGCTGGTCTTTGCTGGCTCCAGCAACGGTGCCCGGATCAGGAAGCTGGGGTTCGGTGCCCTGGGTAAAGCCAAGAGGACAGGCAATCAATATTGAAAGTAGGAATGCAAAAAACTGCTTACGCAAGCTGAGGTCTTTCATATCTAAGGAGATGCGCAGCAGCTAAGGCGGGATTTCTGACTAGGTGCTACTCACTCTGAGAGAGAGGGTTGTTCAGCACTCGCGGAAGAGCTTAGAGATAAAGATGCGCTGGGTGTCGGATGGCGCGAAGAACTTGAAACCGTGCATAGCTCCGTTAATGTGCACCACTTCCGCCTGCAACTGCACCATGGGGCTGGATAACCCAGGCTGGAATTCGACCCCGACGGTCTTGCCCATTTCAAGCGTGCCGTCGACATGAGCGGCGAAACCGTTGTCGCTGCGATTAAAGCAGCGCGCCGTCAGGCGAACGTAATCGGCCGGCCCTTGCTTGGTGACCACGTGGATGGCGTGATCACAGTCCTCGCGAGGAGAACGGCGCCGTTCTGCGGCTGTGGCGACGGGCTGGGCCATACAAGTCTGCACACCATAGGCTAACGAATCCGGCCCTGTCCCAAAAGATTACTAAGGTAACTTCCTGAGAAAATAGGCAGGCAATGCGGGCTCAGTGGCGCAGACTTAAACCTGTTGCCAGCAACAGCTTGCGATGAAGCGCTGCTCGCGATGATGTAATATAAAACCGTCCCCACCCAATCGCCGGGATGGCGGAACTGGCAGACGCAACGGACTCAAAATCCGTCGACCTTCGGGTCATGGGGGTTCGACCCCCCCTCCCGGCACCACAAGCAAAATTCAGCTAAAAAATGGCCCGCCTTGTGAGCGGGCCAGTCTGTTTTGTACACAAACAAATTTAGAAGTCGAAGTGCAATCCGAACTGCATAATGCGGTAGCGACTCAACGTGGTGTTAAAGTTTCCGAAGGTGCTCTGCGTGTCGAGCGCTGGGATAGCGCTCAATGCATCAAAGCGAACGTTGTTGAAGACGTTGAACACCTGCCATGCCGCCGTGATGGACGAGCCTTCAGTGAGCTTGAACCTCTTTCCCAAGCCCATGTCTAAACCGAAGTAACCGGGCCCGCGTAAGTTGTTGCGGTCGCCGGCCTCTCCGGCGTAAGCCAGACGGAACGCATTGAAGGCATCGGGGCCATCGCGGAAGACATTCGCGAAACCTGTTGGGGTGGTACTGGTCGGACCGCTGTGGAACTGGCCGGTTTCAGGCTTGGGACCAACCAGCACGCCGTTGCCTTCAAGTTCCCAGTTCGTCGGAAAATTGAAGCCGCTATCCACGCTGAACGGCAACCCGCTGCTCCAACGGGCCAAGCCGCTGATGTTCCAACCGCCAATGAGTGCATCGGCGACGCGGTTCATCCCGCCGCCAATGCCACGTCCCTTGCCGAAAGGAAGCTCAACAACGAAGTTGGTGTTGATCTGGTGCAGTGCGTCGAAGTCGGAGAACCCGCGGTTGAGCTTGGGATCCCAGGTGTTGATGATCTGATCGTTGGTCGGGCCATTGACGAAGCCGATGCGCTCCGCGCTCGATCCGTAATCGTAAGATCGTGAGAGGGTGTAGTTGAAATCAAATTGCACACCGTGAGTCATCGGATGGCGGAACATGAGTTGGCCGGCGTTGTAGACGCTGTTCCCGATAGAGCGCCAGGCATACAGCGAAGAGAACTGATCGTGAAAGTACTGGAAACCGGTCGTTTGGGTTCCGTTGATCGTCGCGCAAGCGGGAGAACAGCCTCCCGGTCCTACCGGGAATCCAAAGGAGGCGCCGATCCCAGGGAAGTCGAGAAGCTGGAGGATGCTGGTTTCGTTGCCTCGGAACCCGCAGGCCAACATGTCGTAGATATTTTGCGTTGCGGTTGGTGAGGCCGGGATACCACTTGCACAGCCGGAGATACCGGCTGCGCCGGCGGCGGCGGGGAAGAGATTCTCCCAGTATGGATTCGTGGGGATCGAACTCTCTGCTATACCCCCGGGGACCGCGTCAAATGCCTTGTCCAGCGCCGTCATCGCGCTGAAGTAATCAGTGTGCGACGAAGGGTCGACCATATCGAGCGGCATGGCCAAGTCTTCTTGCTGAAGCAGGTGCCGTCCAAGCCTTCCTACGTAAGCCGCTTCCACAACGAAGCCGCCCGGCAGCTCACGCTGGAACGAGGCATCGAACGCGTGCGAGTAGGGGGTCTTGAGCTTGTTGTCGAGGCCCCAGTAAATCGCGAAGGAGCCATTACTGGTCCCGGTGGGGGGAGTGACTGGGAACGCGCCAGGTGGCGGTGCAACCAGGTTGACTCCTCCGCAGCCTATTCCGGCGGTGCTGCCCCCGAAATCGAAGCTGCCGGTAAAGCGAGGAGCGCAATCCACAGTTTGGACCCCGGCGGCATTATCGATCTGAGTGGTGAGACCGAAAGACCCTTGAGTGTCGAAGGTGTTGACGATGCCTTCGCCGAAGTGGTCGTAGTAGATACCCCAGCCGCCGCGGAGAGAGCTCTTGCCGGGACCGCCGAACAGCTTGCCCCAGAAACCCTTGTCGTGACTGGGCGAATAAGCGAGGGCGATACGAGGTGCGATGTCTTTATAATCCCAATCCCAGTACGGCTGCTTGCCATTGGCTTGGCCCGCGATGCCGAAGGTGATCACCGGTCGGTAGGTCTGGCCGGCGAACATCGCTGCTGAGCGATTCTTCAGAAAGTCAGACATGCTGATGGAAGGCGCGGCCTGATTGCCATTTGTCTCATATGGCGGCTGCAGCAGGGTATAGCGCAGGCCGCCAGTAATGGTAAGGTTCGGCTTGATGCGCCAAGCGTCCTGGACGTACATCTCGCCTTCGTGTCCTTTAAAGCTGCGCGGAACGAGAGCTCCCGCCGGAATCACCGTACCGCTCTTATCCTGGTTATAGGTGGAAGTGAGCTCCGGGAGGGTGCCCACAAGGGCGGAGATCGGCTGATCGTAGGAGTTCTGGAAAGACCCATCCACGTCGGGGAAGCCAAAAGCGCCCGGGTCGAGGGCGCCGCCCAACCCGGCAATGCCGCCGCCCGCCAACCACGCCGGGTTCGAGCTGGTGTTGAAGAAGTTGTTCTCGTT
>JBJMGI010000028.1:0-12862 GCA_045807945.1 Terriglobales bacterium | reverse complement strand
GACCTTGCCTCCGGGCAGGTGAAGCACTGCGTCTACGATCTCGCCGGAGCTGAAGCGATACTGCACGTCGTACTGCTCGCTCGCGAAAACCTGTGATAGCAGGTTTTCCAGCTGGAGTTCTCCAAAACCGCCACGCAGCTTGGGGGCACTCAGCACGCGCTCGAGGTCGCCAATGCTCTTGGAGACATCGGCGATCTGACGCGCCTGCTCGCTCATCTCGCCGACTTGCTTTTGGAGCGCCGCGAAGGTGGTCTGCACATTCGCCATGCGTTCGTTCACCTGCTGCGATGAGCTGGTGACGGAGGTAGCGTTCTCTTTCAGGCGGTCGGAAACGTTGCGGCCAATGGATTCGAGGCGACTCGTTACGTCGGTATTCACCGCCGCGAGGCCGGTCTGCACGCTGAGAGTCATGGTCTGGAGCTGGGTGCTCACAGACGCATTGATGCCCTGCACGGCACGCTCGGTGCTCTGGCGGAGTTGGTCCATGTCGTTGCGCAAGACGGCAGCATCGCTGCCGTTGTTACGGCCGCGCAGCGCGACTACCACCGCGACCAGAGCAGCTATTGCCGCGATCGTTGCTAACACCGTTGCCAAATCGTGCTCCTTAGTTCTTGCTGACTGCTGCTTGTGCAAGGGTTATCGAGTACAGCCGCTCTTCGGTCGCGGGACAAAGCTCGCGAAAGTCACACCACTCGCAGTGCGATCCGGTTTTAGGATGGAAGTCGCCGGCGGCGATGGATGCGGCGACTTTCCGGACTCTCTCACGCGCCGCGTCGAGTTCGGCGGCATCGCGCGTGGTCTCCGCTTCACTCTGATCTTCCAGGTTATAGAGCACGAGTTTCTGCGCATCGTAGCCCCAGGCTTCCTTTGCCGCCAGAGCATATATCGAAAGCTGGATGCTCCTGCGGGCTTTCTCCTGGTCCTTGGGCGCGCCGCTCTTGTAGTCAACGATGCGAACCGTGTTGTCGCCCAGATCGTCTATGCGATCGACGCGGCCGGTCACGCGGATGTCGTTCACCTTGATGTCGAACGATTTCTCAGTGTGCAGCACCTTGGGAAACGGTGCGGCGGTTTGCGCGACGACGAACTCCGCGATCTCGCCCTTCCCTTTGGTGATGTAGAGATCGCGCTGGTGAGCGTCGTCAAAAGGGGCGGCCGTCATCATTTCGACGAACAATGCGACTGCCTGCTCAACGGTGCGTGGCTTACCGGCTACAACTGCGTCGAAGTAATCCTTTAGCACCTGGTGGGCGACGTTTCCGTAGAGCAGGTTTGCCGAGACGCTGCCCGGGATCTTCCACTCGCGCTGCAACTTGAATTGCAGCGGACAGTTGTCGTAGCGCTCGATGGCGCCAGCGCTTAAAGGTCCATCCACAAGAGTTGCGGAGGGGGGCCGCAGCAGCCAGGCGCCCACACCTGACGACGGCTGCAGTTCGGCGCGCGCCGTCAGCATGGGAATCGTGAAGGGCTGGAAAGCGGCCTGCTGCAACGCTCCTTTGAGCTTCGAGTTCGAGAGCAACGAGCGCAAGAAGCCAACTGGGCTGGGATCTTTTTTCCCTGCGCCTGGCTTCGCGCAGATGGTGAGCGTGTCGCGAGCGCGCGTCATCGCAACGTAAAAGAGGCGTCGCTCCTCTTCGCTCTGCGCAACTTTGGAATCCGGCTGCAGATTGGGGTTCGCGCGCAGCTCCTTCGGGAATTCGAAGAGTGATTGGCGGTAACTCGCCGGGAAACTTCCCGAGTTCGCGCGTAGAACGAAGACATGCTCGAACTCGAGGCCTTTCGCTGCATGGGCCGTCATCAGGTGGACAACTTCCGGCGGCGGCTCGGGATCATCTTCGGAGTCAACGTTGATGGTCTTGTTCGCGTCGGACATCCAATCCACGTAAGCTAGGAATTCTCCAAGTTTGCCGCTGCTCGTGGTGGGCTTCTTCTCCCATTCCTTTAGGAATCGCAGAAATGCAGCAAGGGCGTCGTGCTTGTCATCAAGACCGAAGATCTTCGTGGCCGCTTCCGCGGATCGCAGAGCCTTCCAGTCAGCCCTGGCGGCAGCTTGCCGCGCTTTGTCCAGCATCGCTAAAACGTTCGCGGCAGGCGGCTGATCCTTCAAAAGTTCCGATAGCGGTACTTTGCCGCCCGCACTTCGAAGAGATCGTTGGACGGGGGCGGGATCCAAGGCGAACATCGGCAAGGCACACACGCGAAAAAGGCTGGTGCTGTCTTGCGGATTGAGGATCACGCGCAACACGGCCGAAATATCGCGCACCTCGGCAGTCTCAAGCGCGTTCAGCCCACGCACGACAAAAGGAATCCCACGCTCCGCCAGTTCGGGAAGGAGCTCTTTGCGATGCCAATGGTTCCGATATAGGACGCCAAAGCGCGGCTTGCTGGGATGGGAGGCGCGCCGTTTTCTGAGCTCTTCGATCCGCGCAGCGACTTCATTCGCCTCCGCATCGAATCCTTTCCCGATCAGCGCGAGCACCGGCAGAGCTTCTAATTTGCTCTGAGCATCGCGGACGGATACCGGGAATGCGCGCGCAAAAGAGTCCCCCGTCTTCGCAGCAACCTGGATGCCAGGATTTTCTTCGATGAGCCCAAACGCAGTGCGCAGGATCGGCGAGCGCGAGCGCAGGTTCTCATCGAGCACCACGCCGCGCGCGTCAGGATAGATCTCGAGGAAATCTTCGAAGGCTGCGCTGGTCGCGCCGCGAAAGCGGAAGATGCCCTGATCGGGATCGCCGACGGCGAAGATGTTGCGCTCCTCGCCGGCAAGCAGTGCCATCAATTCGATCTGACCGCGATTGCAATCCTGGAACTCGTCTATCAGGACGAAGCGCGCACGAGCGCGCTCTTGCGCAAGTCTTTCGGGATCAGCACGCAGCACTTTGATGGTAGCGGGAATCATCTGCCCGTACAGCATCCAGCCATTCTTTTGGAGAATGGCTTCGACGGTGGTGAAAACGCGTGCGACTTCGTCGCAGCGCGCGAGGACTTCGTCGCGGGTGGGCTCGTATCCTTTTTTGAATTTGCCAACACGCGGCAGCGGGAAGTCGCCTTTGCGCACGCGGTCGACGTAGGCGGCATAGTCGGCAGAAGTCTTCAGCTCGTCGTTGCAGCGATCGAACATGTCGAGCAGGTCGCGCAGAAACTCGCCGGGATTACTGGCCTTGCTGAAGTGATGCAGCTTCAGCTCGTGGATGTTTTGGCGAAGATATATCCAGAGATCTTCTTTCTCGATGTGTTGCAGCTTCTGACCGGCGCGCTTGAGCACGCCTTCGCAGTAGCCGTGAATGGTGTAGGCCTGGATATCTTCTGGGGAGGCAGCAGTGCGCTCTGCAATGCGCTCCTTCAGCTCGCCGGCAGCGTTGCGCATGTAAGTGACGCAGAGGATCTCTTCGTGGGTCGCAAGCTTGTTGCCGACCAGGCGTGCAACGCGCTCGACCAACACCGTCGTCTTGCCTGTACCCGCTCCAGCGACCACGAGCATGGGTCCGCACTCGTGTTCGATCGCAGTCTTCTGCTTCGGATTGGGGGCGAATAACATGCGAAAGTCCTCATTATCGAGGAGTGCAGAGGCATTAGCAATGTGAAAAGCTACTTAAGTTTGTGGAAAAGCGGGATTTATTAGGTGAGGGCGATGGCGAGTGCGGCGATGGTTGCGGTTTCGACGCGCAGAACCGTTGGACCGAGCGAAGCGAATCGCCAGCCATTCAGCTCGAAAAGCTTGAGCTCTTCTGAGGTCCATCCACCTTCGGGGCCGATTGCGAGCGCGAGCGGACCCGAGGCGTCCTCCGCAAGAACAGTCTTCAAACGGATCCGCTGAGGCGACTCGTGCTCGGAAAGCAGCACGCGAGTTCCCTGCGCGCTCTCGACTGCGGACTTCAGATCGGTAGGGATTAAAATTTCGGGCTCGGCCGCGCGTCGCGATTGCTGGGACGATTCGCGGGCGATGCGCCGCCAACGGTCAACCCGTTTAGCGGCGGCTTTGGCAAGGTGCGGCTCGGTGCGGCGCGCGATCACCGGGATGATAGTGGTAGCTCCCAGCTCCACAGCTTTTTCAAGCGCCCACTCGAAGCGGTCGAATTTGAACACGGAGAGGAGGAGTGTGACTGCTCGCTGCTCGCTTGCGGCTGACTGAACCGTCTCGTGCAGATCGAAGTCGACACGCTCGTCCGTGATGTTGCTGATTTTGCCGCGACGAGTAACACCGTCTGAAACAATGTCGAATTCCTGCCCGACCTTCGCGCGAAGAACTTTGGAGAGATGAGCGGCGTGTTCGCCGACGAGCGCGGCGCTGTCGCCCTGGGATTCGTCGGCGATGAAGCGGCGGCGGGTCATGCCGCTATCCGAAGATGTCCTTGACCTTGGTAAAGAGGCTCTTGCGTTGCGGCTTATTCTCGATGCTGGTGAGCGCAGCGAGTTCCTGCAGCAGCTCGCGTTGTCGCTTATTCAGCTTCGCCGGAGTCTGCACGCGAACTTCGACGATCAGATCGCCTTTGCCATGTCCACGCAGGATGGGAACACCCTTCCCCTTCACGCGCAGCGATGTCCCCGACTGCGTTCCTTCAGGGACTTTCAGCACGTGGTCGCCATACAGAGTGGGGATGGTGATCTCAGCGCCGAGAGAAGCTTGCGGAAAAGAGACCGGCACGACGCAGTAGAGATCTTTGCCCTCGCGCTCGAAAAATGAGTGCTCCTTCACGTCGAGGACAACATAGAGGTCGCCAGCGGGACCGCCGTTCGCGCCGGGTTGGCCCTGGCCGGTGTGGCGGATCTGCGTTCCGTCTTCCACCCCTTCAGGAATCGTGACGGAGAGTACCTTCTCGCGAAGCTGGTAACCTTCCCCGCGGCAGGTCTTGCAGGGATCGGTGATGACCGTTCCCGCTCCCCGACAGCTTGGGCAGGTCTGGGCGATGCTGAGGAAGCTGCGTTGCATGCGGACTTGCCCCTGGCCGCCGCAGGTGGTGCAGGTGACCTTCGATTTGCCCGGCTGCGCCCCACTGCCATTGCAGGTGTCGCAAGCCTCGTGGCGGCGGAAGCGGACTTCCCGCTCGGTGCCGAATACGGCTTCTTCGAATTCGAGTTTCAGATCCACGCGGAGATCATCGCCGCGTTGCGCGCGATTGCGACGCCGTCCGCCCCCGGCTCCGCTGAACATTCCGCCGAAAAGGTCGCCGAATAGATCGCCGAAATCCTGGAAGATGACTTCTTCAAAGCCGCTGCCGCCTGCGCCGAAGCCGCCGCCGTTCACTCCGGCGTGGCCGAAGCGGTCGTAACGCTGGCGCTTATCCGGACTCGCGAGGACGCTATAAGCCTCGGAAGCTTCCTTAAATTTTTCTTCGGCGACGGAGTCGCCGGGATTGCGGTCAGGGTGATACTGCATCGCGAGCTTGCGATAAGCGGACTTCAACTCCTGCTCGGTGCAGCTTCTCTCGACACCTAGAACTTCGTAGTAATCGCGTTTGGTCTGTGCTGACAAATGTGTTCCTTATTTCCCGGGGTTTCTTGCAACGCGCACCATTGCGGGGCGCAGTAATCTGTCTTTCAAACGATAGCCACGCTGCAGCTCTGTGATGACATGGTTATCTTTCGCCTCGTGCGTGTCCACCATCTCGATGGCTTCGTGGAACTGCGGATCGAACGGCGCGCCTTCCGCTTCGATAGGAGTGACTCCCAAACGCGCCAGCGTGTCGAGCATCTGCTTGCGGACCAGTTCCACGCCTTCGCGCAGCTTCTGATCGCCCCCGCTCGGCGGCAGAGCCATAGCGCGATCGAAGCTATCGAGCACGGGCAGGAACTGCTTCAGCGCGTCGCTGACAGCGTACTGGCGAAAGTCCTGCTGCTCACGTGCCGCACGCTTGCGATAGTTGTCGAACTCAGCCTGCTGCCGCGCGAGGCGGTCGAAAAGCGTGTCACGCTCGGCCTGGAGCTTTTGGACGTCAGTCTCTGCGATGGGAGCCGCAGAGGAAGCCTCGGGCGCACCTGGCTCACCCGCTGGGAGTTCGTGGTCCACGTCGAGCGCGGCGCCGCGAGCATCTACTTCGGATTTTCCATTGCCTTTATTCACGGGAATCTTCATTGGATGACGATCGCGCGATACGGATTCATCAGCGGCCCTCGTCTCCTTCGTTCAAAATGTGATCGAACAGCCGGGCGATGTGCGACACAGCGGTGATGGTGTGCTGATAGTCCATACGCTGCGGCCCGAGCACCGCAAAGGAGCCCACGACTTCTCCGTTCGCACGCGCCGGCGCTCCGATCAAAACCAAATTCTTTAGATGCGGCGCCACATCTTCAAGCCCTATGACAACGCGAACTGCTTCCTGACGCGCGTCGAGGTACGCCGCAACCAGATCAGCAATCTTGCCCTTCTCTTCGAGAGTCTTCAGTAGCTGCGCCAACCGTTCTTTGTCTTCCTCACGCTGGACCAGATTCGCCGCGCCTTCCAGGTAGACCATCGGCGGAGTCGCATCTTCCGTCAGCGCGCCCTCGCGGTAGAGGTGCTCGACGGACTTCATGAGGCGGTCGTACTCGTTGCGCTCGCTCTCGATGCGCCGCTGCAGCTCAGAGCGGAGGTCTTCCATGTTCCATCCGCGAAAATTCTCGTTGATGTAGCGGGCAGCGATCTCGAGATCGCCCTGCTCCATATCGTGCTGCAACCGGAGAACGCGATCGCGGACCAATCCGGACTTGGTAACGACGACCGCGAGAATGCGATGATCACCTAATCGCGAAAAGTGAACGTGCTCAAGAGAATTGCGCGAGCCGGTCGATGCAATCGCCACTCCTACGCTGCTAGAGACCAACGAGAGGACCCGTGAGGTGCGCTCCATGAATTCCTGTACGTCGTTCGCGCCGGCAAGCATGCTCTCGATCTTGCCTTCTTCTTCCTCAGACATCCGGGTCTTACCCGTCAGTTGCTCGACGTAGTAGCGGTAGGCGTCAGCCGTTGGAACACGGCCCGCGGAGGTGTGCGGCTGGTCCAGATAGCCAGCATCTGCAAGTTCGGCCATTACATTGCGAATGGTGGCTGCGCTCCACTGCTCCGCGCCTGCTTGCGAGATGGTCTTTGAGCCCACGGGTTCCCCGGTAGAGATATAGGTCTCCACAATCGCGGTCAGGATGGCCCGACCGCGCGGCCCGATGTTGGCTCCCATAGACATAAACTACTTATTACCAGCAGCTTAGAACAGGCAGTAAACGCGACTGCTTAATTCAATTTTAACCGCGCGGTTAGCAGTGTCAAGCAGCGAGTGCCAAAGAGAAAGGCGCATGATTCGCATCATGCGCCTTCGGCTGACGTGAGTTGGAGAGTCTTACTGTTGCGGCAGTTTCGCCGGCAATAAGGTTGATGCTGCAGTTCCGTGCTGCGCCCCGCTCGGCTCGCTCGAGGCATCCGCGACGCGATGGATGTATGGCATCAGCGGCGTGACCTCAAACGGCATCTTTTCGCGAGCGTGCAGCAGCGGCACGGGCTTCGACTTGCTGAGTTCAATCGCATTCGTCCAGGGATCCATTCTCACGCGACCTCCGAGCGGCAATGCAGCGATCTGCTCGGTGCGATTCATCTGGAGCTCTGGAGCGTTCTGCATCAGCGCCGCCATCCTTATCTGCTTGCCACGCATGATGGGACTACCCATACGCGGCGTGAGCAGGTTCGGAATCTCGCCCGCACGGAGATCCAAAGCTTTCAGGAACAAGCCAGCGGTGCTGAGCTTGTCCTTGTAAGGCGACTTCTGCAGCAACTCGATGGCTTTCGAGTCGGCAGCCGTCTCGTCGTGCTCATTCAGACCGAGGCCGATGCGATGGAACGTCTTCTCGTCAGGGAAGATGGTGCGATCGTTGAAGGCGAACTTCGTATCCAGGCGATGGCCCAGAACGATGTGCGCAAGCTCATGCGTAAGCGCCATGGCCAAGCTTGACTCGTCTGGCAGCACGTCAAGGTATCCGCGGCTAAGAACAATCGTGTGGCCGACGGTGAAGGACTCGAGCGGCGCAGTCAGCAGCACGCGGCAGTGAACCTCAGGCTGGATGTCGAGATTGTTCGTGATCAATACGTTGTTCACGACGGTTTCGAGCACCTTGTCGACTTCGCCTTTAGGCGCGAGCAGTCCGGCCTTTTCTAATTTCTCCAGCACGTTCTCCTGAGCTTCGATCTCCCATTGGCGCTGGCTCTGCACAGGACTCATATCCGAAGCGGCTTCGCTGTGATCGCGCACAGCGTTCGGATCGTCAACCAACACGCGGGTCAACTCTTCCTGCGGCATATTGAACTTTACGTCGTAACCCCAGAGGCGGGTCTGCGACTTGAAGCGGAGCTTGCGGACGATGCCGTAGTTCATGTCCGACTCTTCGCTGTAAACGTATGTCGGCAGCCACAGGCCGGGGCGCAGGTTCTGGCGCCACACATCGGAGTGGAACTGATGGCTAAACGTTCCGCCATCATGCGTTCCCTTGGTGCGAACGATGTTGTATTCCTGATCTTCCACCCAGATGCGTCCGGTATAAGCGTTCGCCGGGGCGGACTTGCCCACCGGAGTCACGTCGAATACAAGGCAGCGGACATCGCCCAGGAACTCGCGGCGGACGTAGGTCAGGTTGTAATGCTGGCGGTCGAAGCGCTCGCCATCGATCAGCATGGTGGAGATGAAGCCCGCGGGCACGTACGTCATGGGCATGGCGGGATTCAGAGCTTTCAGAACCTTCTTCCACATCGCCGGCTGATTGACGAAAAGCTTGTCACCCACTTGCTTCTTGTTGAAATCCAACTTGCCGAGGAAATATTCGTCGCTCGCGGGTACCTGGCCGAGCTCGTCATCGGGCTTCATGTTCTGCACATAGGTCTCGAGCATCGGCGAAAGATGGCTCATGGACTCCATCATGAAGTGCTCGCGACCGATGATGCGGTCGATCAGGAGGTCGGTCGTGTCCAGCGCAGGCGCCGGCGTTGTGACCGGAGCTGCCGTGGTGGTACCCGTGGTGTCAGTAGAAGGAACAGCGGCTGGCGTGGCGGCCATAGTAGGGGGCACGACGACCGGAGCAGCGTCGTCCTTCAACGCAGCCGAAGGTTTTACCGCGTCTTGCGCGAGGGCAGCTGCCGTCAGGATTCCGAGAGTCAGCAAAATTCGCAATGTACGCATAAGTACCTCTTTCAAATCACTCAGCTAACTGAAACGTAATGTGGAGCATGGCGGTGGTATCTAGCGACCGCCCATCGCGCTGCGCCGGTTTGAAGCGAATGCGTTCGGCAGCCTGCACCGCAGCGTCGTCGAGTCCGAATCCGAGGCCGCGAACAACGCGGCGAACACGAATCTGTCCGTCGGCGGTGAACTGGACTTCGAGCAGCACGTCGCCTTCAACGTGGCGACGGCGTGCTTCCGCGGTATAGATCGGATTCGGCTTGCTGATGATCTCGACCGCGGTGTGCGCGTTGTCCTCAGCACCGCGACGCGGACCATTGGAAGCTGCGACTGCGGTCGCATCACCGAAGTTGCCGGTGCGGATGCCGCCGTTGCCGCGGTTACCCGGGCCGCCGGTTCCAGTAGCGACTCCGTTGCCGAAGCCGGCGCTCGCAACCGTACCGGTCACGCCGCGCGTTCCGCCGGTGCCGTTACCTTTTGAGGAGCCACCGGGCAGATCAAAACCGCCAACGCGACCGATGGTCAACTTGGCGTCAGACTTCGAAGAGCCAGCAACGCCGTTCGGATCGCCGAAGCCGCCGGTCTGAACTTTTTGTGCCGGCATCTTCAGCGTGGCGGGCGCGGAGCTTCCTTCGATCAGCCCGGTGCGAACAATTTTCGGCTGTTTCGGGATCGGAACCGCGGCCGGCGCCAGGTCGAATTTGGCGCTCTTCACCTCAACCGGTTTCACTTCTTCGATCTTCTGGGGCTGACGGCGGAATTCAGGCGGCGTGGTCAGTTTGGCGACCACTTCCACCTTCGGCATCGCGATCTTAGGCGCGCGCACCGCCTGCATGCGGATGGGCGCGACCTTGTACGCGGTCAGCGGAGTGAAGACGTATTGCTTGTGTGGGCGCTGGACTTCGACTTCATAGGCGCGCGGCAGTACCGCGATAAACAAAAGCAGCGCGATCTGGAAAATCATGCTCGCGCCAAAAGGACGCGGGTCCTGGCGGTGTGACAAGAGCGCGAATTCGGGTACTGCGGCGCTGCGACCCGGTTTCATGTTCATCACTCCCAGCAAAACGGTTCAAGAGCATCGTCGAGCAGGGGGAGAGGAATCGCTCGGGCCCCCTTAAAGTATCTGGGCTACGCATGTGCCGCAAGATGTCCTGAGGCTGTGCGCCCTTCGAGATGACCGAGGACATGTACTTTAGGACAGTGTCCTTATAGACCGGTAGAGTGCTTCAGCGCATGGGCCCAGTAACTAGAGTGTGACCGCACTTGCGCTGCCAAAACGTAAGTAGCTGAAAGCAGTGCCAAAGTGGGAAGGTGACCAGGAAGAACTTACATTTCTTGTGGAATTTTCGTCTCGCGTTAGCAGATGGGGCGCCAGAAGTGGGCGGGATGTTTACAATATCCCCATGGATGAGCTGATCATTGCGGGGAGAGCTTTCAAGTCGCGCCTGATAGTCGGGACGGGGAAATATAAGTCTGGGCAAGAGACCGCGCGCGCGATCGCGGCGAGCGGCGCGGAGATGGTCACCGTAGCGGTGAGACGCGTGAACCTGGACCGCAGCAAGGAGTCGCTCCTCGACTTCATCAATCCGGAAAAATACTTTCTTCTGCCGAATACCGCAGGCTGCTATACGGCGGAAGAGGCGATTCGCGCGGCTCGGCTGGGCCGCGAAGTCGGACTCTCCGACTGGGTGAAGATCGAGGTCATCGGCGACGAGCGAACGCTGTATCCCGATGTGCAAGCGACGATTGAGGCGACCCGCGTCCTGGTGAAAGAAGGATTCACGGTGCTTCCCTACACCTCAGACGATATCGTCGTCGCGAAGCGACTGCTCGATGCGGGAGCCTCTGCGGTGATGCCCTTGGGTGCGCCAATTGGCAGCGGGATGGGAATTCAGAATGTGGCGAACCTTCAGATATTGCGTGAGATGATCACAGCCGTGCCGCTGATCGTAGATGCCGGTGTGGGAACTGCTTCCGATGCTGCATTAGCGATGGAGTTGGGAGCAGATGCAGTGTTGATGAACTCCGGAATTGCTAATGCTGAGGAGCCGGTGCTGATGGCGGAAGCGATGCGCCATGGTGTGATGGCCGGGCGTCAGGCATATTTAGCGGGACGCATGCCGAAGAAGCTATATGCGACGGCGAGTTCACCATTGGAAGGCGTCGTGAGGTAATCAAACTTTGCACAGCCGAGGACGGCTGTGCCACACAAACAAAAAGGCGGCCAATCGGCCGCCTTCTGTTTTTCGAACTGAAACTTAGCTTTTCTTCTCTTTGCTCTTCTTTTCAGCCAGCATCTTGGGGGCGCCTTCAACGTCGATCGAGCCGTCATCGTGCACGGCGGCTTTGATCTCTACGTGATGGCCTTCGTGGCCCTTCAGCGAATCCTGATTGTTCACCGCCCAAACCTTCTGGTCGGCGTCATTGACGAAAACCATCTTTTCGCCGGCATCGACGCACTTCTTGGTGCAGCCTTCGGCGACGTGGGCGCCGCATTTTGCGTCGCTGACCGTGCCTTTCAGCTTCATCGTCTTCGGAGCGGCAGCTTTATCGGCTTTCTTGCTGGAGTCTTTTGCTAATGCCGACAGGCTGCACATCAACGTGAAGGCGAAGATTGCGGTCATTAACTTCTTCATTTTCGTATCTCCTGGTCGCGGAAAGCCGCCGACGTGCGATTCCATTGGCCAACGGTGGCGCGAGGTGCACCTTTCTATCCTAGTTAGCCGTTGGATTGCAAATATCTCGTCACATTAGGTACGCAACCGGCGGGAAGGTAGATTGCTAATGGCTTACTTGTGCGCCTGGACAGGGATGGTATTAGGGTTCGGCTGGCTGGGCATCGTGTAGATGACCTCGCCGGGACGCGCATAGCGCAATTGCTCGCGGGCCTCGCGCTCAATCGTTTTGGGATCGGTCTTGAGGGATTCGATCTCTTTTGAAACGCGCGCGTTCTCCTGCTGAAGATCGGTGATCTGCTGCTGCAACTTTCGCGATTCCTCGCGTTTGTGCATGTAGCTGAGCATGCCGTTCTGGCCGAAGGCGATGTGGAAGCCGAGCATCAGGCCAAGCACCCCAACGGCCGCGGTCGCGAGCAGACGTCGCGAGTTGTGCACCCAGTCGGCGAGTTGGCGGTACATTTCTATGATTCGATCCACTTCTTTGCGGCGGCGCTGAGCTTCGTGATGTCCGCTTCTGAGCGCGCTTCAGAATAAACCCGGACGACAGGTTCCGTTCCCGACAAGCGGAAGCAAACCCATGAACCGTCTTTAAAGACCAGCTTCAAGCCGTCTTTACGGACGACTTCTGTGACAGCGCGCCCATCGAGCTCGTGCGGATCCGCGGCTAACTTAGCAGTAAACTTCGCTTTCACTTCCGGCGTCAAGTGAAAGTTCTCGCGCACGGGGTAAAAAGAACCAACTTGGTTAAACAGGCGCTTGAGTTGCTGGCTGACGCTGTAACCTCGCTTCGCAACCATCTCGCAGCAAAGCAGGCCGGCGATGAGTCCATCTTTTTCCGGAACGTGGCCGCGAATGGAAAGACCGGCGCTCTCTTCACCGCCAATGGCGATCTTGTCCTGCTTGATCAGTTCGCCGATGTATTTGAAGCCGACGGGCGTCTCGTGCAGCTCGATCTTGTGCTGCGCGGCGAGCGCGTTGATCATGTTGGTGGTGACGACGGACTTCGCGACTCCGTTCTTCCACCCGCGGCTTTCCACGATGTAATCG
>JBJMGI010000027.1:0-11426 GCA_045807945.1 Terriglobales bacterium | reverse complement strand
TTTGAAGGGGACCTCGTTCCAATACCGTATCTTGATCGTCGAAGACGATCCTTCTTTGCGAGAGCTAGGCAAGATGCTACTTGGGGCCCAGGGGTACGAAGTCCTTTGCGCCGAGGATGGCTTTGAAGGTCTCGCTGCACTGAAACGCTCGCTGCCGGACATCATCATCTCCGACCTGCGCATGCCGAACATGAACGGCTTCGAGTTTCTCTCGGTCGTTCGCCGCCGATTCCCGGTGATCCCGGTGATCGCCATCTCGGGCGAGTTCACAGGTTTGTCCGTGCCAGAGAGCGTGCTTGCCGACGCCTTTTTCTCCAAGGGACACTATCAGCCGGCTCAGCTCTTCCAGAAGATATTGGAGCTGCTGGAGGAACTGCCCACGCGTCCGCGGGCAGGAAAACATACCAAAGCCGCGGTGTGGGTGAAGAACGATAAGGGAACGATTGCGGTCACTTGCTCAGAATGCCTGCGAACTTTTCCCGTGTCAGAGGCGGTGAAGGGCGTGAACGAAGCTGAGTGCGACTTCTGCTCGTGCCTCATCCGCTTCGAGATCATCGGAGAACCTACCCTTGCTGTGGGTGGGGGCATCTAGGCGGCGAAGGCGCGCCGGGTCCCCCATCTATTGCGCAGCAAAGGTGGGTGTCTAAAGAAAAATCCTTTCACTCTGCCCCATTCGACTCGCTCGCCGAGGCGAGCTCACTCAGGGCAGGCTGCGGCCCGCGCGTAGTGCGCCCCCTGCCTGAAAGCCTGCTCTGAGCGACTAAGTGAGTCGAATGGGGGCCAGTCCTTTTGACGCGAGGTGCGGCAAACCCCTGCCTACGGAAGCGTTTCTAAACCTGAATTCACTGCAAATTCCTGGGAATCGTCGGGAGGGCGCAGAGATTCATTGGAGGCTTTCCCATGAGAAAAACCTTAGCCGTATCCGTTTTCGTTTTGGCAACGCTGAGCTGGTCGCTGGCACAGAATCCTGGCGGCACTCCGCCGACTGCTCAACAGTCACCTTCGGCTAGCCCGGCGACGCCGGACGCACCTCAATCGCAGACTCCGCCCTCCGGAAATGCGGGACAAGTGCCATCACAACCCGGCGCTCAACCTCCCTCGCAGGGACAGATGGTGAACGCGCCCGTAACTGAAGGCTGCCTTGGCGGTAGCAACGCGAACTACACCCTTACCGATAAGGCTGGAACCACCTACAAGTTGAATTTCCCGGCCAGTGCGAACACCTCGGTGCTTGCCTCGCACGTTGGAGAGTCGGTGAAGGTGATGGGTGATGTCCAGGATGGAGGAAAGGCGAGTCAGTCTTCCATTAACGTCGCCAAGATCGGAAGAGGACAAGGCGCTTGCCCCAGCGGATCTTCCGCCCAACCGCAAACTGGAACGCCGACGCAGCCGCAAACTGCAAACCCGGGACAGCCGCAAACGCAAACTCCGAAGCCGTAATCTTCAGGACGCAGGAATTGCATAGGCATCGCCGAACCTGGAATACCGTGTGGCCCACTTAATCTCCTGTAGGTTGGGTGGGTCTACCTCGCCCAAGAGCCCCCCGGCTCGTTAGCCAATTTCGGGCTCCGGCGCATGTAACGCCATACATCCTGTACACTCGGTTTCGACTCATACTGTTAGCCGCAGGCGTCTACTGGCCTCTGCGGTTTCCCGAAAACCTTAACCCCGAGGTCTTATTGAAGGTCCATCTCATCAATCCGAGTGACTCCTCTTTTGGGACGAGCGTTATCACGCCCCGATGGCTGTACGTGCTAGCAGCGGCCACACCAGCTCACTTGGGCGACCCCCACATCGTTGACGAAACTTTGCAGCAGCTCGATCCGGAATCGATCCAGGCGGGCGACGTAGTCGGCATCGGCATCCACACCGGCAATGCGCTGCGTGGCTACAAGATCGGGAAGCTTGCCCGTGAGCGCGGAGCCAGCGTCGTCTACGGCGGCATTCATGCCACGCTCTTTCCCGAGGAAGCGCACCAGCTCGGCGCAGCGCACGCGGTGGTGAAAGGCGATGGCGACCAGATCTGGGCCAGCGTGATCAAGGATTGCCAGGAAGGCACTCCCAGATTCATCTACGACGCCGGCCGCATTGAGGGAACTTCTTTTAAGCCGGCCCGCTGGGACCTTCTTCCCAAGAACGGATACATGTGGGCCTCAGTGCAAACCGTGCGCGGATGCCCCAAGCATTGTTCCTTCTGCTCCGTCTGGCGGACAGACGGTCAGCGACCGCGCCTGCGCGGGTCAGACGCCGTAGTCGATGAACTCATCCAGTTGCGCAGCCTCGGCTTCCGCTTTGCCGTGCTTGCCGACGACAATTTTTATCCCGTCTCGCACAAGGACATTGAACTTGCGGAGCGCCAGAACAACGCAGAGCGCGTAAGCGAGCTGAAACAGATCCGCGCCGAGCGCTTCGAGCTGATGGCCAAAATGGCCGCCCAGCTGCCGAGCGACATGGTCTTCTTCACCCAGATCACCATGGAAGCTGCCGAGGATTCTGAATTCCTCACCGCCATGCGCAAGGCCCACATTCGCGGCGCACTGGTCGGTATAGAGGCGGTGACACCGCAGGGACTGAAAGACGTTTACAAGGACTTCAATTCCGCGGGCGACCACCTGGTGCAGCGTCTTCGTCAATTCCGCGAACACGACGTGCACGTGCTTGGATCGTTTATCTTCGGCCTCCCCAGCGATCGCCCCGCTACGTTCGAGACAACGGTCGAGGTGGCGCAGTCGGCGCAGATCGCATTCGCGCAATTCGTGATGCTGCAGTTTCTTCCCGGCACAGTGGACTTCGGTCGCTGGGAAAAAGAGGAGACCAATCCGGCGCGCGTCAATGGCACGCCCGTAACTCGCTATTGGTTGATCCCGCAAGCGCTCAGGCCGAGGGTCTACAGTTCGCATCCGGTCATGCCAGCCGACGAGATCCGTGAGCGAACGCAAAAAGCCTGGGACAAGTTTTACAGCCTCCCGTTGATATGGGAGCGCGCGCACTGCGTGAAGTCGTTGAAGTCGCGCCTGGCGTTTGTCCTTATCTCGAAGCTCTATCGCCAGATGTACGCGAACACCGGCATCGCGACCGATAGTGCTCGCGTGTCGAAATCGACGCGCTGGGCGCGCTGGCTGGCGAAACCTTGCCGTCTGTTGTTCGTCGCGAAGCCTATGCCGTCGTTAGTCAGTTCCACAGGGTCTTTGGAAAAGGCAACTGACGCCGGCTTCGCCGCCTGATTCTCCCCCAGCGCACCCGCTGCCGTTCGACAGAACTGACGAATAGGCGCATAGTGGAGGTATGCCCTCGATCTCCGGACCCCTCCCTCGCGCAGCTGCCCCCAAGGTTGTAGTCAAAGGCCCCATTCGTTGTCACAAGTGCAACGTCAGGTATCCCGATGCGGAGCAGTACCTGGCGCATCCGTGCAAGCCGGGACAGGAGACGCAATGATCAAGCGACGCGGCAATCCGAATTGGGGCAAGGCCATCGACCTTCCGCCCGCCGGGCCGAGCTCTTTTGAGACCGTGGTAAAGACTCTAGGACTCCGTCCGCACCAATACGAATCTTCCGCTTCGCTCAGGGATTGGGTGCTCAAGAACAAGCACAATAAGTACGTGCCGCAAGACCTGCTGCAAGCCTGGGGAATGTCGGTACCCAGCGAAGTCTAAGCTCACCCAGCTCACTTTTTCGCGCGTGGCTCTCGAATTTCGCGCTAAGCTTTTCCCGTGCTGGAAATTGTTCTCGAGTTCGTCTTAGACGCGGTAGGCGAGATCACCCTTTATCCCGTCACTTGGCTCCTTGCCAAGATTTACCACCTTCTAGCAGAACTCACCCCAAGGTAGCTGGCGTTCATCTCCGCCCAGAGAGGCATTTTTGGGCGCGCTGGCCAATGTTGCCACCCCTTCATCTCACCAGTACGCCAAAAACTTGGGTGAGCAATGCAGCCCTTATCGACATTCCACTGCCGAACCCTGCGGCCCAGCCGGGGAGACGAGAATCCCCACGGAGAACTCATGAAACAGAAAACAACAGCTCTCGCGCTCATCGCGCTACTGATGGGCATCATTCTGATGCCCGCAATGCCGGCGCAAGCGCAAAACACTAGCTCACTTCCCAGCCTGACGCTGCCCGTCTCAGGGACGGCGAGCGATGGCAGCAACGTCACCGGGACGCTCACCGTCCATAAGTTTGCTAACCAGGGAGGTAAGTTAGTCGCTCTTGGCACCTTGGTCGCCGCAGTGACGGATCCCTCGACCGGCACGGTCCAGAACGTCGCGACGCCGGTGGTGGTACCTGTAGCCACGGTCGATCCGAGCTGCAACATCCTTAGCCTCACACTCGGGCCGCTTCACCTGAACCTGCTCGGACTGGTGGTTGATTTGAACCAGATCAATCTGACCATCACCGGACAAACGGGCTCGGGCAATCTGCTCGGTAACCTGCTGTGCTCGGTCGCCAATCTGTTGAATGGCCCAGGACTCAGCGGCGCGTTGCAGCAGATCGTTAACTTGCTCAACCAGATCTTGGGAGCGCTGTAATCTAGGGAATCGCAGATCAGCAAATAAGAATGGCGCCGAGTTCGGCGCCATTTTGCTGCGCGAAAACTTTCGATTACTTCCCGGTCTGCGCCTGCCAATCCGTCAGCAGAGTGAGCGGAGCGGCAGCATCTTCGCGCGGAAGGGAATTGATCAGGAAGCGCTTGCCATCGTGCGATACGTCATACTGGAAGATGGCATAGCGAGTGGCGTGCATGCGCGTACGGAACAGCGGGTGCGGAGGGGAAGCGACCAGCTTGCCGCCTTCGGTCTTGATGGAGACCGCCATCAGCTGTTTGCCGATGCCGACGTAGTAGAGCTCCTTCCCGTCGGGACTCCAGCGCGACTGCGTGCCGCCAGAGACCGAGATCTGGGTGCGCGGTCCCGGGCCAGGGAACGGCTGTACGTAGATGCCCGGCTCGATGTTTCCGCCGATGGTGTAAGCGATCCAGTGTCCGTCGGGTGAGAATTGCCCCTCGGCAGCGGGCGGGGGTATCAGCGCCGCATTCTTCTTCTCAACCGCGTCATACGTCCACAGTTCGGGAACGCCTTTCAGAAAATTCATGTAAAGAATGTGGCGGCCATCCGGCGACCAATCCGTGGTCATGATGCGCGGGCTTTCAGCCACCTTGGTCGAGTCGCCTGAGCCATCGGCAGCGCGCACGCGCAATTCCGAGCGCGGGCCGCGCGAAGAGTAGGCCACCGAGTTCCCGTCGGGCGACCAAACAGGTGCTTCGCTGCGAGTGGAATCCGGCGTGATGTTGGTGATGGTTCCACGCACCAGGTCGAAGACGTGGACGCGCATGTGCCCATCACTGGCGCTGTCGAGAGTGATAGCTAAGTGATTGCCGTCGGGCGAAATGGTGGGATGGTATGGCGCCGGTGGGCCCACGGTTTCCAGCTCTTTACCTGTGCGATCGAACCACACCAGATGCGAGGTGTACGACTTGCGTGATTGAAAAACCATCGCGCCGTTCTCAGCGACGGTGAATCCGGAGCGGCTGAAGCCAGTGTCCTGTTCGAGCTCCTGCGCGACCACCGCCACCGGGTCTCCGACCAGCTTGAGCTTCGCTTCATCGAACTTCTGGGCGAAGAGGGTGCCGTCCCGGACAAAAAATAATCGTCCGTTCACCAGCGCGAGAGTGCCATGAACGTCGGATTGGATCAGCTTCGGACTTGGATCGTCCATCGAAGCAAGGTACAGCCCGTCATGATCATTGGACCAATCAATGATGAAAAGAAAGTGGCGGCCGTCTCGCAGGAACGTAGGGAAGCGCTGGCTCTCGCCGCCCTGCGAGATGAGCTTGGTCGCTTCCGCGAACGGTCCGCCGCTTGCCGGGACACGCGAGAGCCCTTTATCAACGGCGTTGCAGAAGATGATCTGACCCTCTCTGCTCCAAGTACCTCCACGACCGACAACCGCTGGAGCCAGGCTCTGGACGGCGCCGGTCTGAATGTCCATGCGGTTAAGCCGATTCTCCGAGAAGTACCCGATGTTCTTGCTGTCGGGGGACCAGAACGGTCCCGTCGCCCCATCGGTTCCGAAGAGTTCCGTGTTGGCATCCGTCGCCAGATTTTTCAACCACAGCTTCGAGACGCCGTCCGGACTGCTGGCGCTGAACACCAAACGCGTGCCGTCAGGCGAGAGCGCGAAATCGTATGCGACGAAAGAATGGTTCGAAGGAGGCAGCAGCGAAGTTCGGTACGCGGGGGCGGGCGGTGCCGGTTCGCTTAGCCTTCGTCCCACAAAGAACAAGGTCACGGCAACAAGCGCAGCAAGCGCTGCCAGCGCAGGCCAAAGTTTTCGCCGCTTACTGATCGGAGCGACCACGCTGCCACTCGCAGTCGCGATCTGTTTCAGTTGCAGTCGGACATCATGCACAGACTGGTAACGCTCCTCAGGGTCCTTCGCCAGGCAAGTCCTTATCAGCAACTCGAGGGCTGGTGGAGTAAGCGGTTGCACCGATGTCACCGGCGGTGGCTCGGCCGCAAGTATCGCCGCGATGATCGAGGCTTGCGTCTTGCCGGAGAACGCGCGTCTCCCGGTCGCCATCTCGTATAGCACGGCGCCGAGCGCGAAAATGTCGGACCGTTGGTCGGCAGGCTTACCTTCCAACTGCTCCGGCGCCATGTACTGGAACGTTCCGAGCACCGCACCTTTGTCGGTCAAAGGCTTAGCGGGATTCGTCGCCATCGCGGTCATCACTTCTGAGGAAGTCGCCGCGACCGCCGCCTCAGCGGGTTTAGCCAGTCCAAAATCCAGCAGCTTGGCCCCAGCCCGCGTGATCATTACGTTGCCGGGCTTCAGATCTCGATGCACTACACCTTGGCGGTGCGCCGCATCGAGCGCCTCGCAGATCTCGATGCCATACCGAACCACTTGCTCGCACGGGAGCGGCCCCCTCGCCAGCCGGTCAGCGAGCGATTCGCCCTCAAGGAACTCCATCACAAGGTAATAAGTCCCGCCGTCCTGCCCCACGTCGTACAAAGCGCAGATATGAGGATGGCTCAGCGCGGAGATCGACCGTGCTTCGCGCTCGAAGCGTTGCTGAAACTCAGGTTGGGCGCTCAAAGATTCAGGCAGCACTTTCACCGCAACGTCACGGCCCAGGCGCGTGTCGCGAGCGCGATAGACCTCGCCCATACCACCAGCACCGGCTGCGCTGACGATTTCGTAAGGCCCGAGCTTTCTCCCGACAGTTAACATTGGCGCACGCGATTATAGGACGACTCCAGCATGGAGCGAGGAACAAATCGAATCCTTTAGCTGTCAGAGACAATCCATAGGTTTTCACCATGCCATTCGATCTGCAACCAACTCTGACCGGCAAACTCATCGAACTGCGTCCGTTGAAGACCGCCGACTTCGATGAGCTCTTCGCCGCTGCGAGCGATCCGCTCATCTGGGAGCAGCATCCAGAGAACACTCGCTATATGAAAGAAGTCTTCCGGACCTACTTCGACGGCGGCATGGCGTCGGGCGGCGCCTTCGCAGTGATAGATCGCAAGACCGGCAAGATCATCGGAAGCTCGCGTTACTGCGACCTCAAGCCGGAAGAGAGCCAGGTCGAGGTGGGATACACGTTTCTTCAGCGTGCATATTGGGGAGGCGAGTACAACCGCGAGATGAAACAGCTAATGCTGGCCCACGCCTTCAAGTTCGTCGAGCGGGTGGTCTTCGTCGTCGGTGATACGAATTGGAGATCGCAAAAGGCGTTGGAGAAGATCGGCGCGCGCTTCTGGAAGAACGCCGAGTGGAAGTCGCACGACGGTTCGGTTCGCAAGACTGTACTATTCGAGATCACCCGGAACTAGCCGTCAAAGGATTTTTCGAGGCTTATGCGACGCGCCGCTCTTTCAACTGATAAGCGCGGATGGCTTCTTCCAATTGGGAGGCAAGCGCCTCGCCAATGGCGACCATGTCAGGGATAAGGCTGCTGATATCGATCACCAGTAAATGCGATTGCAGAGTCTCCGAGATGACGCGCTGCAAGATGCGCGCTTCCGTCATCATTTGAGGAATGCTGTAGCCCTGCTCGAACCGAGTGGCCCCGTGCTCGGCAGAGGCGCGCAAGGCTTTTTCGTCCGCCTCTTCTGGATGGTTCTCGACGCGCTCACAAAGCCTTTCAACCACGATGGGTAGGTGATTGATGCGTTGGCTGCGTGTGAGCTTAATGGCGGCGAGGTCTTTGTCTTTGATCACCCTCTCGTGCCAGGCTTTGATGATGGCGTCTTTATTCTCCAACAGCACCTCCGAGACACGCTTCACCGGCACGGGTGCGTGCACCGGCTTGGGATTCGCCAGATGTTTGCGGATGGCCTTCACCATCGTACGAACGTCCGCAGGTTTCGTGATGTAGTCGTCAACCTGGCTGCGGATCGCTTTGAGCGCGCTCTCAAAATCCGGGTAGCCTGTGAGAATGAAAGTGATCACGTGCGGCTGCACGCGGCGCATGGCGCTGACCACGGTGAATCCGTCACCGGGTTCGCCCACGTTCAAGTCCGAGATCAACACGTCGAAGCGGTTGCTGTTGATGGCCTCGATGGCTTCCGGAACACTGGCGCACACTGTTACCTCAAAGCCCTCATGCCGAAGGATCTCGGCCAGGGTCAGGCGAATAGAGGATTCGTCGTCAACGAACAGCAGCTTTGGGTTCGGCAAGTCGTGTCCCTTTCCGGCGCTTCTTGTGAGATGCAAGGAGGAGGGCTGGTGAGAGTAGCCGGTTCTAATTGACGGCACGGATGTTCCCATTGCCCGATTCGGACTCTGCTTGCTTAACTGGCATACTGTTGATTCCTTTCGTGAACAGCTCAGCCCGCACTTCAGCGGGAGTCAGATTGTGTTCGGGCATCTGGAGCTCTTTTTGATATAGTTGGCCCCGAATCCCCGAGTCTAGGGAAGGCGGCAACGCTTTTCATGAGCACGGCGAGCACCCCGGCGGTCATAAAACCGAGCGTCAGCACCCCACCCGGCCGCGGGTTGCCATTCTTAGCTTTTTTTGAGACTGACGATGTCGCGCGAAAAGCGATCGTTACTGTGCATCGCTTCCGCAAAATCCCTTTTGAGAACCTGCACGGACATCCGGCCGAGGTCGACCGGATCCTGATCACCGCCTCCGAGCGGCTGCTCAGCCAGTTCCGCGAGCGCATGCGGGCGCAAAACTTTCGTGTGATCGCTCTCTCCGATGAAAAATTCAAAGACCCACGTCTTGACGGCGCCGTCTTCGCCTACTTGCCGCTGAAGACATCCGGGGAGCTTATCGAACGCATGGTGGATAACGCGCTCGACCATATCCACTTGCACCAGACGCGGCGCGAGAGCCAGGAACGGCTGAGCAACGCGGCCAAAGAGATCGACGAGCTCAACAAGATCGGCGCGGCGCTTAGCGCCGAGCACGACGCCGGCAAGTTGCTCGACATGATCCTGACCAAGTGCCGCGAGATCACGAATTCCGATGCCGGATCGTTATATCTCGTCGAGCAGACAGATCCCGTCGGGCTCAGCGATTCCCAGAAGCTTGCGGCAAAGGAAGAAACGGCGCACAAGAAAGAGCGCAAGCCCATCCGCATGCTGCGCTTTAAGCTGGCGCAGAACGATTCCGTCCCCGTGACCTTCAAAGAGATCACGATGGACATCAGCGAGAAGTCCATTGCCGGATTCGTGGCATTGCACGGGACGGCGGTGATACTCGATGACGCTTATCACCTGCCGGAAGGTTCGAAATACACCGTCAACCGTAAGTTCGATGAAGATTCCGGCTATCGCACGAAATCGATTTTGGCTGTGCCCATGCGCAATCCCCAGGGCGAAGTGGTGGGCGTGGTACAGCTCATCAACGCGAAGCGCGAATTCCGCGCCAAGTTGAATTCCGTGGCCACTGTCACCGAGCAGGTTCGCTCGTTCACCCAGCGGCAGCAGGAAGTTGTACAGTCCCTAGCTAGCCAGGCGGCGGTCGCGTACGAAAACAGCGTCTTGTACGAATCGATCCAGCGCCTGTTCGAAGGTTTCGTGAAGGCCTCGGTCACGGCCATCGAGTCGCGCGACCCAACCACCAGCGGTCATAGCTTCCGCGTCGCAAACCTAACCGTCGGATTGGCTGAGGCTGTTGACCGTGCTGATAGCGGCTTGTTTGCGGACGTTCGCTTTTCGCGCTCGGAGATGCGCGAATTGCGCTACGCCTCACTGCTGCACGATTTCGGAAAGGTCGGCGTTCGCGAGGAAGTGCTGGTAAAGGCCAAGAAGCTTTATCCCTCGCAGCTTGAATTGATCGAACAGCGCTTTCAGTTCGTGAAGCGCACGATGCAGACCGAGGTCCTAAACTCGCAGCTCCAATACGCGCTGGAAAAAGGCCGCGAGGACTTCCTGAAGAAACAGCCGGAATTCGATCAGAAGCTCGCTGATCAGATGAAGGCTCTCGACGATCACTTCGCCACCGTATTGAAGTCCGACGAGCCTACCGTGTTGCCGGAAGGGAATTTCGAGAAGCTGCTGGAGATCGCCGCGCGCAACTATCTGGATTTCGACGGCACCCAGAAGCCGTTGCTCTCCGGCGACGAAGTGCGCTTGCTTTCCATTCGCAAGGGTTCACTCGACGATCGTGAGCGCGTGCAGATCGAGTCGCACGTGGTGCACACATTTAATTTCCTGCAGCAGATCCCATGGACGAAAGAGATCCGCAACGTGCCGGAGATCGCGCGTGGGCATCACGAAAAGCTGAACGGCTTGGGGTATCCCTATAAGCTGAGTGCGGCCGAGATCCCCATGCAAACACGCATGATGACCATCTCCGACATCTTCGATGCCCTCTCAGCCACCGACCGTCCGTATAAGAAGGCGGTCAACCTGGAAAAAGCGCTGGACATCCTGCGCTTCTCCGTCAAAGATGGCGAGCTCGACCCCGAGCTCTACAAGGTTTTCCTCGAGGCCAAAGTCTACGAGCGCTGGAAGATCGAGCCCTATCCTTATTAGTAGCTGGTACCGATGAAAAAGAATGCCCGAATCCTACAGTCCGGTCCACATAATCGGCGCCATCGCCCTGGGTGCGATGTTCAGCGGTGTTGTGGTCACGTTCGCGCACGGGCGAATGGATGGTGCCTGGTTTTCTTTTCAATAGTTCTTCTGCCTATTTCTCTCGCGTGCTGCTGTGGGCCTTTATTGATCGGCCACGAGATTTGGGGAGACGGTATCCTCCTTCGAGAGAAGAATACTTCCGGGCCCTCCCAAAGAGCGACAGCCGAGACCGGCAAAGCCAGTAATACCCGCCGCTTACCAACCTAGCCGCATCCAGCCGCTTCTTACATTGCAAGGACGAACAAGGTAGGCCTCTGGCTGTGGGGTTCCGTTATTCCATCGAGGTTGTCGGAAATTTTCTCCTGATCCTGGGCTTGGCCGTCTATGGCTCCAAG
>JBJMGI010000026.1:0-20080 GCA_045807945.1 Terriglobales bacterium | reverse complement strand
TGATAGCGTTCGCGGGGATTCTCGACCTTGTCGAGCCCGAGCAGCACCATGGCAGAGTCGTCCACGTCGGGATAAAACTCGTTGTTGAACTCGAAGTACCAGCCACCGGGCGCGGTGTTCTTCACCTTTACAGCCCAGTCACCTTTGTGGCGGACTTCCTTCGAGAGCATCCAGTCGGCTGCCTTGAGCATGCGAGGGTCATCTTTCGGCACGCCGGCTTCGCCGAGCGCGAACATCGCGTACGCGGTGTCCCACACCGGTGACATGCAAGGCTGCATGCGGAAAGTAGCTTCCGATTCTGATGTCGCAGGCTCTTCGATGCCGAGCTTTTCAAACTCTTCAACGGCGCGGATGACTTGAGGATCGTCGAGCGAGTACCCAAGGCAGCGCAGCGCGACTATGGCATTCAACATCGCGGGATAGATGGCGCCGAGGCCGTCAGAACGCTCAAAGCGGTCGAGCATCCACTTCTCTGCTTTTTTCAAAGCGATGGAGCGAAGCGGGCGGATGTGCACACGCTCGAACCAGTGCGTCATGCGATCGAGCACGAGGAAGAAATTGCGCCAGCTGATGAGCTTGTCAGACCACTTGAGACGCAGGTCTTTCTCGGCGTTACGCCCATGCAGGAAGAGCTCGTCGATTGCCATGCCGTCAGGAATCTTCTTGAAAGGCTTTTTCGCGTAAATGATCGAAAGCGGGATCAGGATCGCGCGCGACCAGGACGAGATCTCGTAGATGTTGAACCAGAACCAATTCGGAAACAGCACCATCTCCGGCGGAATGGCGGGCACCGCGTCGTAGCTGTATTGGCCGAGGAAGCAGAGATAAATCTTCGTGAACGTATTGACCTGGGTGACGCCGCCCATTTCCAAAATCTTCGTGCGGGCTTTCACCAAAACGGGATCATCCACGCTGCGGCCGGTGAGCTTGAGGGCGAAGTACGCCTTCACCGTCGCGGAAACGTTCGAACGACCGCCGCGATAGATCGGCCAGCCGCCGTCGGCGTTTTGATGGCGCAGGATCTCGCGCGCGGCGCGCTGCTGCCGATCGAAGTTCTCGGTGCCAAGTAGAGTGTGAACCAGGATGTAATCGGATTCGAGCGTGGTGTCGGCTTCGAGTTCGCCGCACCAATAGCCGTCCTCATGCTGCATGGAAAAAATGTGACGGCGTGTCGCGTCGATGGCGCTCGAGACGCGGCTGAGCATGTCGTCAATTTTTCCGAACAGCATCTGCGGTTTCTTGTTCTCCGCAGCGCCTGGTGAGAGGGGAGGCATTCTTCGCTTAATCTCCGGCCGTGGCCGCAGGAGCGGACGCGATCGCAGCGACGATCTCCGGCGGCAATCCGAAGCGGACGTTCTCCGGCATGACTTCAACTTCTTCGAGCTTGGTGAAACCCTTTTCGCGCAGGAATTCGATCGCCTGTTCGACGAGAATCTCGGGAGCGGACGCGCCAGCGGTGAGAGCGATGGTCTCGACTCCCGCAAGCCACTCAGGCTGGATGGAGCGGAAATTCTCGATCAGGTGCGAAGAGCGACCAAGATTACGCGCGACCTCGACGAGACGATTCGAGTTGGAGCTGTTGTCTGAGCCGACGACGAGAAGCAGATCAGCTTCGCTCGCCACTTGCTTCACCGCGACCTGGCGATTCTCCGTCGCGTAGCAGATGTCTTGCGCATGCGGTCCCTGAATATTCGGGAAGCGGCGCTTGAGCACGTTGATGATGGTGTTCGCTTCGTCGAGACTGAGAGTCGTCTGCGTGATGTAAGCGACGCGGTTTGCATCCGGAACCGTGATCACTTCGGCTTCCTGCGGCGAGCCGACAACCTGTGTCACATTGGGCGCCTCACCGAGCGTACCGATGACCTCATCGTGGTCGCGATGTCCGATGAGCAGGATGCTGTAGCCCTGCTTCGCGTATTTCACCGCTTCAACGTGAACTTTGGTGACCAGTGGACAGGTTGCATCGATCACGCGGAGGCCGCGGACCTTGCTAGCGTCGCGCACTTCCGGCGCAACACCGTGAGCGGAGTAGATAACGCGCTCGCCGTTAGGGACTTCGTCGACACTGTCTACGAAAATGGCACCTTTGCTGGAGAGCTCGTCCACGACGTGCCGATTGTGCACAATCTCTTTGCGCACATAGATGGGAGCGCCGAAGGCGTCTAAGGCGATGCGGACAATGTCGATCGCGCGGACCACGCCGGCGCAAAAGCCGCGGGGCTTCAGTAAAAGCAGGGTTTTTGCGTTCGTTTGAGCTGTCATTTCGTGTATCCAGTATAGCGGCGTAAGCCCACTTCTGGATAGTGTTAGCTTAGACGCCCTGAGCCCGCAAAATCCTGCTAAATCAATGAAATTGCGGTAATTAGCATTAAACGGCGCTTTTAGTCAGTGAGCGGAAGGGGCTTTGGACGGGGCTGCGGTCGCTTCCAGCCGAGCGATGTAGCTCGCGAGGATTTTTTCGTCAGGATGGCTGGCCAAAACCGCCTTGTATTGCTCGATGGCAGCACGGGAATCGCCATGCTTAAGGTAGCGGTCTGCGAGCTCCAGGCGAAGGCCGGTGTCCTCGGGTGTGACGGCGAGAGCCTGATTCATGAGTGCGATTCCGCGCGCGAACTCGCCACTGTCAAAGTAAGCGCGGGCAAGGAAGCTGTCGTGAAAGCTGCTGACGGCGGAGTTTGCGATCACGTGCTGCCAGATGGGGATCGCTTCCCCATAGCGCTTCTGTAGATAGAGCGCCATTCCGAGCTTCCACTCGATTTCCGTATCAGCGGGATTCTCGGCATGCAAGCTACGCAGCATGGATTCGGCCTGCGCGTACTCTCCGTTCTGCATGTGGATCACTGCCATGCCGGATTCGGGGACGACTGAGCGAGGATGGATCTCGAGTCCGCGGGCATAGAGCGCCTCTTCATTTCTCCATTGCGAACTTTGGGCAAAACTTCCGGCGGCGTAAGAGGCGAGCAGTGCGATCGCGATGATCGAAGCTAGCCTGCTCCAATCCGGGTGACGAGCAACGATGGCGCTCCAGGTATACGCGACGATCAGTGCGAATCCGACGGCCGGCAGGTACAGGTAACGGTCCTGCACCAGCATGGAGTCGCCGAAGATCCAGATGCCGAATGTCGGGAGCAGCAGGAAGGTGAGAAGCCACGCGAACGCGAGTTGTATCTGCTTCGGTGAACGCACGACGAGCAGCGCCGCGACAGCGATCGCGAACGTAGGCAACAAGAAAGCGGCAGGATAAATTTTCGTGACGTACGCTAAGGAATTGAAGAAGGTCAGGTGAATGGGCAGGAGCAAATGTTGCAGGTAGAACCATAGTACGGAGGGAACAGTCAGGATCGCGGTAAGGTCGTCCACGCGGGGATGGACATTTCCGCCGTGCAGCGCGTGGGCGCGCAGCAACAGATAGATGACCGCCGGCGGAATGAAATAAGCTGCTGGTTTTGTTGCGCTCCAAATTCGTTCCCGAAAAGTGCCGGCGCTCTTGACGAAAATGAAGGCAAAAACAAAAAGCGGAAAAACAGCGGTGCTCTCTTTGAGGAACAAAGCAACGAGGTACAGGCCGGAAGATGCGAGCAACCAACGCGTGCTTCGGGTATCGAGCCAACGCACGAGGGCGAGAAGGGCGAGCAGCAACGCGCAGGCTGCGACGGGTTCGCCACCTGCGGAGATCCACCCCATACTCTCGATATGGACAGGATGCAAGGCAAACACAGCCGCGGCGATCAATGCGGCGCGCTCGTGTTCGAGCCACTGTTTAGCGATCTTGAAGACTAGAAGGACGTTGCAGCAGTGGACCAGCAAGACAGCGATGCGCCAGCCGGCGGGATTAATCCCGAACATTTGGTAATTAAGGAAGAACCAACCGAGGTAAAGCGGGCGATAGTACGTGGCACGGAACTCGCCGGTGGTGTGGTACCAGAGGTGCTTGGTGAAGTATCCCGGAATCTCGCGCCAGTCCTGGATGCGCGGGTTGAAGACGATGCCAGCCCAGTCGTCGAAGAAAAATGGATAGTGAATGGTGCGGTAATAAATGAGTAGCGTGCTTGCGAGCAATAATCCGAGCCAGGCTGTTGGCGAGATAGTCGTCTTACTTGTGGCCTGCCCCGCGGCAACAGCACCCGTCATGCATTGGCCTTGAGCATTTGCTCGGCGTGCTTGACCGAAGTCTCCGTAACCTTTTCACCACTCATCATGCGGGCGAGTTCTTGCGCACGCTCGGAAGCTTCCAGAAGACGGATAGAGGTCTTGGTCTTCCCTGCCGAAACGCGCTTCTCAATCACAAAGTGTTGATCAGCAAACGAAGCGATCTGCGGCAGGTGTGTGATGCAGAGGACCTGCTGCGCCGCCGCGAGCGACTTCAACTTCTTCCCTACAGCTTCAGCCGCGCGACCACCGATGCCGGTGTCGATCTCGTCGAACACGAGCGTTTTGCAGTCGTCACCCTTGCGGCGCTTGGAGCGAGGCGCGTCAGCGGTCTCGATGGTTGCCTTGAGTGCGAGCATCACCCGCGACATCTCGCCGCCCGAGGCGATCTGCTCGATGGGCTTCAGCGGCTCGCCCGCGTTCGTGGCGATTAGGTAGCGGACTTCGTCGAAACCGGAAGCTGTCCAATGGTCTTCCTCTTCGAAGCTGGCGATATCAACCTTGAAGCGGACCTTCATCGCGAGATCATTGATCTCTGATTCGACAAGCTTCTCAAGCTTCTGCGCGGACGCGTGTCGCTGCCTGGAGACAGCGCGAGCGGCTTTCGAGTATTCGGCTGAAGCTTTCGTAAGAGATTGGCGGAGCGCGGCAAGCAATTCGTCACGATTTTCGACTTCGGAGATCTTGCGCGCAGCGTCTTCACGGTAGGAGATGACATTCTCAAGCGAGGGACCGTATTTGCGTTTCAGCTTGTCGAGCAATGCAAGGCGGTCTTCAATCTCGGCGAGGCGCTCGGGCGAGGCGTCGATGGAAGCAGCATAGTCGCGGAGGTTCGAGCCAATGTCTTCGACGGCGATGCGGGCACCTTCTAGCGTGCTCAGCACTTCCGTAAACTTCGTGTCGTAACGTGAAAGCTCTTCGAGATTCTTTTCCGCCGAGCGCAAGAGAGCCGCGGCGGAGGCGTTCGATTCATAGAGGCTCTCGTGAGCGGTTATCGCCGCGCTGTAGAGCTTCTCCGAATTCGCGAGGACCCGCTTTTCGTTTTCAAGCTCCGGGTCTTCTCCGGCCACGGGCTTGGCGTCCTCAATCTCTTTCAATTGAAACTTCCAAAGATCAAGCAGGCGGAGGCGGTCGCTCTCGTCGCGCTGCAGCTCCGCGATCTGCTGGACGAGTGACTTCCATTTCTCATGGGCTTCGACGACTTGGGCGATGTCTACTCCGGCGAAGAGATCAAGTAAGCGACCCCGCTCGGCGCCATCGAAGGAGGCGAGAGATTCGTTCTGCGCGTGCACCATGGCTAGCGCGGGGGCGAGTTGCTTGAGCACGGCGACGGTGGCCGGCTGATTGTTGATGAAGACGCGTCCTTTGCCGCCCGAAGTGATCTCGCGACGCACGATGAGCTGCCCGTCTTCTGAGTCGATCCCATTGGCAGCGAGCGTCGCCGCAAGCAAGGAGTCGCGGGATTCGAATACTCCAGAAACCACGGCCTTCTCCTCGCCGTGGCGGATCATCTCGCTGGAGGAGCGCTCGCCCAAGAGCAAAGCCAGTGCGTCTATGAGGATGGATTTGCCGGCGCCTGTTTCGCCGGTCAGCAGATTCAAGCCGGGCGCGAACTCCACCGCCACACTATCGATGACGGCATAGTTCTCGACCCGCAATTCGAGGAGCAAATCAGTTCCCTGTTGAAGATTGAGCGCAGGATAGCAAGGAACGCAGTTAGTTGCTAGCTGTTAGTTTCCGGCGAAGTCGCGAAAGACCAACTTTTTTTGCACATCCCGCAATCCAGAGCTCAAGGGTACAATTGGAACGAAACGATGATCATTTCAACCTTCCTCAGCGCCATCATCGGCGGCGAGATCGCGAACCTTGTAGCGCAAAGCGGGATCGTCGCCAAGATCGTCCTCCTCATCCTTTTACTTTTCAGCCTGATCTCCTGGGCCGTGATCATTTCCAAATACGGCTCATACAGCCGCGCGCGCGTGCAGAGCGGGCGCTTCTTGCGCGCGTTCCGTAAAGCTGTGCGACTGCAGGACGTGGCTGCGGTTTCAGAGCAGTTCCGGCCCAGCCCACTGGTCTCCGTGTTTGAAGGCGGATACGACGAGTACAAGCGCCAGGGCGGGAGTCCGGCAGGTGGTTTGAAGAACGTGCACTCTGTGCATCGCGCGATGCAGATCGCAAGTTCTGAAGAGCACACACGGTTGGAGCGGCGGCTGCAGTGGCTCGCAACGATCGCCAACGTCGCGCCCTTCGTTGGATTGTTTGGAACGGTTTGGGGCATCATCGACGCCTTCCACGGACTCGGAACCGCCGGCGCGGCGACGCTGCGCGCGGTGGCGCCGGGAATCTCGGAAGCGTTGATCACCACTGCGGCGGGCCTTGCGGCGGCGATCCCGGCGGTCATCTTCTATAACCAGCTCACGCACAGCATCCGCGAATTCGGCGCACGTATGGACGAGTTCACGCTCGAGATGCTGAATGCCGTAGAGCGAGGCTCGGAGTAGCCATGGCTATCGGAATCCGCAGACATGGCGGACGCTCGCTGGCGGAGATCAACGTAACACCGCTGGTGGACGTGGTGCTGGTGCTGCTGATCATCTTTATGCTGACGGCGCCGATATTGCAGTCTGGCATTGAAGTTTCGGTGCCGAAGACGAAGTCAGTAAAAGAGATCACCGAGGAGCGCATCGTGATCTCGATCACGCGCGCACAGCGCGTGTTTCTTGGCAACGATCCGGTGAACATCAACGAGATCGGCTCAATACTGCGGCAGAAGGTGCGCGACCCCGAACACCAATCCATTTATCTGCGTGCCGACGAAAATGTTCCCTTCGGCGCGTTCGCGACCGTGATGGACGCAGTGAAATCTTCTGGCATAACCAATGTGAGCATCGTCACCGAGCCACTGAAGGAAAATGCGAGCACGCGCTGATATTTATTCCGAGCAGGATAGCTGGAAGCGGCCGCTGATCTGGTCAGCGGGGCTGCACGGGATTTTGGTCGCGGTGGTGTTTATCTATGCCGCTGTGGTCGGCGGCTTCCACGGAGAAGATTGGGGAGGCTCAAGTTCCGGGGGCGGCGCGATGAGCGCGACGCTGGTGAGCAAGTCGGCGATCCCACTGCCCCGCCAAGAAGTACAGACGGAAAACATTCTCGCGAACGAATCTCCCGGTCTGACGCAGTCGCAACCGAAACAGGTAGAACAGCCTCCACCGGAAGCAATCCCGATACCCGAGAAGACAGTCAAGCCGACCAAGCCGAAGCCAATCCCAAGTATCGATAAGTCGAAGGTCACGCCGCCGCCGAGCAATGTTGTTCCTTACGGCGAAAGCGGTCCGGTGAATGCGCCCACTACGATGGTCAATCTAAGTGGCTCGCCCGGAGGCCTTAGCTTCGGCAGCGGCGATTTCGGCGCTCGCTATGCTTGGTATGTGGATGCGGTGCGAAGAAAAGTTTCAGAGAATTGGCACAAATACGAGATAGACCCTAACATCTCGAACGCGCGGCGCGTTTATATTACCTTTGAGATCCTGCGAAGCGGCGAGGCGACGAACATCGAGGTTGAACAATCGAGCGGCGTGCCCTCGCTGGATATGTCGGCAACGCGGGCGTTGCAGCGCATTGATACCTTTGGTCCCTTGCCACCGGGTTACAACGGGAATAAGGTTTCGGTGGAGTTCTGGTTCGATTACAAAAAATGATGGATGAGGAATCTTCCTGAATGAAAAAGATTCGAACAGCAATCCTGTGTTTGGCGGCATTGTTCGTCGTCGTCGCTGCGAACGCGCAGAATGATTGGATTAAAACCGGAACCGGATTGGGACAAGAAAAGGTTCGACTGGGGGTCGCCGATTTCAAATCGAGCGGCGCCGACCCGCGCACAGATGCGTTGATAAAGACCTTCAACGACACGCTGTGGAACGACCTGGATAACTCCGGGATCTTCGACATGGCGTCGAAAAGTTTTTATCCGCTGCAGCAGCCGTCAATGCCGGGCGAGGTGAAGCTGGATGCCTGGGGAAATCCTCCCGCTAACGTCGCCATGCTTGCATTCGGAAATTTGGGTGTCGTGGGTCCCGATGTTCTGGTGCAGGGCTGGCTCGACGACGTGAAGAACACGCAGTCTCCCATCGTGCTCGGAAAACAATATAAAGAAGAAGCGACGGAAGCCAACGCGCGGCTGATCGCGCACAAGTTCGCGGACGAGATCATCTTCCGTCTTGGCGGCGGCGTGAACGGGATCGCGGAAACGAAGATCTATTACATCAGCCGTCGCAGTGGGCACAAAGAAGTTTGGGCGATGGATTACGACGGTGGCGATCAGCACCAGATCACCCATCTCGCCGCGCTGGCTTCGCTCTCGCCGCGCATCTCGCCGGATGGTTCCCGGATCGCTTTCTCGTCTTACCCCAAAGGTTCGGGCCTGGAGATCATGATGTACTCGAACGAGCTCGGGCGCGTGGTCACCTTCCCCCGCTTCGGTGGAACCAACGCTACCCCGGCGTGGTCGCCAGATGGAACCAAGCTCGCGTTCGCGTCTTCGATGCATGGCTCGATGGAGATTTACGTTTCCGACGCAAGCGGTGCATCGCCTAAGCGGTTGACCACCACGCGCGGCCCAGACGTCTCACCGGTGTGGAACCCGAAGACTGGAGCGCAGATTGCGTTCGTCAGCGGACGCAGCGGCCTGCCGCAGATCTACATCATGGACGCGGACGGCAGCAACGTTCAGCGCATGACGGATCAGGGCTACGCTGTGTCGCCTTCATGGTCCCCCAACGGACAGTTCCTGGCGTTCGCGTGGCGCCGCAATTACGGACCGGGAGCGCCTGGCGGGTGGGACATCTACGTGATGGATATCGCCAGCAAACAGTTCATCCAGCTGACGCACGATGCCGGCAACAACGACTCCCCAACGTGGTCGCCCGACGGCCGCCACATCGCTTTCCAGCGTGGTGGCAATGGACGCGAGGAAATTTGGGAGATGCTAGCCGACGGCAGCAAGGCCCATGCCATCACCAATACCGGCGGCAACTCGCAACCCTCGTGGGGAACGAAGTGAGCGGGTACTAAGTGATTCAGTAGGAACAGTCTTCGGCGTTTGGGGTATTTACAAATGATTCCGGGACGAGTAAACAAGTTCTACACCTTTACGGAGGATCGAGTGACTTTGAGCAAGAAGAACTACGCCCTGTTGTGTGCCATGGCCGCTGTGCTGATCATCGGTGGCTGCAAAAAGAAAGAGACTGCTCCACCGCCTCCTCCGCCGCCGCCGCCAGCAGCGCCGACCGCGTCGCTTTCGGCGAATCCGGACAGCATCACCGCCGGGCAATCCACCACGCTGACGTGGCGCACCGAGAACGCGAACGACGTCAACATCGAGGGCATCGGGAAGGTTGATGCGAGCGGAACACAATCGGTTACGCCGCAAGCGTCGACCACGTACCGCCTTACCGCGAAAGGTGCCGGTGGAACTCAGGACGCAACCGCGCGCGTGACCGTGCAAGCTGCGCCGGTCCAGACGCAAACCACGCAGACCGACGACGAGCTGTTCGCGGCGAACGTGAAGGACGTCTTCTTCGATTACGACTCCTACGCTGTCCGTGCGGATGCGCAGCAGCAACTCGCCTCGAATGCGGCGTTCCTGAAGCAGCATCCGAATTGGAAGATCACGATCGAGGGACACTGTGACGAGCGTGGCTCCACGGAATACAACCTTGCTTTGGGCGACAGCCGCGCTAGCTCTACGCGCGACGCGCTGACCCAAGCAGGAGTTTCTGCGGGGAACATCAAGACCATCAGCTACGGCAAGGAAAAGCCGTTCTGCAACGAATCGAACGAAGCGTGCTGGCAGCAGAACCGCCGCGCACATTTCGTCCTAACAAAGTAAGTATCGCCGCCGGCGTGTGGAATCCATTCGCCGGCGGCATTGTATCTTCCGCTCTGGCTCTTAACCCGGCTCCCAATTTTGACCCCAAGGAGCAATTCTGCATCTAAGCGAAAGCCTATGAAAAAGTCACTTATCTTTACTTTTGTGGTGTTACTTGCGTTGGGTACTTCCCTGCCTGCGTTCGCGGCGAATAAAGACATGATCCAGCTGCAGACGCAGGTGCAGGCGTTGCAGGAGCAGATGGCGCGCATGCAGCAGTCGTTCGACGAGCGCATGGGCGTGATGCGCAATCTGGTGGAGCAGACCACCGACAACATCAACAAGATGTCGGTGAGCGTGGATAATCTGAACAAGAGCTTGCAGCAGCAGAACGCGGATGCTGCCGGACGATTGGACCAGGTCTCAGGTCAGGTGCAGTCGCTGCACGACTCCGTTGACGAGCTGAAGGCGCGGATGAACAACGTGAGCAAGCAGCTGAGCGATATGGCCGCCAGCCAGCAGAACCTTAATCCAAATGGGAATGCGGGCCAAGCGCCCCCGCCGGGTGGAGCTGCGAATATTCAGGCGCCGCCCGCGGATATCCTCTATAACAACGCGTTGCGCGACTACAACGCGGCGAAGTATCAGCTGGCACAGCAGGAATTTGCTGACTACCTGAAGTTTTACGGCAACACCGATCTCGCGGGGAATGCGCAGTTTTATATCGCCGAAATCGAATACCGCCAGGGCAACTACCAGCAGGCCGTGACCGAGTACGACAAAGTGTTGGAACAATATCCTGGCGGCAACAAAGCCCCCGCAGCACAACTCAAAAAAGGCTTTGCGCTGCTAGAGAGCGGGCAGAAAGATCCGGGCGTAAAAGAGCTGCAGAGTCTGATCGCGCGCTATCCGAGAGCGCCGGAGGCTGCGCAAGCAAAAGACCGGCTGCGAAAGGCGGGTGTTGGGTCCACGGCTTCGCGCAAGCCCAGCGCTACGCGCCAGTAACTTACTTCTTCTCTTCTATTTCGTGCGGCAGGGCTAGGTCCCTAAGGCAATAACGGATCTCAGCCGCTACCTTCGTTACCCGCATGTCCGGCTTCACCATCAGCTTGCAGGAAAGAGCCTGGTGCTCTTTGCTCCCTCCCCCCGTGTCGTAGCTGATGCGGCAGTACTGGCACTCTTCATTCCAGCAGAAACGGCCGTAGGCGATGTTCTCCGGCGCGAGAAATTGAAAGCCGCGCAAAAGCATGTTGTTCTCAGGGATCTCGAGTTCTTTCCCCATCACCGTGATCTTGACTAGCTTTTCGTAAGGACGAAAGAGTGGGCCGGGAGTTGAACTCATGAGAGCCACATTTTATCTGAGTTCGTTCCGAGGACAAGCAGCAGACCTCTTCTCGTCAACAGTGGCCATCATAAAGCGCAATTATGCACACCGAAGAACGAGACGCAGATGCCGGCAAGGGCGCAGTCGAGCAGGACAAACCCGAACAGACGGATAACACTTCCTTGAGTGGTCAGCTGCCGCATCGGCCGGATAACAAGATGATCGACGGAAACGACACTGATTTCCCCGAGCCGGGCGAGAACCCGGAGCACAGCGGCGAACCTGTGGAGGCTTCTATGGAGCAGCAGCGGAACGAACAGTCACGCGAGCAGGAAATGAACCGGAAGCCTGAAGAGAATCCCGAGGGCCAACTTCAGGACCAGGATCCTGGGCAGCGGCAGAAGCAGAACCAGGGCGACAAAAAGGATGACGACCTAGCTGCATAGCCCTTAGCTGGGATCAGTGTTCGGGTCTATCGCTCAGCGGGTGGTCGATTTCCAAGTACGCATTCTTGATGAACCCTTGTAGAAAGAGTCCTTGCACAGCCTCATAGGATTTCTCCCCGACGCCGATCAAAGCTGCATAACTCCCAACGTTACGCTCGAGTTGCGCGCTCGTTTGCTCAAGTGAAAGCCCAGTCGCCTTCGCATGCTTCACATCTTCGAGGACCTGCTGGAAGAGCTTTAGGTTGGCGTCGAGAAAACGCTGGTCGCGCTCCACCGGGCCATGCCCCGGAACAATGATCAGCGGATCCAAAGCTTTGAGTCGTTGCAGCGATTGCAGCCATGCGGATGGATACGTGCCTCCGATCGCAAACGGGATAGGATTAACCAGAATGTCGCCCGTGATCAGCAGCCGCTCTTTGGGCAGATAAACGTACGTGTCCCCGGGAGTGATGGCGCGCGCGTGAAGAATATCGATTTCGCGTTCTCCGAGGAAGATCTTCATTGACTCGGAAAATACCTGGTTGGGAAATGTATTCGTCAACGATCGCTTCTGCCGCAGGAAATCCCGGTCGGCACGGGCCAACGCTTCCAACCGTGCAATCCGTTCGGGGTCTTTCCCATCCTGCTTGGCCTTGCTGATAGCTGCATCGAGGTCCAAGATATGCTCCGGAATGATCTTCCCGAGATAATCACGGTTCCACTCGATCGAGTCGTGCATCATCATGTCGCGCGTCTTCTCCTGCGAAATGATCTGCACGTCGGGGAAGGCGGACTTAAAGACTTCATTCCCGCCCCAGTGGTCCCAGTGCCAATGAGAGTTGACCACGTAGCGAACGGGCTGACGGGTGAGCTTCTTGAGTTCGGCAACGATCACGCGCGCGGTCGCCGGGGTGCCGGAGCTGTCGAAGATGAGCACGCCGTCCGACGCGATGATCGCGACGCAATTTCCACTCATTCCAACGTCACCGTAATCGGCGACAGAAAACTGGTAAACGCCTTCAGCTATCTTTTGGGTCGTGACCTGTCCAAATTCAGCGGAAGACGCCAGGGCGGTGAAGAGGAGCAACAAGGAAAGCGTAAACGACTTTTTTGCGCATCTCGAGAGAGAGCACACGCTCATTAGGATTTCCTGTAGGTAACGCTGGTTGGACGAAATCCTAGCGCAAGAGTAAGCGAAAGGAGCTGCGCAACTAGCGCAGCTCTTCCATTACGGTATCAAGCGCTTCTTTTTTGGGACGGACGACATCCTGCGGCAGCGTCGCGAGCGGGCTCTCTGTCATACCGAGCAGCTCGAGGAAATCCGGTTTCTTCGTGTCCACGTAAAAGACGCCCGTAAGCACTTCCCCAGCATGGTGCGCCTGCAGCACCGTCTCCACGGCTTTCACACGATCATTCGGCGTGTACTCGTGTTCAAGCTTGCGCAGGCGCAAGTGCGAACCATCGTGCATGGTGACGTCGTACGTGGTGCCGGGGTCGTAATCCACATTGATCTCCTCGAAGTGCGGCACGAAGCTTACCTCGTGGATGGGCTCCTCATGATCGATCATGTACTTGTACGACTTCGTGGAGCCTTCGTGGTCGTTGAAGGTGACGCAGGGCGAGATGATGTCGAGCATCACTGTGCCCTTGTGCGCGATGGCGGCCTTCAGCATGGCGGAGAGCTGTTTTTTGTCTCCCGAGAAGGAACGGCCGACGAACGTTGCGCCGCACTGGATGGCGAGCGCGCAGGTATCGAGCGCCGGGAGATCGTTGATCACGCCGGTCTTCAATTTCGAGCCGGCATCGGCGGTGGCTGAGAACTGGCCCTTGGTGAGTCCGTACACGCCGTTGTCTTCGATGATGTAAATGAGCGGAAGATTGCGTCGCATCAGATGGATGAACTGTCCCATGCCTATGGAGGCGGTATCGCCGTCGCCGCTGACACCGATAGCGAGCATGTTGCGCTGCGCGAGCAATGCGCCAGTTGCAACGGAGGGCATGCGTCCGTGAACGGAGTTGAAGCTGTGCGCGCGGCTCAGGAAATACGCCGGGCTCTTCGACGAGCAGCCGATGCCGCTGAGCTTCATGATGCGCTCGGGCTGCACGCCCATCTCGTAGAACGCTTCGATGATGCGCTCGGATATGGCATTGTGGCCACATCCGGCGCAGAGGGTGGTTTTGCCGCCCTTGTATTCGAGCACCGGCAATCCGATGCGATTGGTTTTAACTTGTGGAGTGCTCGACATCAGCGACCCTCCTGAGAAATGATCTCATCTGTGATGGAGCGCGCGTCTACGGGCAATCCGTTGAAGTGGAGCACGCTGCACAGCTTTGGGACCTGCGAGCTGTCTACGTCGAGCTTGATGAGCTGTAGCATCTGCGCGTCGCGGTTCTGTTCGACGACGTAAACGCGCTCGTGACTCTTCACGAAGTCGTGGACCTCGCGGCTGAACGGATATGCACGCAGACGCAGGTAGTCGGTCGGGAGCTTGAATTCGCGCTCTAATTGACTTTGCGATTCGCGCATCGCGAAATCAGTGCTGCCGTAGGCGATCACGCCGATCTTGCTGGTTCCGTTTGTGACGATCTCAGGTTTCGGAACCGCCGAACGGGCTGACTCGAACTTCTTCGCCAGGCGCTCCATGTTGTGCTGGTAGTCGTCTGGACGCTCACTGTACTGCGCCTTCTCGTTGTGTCCGGAGCCGCGGGTGAAGTACGCCGCCTTGGGATGATCGGTACCTGGCAGCGTTCGATAGCCGATGCCGTCGCCATCAACATCTTTGTAGCGGGCGAACTCGCCAAGCTTCTTCAGTTCTTCAGCGTTCAGGACCTTGCCGCGGTCCAGCGGCTTTTCCGGATACGTGAACGGCTGGCTCATCCAGTTGTTCATGCCGAGATCAAGATCGGACATCACGAACACGGGCGTCTGGAAGCGCTCGGCGAGATCGAAGGCCTCACCTGCAAGCGAGAAGCACTCGGCGACGGAAGCGGGAAGCAGCATGATGTGTTTTGTGTCGCCGTGCGAAAGCGTCGCGCAGGTGAGAATGTCGCCCTGCATGGTGCGAGTCGGCATCCCAGTCGAAGGACCGACGCGCTGCACGTCGAAGATCACGCCCGGAAGCTCGGCATAGTAACCGAGGCCCACAAACTCGCCCATGAGAGAGATTCCAGGGCCCGAGGTCGAAGTCATGGAACGCGCGCCTGCCCAGCCCGCGCCGAGAACCATGCCGACCGCGGCGAGTTCGTCTTCAGCTTGAACCACAGCGTAGGTGGCTTTGCCGTCGGCGCCGACGCGAAAACGCTTGAGGTAGTCGATCAGCTGCTCGACCAACGATGACGACGGCGTGATGGGATACCAGGTCACCACGGTGACGCCCGCGAACATGCATCCTAGGGCGGCAGCGGCGTTGCCATCGATGATGATCTTGCCGGCGGTTGCGTTCATCGCTTCAACGCGGAACGGATCTGCCTTCGTGAGCGACACGGCAGCGTAATCATAGCCAGCCTTGACCGCGTTCATGTTCAGGTCGGCTGCTTTTACTTTTCTCTTGAACTGCTTGCGAAGGGCCGCCTCGACCTTGGTCATATCGATATCGAGCAGCTTGGCGGCCACGCCGACGTACACCATATTCTTGACCAGCTTGCGGAGCTTCGCCTCAGGACAGACGGCCGCAGTCAATTTGTCGAACGGAACCGGATAAAAAGTGACGTCGCTGCGAACTGTGTTCAGGTTCAGCGGCTCGTCGTAAATAGCAACCCCCCCGGGGGCGAGCGAGAGAACGTCTTCGCGCGCGGTCTCGGAATTCATCGCGATCAGGATGTCGATTTCTTTCTTGCGGGCGACCCATCCGTCCTTATTGGCGCGGATGGTGAACCAGGTGGGAAGCCCGGCGATATTCGAGGGGAAGAGATTCTTGCCGGAAACCGGGATGCCCATCATGAAAATGCTGCGCAGCAGAACGCTATTCGACGATTGCGAGCCGGAGCCGTTCACGGTGGCTACCTGGATCGAGAAATCGTTGACGACCGGTTTTTGGGTAGGCGCGCCGGTCGAGCCGGACTGCGTCTGCGGAGTTGCAATCGTTGCCATGTATGAGCAGTTTCCTAATGAGCTAAACAGTTAATTATAAGGGAGAAGCATGCGATTTCCGGTGGTGCCGCAGCGAATGGCAGCACAGCGAGGTTGAAGGCGCAAATAGCCGATTAATTCGTCAGCAGAGGCTAGGCGGATTCCTGGAAGAATTGCGCCATTTTTCGGAATTTGTCGTAGCGGATGTTCGTCAGCTCGCCGGGGGGATAGGCGCGCACTTCTGACAAGTGCTTCTGCAGCGCCGTCGAAAGATTTGCGGCCGTGGTGTCGTAATCAAGATGGGCGCCGCCGGCAGGTTCAGGGATGACTTCATCGACGACGCCGAGCTCGATCATGTCCTCAGCCGTGATCCGCAATGCTTGCGCGGCGAGGTCGCGCTTGCTGGCGTCGCGCCACATGATAGAAGCACAGCCCTCAGGCGTGATCACCGAGTAGACGCTGTTCTCGAGCATGAGGACACGGTCAGCAACCGCAATGGCGAGCGCTCCGCCGGAACCACCTTCGCCGGTAATGGTCGTGATGATAGGAACCTTCAATCGTGCCATTTCGCGCAGATTGCGGGCGATCGCTTCGGCTTGTCCACGCTCTTCAGCGCCGAGTCCGGGATATGCGCCTGGGGTGTCAACGAAAGTGAATAGCGGACGCTTGAATTTTTGCGCCATCTGCATAAAGCGTAGCGCCTTGCGATACCCTTCGGGATTCGGCTGGCCGAAGTTGCGATAGACGCGCGACTTGATGTCGCGTCCTTTTTGATGGCCGATGACCATAACCTCTTCGCCCGCCAAACGCGCTACTCCGCAGATAAGAGCGGGATCGTCGCCAAAGTTGCGGTCGCCGTGCAGCTCGACCCAGTCTGTGAAAACACGCTCTACATAATCGAGAGTGTAAGGGCGGTCAGAGTGGCGAGCCAGCTCGGTGCGAGCCCATGCGCCCGACTGCTGATGCGAGCGGATCTGCTTGCGGAGATCGTCTACCTGCTCCTGCAGCTTGTGGAGTTGATCGCGAGCGTCCTGATTGTCGCCGGCTTTTACTTCGAGCGTGGCGATCTTGTTGACGATGGTTTCGAGCTCGCGTTGGGCCTTGGTTTTGACCATTTAATCGACGATGCGGACCGCTCCCTTCCCGAGAAGCTCTTCGACTTGAGCGATGAAGCCGCGGTCGGGAAGGACATTATAGCCGTCAGGCTCCATCACGACCATGAAGTCGCCGTCGCGCTCCACGTCGAACATGACCTTGGCGTCGCCTTTGCGCTCGCGGCAAATGCCGTGCAGCGCGTCTACTTGTAATTCATTCGCCTGCGCGGCGGGAACGCGGATGCGAATCGCGCGAGGGAGCTTCACTGTAGCGGCTTCGAGGGGAGTAATTTCGCTGACGGCAAGCTTGGGATTCGCGCCTTCTTCAACGCGCACGCTGGCCCGGATAAGGACAGGCACTTCGAGCTTAACCTTTTCAGTGAGGCGTTTGTAAGCCTCGGGGAAGACGATCACGTCCACTGAGCCGGACATGTCTTCGAGAACTCCGTTTGCGTAAAGATCTCCCTTTTTCGATTTCTGCACCTTGATGTTGGCGATGATGCCGGCGGCGTAGATCTCGTCTTTGCCAGTTCCCTGCTTCATGTTGCCGATAGCCTCGGTGTCGAGCGCGCGCAGGTCGGTGATCTTGTCGCGATATTTTTCCAGCGGATGGCCAGTGATGAAGAAGCCGAGGACTTCTTTTTCCGCAGCGAGGCGCTGATGCTCGTCCCACTCGGGGACAGCGGGAAGTTTGTCTACGTGTGAGGGTTTGCCGCTCTCGTCGGCAAAGACGCCAAACAATCCATGCTGGCCGGATTCCTGATCGCGCTGCGACTTCTGCGCGCCTTCGATGGCTTTGTCGAGCACAGCCATCAGCTGCGAGCGCGTGCCGAAGCCGTCCATAGCGCCGCTCTTGATCAGCGATTCCAGCACGCGCTTGTTCAGAAGCCGCAGATCGACTTTGTCGCAGAACTCGAATATCGAGCCGAACTTTCCGAGCTTCTTGCGAGCGTCGAGGATGGAATCGATGGCAGTGCGGCCTACGTTCTTCACGGCCGCAAGACCGAAGCGAATAGCTTCGCCGTGCGGCGTGAAGTTCGCGTCGCTGACGTTGATATCCGGCGGCTCGACGGGAATGCCCATCTCGCGGCACTCGTTGATGTACTTCACCACTTTGTCGGTGCTGCCGGTTTCAGCCGTGAGCATGGCCGCCATGAACTCGACGGGATAGTGCGTCTTGAGATATGCGGTGTGGTACGCGAGCAGGGCGTACGCGGCGGAATGCGACTTGTTGAAGCCGTACTCCGCAAATTGCGCCATCAGGTCGAAGATCTTCTCAATCTTGCGCTGATTGAAGCCGCGCTCGACAGCGCCCTTCACGAAACGCTCGCGCTGCTTCGCCATCTCCTCGACGTTCTTTTTGCCCATGGCGCGGCGAAGAAGGTCGGCTTCCCCGAGGGAGTATCCGGCGAGGCGCTGCGCGACCTGCATCACCTGTTCCTGGTAGACAATGACGCCAAGCGTCTCGCGCAGGATCTCTTCCAGCTCCGGCAGCTCGTATTCGACTTTCTTGTGGCCGTGCTTGCGCGCAATGAAGTCATCGATCATGCCGCCTTGAATAGGACCGGGGCGGTACAGCGCGTTCAGCGCGGTGAGGTCTTCAACCGTGTTCGGCTTGTAGCGGCGCAGCACGTCCCGCATGCCGTGCGATTCAAACTGGAAAATTCCGGAAGTCAGCGCCTGGTGGAAGACCTTCTCGTAAGCGGCAGCGTCATCGAGCGGGATAGTGTCGAGGTTTAACTTCGTGCCCGTTGTCTGCACGATGAGCTTGAGCGCATCGTCAATGACAGTGAGAGTGGTGAGCCCGAGGAAGTCCATCTTGAGTAGGCCCATCTTCTCGATCGCCTTCATGTCGAAGGCGGTGACGATTTCGTCATTCTTCGTTCTGTGCAGCGGAACAAGGTTCAGCAGCGGCTGCGGCGAGATCACGACTCCGGCGGCGTGCACTCCGGCGTTGCGCACCAGACCTTCGAGACGCATCGCCGTGTCTATCACTTCGCGAATCTGGGGTTCGTTATCGTATGCGGCTTGCAGGGGCGGAGAATCTTTGAGCGCCTGCTCCAACGTGATGTTCAGCGTGGCGGGAATCATCTTCCCGATGCGCTCGACCTCGCTGTACGGCATCTCGAGGGCGCGGCCTACGTCTTTGATAGCAGCCTTCGCGGCCATGGTGCCGAAGGTGATGATCTGCGCCACCTGCTCGCGGCCGTACTTCTGCGTGACGTAATTGATGACCTCGCCGCGACGGTTCATGCAGAAGTCCACGTCTATATCGGGCAGCGAGACGCGTTCGGGATTCAGGAAGCGCTCGAAGAGAAGCTCGTTCTGCAGTGGATCGATGTCGGTGATCTGCATCGCGTAAGCGACGAGCGAGCCGGCGGCGGAGCCGCGACCTGGGCCGACAGGAATACTGTGCTCGCGCGCGTAGCGAATGAAATCCCACACTATGAGGAAGTAGCCGGGGAACTTCATCTGCTGGATCATCGCGATCTCACGCGAGAGGCGCTGCTCGTAGTCGGTGAGCGGTTTCTTCAGACGTCCTTGCTTCTCGAGAGTGCGGATCGCTTCCAGTCGATTCTTGAAGCCTTCGCGGCAGATGTGCTCGAAGTAGCTGTCGATGGTGTATCCGGCAGGGATATCGAATTTCGGAAATGGATTGCTTACCTTTTCGAGCTTGGCATTGCAGCGCTCGGCTATGCCCATGGTGCGGGAGAGAACCTGCGGCGCATCCTTGAAGACCTGCGCCATCTCCTCCGCGGATTTAACAAAAAACTGATTGCCGTGGAACTTCAGGCGATTCTCGTCTTTAACCGTCTTGCCGGTTTGCACACAGACGAGGACGTCGTGTGAGTGAGCGTCGTCTTCGCAAAGGTAGTGACTGTCGTTTGTGGCCAGCATGGGGATGCCGGTCTCTTTTTCGAGACGGAACAGATCCTCACGGATGCGGTGCTCCATCTCGAGTCCCTGGTCCTGGATCTCGAGGAAGAAATTTTCCTTACCGAAGATCTCGCGGAATGTCCCCGCAGCTTTGCGGGCGGATTCGTAGCGGCCTTCCATCAACTCTTCCGCGACCTCACCTTTGAGGCAGCCGGAGAGGGCGATCAGTCCTTTGGAGTGCTCAGCGAGGAATTTCTTGCTGATGCGCGGCTTGTA
>JBJMGI010000025.1:0-19438 GCA_045807945.1 Terriglobales bacterium | reverse complement strand
GTGAGATCGGCGAACACCGTCAAGAAAAATGTCAGCGCCCAGACCCAAATATCGGTCTTGGTCAGGCGCAAGATTTGCGGGATCTCGCGCCACTCACCCATGTTGTAGGAGACAACCAGCAGTATCGCCGAGAGCACCGTCAGCGGCACGTGATTCGCCAGCGGCGCCGCCCACATCAAGATCACCAAAAGCGTGAGCGAATGGATCATGCCCGAGATCGGCGTTTTCCCGCCGGAGCGAATGTTAGTCGCGGTTCGCGCGATTGCGCCCGTTGCAGGCAGGCCGCCGAACAATGGCGAGATCACATTCGCCACTCCTTGCGCGAATAATTCCGTATTGGGATTGTGCTTATCTCCGCTCATCCGGTCGGATACCACGGCCGACATCAGGGACTCGATCGCTCCCAGCATGGCCACGGTCAGTGCGGGCGAAACCAGCGGAAGTACCAGCTTCAGATTTAAAACCGGCACAAACATGTGCGGCAGCCCGGAGGGAATCCCCGGCGCGAAGCGCATGCCGATGGTTTCGACCGGAAGCTTCATCACCATTGCGATTGCGGTTCCGGCGAAAAGGGCGACGATGTATCCCGGCACCCGCTTGAAATAGCGCATGAACAGAATGATCAGCGTCAGCGCGATCACGCCTAACGTGGTGTCTGCCAAGGTAAGGGTGTTGAAGTGGCGCGACACGGCCTCGATGCGTCCCCAGAAGTCGCCGGGGACTTTATCGATCTTCAATCCAAAGAAATCTTTGATCTGCGTGCTGGCGATCAGCACCGCGATGCCGTTGGTGAATCCGATGACAACCGGCCGCGGGATGTATTGCACCGCCGCTCCCAGACCGGTGATTCCCATGATGATCAGGATGACGCCGGCGATCAGAGTGCAGGTGAAGAGTCCGTCCAATCCGTACTTCGCAACAATGCCAGCAACCACGACGACGAACGCTCCCGTGGGTCCGCTGATCTGTGTGGTGGATCCGCCAAGCAGGGAACAGATGAACCCCGCAATGATGGCGCAGTAGATCCCGTTCTGGGGTGAGACGCCGGAGGAGATGGCGAATGCCATCGCCAGCGGCAGAGCCACAAGGCCGACCGTGACTCCTGCAACAAAGTCCGAGAAAAACTTCTGGCGGTTGTAGTTCCTTAATGCGAGGACGGACTTGGGTAGCCACTCGGGCACGGTGCGATGTTATATCGATTTCACGGGGATGGACATCAAGTCTTCCACTAATCCCACTTCTTTTTGCAGGAACGGTTCTGCGTAACGCACTCCGACCAGCATGCCGCAGTAGCTCGCCATCGCTGCCACGCGCTCCCGAATCTCGGCTTGCGGAGGGAAATCACTGCGTCCTGCCTCTTGATCCGTGAACTGCGATTTGTACGCGTAGACCGATTCAAGCCGCGCTTCGAAGTATTCGGTGATATCAACCACGAACGTCGGACGGATGTCGTAGTAGAGCGTCGCGTAAACGATCTTGAAAGGACGGTGCGGCTTGCCCTCCAAGTCGAGCTTCGCAAGTCCTGCCAGAAAACACGCTTCGTAGCCGAGTGTGGAGCAGGTGTAGTGGTCGGGATGGCGTCCTTTCCAGTACGGAAGGATGACAACGCGCGGCCGGTGTTCGCGGATGACTCGCGCGATTTTCAACCGGTTCTCCCAAGTGTTCTCGACGCGTCCGTCTGGAATGTCGAGCGCCTGTCGCCACCTTACTTTTAATATCTTTGCTGCGGCTTCGGCTTCGCGCGCGCGGTCCTCCGCCGTGCCACGCGTCCCCAACTCACCCTGCGTCAGATCGAGGATGCCTGTCGAATGGCCTAGGCTCGCCATCTTCAGCAGAGTGCCGCCACAGGTCTGCTCCACGTCGTCGCGGTGCGCGGCAATAGCCAGGATATCTACACTCATTTTTTTCTTTCCACCAGGTACGCGGCAAGCGCCTTCAGCGTCTCAGCCCGATTTCCGAAGCTTTCGAGCGCAGCGTTGCCTCCCGCTATCAGCGCGTCCGCCTTCTTCAGCGACTCGTCAATCCCGAATAAAGATGGATACGTGGCCTTTTCCGTTGCAGTATCTTTCCCCGCGGTCTTGCCCAATTGCTCCGACGACTGCGTCACATCGAGAACATCGTCCACGATCTGGAAGGCGAGGCCGATGGCACGCCCGAAGCTGCGCAGCTTTTCGATCTGCTCGTCCGTGCCGCCGCCGAATATAGCGCCACCGACCAGGCTGGCGGTGATGAGTGCGCCGGTCTTCGAGCGATGGATGTATTCGAGGATCTCCGCGGTTGGTTTTTTCCGCTCCGACTCGAGGTCCAGCACCTGTCCGCCGATCATGCCGTCGATCGTTCCGGTATCGTGCGCGATCTCGGCAATGATGCGCACCCGCCGCTCCGCCGGACACTTCAGTTTCGCCAGCACCTCGTAAGCGTAAGTCTGCAGCGCGTCTCCGGCGAGGATCGCGTTAGCTTCGCCGAAAGCCTTGTGGCAGGTCGGACGTCCGCGGCGAAGGTCATCGTTATCGAGAGCGGGTAGGTCGTCGTGGATGAGCGAATACGTATGCAACATCTCGAGCGCGGAGCCCAATTCATCGATGCCTTCCGGCAGCTTGCCACCGATCATCCGCGCGGCTTCCATGCACAGGATAGGCCGCAGCCGCTTGCCGCCGGCAAACACCGAATGCCGCATGGCGCGATGGATCACCTCTGGCCGCTGCGACTCGGGCGGCAGCAGCCGCTCCAACGCCGCGTCGGTGAGCACGCGTCCATCTTCTAGTGTTTGCTTCAACATGCGGAAGAGTGAGTATAGCAAGCGCGATTCTGCCGAGCGCGGGCAGCGCGCCTCGCGCAGCATGTATCCCACTCACATGCGACGCGGAAAGAAAGTTGGCGATGGCGCAGTCCCGGCAGAAAAACTTGCGGCGAGCTTCCCGCGTGTCGCCCTGCCGATTAAGCCGCCGTTCGCACCAATGGAGGCGAAGTCGGTCAAGGAGATTCCGAGCGGCGAAGCCTGGCTCTACGAGCCCAAGTGGGACGGCTTCCGCTGCCTCGCCTTCCGCAAGGGCGACAAAGTCATTTTGCAATCCAAAGCCGGACAGCCGCTCGGGAGGTACTTTCCCGAACTCGTGGAGGCCTTCGGCGGATTGCCGGCGGAGGAATTGGTTCTCGATGGCGAGATCATCGTCGAAGTGGACGGGCATCTTTCCTTCGACGCGCTTTTGCAGCGCATCCATCCTGCCGAGAGCCGAATCAAGCGCCTCGCATCGGAAACCCCGAGCAGCTTTCTTGCATTCGACTTGTTGGTGGATGCAGAAGGGAAGTCGCTCATCAGCCTTCCGCTGCATGAACGACGCGAAGCTCTGGAATCATTCGCGCGAAAATTCGCCAAACATCCAAGCATCCGCCTTTCGCCCGCCTCCCACAACCTACAAGAAGCCGAGCGTTGGATGCGCGACTACGGCGCGCTTGGATGTGACGGCGTTATAGCGAAGCGAGCCAATGAGCCGTACCACTCGGGTGACCGCGAAGCCATGGTCAAGATCAAGCGCCTCCGCACCGCCGATTGCGTAGTCGGTGGCTTTCGCTACGCACAGAAGGGCGGCGAAATCGGCTCGCTACTTTTGGGTCTGTTCAACGAGAGTGGGAAGCTGAATCACGTCGGTTTCAGCTCCAGCTTTTCGCGCGAAGACAGAAAAGAATTGAAGAAGGTGATCCTTCCGCTCGAAGGCCCACCCGGATTCACCGGCAGCGCGCCTGGCGGGCCGAGCCGCTGGGCAACGGAGCGCTCAACCCAGTGGCAACCGTTGCAGCATAAGCTCGTCTGCGAAGTTCAGTACGACCACTTCTCCGGCGGCCGCTTTCGCCACGGGACGAAGTTTCTGCGCTGGCGTCCGGACAAGAAGCCGCGCCAGTGCACGTACGATCAGTTGCAGATTATGAAACGCGCCGCTTAGGCAGCGTGACCTTGCGCGAGTCTGCCTTCACGGTTCACGGCCAACACGATGCCGCGAATGTCGGAGGTGTGGCAGCAATCGAGCGCGCCCGCGGAAAGTGCCGCAGACCAGAGCGCATCATCCGCAAGGCGATGCACGCATACCACCGAGAGCGCAGGGAAGGCTTGTCGCAGCGCGACAATCTCATGAACAGCGAAAGACTCCAGGTCCATCAGCACCACATCCGCGCGATGCTTCAAGATCGCGGGGCGGATCTGTTCATGGTTGCCGGCGGGGAGCACTACGCGGAAGTGTGCGCGCAGTGAGTTCAGCAGCATGTCATTCAAGGTGGGATCGGCGACAGCGAGGACAACGGTGACAGGCTTCATGACGGAGCGTCCTAAAGAGTCAGTGCCGGAGGCCGGCGGTTGGAAACTCTGAAGACTCACTGCAGGCAGTCTCCCGTTGCAGGGCTGGAATTACTTTCGGGCCGCGCTATTCTCGGCTTTCTCTGCCTGGAACGGCTCGGGTTGCAACTTGCCATTCTGCTTAAGAAGGATCTCTACTTTTCCTTCCGCCGCCTCGAGTTCGCCGCGGCAAGAGTTGGAAAGCTTGATTCCTTCTTCAAAGAGAGCAAGCGCGCGCTCAAGAGGGATCTCGCCTTTCTCCATCTCAGTGACTATTTTTTCCAGACGATCCAGGCACTCTTCAAACTTGGGCAACGTCACGCTCCAGTCAAAATATTCTAACCCCGAATGCAAGCGGGGAATCACGTTTGCACAAGGGTTTGTGCAACTCTCTAGGCCATGGCTTTGTTTGACGCTCCCAGTGCCTCGAGCACATCTACGGCTGACGAGTAACGGCCCTGCGGCGCACTGATTTGGGCACCCTGAACCATGTTCCTGACGGCCAGCAGCATCTCGCGCGCGATCGCGATTCCCTCGGCGCGAGCAGCCTCTGCATTGGAAGCAGCACTAATGCGGCGCAGCACGGCGTCTGGAACGGAGACGCGCAGCTCGTTCTTCATGAACTCCGCGTTCCGCGCGCTGACCAGCGGCCATATACCCGCAATGATCGGAATGCGGAATCGCTCGATGCGCTCGAGGAAAGCTTCGAGGATGGCAATGTCGAAGACCGGCTGGGTGATGGCGTACTCCGCGCCGGCTTGCACTTTGAATTCGAAACGCCGGATCTCTTCATCGAAATTCGCCGCCCCGGGATTTGCGCCTACACCGATAACGAATCCGGTGCCGCGCCCGATAGCGTTGCCGCCGATATCAAGCCCCTGATTCAGATTGTGCGCGATGTTCACCAATCCGATCGCATCCACATCAAAGACGGCGGTCGCGTCGGGATAATTTCCCAGCTTCGGCGGATCGCCGGTGACGCACAGGATGTTCCTGATGCCGATAGCTGAAGCTCCAAGCAAGTCGGATTGAATGCTGAGCACGTTGCGGTCGCGGCAGGTGTAATGCAACACCGTCTCGATGCCGACCTGGTGCTGCATCAGGATCGCGAGCGCCTGATTGCCCATGCGCGCGGAGGCGCGCGGGCTATCGGGGATATTGATGGCATCGATGCCGACAGACTTCAGGTAGCGCGCCCCTTCGACTTCCTTTGCGGCGTCGTTGCCTTTCGGCGGAACGATCTCGACTAAAGTGACGAATTCGCGGCCGGCGATCTTCTTCCCCATCGAGGAGCGTTCGCTCAAAGGCTCAGCAGAGACCGCCTTCATCGCCGGGGCAGATGTGCTGGCGCGAGCGGGCGCACTCTTCGCGTCCCCGGCGCGCAGGGAAGACTTCATTGCGCGAATGTGGTCGGGAGTGGTTCCGCAACATCCGCCAACTAATTGCACCCCGGCCTGCACCATTCGCCGCGCATAGCTCGCCATATATTCCGGAGAGCACAGATAAATGTTCCGGCCCTCGACCGACCGCGGCATACCTGCATTCGGCTGGGCGGAGAGCGGTCGATCGGTCACCCGCGCCATGCGCTCCATGGCTTCCAGCATGGTCACGGGACCGACGCTGCAATTGCATCCGACCACGTCAGCGCCCCACTCGGTCAGACGGCGAGTAAAGGTTTCAGGCGTGGAACCGTCTAGACAGTTTCCGTCTTCGTCGATCGTGACCTGCGCGACTACGGGAACATTCGGCGCCACTTCGCGTGCCGCGAGGATCGCCTGATGTATCTCTTCGAGGTAGCCGAAGGTTTCCAGAACAAGAAGGTCGACAAGACCTTCCGACGTGAGAGCAGTGATCTGATCGCGAAAGGCATGCCGCGCTTCCTCGAGCGACGTTTTTCCGAGCGGCTCGATGCGGATGCCAAGTGGCCCCACCGAACCCGCCACGAAAACGCTGTTCGCTTTTGCTATTTCGCGCGCTAGCCGTGCCCCCGCGCGGTTGACTTCCACCACCTGGTCGGCGCAGCCGTGGCGTGCCAGGCGAAAGCTGTTGGCTCCGAAGGTGTTGGTTTCGATCACGTCCGCGCCCGCGTGCACGTAATCGCGATGAATGGCGCGAATGATCTCCGGCTGCGATAGATTCAGCTCGTCGTAACAGCGATTGATGAAGATGCCCTGGTCGTACAAGACGGTCCCCATCGCGCCATCGCATAGCACGGGACCGCTGCGTAGTCGTTCCAGAAAACTTGGAGCCATGGGACGATTGTAACCGCGCCCTGCGTGCCTGCTGCGCGGGTTTGTTATAATTTGTCGTCTAATCCTCCTCCGCTAACGTCTCTACCCCATGGGAGTTCCTTTGAGAAAAGCAGGGATTTTCTTTGTCTTGATCGCGGCCGCGGGATGGGTGTCTTGCGGAGGCGGCGGCTCTTCGACCCCGCAACGTCGGCAGTCATTCCTCGCCAAACGCGCCTTCCTGACGAATTCCTCAACTTCGAACAGCGCGGGCGTGGTCAGCATCCTCGACGCCGCCAAAGACCTGTTCGGGCTCAACGCAATGACGGTCGCGCCGGGGACGAACGTGATCGCGACTACGATCCCGGGAAAAGTCACGATCACTGCCAGCAAGACGACGGCACAGACGGCGATCATCGATAACACTACCGAATCGGTTCGCGGCTTCGTCTCCTTGCCCTCTTTCACCGACAGCATGGTCGTCACACCAGATGGCCGGTTCGCTTTTGCTGCTGTTCACAATACGAATTCGATCGAGATCATCAACATGGCCACGGCGGCGCTTTGCACCGTCAACACCACAACCTGCAAAGGTCCCATTACGGTAGACGCTCCTACCAAGATCGTCTTGAGTGGCGATGGCAAGACGTTGCTTGCATTCAGCGATAGCGCCGCGTCAGCCGATACTGTCTTTGTGATCAATGTCGCCGCCGCGACCAGTTCAACCGCCGTAGGACCAGCCGTGCCAACTCTTGTTCCGGGATTCGATCACGCCGTCAACGCCGTCTTCGCTTCCGATAACACGACTGCATACGTTATGAACTGTGGGGACGAGTGCGGCGGCACGGCGGCAGGCGTACAAGTTCTGAACACCGCGACGCAGGCGCTCGGCGCCACTTCGGGTGCGGTGCCAGCGACCGTCGGCCTACTCGATGGCGGAAACCTCTTTGTGGCTGGAACCTCCTCACCCGGCACCACCGATGGCGGCCAGGTGACGAAACTGAACCCAACTACGCTGGCCGTAGTGAAATTCGCACCGATCCCGCCCGGCGTTCACGACACCATGGCGGCGCAGACGGGCAAGGTCTTTGTGGGCTCGCGAAATTGCATCGACCCTGGGAACCAGGGGTGTCTGGCTATTTGGGACGGCTCAGGTTCAACCGCGACGATCCCCGGTTCTGTCACAGATGGCGACGTGACAGGAATGCAGGCCATCAGCAATCGTAGTGTCGTGTACGTCATCGTCGGCGGCGAGCTGCGGATTTACGACGCCAACACCTCCGCATTGCAAAGCCAACAGCTCGACATCATCGGCCACGCCGAGCAAGTTGTGCAAGTCGATCCGTAAAAGCCAAGGGATTGAGCCAGGCGAACTCCGCCTTTCTTTTTTATGGGAGTGAGATCTTGCCGAGAACCACTGCTCTTTCAGCGCCGGTCGCAGCGGGCAGATTTGAGGGACGCTTGCGCCAGGTTTGATATGCGAGGACGGCAAAAGCTAGCGCCTCTTTCGCCTCAGATGTAACGCCGTACTCCTCCATTCTTTGCAGGCGAAGCCCGAGGGGAAGTATCTCTTCCGCCAGCATCTTCATCAGCGTTTGGTTCTTCACGCCCCCGCCGGAAACAACGTAGTCGCGAAATTTGCGTTCCTTCTTTAGGACGAAGCGGCGCAGCGCGTTCCTGATACTACGTGCGGTCAGAGCGGTAGCACTCACCAGAACATCTTCTGGCTTCACCCGGCCACACCACTTGACGAAAGCTTGCGCGAACTCGCGGCCGAATTGTTCGCGACCAGCAGTCTTGGGAGGTCTCTCGGAGAAGAACTTGTGGTCCAACGCACGCTCGAGCGCCCGTTCGACAGGGATTCCGCGAGCGGCTATCGCGCCGTTTTTGTCGAAGCGTTTGCCGAAGAGCTGCTGAGCAATAGCATCGATCACCATATTGCCGGGGCCGGTGTCGAACGCGATCACTTGTCCGGGCCTCGCGTTCGCCGGAATTGCGGTCAGATTGGCGATGCCCCCGATGTTTTGCGCAATGCGCCCGCGTGTCCGGTGCCGGAAGGCGAGATAGTCGAAGAAGGGAACAAGCGGCGCGCCTTTTCCTCCCGCCGCCATGTCGCCAGGACGAAAATCGCTCACCACCGGAACGCGCAACCGCGAAGCGAGAACAGCACCGTCCCCCGTCTGCCAAGTACAAGCGATCGACTTTCCGAGGAAGTTCGACGGCTTCCCTTGATGGTAGAGAGTCTGTCCGTGGCAGCCGACGAGATCGAGATGCTTGATGCGGGACTGCTTTTGCGCCGCGAGCACCGCGTCGGCATAAAGTTCAGCGAGTAGAAAATTCAGGCGCGCCAGATCTGCGACGCTCGCATCCGCTGCGTTCATATTGGCGAGGATGCTGCGCCGCACGGCTGCGGGGTATGCGAAGTGTGAGTGATGTAGAAGCTCGAAGCGGAGGGAAAGATCGCGACCAAGAATGCGCGCAATGGCGACGTCAATGCCGTCGGCGGAGGTACCGCTCATCACGCCGGCAACGATCATCCGTGGGCGACCGCGAGGGATGGGCGTTTGGCGCGCGCGCGTCCGATGTCGTGCACGAAGTCGGCCATCTCGGTCCGCAGCTGTTCTACGTCGAACTGGGTTGGGACCATCGCAGGATGACGCAGCTCGCGGGATTGCTTCTTCGTCTTTCGCACGCGATCGGCGGCGGCTTCGACTCGCTTTGCAAATGCAGCATCGCGCTCGGCCTCGCGTACCACCGCTTCATAACACGACCGCACCTTGGCTTCGTCACGGCAGACGAGAAACACGTCGGCACCGGCGCGGATCGTCTGCACCGCTGCCTGCTCAATGGGCATAGAAGCGAGAACGCTGCCCATCTCCAGGTCGTCGGAGACGATCAGCCCTTGGTATCCCAAGACTTCGCGCAGCATGTCCTGCATCCACTTCTCCGAAAGAGAGGCCGGCACTTCATCGCCGGTAATGTTGGGATAAGCGGCGTGCGCGACCATCACAAAATCCAACTCGCCCCGAAGTGCGCGGTATGGCTCCAGGTCTTGCTTCCATAAAGTCTTCCAATCTTTCTGGATGACCGGCATTTTCTGATGCGAATCGAGATCTGCCTCACCTAATCCGGGAAAATGCTTGCCGCATGAAAGCACACGCTCTTTTTTCAAGCCGCTGATGAAGGCGCGAGCGTACTCCGTGGTGTCGTGCGCGTCGGGGGAAACAGTACGCGTCCCCATCACTCCGCTCGAAATGTCAAAACCAAGGTCGAGTACGGGCGCGAAGTCGGTGTTGAAGCCGAGCGCGCGGCATTCTTTTCCGATCAGCCGCCCGTGCTCGCGCGCAAGATGCAGACTTCCGGTCGCGAAGACTTCCTGTGCAGACGGTGCAGGCGCCACCACATCCCGCAGGCGGTCCACGGTGCCACCCTCCATGTCCACGCAGGTAAACAGCGGAGTCTCGACGAGGTCCTGGCAGTCGCCCAAGAGCCGATGCGTCTGGTCGGCCGACTCGATGTTTCGGCCAAACAGGATGACGCCAGCTGGCTGAATGGTATCCAGCAGGCTCTCTACATTGGGCGAGATGGTCGTGCCCTCGAAGCCCATGATCATCGTTTGTCCGACTTGCAGGTGGAGGTCGCTCATTTTGATTTCAAGTCCTTCTTAAGGTCGTGCAGCAGGGTCAACGCTTCCAGCGGAGTCAGCCGGTCGAGGTCTGCCTCGCGCAACCGCTCCGCAATCTTCTGCGACACCGGCGTGAACATCGTCAATTGTACGTTCGAAGTCGCTTCGGCGGAATCCTGCGCCAGCGTCGCGGAGAGCGCATGCTCCGCGCTCTCGTGCTCCAGCAGGACTTCGCGCGCGCGTGTGATGACCTCATTCGGCAATCCGGCGAGTTTCGCGACTTCGATGCCGTAACTCTTGTCAGCCGGGCCGGGCTCGACTTTTCGCAGGAAAGTGATGCCTGTCGGGGTCTCTTTCACGGTGACGCGGTAATTCTTGACGCCGGAGAGGCGGTCGGCAAGTTCGGTGAGTTCGTGATAGTGAGTCGCGAACAAAGTTTTCGCGCGGGTGCGCGCGTGCAGATATTCGATGGCGGCCCAAGCGATCGCCAGCCCGTCGTATGTCGCAGTGCCGCGGCCGATCTCATCGAGCAGCACCAGCGAATCCTGCGTTGCAATGTTCAATATTGCCGCCGTTTCCGTCATCTCCACCATGAACGTGGAACGTCCGCGGGCAAGATTATCGCTCGCGCCAATACGGGTGAAGATGCGGTCCACCACGCTTAGCCGCGCCGTCTTCGCCGGAACGAAGCTGCCCATTTGAGCGAGGATGGTTATCAGAGCCGTCTGGCGAAGGTAAGTGGACTTTCCACCCATGTTTGGGCCGGTGAGGACGATGATGGCGTGGCTCGCACCGTCGAGGTAAACGTCATTCGGAACGAAGCGCACTCCCGATGTCGCGTTCAGCTCTTGGACTTCGACAACGGGGTGCCGTCCTTCGACGATCTCCAGAACGCGGCTCGTCGCTTCGAATTGCGGACGGCAATAGGCGCGATTCGCGGCATTATGAGCAAAACACGTCAGCACATCCACTTCAGCGAGCGCGAGCGCCGTCTGCCGGATGCGGCGAGCATGCGTTGCGACCTCTGTTCTCAACTCTGCGAACAAGCGGCGCTCGATCTCAACAATCTTCTCCTGCGCATCGAGGACTTTGGCTTCGTACTCTTTCAGCTCGGGAGTGGTGAAGCGCTCGGCATTGACCAGCGTCTGCTTGCGCTCAAAGTCTGCAGGCGCTAGGTGCAGGTTCGCCTTCGATATCTCGAAGTAATAGCCGAAGACGGAGTTGAACTTCACCTTGAGGGACGAAATCCCAGTGCGCGAGCGCTCCCGTTGCTCGATCTGCGCGATGAACTGTTTGGAGTTGCGGCTCAGGTCCCGAAGCTCATCGAGGGCCGCATCGAGGCCGGGCTGCATCACGCCGCCATCGGCAAACGTAAGCGGCGGCTCAGACACGATGGAACGCTCAATCTTCTCGCGCACATCTGCAAGCTCGTCCACCGAGTGTTGCAACGCACCCAGACGCTCGGCGCTGAATGGCCGGACGGCTTGTTTGACCGCGGGAAGCTTTGCAAGCGACGCCGCCAAGGCGAGCAGGTCGCGCGCAGTCGCGCTCTCAAGCGTAACGCGACTGAGCAGGCGCTCCAGGTCAAGCATGCCGTCCATTGAGCGGCGCAGCTCTTCACGAGCGACCAGGCTCGTCGTTTGTTCTTCGACAGCGTCGAGGCGCCTGCGAATCTCTTCGATCTGGATGGAAGGGCGCAACATCCAGTTGCGCAGCAGGCGGCGGCCCATCGGTGTGATGGTGGAATCGATCGCGCGCACCAGCGTGACTTCGTCGCTCGTTCCTGCAAACAGCGGTTCGACTAGTTCGAGATTGCGGACTGTGACCGCATCGAGCACCAGGCAGTTCTGCTTCTCGTAAAAACCGATTCGGTCCACGTGGTGCAGGGAACCGCGTTGCGTACTGCGAACGTAATGCAGGATGGCTCCTGCTGCACACGCCGCGGCAGGCTTGCCGGAGAGGCCAAAGCCTTCGAGCGAAAGCACACCAAAATGGTTCTCAAGCAGCGGGATGGCGTAATCGGGAGCGAAAGCCCAATCGTCCAGCGGAGTCTCCGCCCAGGATCTTGCGCTGTTTTGTTTTTGGGAGGCATCGAGCAGCGGAACCGACGAGCCGAAAAGCAACTCTCGAGGCCGAAGCTGCTGCAGCTCTTCGAAGATGCGCGACTGCGCATCGGGACCGTGGAACTCGGTAGCGCGAAACTCGCCGGTGGATAAGTCGAGTGCGGCAAAGCCGGCGCGCTCGGGGTCGCTATGAATTGCCGCCAGAAAGTTGTTGTCTTCGGAGGCGAGACTTGAGTCGGCCGCCGTGCCCGGCGTGACCACGCGCGTGACTTCGCGCCGCACCAGCTTCTTCGCGACCCGCGGATCTTCCATCTGCTCGCATATGGCGACCTTGAATCCTTTGCGGATCAGTTTCCCAATGTAGCCCTCGGCGGCGTGATAGGGAACGCCGCACATCGGCACGGAGATTCCTTTCTCTTTGTTGCGCGAGGTGAGCGTGATCTGCAGCTCTTTCGAGGCGACTACGGCATCGTCGAAGAAGAGTTCATAGAAGTCGCCCAGTCGAAAAAAGAGCAGCGCGTGCGGGTGCTCTTTCTTGATGGCGGTGTACTGCCGCATCAACGGGGTGGTGGCTTCTGTCATTTTGGCCGAAAGCGCAGGACGATTCGCGAAAGTATATCGCAGAGACTCTGGCGTGATCAGTCGCGATTGCGAACGGACGTGGCGATATCCACAGGAACTTGCTCAATGATGCGAATGCCGAAGCCTTCGAGCGCGGCAACGCGTCGGGGGTGGTTCGTGAGCAGGCGGATGCGTGAGATGTTCAGATCGGAAAGTATTTGCGCGCCGATACCGACCTGGCGTTGCGTCCGGCGCTGATGGTCGGGCAACGAGGGATCCCGCCGTTCGTGATGGAAGAAGATCGCCTTCTTGTCGCCGACGTTCTCCACCGTAAACCCCTTACTGCTCTGGTGCAAATAAATGATGGCGCCACGTCCGGCTTCGGCGATCATCTTCATCGAGCCGTCTACCGTGGCAGCGCAATCGCATGATGCAGCGCCGAAAACATCTCCGATCAGACAGTGAGCGTGCATGCGCACCAGCATGGGATCGTCTGCATCTTTGCTTGTGGGAAGCTCGCCCATAACCAGCGCGACGTGCGATTCACCATCCACTTCGCTCTCGTAGGCGATCATGCGGAACTCGCCGTGGCGGGTTGGGACCATCGCCTCGCCGATGCGATTCACGTATCGCTCATTCTGCATGCGGTAGCGGATCAGCTCGGCAACCGTCAGCATTTTCAAATCGTGCTTGGCGCAAAACTCGATGAGGTCAGGAACGCGCGCCATCGAGCCATCGTCGTTCATGATCTCGCAGATCACGCCGGCCGGAACCATGCCTGCGATGCGCGCGAGGTCCACGGAAGCTTCCGTCTGTCCGGCGCGGACGAGGACGCCACCTTTTCGCGCGCGAAGGGGGAACGTATGCCCGGGGCGAACGAGATCCGAGGCGCGACTCGCAGGGTCGATCGCGACTTGGATGGTTCGCGCGCGGTCGTAAGCGGAGATGCCGGTGGTGACGCCCTCGCGCGCTTCGATGGACTCGCAGAATGCTGTGCCGTACGGGGAACTGTTCTCTGATGTCATCGGACCGATGCGCAGATAATCCAGGCGCTCTTCCGTCATCGCGAGGCAAATCAGTCCACGGCCGAACTTCGCCATGAAGTTGATGGCTTCCGGGGTCACCTTCTCCGCGGCGAGCATCAAGTCGCCTTCGTTCTCGCGGTCTTCGTCGTCAACCAGAACGATCATCCGCCCGGCGCGGATCTCCTCGATCGCGCTGGGGACGTCGGTGAACGGACTCTTCGGGTCGCTAGCCATGGGACTGCTCAAAGTTTAGCAAAGCGGGAGCCCTCACCCCGGTACCACTCAAGGAACCTGCGGAAGGCGCGTCCCCTATGACTCCTGGCAGCCTTTTCGGCAGGGGAGAGCTCGGCCATGGTCGTTCCGGTGCCCTCGACCACAAAGAGCGGATCATAGCCAAAACCGTTGCTGCCGCGAGGTGCGTCGGTGATGGAGCCCCGGACTTCGCTCATGAATTCGGCGACGGTCTTGCCGTCGAGCGCGGCCGTGATCACCGCGACGAAACGAGCTCCGGAACTGAGCATCCCGATCTTCTGGAGTTCAGATAAGAGCTTCTGATTGTTTGCGCTATCGTCAGCATTTCCAGTAGTGCTTGAAGTGGCCGCATAGCGCGCGGAGTGAACTCCAGGTGCCCCGCCGAGCGCATTGACCTCTAGTCCCGAGTCGTCGGCCAGCACCAGCTTTCCCGGAAAAAGCGCGCTGTAGTGCTCAGCCTTTTTGCGCGCATTGGCGGCAAAAGTATTGCCATCCTCTTCTACTTCGGGAAGGTCCTTAAATCCGGGTAGAGGCTCCACCTGCACTCCTTCGAGCTTGGCCGCAGCTGCAAAATCGCGCAGCTTGCCTGCATTTGAGGTGGCTATGTAGATGGGATTCATGGCGGCTTAATGTTCGTCCGAAAGCTGCTTGACTCAGATGAGACTCAGGGATACGCTGCGCCCCACCAGCTACTTACAATGGACCTTTACTATAAACACTCCGGACGCTTCACGCCTTTCGGTGCCCTCGTCGGACTGATCGGCGGCCTCGCGGCATCGGTCCCACTGGGGTGGTTATACAGCTACGGCATCATTCAGGTCTCATACATCAAGCTGCGCGCGATCAGCACCATCTTCTTCGGGCTGGGTGTCGGCGCCTCCGCCGGCTTCGCAATGTTCTGGGGCAAAGTGCGCAGCCGGCCAGTTGCTGTCGCGATCGGACTCCTAAGCGCCTGCTTCGCTCTTTATGTGAGTTGGGGATTTTGGCTTCATCAAGTATTTGCTCTGGGCAACTACAACTTAGACACTCTCGCGGTGATGCGTCACCCGCAATGGATGTGGAGCATCATGCAGCGCGTGCGCGAGGTCGGCACCTGGGGAAGCAGATCTGATTCAATGACGAAAGGGACGGAGTTGACCGTCATATGGTCCGTCGAGGCTCTAACGGTCCTGGTCTGCGCGTTAGGAGCTGCAGTTGCGGTGATCTCCAGAACCCCTTTCTGCGAGAACTGCGACGCCTGGTGCAAGCAATCAGAGAAGCTGGTATTTTTTCCCAGCGTCTTCGGCTCCGATCTAAAACAGCGCCTGGAAGCGAAGGACTTCAGCTTCATCGATAAGCTGGTGCCCACCAGCGAAAAATTCGCGCACCTGAAGTTCGAGCTGCACAGTTGCGCGACGTGCAACATGCTCAACACGATTTCCGTGACGCAGGTTCTGGTGCAACCGGCAAAATCAAAATGGAGCCAGGCTAAGGTGGACCGCAAGCAACTGGTCAACATGCTACTCATCACCCCAGACGAAGCCGCTTTGCTTCGCCGGGTGGCCATGGGGATCTTGAAATCTCCCGCAACTACTGCCGCCGCTTCTACTGCAGCTGGCGTGTGATCGGTTGTCGCATGCTGACCGCCACGTATTCACGTTGCTGTATTGCAAGTTGCTGAGTGCTTCTGTTTTTAAAATCCAGCTACTTAGTGAGGCGTTTCGTCCCAAGCTGCTCTTCAGCCCCGTCTAAGGATTCCGCCGTTTAACCTCTATTTTCTGCACACTGTCGCTCACACCTATTCTGCGTGGGTGTGGCCGCGCGTTTGCCTATAGAAATGGCATGAAGAAGCCGGCCATCATGCACCGCATCTCCATTCGGACTGAGCCTTGGGTGACCTACCTTGCATTGACGCAACCCCGGCACCTCTCGAAGTGGTGGTCGGCTGATTCCACTGTGCAGCCCTTTGTCGGCGGCAAGCTCGAGCTTGGCTCGAAGCCGCATGCTTGCTCGGTTGTGGTCGACAAATTGAACCCCGGCCAGCTGATCGAGTGGAAGATCGTAGACCCTAACGCCAGTGGCAAGTGCCATGACGACTGTGACGGTACCCGCGTCCGCTTCGAGATCGAACGCAACGAGCGCGGCGGGACAGACGTTGCCTTCTCGCACCAGGGATGGAAGGCGCAGAGCTCCTGCTTCCAACGCTGGAGCCACACATGGGCGCAGCTTGCGACGAGAAGCCTGAAATCCTATCTCGAGACCGGCGTCGGGCAGCCAGCATACTGAGCCGAGCACGTCATCCCGTGCCAGAGTTGCTGGTGAAGAAGCCGCCGCGCATCTACTTTTATTGGATTTCGTCTTATAGAACATGGAACTCGTCGCACGCTCTACACGCGTCGTCATCGCAGACGACGAACCCATAGCCAGAGAACGTATCCGTAAATTGCTTGCGGAAGAACCCGACTGCCACGTTGTCGCGGAATGTGGTGACGGGCACCAAGCCATCGAAGCCATCCGGCAACATTCGCCAGACGTAGTTTTCCTTGACGTTGAGATGCCCAAGGTTGACGGCTTCTCCGCGATGGAAGCAGTGCAGTCGAACAGTTCCGCAGCCGTCGTCTTTGTTACCGCCGACGAGCAGCACGCGGTGCGGGCCTTCGACGAGGGCGCGGCGGATTTCCTGCTGAAGCCGTTCAGCGGCGAACGCTTCCACAAGGCGCTCGACCGGGCGCGCGCATCGCTCGGACGCGCCTACGACGAGACTTCAGCCGGGCCCTTTGCGGCCCCCGCGAGCAGCGGCTATGCAGCACCGCTGATCGTCCACAGCAAAGGGAAGTACCTGTTCCTTCGCATGCGCGACATTGATTACGTCCGCGCCGCGGGAAACTACGTGCACATCTTTTGTGGAACGGAGCGGCACTCCGTGTGTTCTTCTATGTCCGCCGTCGAAGCGCGGTTAGATCCGAACCTTTTTGTGCGTATCCATCGTTCCGCCATCGTGAACATCGCGCGCATTCGCGAGGCTGTCCCATGGTTCAACGGAGAGCACGCACTCGTGCTGCAGGATGGCACCGAGCTGAACATCGGCCGCTCTTACCGCGAGCGCTTCGAGCAGATGATGGCGGCCTGACACGATGGAAACGATTCCCCAAGACAACACACCTGCCACGACTTTGGAGTCGACTGGGCGCGAAGCGGGAAGGATCAAGCTCTTGCGGCTCCGCAGCAGCCGCGTGCCGCGGTTGGTGATAAAGACTGGCACGCGCCGAATTTTTCTAGCCCCGGAAAAAGTGGAATGGATTCAAGCTGAGCGCGACTACATGCGATTGCACGTGGGGCGCGAGTCTCATCTGGTGCGCGAGACGATGCAGCAGATGGAAGCTCTGCTCGATTCGAAGCGGTTTTTGCGCGTACACCGTTCCACCATCGTGAATCTTGAGTTCGTGAAGCAGCTTGAACCCATGTATAGCGGCGACTACAAGATCGTGCTGCGCGACGGTACGGAGCTCGCTTCCAGTCGCGGTTACCGGAATCGGCTGCGACCCCTGTTACGCCAGGCGCTTTAACAGCGCCGGTAGCACGATTCTCGAAGCTGCCGCGTTCTTCAAACCTTCGTAAGCCGCTCCCGTCATCCTGTCGCACAACAAATCCCCCACATCCTCCTTCTAGCCGATTCTTCAACACAGAATCGCGTTCGGTGTCTGGATCGGATCGGAGGTCGATTCCGGCCCGGCATTGGGCGCAATCGCAATGCACTTCCGGGTGCATAAGGACAGAGAAATGAAAAAACTCGTAGTATCCGCCACTTTTTTTGCGTTGCTCTTCTCCACGAGCGCGCTGGTTTGGGGCCAGGGATCGGCTGAGTCGTCCGTCCGCGGCAACCTCTCCGGCGTAGTCGTGGACAATACGGGAGCAGTGGTGCCGGGAGCCAAGATCACGATGAATGGCCCCCTCGGAACACGCACCGTCACCAGCAATCCCGCGGGCCAGTTCCAATTCCCGCTACTCACTCCCGGCTTCTACGGACTTAAGGTCGAGAAGCAGGGCTTCAAGAGCGCCGATATCAAGTCGGTGGAAGTTGTAACGAACAAGACTTCCAACGTCCGCATCGGCATGGTGCCCGGCGAAGCCAGCACCGTGGTTGAGGTGAGCGCGAACGCGATCACCGTAGACACCACTTCCACAGCCGTCTCATCCAACCTCACGGACACCTTCTATTCGCAAGTACCCGTCCCTCGCGGCGTTACCGGCTTGTTCTACGCTGCACCGGGTGTGAGTGGTGGTGGCGGAAGCGGCGCAGCCAATCCCTCCATTTCCGGCGGCACCGGCCTTGAGAACAACTACATCGCCGACGGCGTCAGTATCACCGACGGCGGCTTCGGCGGTATCGGTGTGTACTCGCGCGTATATGGTTCGCTATCTACCGGCATCAATCTTTCCTTCGTGAAAGAAGTGCAGGTGAAGACGGGCGGATTCGAAGCGCAGTACGGCAAATCCACCGGCGGCATCGTGCAGATCGTCACGAAGTCAGGCAGCAATCAGTACCACGGCAGCCTCGGCGCTTTCATCGCGCCCGACAGCCTGGAAGCTTCTCGCAAACATCCTGACGACTTCGGCCGTTTCAATCTGTTAGGGAAAACGATTCATCAGGGTAATTACGATCTCGATGGAGAGATCGGCGGCTACGTCCCTGGCATGAAGGACCATTTGTTCTTCTTCGGGTCCTTCAATCCTTCCTTTAACCGCAATTACGACCAGTTCGCGCAATTCAAGAACCCCACTGACCTCGGAACCGCCGGCCTCGGCCCCATCCCGCCGGTCAGTCTGGGAAATGTTGACCTGCGCAATGTGGTCTACAACTACGCCGGCAAGTTGACGTTCAAGATCGCGCAAAACCATCAACTGGAGGCGTCGATATTCGGCGATCCGACCCGCACGAACTTCGCTCCCAACGGCTTCCTCAACACCAGCAACACCACGGTCGAGGACAAGCTGAAGTTCGGCACGCGCAATGCGGTAGTGCGCTATAACGCCACACTTAGCCCTACCTGGTTGGCGAACCTGTCAGCCACATGGGGGCATAACGGCCTGCAGGACGATCCGCTCGACCCGAACGTCTACTCCGTGACCGACTTCACGCAGCGTAGCCCTTGCACTCTAACCGGCGGCGCGCCGAACCCGTCTTGCATCAGCCCAAGCCAGCCACTACGCGGTTCGTATCAGCGCCAGGGTTTCGGCTACGGTGAAGACACAGCAGGGAACAATTGGGGTTTCAACGTCGACACCTCCAAGACGTTCAATGCCATGGGACAGCACAACGCAACGATCGGCTACCATTTCGATTACGACACCTACAATGGCCGCCGGTTCCGCACGGG
>JBJMGI010000024.1:0-10420 GCA_045807945.1 Terriglobales bacterium | reverse complement strand
GCGTGCTCGTGTTCTTCGAGGAAGAACATCCACGCGCCCTCGGCTACAACGAAGCCGTCGCGGTCTTTCGAGAACGGCCGCGATGCGCGCTCCGGTTCTTCATTCCATGCGGAGGTCATGATCTTCATAAGCGTGAAGCCCTTCATGATGCCTGGTGCGATAGGCGCATCCACGCCGCCGGTCAGGATCATGGGAAGCACTCCGGCCTGGATCTGGCGAAGCGAGTAGCCGAATGCGTCCGTAGAAGAGGTGCACCCGGTGGTGATGACGTGGCTCATGCCGCGGAAGCCGAAGCGCATGCTGATCTCACTCGACAGCGTACCCATCGTGCCGCTGGGGATAGAGAAGAGCGAGACCTGCTTGATGTGTCCGGTGAGCCAGAGGCGAATCTGCTCTTCGCTGAACTCCTGCGCGCCGCCGCCGGAACCGATGACGACGCCGACCTCGCGCTTGCCGTCCATGTCCATGGTAGCGAAATCGATGTTAGCGTCCTGCAGTGCTTCAGTTCCGGCAGCAACTGCGAGCGGCACGACGCGGCCGACGTGCTTACGCTCTTTCGCGTCGATCCATTTTGATTCGTCGAAATCCTGGATCTCGCCCGCGATCTGGACGGGAAGCTCGCTGGGGTCGAAACGGGTGACGCGCTTGACGCCGCTTTTTCCTGCAAGGATGGCGCGGCAGAACGCTTCATTGCCGATGCCGTTAGGGCTTACGCAGCCCATTCCGGTGATTACGACTCGCTTGGACATGAGTGGGAGATTGTAACCCAGCCGACATAGCAACCCTATAAAATCTAAGCGTGGCGCTAGGTGTGTACATCTCCGTCCCGTTCTGCAGGACGAAGTGCAGCTTCTGCAACTTTGCCAGCGACGTATTCTCGCGGACGAAGATGCAAAGCTACGTGGACCGGGTGATCGCCGATATGGAGCGCGCGCCGGCGGTGGCACAGGAATTTGATGCGGAGCTGCCGCGCGAAGTGGATTCCATATATCTCGGCGGCGGGACTCCGAGCACGCTCGCGCCTGAGCAGTTGGTGCAGCTCTTTGATTCGGTGCGGAGGAGTTTCTCAGTTTTGCCTGACGCGGAAGTCACGGTGGAGTGCGCGCCGGGCACGCTGACCCCGGAAATGATCGGGACGCTTCTACGCTGCGGTGTGAACCGCGTGAGCCTGGGAGTGCAATCATTCGTCGATCAGGAATCGCGAGCGGTGGGCCGGCTGCATACGCGGCAGATCGTGCTCGATGACATTGTGCGACTGCGCGCAGGTGGGATCAACGAGATTAGTGTGGACCTTATCGCCGGCTTGCCGCACCAAACTCGCGAGAGTTGGATCGCGTCACTCGAAGACGTGATCGCGAGCGGCGTGCCGCACGTCTCGGTCTACATGCTCGAGGTTGACGAGGATTCCCGGTTGGGCAAAGAGCTGCTGGCGGGGGGCCAGCGCTATCACGCCCATTTTGTCCCGAAAGAAGACGATGTTGCTGATTTTTACGAGCTTGCGTGCGAGCGGCTGAGCGCGGGGGGGATTGCGCAATATGAGATCTCCAACTTTGCGCGGGCGGGGCATGAATCGGAACACAACCTTAAGTATTGGACGCGCGAGCCGTACATAGGCTTTGGCGTGGATGCGCACTCGATGCTGCCGAGCGCGACCAGAGCGCTTGATGCGGTGCGTTTCGCGACTACGGATTCGCTTGAAAAATTCGATGCCGGCACGCGGTTGACTCGCACTGACGTCACCGAGGAGAGCGCATTGGAAGAAGAGTTCTTCCTGGGACTGAGATTGTGTCGGGGCGTCGCTCTCAAGGGGCTTTCGAAAAAATACGGCAGCGCTGTTCACAGGCTAGAGGAGCAGGTGAATTCCCTTATAGCCACAGGCTTTCTGCGCCAGGTGGATGGTTCGGTGTCACTGACCGCGAAGGGCCGGCTGTTGTCCAACGACGTCTTCGAGAGGCTGCTGCTTTCCGGAGTTTCTTCCTGATGCCTGCGATCAACCGCAGCAAGTTACCGCACCTGATGCGGCGCGAGCAGGAGCGCTTTGCGTCTGCCCATCCCAAATCGAGGGCGCTATTCGACCGCGCGCAGAATTCGCTGCTGGGAGGCGTGCCCATGAACTGGATGAAGAAGTGGCCCGGCGGCTTCCCACTCTTTGTTGAACGCGCATCAGGCGCGCACTTCTTCGATGTGGATGGTCACGAGTACGTGGATTTCTGTCTTGGCGATACCGGCGCGATGACGGGGCACTCCCCCGGGCCGACAATCAGCGCGGCGACCGAGCGGATGCAGAACGGCATCACCTTCATGCTGCCGACGGAGGATGCGATATGGGTCGGGGAAGAGTTAACCCGCCGCTTCGGTCTGCCGGTATGGCAATTTGCGCTGACCGCGACGGACGCGAACCGGTTTTCGATCCGCATTGCGCGCGAGATCACGCAACGCAACAAAATATTGGTCTTCAATTGGTGCTACCACGGAACGGTGGATGAGAGCTTCATCACGCTGGACAGCTCGGGACGAGGTGCGGCGAGGCGCGGAAACATCGGTCCACCGGTGAACCCAGCTGTGACAACGGAAGTAGTTGAATTCAACGACATCGATGGGACCAAGCGTGCGCTAGCATCCGGCGATATCTCGTGCGTCCTGGCTGAACCCGCACTGACCAATGTCGGGATCGTGCATCCCGAGCCGGGGTTCCACGATGCGCTGCGGGAGCTTACGCGAAAGCACGGCACTTTGCTGATCATTGACGAGACCCACACGATCTGTGCCGGCCCTGGCGGTTTTACCAAGGCACAGGAGCTTGAGCCCGATTTTTTGGTGATCGGCAAGCCGATCGGGGGCGGTATCCCCGGCGCGGCTTACGGATTCACCCAGGAAATCGCTGAGCGCATCAGCGCGCGAATCCAGACTGCCGATTGCGATACCGGCGGTATCGGCGGAACGCTCGCAGCAAATGCATTGTCGCTAGCCGCGATGAGAGCCACGCTGCAGAGTGTTCTCACTGAGGACGCGTTCGCTCACATGATCCCGCTCGCGGAGCGATTCATCAACGGTGCAGCGGCGGCCATTGCCGATGCCGGCGTGCCGTGGCATGTGACGCGACTGGGTTGCCGGGCGGAGTACCTGTTCTGCGAAGAGCCTCCCAAAAACGGTGGCCAGGCAGCAGCGGCTGCAGATTTTGAACTCGAGCGCTATATGCATCTGCACGCGTTGAATCGGGGTGTCTTGCTTACTCCCTTCCACAACATGGCGCTGATGTCCCCAGCGACTACAGAGGAGGATGTCGATTGCCACACGCGCATCTTTGCGGAAGCAATTGCGGAGCTGCTGAGCTGAGCTTGCGCAGGTCCAGCCCACGTCGAACCACCTCGTGATGGAATAGACTTAAAGAACGATATGAGCACTGCTGTCACAAAATCAGAGCAGCTTGAGCGCACGCACACTGCCGCGGTAGTCGATCTGCGCAGCGACACAGTTACCAAGCCGACGCCGGCGATGCGTCGCGCGATGGCGGAAGCCGAGGTCGGCGATGACGTTTACGGCGAAGATCCCACCATCAACAAACTGGAGCAGCGCGCGGCGGAGATCTTCGCGCGCGAGGCGGCGATATTTGTCCCCACCGGTTCCATGGGGAACTCGATCGCAATCAAGATCCATACCCAGCCCGGGCAGGAGATCATCTGCGAAGAGCGCGGCCACATCTTTAATTACGAGATGGGAATGCTCTCGTTCTTTTCGGGATGCGTGCCGCGGACCATCTTCGGCGAGAACGGGATCCTGACCTGGAGCGAGATCAAGAAGAAGATCGCGCCGGGAATCTACTACCGCGCGCAGACCGGACTCATTTCACTGGAGAACACCCACAACATGGCCGGCGGCACGGTTTATCCGACGGCGGTCGCGGAGGAGATCTGCGACGGCGCGCACGCAATGGGATTGCGCGTGCACTTGGATGGCGCGCGAATCTTCAATGCCTCAGTCGCGCTGGGAAAGCCGGTCGCGGAGATCACAAAGAAATTCGACTCGGTAATGTTCTGTTTGTCGAAGGGGCTCGGAGCCCCGGTCGGCTCATTGCTGGTCGGCTCAAAGAAATTCATCGAGCAGGCACGTGTTTACCGCAAGGCGCTCGGCGGAGGGATGCGGCAGGCAGGGGTGCTCGCAGCGGCCGGGCTGATCGCGCTGGAAGAAGGTCCGAAGCGGCTGCACGAGGACCACGCAAATGCGAAGTTCCTGGCCGAAGGGTTGGCGAAGCTGCGCGGCATCAAGATCGATCCCAAGAAGGTTGAGACCAACATCATCGTGTTCGAGATCAGCGGTACCGGCATGGACTCAGCCGCGTTCACGCGCAAGCTGATGGAAAAGAATGTTCTCGCGAGCGGGATTTCGCCGACTGAGATCCGGATTGTCACGCACATGGATGTTGATCGGGGCGCATGCGAACGGGCACTCGGCGCCATAAGCGAGATTTGTCGCTAAACAGGAGTGAACAATGTGGGCGTATCTTGCCGGATTCTTACTCGCGATTGTGTTCGTTGCGTTCCTGATGTGGCGATTTTTCTGGAACGCATCCCTCGTTGAAGCGCTTGTCGTTTTCTTTGTAGGAAACGACAAATATCGAAAACGCCAACCGTAGTCTTCTGCTCGTCGTGGGTCTGTGTTCTAATCTTCTGTTCGCCCTGTAACTCTGGCGCGCCTGTGCGCCGCGCCCATCCTGAGGACCTTTCTTGGACTTTCAACTCAACGAAGAGCAGCAACAGCTGAAGAAAAGTGTGCGCGAGTTCGCCGAGCGCGAGATCGCTCCTAATGTGATGAAGTGGGATGAAGAGTCGCACTTCCCGATGGAGACGGTGAAAGAGATCGGCAAGCTTGGGCTGATGGGCTCGATTTTCCCGACCGAGTACGGCGGCGCCGGCATGGGATACGTGGAGTACGTCACCATCATCGACGAGCTTTCGCGGGTAGACGGCTCGATCGGCATCATCGTGGCGGCGCACACGTCGCTCTGCTCCAACCATATTTGGATCGCAGGCAATGAGGAGCAGAAGCGCAAGTACATTCCAAAGCTCGCGACCGGGGAATTCATTGGCTGCTGGGGATTGACCGAGCCGGGGTCGGGCTCAGACGCTGGTGGAGCGCGCACGAGCGCAGTCCGCAAAGGAAATGAATGGGTGCTGAACGGGACGAAGACGTTCATCACCAACGGACATTACGCCGATGTCGCTGTGGTGATCGCGGTTACGGATAAGAGCAAAGGAACGAAGGGATTGTCGGCGTTCCTGGTGGACAAAGGAACGAAAGGGTTCCGCGCCGGGAAAAAAGAAAACAAACTCGGGCTGCGAGCGAGCGACACATCGGAGCTGATCTTTGAAGATTGCGTTCTGCCTGCTTCCGCGATGTGCGGCCTGGAAGGCCAGGGATTCGTGGACGCGATGAAGGTCCTCGACGGCGGACGCATCTCGATCGCGGCGCTCGGACTCGGAATGGCGCAGGGCGCGTACGAGTCGGCGCTCAAATATTCCAAGTCGCGCAAGCAGTTCGGGCAGGCGATCAGCGAATTCCAGGGAATCCAGTGGAAGCTGGCCGATATGGCCACCGAGATCGATGCAGCGCGTCTGCTGACCATGCGAGCCGCGTCAATGAAGGACGCGGGGCTGAAAACGACGCAAGAGTCGGCGATGGCGAAGCTTTATACGAGCGAAGTCGCGGTGCGCTGCGCGAATGAAAGCGTGCAGATCCACGGCGGATACGGGTTCATCAAGGATTATCCCGCGGAAAAGTTTTATCGCGACGTGAAGCTGTGCACCATCGGTGAGGGCACGAGCGAGATCCAGAGATTGGTGATCGCCAGGAACCTGCTGAAGGACTAGCCAGTAGTCAGTGTCCAGTAAATGCAGATCCCTCCACTGCGCTTGTCCGCCACGGCGGACTCGCTCCGGTCGGGATGACCTTCGTTTTAATTGCACGTCCAAGAACTCTCGAGGAGTTTCATGAAAAAACTGCTGCTGCTTCTTTCCGTCCTTTCCTGCTTTGCCTTTGCTCAAGAGAATAAGCCCGACTGGGTGAAGCGCTCGGACGCATACACCGAGCGCGTCAACAAGGCGGAGGCGCAGTTCACGCCCGAATCGTATGGACGGCAGGGTGTCGAAGGGCTCGACGACAAGATTCTGGACCTGAATCCTGGATACCTCGAGCGCTCCCGCAAAGTCACGCGCGAGACCGTCGAGTGGCTGAAGAAGAGCCTGGCTACGGAAAAAGATCCGCTGGTAAAGCAAGACCTACAGATCCTGATGAAGGCGGAAGAAGACGGGCTGCGCGGCTCGGAGCTGAGTGAGAAGTATGAGGTGCCGTACATCAATGTAGCGCGCCTGGTCTTTAATGGCGTGCACGCAATCCTTGATGAACAGGTGAAGCCCGAGCGTTATCCGGCGGCGCTGGTGCGGCTGCGCAAGTACGCGGGGATGATCAAAGGGACAAGGCCATTGACGGAGCTGGCGATGGCGCGCACGCGAGAAGGAATCGGTGCGGGAAAGAAGTATCCCGCGAAGTCGCAGCTCGAGCGTGACCTTACGAACACGTCGTTCCTTGAAAAAGGAATTGCCGAGCTGTTCCAGAAATACAACCTGGATGCCAAGAGCGAGTTGGCGAAGCTGCACGAGCAACTCGTCGCGTACGACGACTTCCTGAACAAAGAGATCCTGAGCAAGGCGAACGACGATTTCAAACTTCCGCCTGAGCTATATGCGTATCGTTTGGAGAATTTCGGGGTAGACGTTCCCGCGGAGAAGCTGCGCGCCATAGCGCACGCCGCTTTCAACGACATCCAGAAACAGATGCAGGAGATCGCGCCTGAAGTCGCGAAGCAGCACGGCTTCACCGCTACGGACTACCGCGACGTGATCGCTCAGCTGAAAAAAGAGCAGCTGGTGGGCGACGCCATTCTGCCCCACTACAAGCAGCGGCTGGCGGACATCGAGAAGATCATTCAGGAAAAAGATCTGGTCACACTGCCGAGCCGCCCCGCGCGTATTCGTATTTCGACCGATGCGGAAGCTGCAATCCAGCCGGCGCCGCACATGGAAGCGCCGCGGCTGATCGGTAACACCGGCGAGCAGGGCGCGTTCGTGCTGCCGCTGAATATTCCGACCGCGCCGGGTTCGCAGGCGAAAAAATACGACGACTTCACATTTGCGGCAGCTTCCTGGACGCTGACCGCCCACGAGGCGCGCCCGGGGCACGAGCTGCAGTTTGATTCGATGGTGGAGCACGGCGTCTCGCAGGCACGCGCGCTGTATGCGTTCAACTCGACGAACGTCGAAGGCTGGGGACTCTATTCCGAATGGATAACCAAACCTTACATGCCGCCCGATGGGCAGCTCATCTCCCTGCAACACCGCTTACTCCGTTCGGCGCGCGCGTTCATTGACCCGGAGTTACAAGCAGGAGTGCTGACGCCGGCGCAGGCGAAAGAGATCCTGATGAAGGACGGCGTCTTCTCTGATGCGATGGCGACGCAAGAGGTGGAACGCTACACCTTCCGTATGCCGGGACAGGCGACTTCCTATTTCTACGGCTACACGCGGCTGCTCGCGCTGCGCAACGAAGTGGAGCACCTACTCGGGCCGAGCTTCGACCAGCACAAGTACCACGACTTCATCCTTGCGCAGGGGCTGCTGCCGCCTGACCTGCTGCGCAAAGCTGTACTCGAGCAGTTTGTGCCGACGCTGAAGCCGGTGATGGCGCAAGTCAAACCATAACCACAGAGGATATGGACGACGCAGACGAATTTATTCAAGAATTTCTCCGTGTCTCTGTGTCTGCGTGGTGAAGGTTTTTGAAACTGCAATCATTTACACTAGTCGGTTTGACGAGCAATCACAGCAACGTGAGCGAACGCGTGCGTGCGGGAGAGGTGCGCGCGCTGGCTCGCGCCATCAGCGCCATCGAAAACAATTCCTCGGACTCGAACGCGCTGCTGCGGGAATTGTTTCCACATAGCGGGCGCGCGCAGGTGATCGGCCTGACCGGCTCGCCAGGATCCGGCAAGAGCACCCTTGTCGATCAACTGGCACGCGAATACCGCAAGCAGAATAAAACCGTTGGCATCGTCGCGGTGGACCCGACCAGTCCCTACACCGGCGGCGCGATTCTCGGGGACCGCATACGCATGCAGGCGCACCACGCCGACCCGGGAATTTTTATCCGCAGCATGGCGACACGCGGCGCCCTCGGTGGATTGGCGCGCGCAACGGCCGATGTCGCGACGGTGCTTGATGCCAGCGGCAAAGATGTTGTCCTGATCGAGACGGTGGGCGTCGGGCAGGATGAGATCGACATTGTCAGGCTGGCGGATGTCACTATCGTCATCCTTGTTCCAGGCATGGGCGACGACGTGCAGACGATCAAGGCGGGAATCATGGAGATCGCCGACGTCTTCGTGATCAACAAGGCGGACCACGAGGGTGCTGAGCGCGTGGAGCGCGAGATACGCATGATGCAGACGCTCGCCATCCGCAGCGACCAATGGACACCGCCCATTGTGAAAACCGTAGCCACCGAGGGCATCGGGATACCGGACCTCGTGAAGGCGATTGCGGATTATCAGGCGTACCTCGCGAAGAACGATCTGGCGATGAAGCATAAGGTCCAGAACTGGCGCGAGCGGCTGATCGAAATGCTGCGCGACGCGCTAGTGGCGCGCACGCGAGAGCGGCTCACCGACGAGCAGGTGACGCGCTACGCGCAGGAGATCGCCGAGCACAAGCGGGACCCGTACACGCTGGTGGAAGAGATCGTAAAGGGGCTATGAAGGAATCCTTCCCAGTACTCATTGTGTCTATTGCCATGCTTTCCATTTCGGGGTGTTCGCAGCCCAAGCAAAGAGATTTCGTTGGCAAGTATGTTCACCGAGATTCGAATGGCGTCGAAGAGTTGATATTGAGATCTGATAACACGTTCGAGCAATCATTCGCCCCTGCCAAGAGTCAATCTCAAGTCCATAACAGCGGAAAATGGAAGCTCAGTTTTAGGTCTGAAATGTTGAATCGGACGTCATGGAGCCATCCAAAGGAAAAGTTGTTGGTTTGGGTCGCTGCCTCGGATGAAATCAAATTCGAAAACCTATGGCTGATCAATCATCCTCTTGGCGAATTCAATCCAGATTTTCAGCAGCACAGAGCGGGGCTGTCTACGTACGAGTTGCGTTCCAGCGGCAATAAGTTCTATCTGTCTGAGGATGCTGAAAATACCATTCATCTCGACAAAGTAGACTGAGACATGAACACCATTGACCATCTCGGGATCGCCGTGAAGTCGCTCGGCGAGGCGAAGAAATTTTATCGCGCCATGGGATTCGAGATCGGCCACGAGGAAGTTGTGGAACACGAAAAGGTGCGGGTCGCGATGGTTCCCGCCGGGGACAGCCGAATCGAGTTGCTGGAAGCGACCAGTGAAGACTCCGCCGTGGCGCGCTTTATCGCCAAGCGCGGCGAAGGTTTACATCACGTTGCCATCAGCGTGGAAGACCTGCAGGCGACGATCGATTCACTGAAGAAGACGGGAACACGCTTCATCTCGGATGAGATCAAGATCGGCGCGGGCGGGCATCTTTATGTGTTCGTGCATCCTTCGAGCGCGGGCGGAGTGCTGCTGGAGCTGGTGATGGACGCGCCGTCGGGAGTCTAGGAGGCAGGAGGCAGGATGCAGCAGGTAGGAAGGCAACTGCAAAGGCTTTGTCCCTCGACTCGCCGTGATTCGCTGCTGCGAACCCCGGCTCGCTTGGGATGACAGTGTTTTTTATTCATGCTGATTCTCTCCATTGACACTTCCGGCAAGAATGGCAGCGTGGCGCTGGCGCATGGCGACGCTGAGAAGTTTCAGCTGATCGCGACCAGCCCCGTCGAGGGTGGAACATTTTCCGCGCAGCTCATACCGCAGATCGCGCGGCTGCTTTCCGAAAACAATTTGAAGAAGAGAGACATTGATGCGTTTGCGGCGGCGACGGGGCCGGGTTCGTTCACGGGATTGCGTATCGGGCTGACGGCCGTGAAGGGACTAGCGGAAATCTTAGGCAAGCCGATTGCGGCGGTTTCGGTGCTGGAAGCTTGCGTGTTGACCTCTGGCATCAACTATGACGATGCCCGCGTATTTGCGGCGCTTGATGCGCAGCGCAACGAGGTTTATCTGGGCGAGTACATGCTGAGCCGCGGCATTGCTACAAAAAAAGATGAAGTCCTCGTCACGCGCGATGAGTTTGTGGCGCGGGTGCAGGGAAGAGTTGCGGTCACGCCGGATGAGGAGCTTGTAAAAGCCGCGCGGAGCGCCGCCGCAGTCCGCATCGAGCGGCCGACGAGCACAGATATCGCCCGCATCGGCTTGCAGAAGATGGCGCGCGGAGAGACGGTTAGCGTGGAAGAGCTCGACG
>JBJMGI010000023.1:0-46064 GCA_045807945.1 Terriglobales bacterium | reverse complement strand
GCCATTCAGGTCCTGCGCGGAGATAGACCGCGCCAGGCCGGTCATCTGGATCTTGTACCCGGGAGTGAAGGTGCCAGTACCCGTGCCGACATACGCCCGCATATCGCAGACGTTGTTGCTGTCGCACTCGATCACGGCCATGTCGATCTTGCCGTCGTGGTTGAAGTCGCCCAGGTCAAAGCCCTGGTTCCCGACGCTGTGCGCGGTGGTGAGGTCGGGACCGGGAGTGAACGTGCCATCTCCGTTCCCGAGCAGGACCGAGATCGTTGGTGTTGGCGGACCGAATGCAATAACGAGATCGAGTTTGCCGTCGTTGTTCAGGTCGGCGGTGCGGATCTGGACACCGGAATCCTGCACTGGGTATATGGTGCCGGTCGCGGGATAGTGTCCGGCGGTTGTCGCTAGAAAAACGACGACTTCGGCTTGTCCATCGACCACAGCGATGTCGGGCTTGCCGTCCCGGTTGAAGTCGCCGCTGACGGCACCGTTTACCGGGATGATGAAATCGTAGCGTGTGGATGAGAAGTTGACCTGCGCTGTCGCCATTCCAGCCGCAAAAAGCGAGAGAAGAAGTAGGCCGAGAAGGTTCCGCATAAAGCTCTCCTTGCAGGGGTAAGCAGTTGGATTTGGGAGAGCTGCCGGGGTTTGCCTGCGATTACAAAAGTTTGTTACTGCGAGAGCGAGCCGGGGCGAAAGCCCCGGCCCCTCGCTTAGTGAACGTTGACCGTGATCGCCTGGGTCGCTGTTCCTTTGTACATGTCCACTGCGACGACGGCGATGCGGTGCGCGCCGGGGGAGAGCGTCAGGTTTTTGGCGAGCTGATCGTTCCAGCGCTCGGTGGATTTTTTCCCGTCTACCCAGAGTTCCAGGCGCTCGACTCCCGCGGGAGAGTTGCCGCTCGCCTTTACCAGCACGGGCGAGGTGACGCTCGCGTTGTTTGCAGGCCCGCAGATTTTAGCAGCTAGATTTGCGGAACTCGGCGCGGTGCAGTTGGCGACCGCGTTGGTGTTGGTGAAGGCGTCCCATCCTTCGCTCATCCAAGTGGATACGGCGAGATCGTGGCGCGAGTCGAGGTTGAAGTCGCGCGCCAGCAGGTCAGCCATGTCGAAATCGCTCATGCTGGCCTGCGTGCCGAAACTGCCATTCCCTTTGCCTAACGAGTACATCAGTCCGCCGCCGAAGTGTGCGCCGTTCATGTTGACGAGGTCGATGTTCTGGTCGCCGTTAATGTCGGTGGCGAGCAGCAATCCGCCGGCAGATGGACCGATCCGGAAGGAAGACACGCGCGTGAATGAGGCAGCGCCATTGTTTCGATAGATGTAAACCGTGTTGTCGCCACAGGCTGAGCCGCAGGCGTGCGCTTGCAGCACGGCGATGTCGAGCGAAGTGTCGTTGTTGAAATCGGCGACAACGAGGCTGCTGAGGTAGTCGGCGCAATCTTGGCTGGCAGTGCACACGGTCGGCGGCCTCAAGGACGAAGGCGCGTTAAAGCTTCCGTCACCTTTGCCCAGCCAGATCTGCACGTAGGGTTCACGGACATTCACCAGGTCGAGCTTGCCGTCGCGGTTGAGGTCGACAAGTCGGGGCGTCTGCACCGAAGCGTTCGCCAGGGCAAGAACCTGCCCGGCTGCGAAGGCGCCGGTGCCCGTCCCTTTGAACACGGCAAACTGGCACTTGTTAGGAGTGGAGTTGAAGTTGCATTCCTGGACGAGTAGATCGATCTTGCCGTCGCCGTTCAGGTCGCCGGCCACAATGTCGTCCCCGGGCATCGTGAGCGGGACGGGAGCGCCGGTGTGAAAGGTCCCATTCTTGTTGTTGATGAGGATTTGAACGGAATCCGTTTGGTAGGCCATCACGACGATGTCGAGCCAGCCGTCGTTGTTCACGTCGGTCGCGACAAGCGTGTTGCCATTCCCGGCAATCGCGTAGGGCGCGGCGGATGAGAATTTGCCTCCGCCGATGTTGCGGAATACGTCCACGGCGCCGATAGTGCCGACAGCCATGTCGGGTCGACCGTCGCGATCGAAGTCGCCGGAAACGGTGCCCAGCCCTTGGGCTCCGGAGCTTTGATAGTAGGTGTCGTTGAATGTTACGGCTGAACTTGCGAGCCCGGATAGGAACAGAGAGAACAGAAGCAGACGCGACAGCATTGGCCCAAGCCTTCCCCGAGAACGTGCTTCGTTGTGCAATGAGAGAGGAAACTCAGGCTGGGAGTTGTACAGAGTACCTGCAGAAATAGTTACTTATGCATGTTTTGACAGGTAAGTAGATGGAACTCGTAAGGTGCGGCTGCGCCTACTGCTTTTCTGCCGGAACGAGTTCGGCGTCTTCCAGCAAGTGAATGATCTTCGAGCGGATCGGCTTCATGATCGGCTGAAGGACGGCGTTCGATGACATGGAGAACCCCTGTACCAGCAGGTCGAGGCCGCCATCCACCAGCGCGCGGGTCTTCTTCTGGCCGGCGGAGCGGTCGTTGAGGAAGTAGAGGATCATCCCCATGTGCGCCGTCCAGAGGAGGCGCGGAGTGAGAATGCGAACGTCTTTCGGCAATTTCTCGTCGCCGATGGCGGCTTCGAAGATCTCCATGGCGAGCTCGCGTTGCTTGCTTGTGGCAGGGCCGAACCAGGAGAGCGGATGGTCGGGGTCGCCGCCGTAGCGGAAGAGCGCGACGAGAAGGCGGCGATCGTCTTTGATGATGTCGAGCTTGGTGTGCATGGCGACGCCCAGGCGCGCGCGAAAATCTTTGGCCTTCTTCATCGCCGGAATGGCGAGGACGGTATGCTCGGCCTGCACGCGATCGTAATAGGCCATCACGATCGCCTCTTTCGTTTTGAAGTAGTAGTAGCTCGCGCCGAGGGACAGGCCGGCGGCCTTCGCGATGTCGCGCATGGTTGTCGGTTCGAATCCCTTTTCACGGAAGAGCTTGAGGGCGGAGGTCAGGATGTTCTCGCGGGTGGCGTCGCGTTTAGAGGTCTTCGTGGCGATGGTCATGTTTGAACGTGTTCAAATGTAAAGTGTTCTATCTTCCTCAGTCAAGAGAAAACAAACGCAAGGTCCTTCGTCTCCGCTCGCCTTCAGCTCGCTTCGCTCAGGAAGACAAGAGTGAGGAGTTTCTCGAAGGTACGAGACGCCCACCGCTGCGGGCCGCGTCGCTGCGTGAAAGACCGTCACTGTCCCAAATAGTAACTGCCGAGATTCTTGGGTGATTTAGGCAGTTCTCCGTGTTTCTTGGGTGTTTTAATGTACGGAGTAGCTGTAGAAATCAATTGATCGAGGTAGCTGGATGAGAAGAGTTTTGCTGGTCGCTTCCCTGTTCGCCGCCGCAACCCTATGTGCCCAAGACAATGCCAAGCCGGCCGCCGGCTTGAAGACACGCGACGAAGCGCCGGTCACACCATCGAGTGTGAGCTCGGCGGAGAACAATGCCACGCCGTCGCAGACGCAGCTGCAGCTTCCAACCGGAACCGCCGTAAAAATGCGGCTGCTGGAATCGCTCTCAAGCGACGGCAACAAAGCCGGCGACAACTTCACGGGACGCGTCTCCGAAGCAGTGATGCTCGACGGAAAGACCGTTATCCCGGTCGGCGCGACCATTGAAGGGACAGTTACGCGCGTGAGCTCGCCGCGACGCATCAAGGGACGTCCGGAGATCAGCTTGCATCCTGAGTCGGTCACATTCCCCGATGGCAAAACTTTGAATATGAGCGCGGTGATCGTGGACAGTCAGATGGACGGAACCACGGTAAACGACGAAGGCCAGATCAAAGGTTCGGGTCACACTCGTGGCGACCTGATCGAGATGGGGGCGGGCGCGGGCGGCGGGTTGACGATCGGCGCACTCGCGGGCGGCGCCAAGGGAGCATTCATCGGCGCAGCTATCGGCGGTGGCGCGGCGATGGTGCACTGGCTTAGCAAACACCACTCGACCGAGCTGCCCGCAGGTACGGAGCTGGTGATGGAGATCAGCAGCCCCATGACACTCTCAGCTGGTGGTGGCGCGGGAAGATAGTTCCGAGCAATACTTAGTTGTGGATGGCCCGCGAAAGCGCGGGCCATTTTTTTTGAACGCAAACGCAACGTCCTTCGCCTGCGCTCAGGGATGACGAGAAGCTAAGGAATTGCGGGAGCTTATCCAGTAGGGTCGATCAGGGCGGCGGAGCCGCCGACCCATTCGAGGTTCTTGTTGTGGTCCACGCCCATCATCTTGCCGCGTCCCATGCGGACCAGGGCCATCACGGGGATCATGCGCCCGCCTTCTGGCCAGATGTACATGATGCGCACCTCGGCTTGCGTTCCGCCATGCGGGGTCTCGATGACCGGAGCAAATGACATGCGCTCCTGCAGGATGTACTTGTGGCGCTGGTCGCGCGGGATCGCGTTCAGTTGTTCGTAGGTCGGGGCGAAGACGATGCCCGAGCCAGCGAAGGAATAGAGCGGCTTCAGCAAGTAGTTATCGCGATCTCTTGGGATGGTTGTGAGCCGGTCAAGAAACCAGGTGTTGGGCACGCATTCGTGCTTCAAGAATGGGATCGAGAACTTGCTTACACGGAAATACCAGTTTGGGTGTCCTGCCCATTCGACGTCGACATCGTCGCGGTAGTCGAAAGGAAGTTTGACCTGCTTGCGCTCGAGCTCGTCCACGATGGTGCGGTTGTAGATGCGTTCGATCGGGACGAGCTTCCCTGCTCTTGAATAGTGCAGTTTGTTGCCACGCTTCACGACCTCGCGGATGTTCACGCTCGGGATCTTCAACCAGTCTTCAGTCACGCGAAAATCTGGAATGGTCTTCTGCTCTTCCGGATCAATCTCAAGCAACACCACGTTCTCGGGCGCGTGCTCTCCAACGATGACGCGCTTGAGAAGATCGCGGTAGGAGTTCAGGTCGAAGTCGCCGCAGAGAATGTTCAGTCCTGAGTGGAAACCGAACGAATCTTTATATTGCTGACCGAGCACAGCCTGATAAGCGTAAAGAGTGGGAAACGCCTGCAGCTCGACGAGCTTCGGTTCGATCTTCCCAGCAGCATCGCGTACCAGGCCGAAATCGACAGAAACGAAGAGTGGCGTCGCATCCTGATTCGGCACTTTCCACTGTGGCGGGACGGAGCGCTCCGATTCGCGCATGTATTCAGGATTCCCAAGGAGCTGCTGCATCAACTCGTTGCCGTACTTGGCCATGGTGTTGATGAGCGATTCAGGAAAGAATGCGGGCGTCTCGCAGACACGGAAGTGAATCTCCGTGTGGCAGCGAGCGTTCAGGGCGCGAAGGAAGTCTTGATATTTCTGCGGCGTGAACTCCGCGTTGAAACGCTGGCGATGCCGGGCGATCATCGCTAGGCTTCGATCAGGAACTTGCCGCTACGCATGATCTGCGCGTCATCTACCCAGATGTTGAACTTGGTGCCAACCACATCGATGTGCGTTGAGGAATACCACCGCGCGCCCGTGTGCTCGCCGTACGGATTGCCAAAGGCGATGTGAATTCCGGGGAATTTTTCATCCTGCAAAATCTCCCCGATCACGTCTTTGATCTCGATGTTGGTGCCAATCGCGAATTCCCCGACGCGGTCGCTGTTCTCGTCGGTGTGGGTGTACTTCCAGAAATCCTGCTCGAGTTCTTTGTTCTCGCTGAAGGCTTCAGTGAGCCGGTTCCCTTTCATGCGAATGGTCAGCGGCTGATGGCGCAAGTCACCGAACTTGGCGCAGAGGTAGTCGCCGACGACTCCGTCGATCACGAATGTCCCGTTCACCTCGCCGGGAGTGGTGAAGACTTCCCCTCCTGGAAGATTGCCCCACTTCTCCGGACTGATGAGGCCGCTCGTCTTGAGCCATTTGTAATCGGGATTGAGATCAGCGATTAGGTCGGTGCCGGCGTCGGTCTTCGCAGTGATGCGCTTGGCTTTGCGGACTAGGTCGATGACCTTGGTGCTGATGCGGTCCACTTTATGGAAGTCGGCGCGCATGCCTTCCAGCATGATCTGGCGATTGATGTTGACCATGTGGGCGTGCCGCATGTGGCGGCGATTGACGACGTCTGTCATTTGCATGCGGGACTTGAGCTCGCCCTGCTGCACTCGAACGGCGAAGATGCTGACATCGCTCGACTCCATGTCGGCAAGGATCTCAGCCGGGAGAACGGTCAGCGGCCGAGCCGAGAGTTCTTCGAGGACGAAGGCGTTGTAAGTCGCGCCGGCAGATTCGAGCTCGCGAACGAGGCTGGCGGCGATCTCGCGCGTCACGTTGTCAGTAATGACGGTGACTTTTTCGGAAGGCTTGATGTTCAGGCAGACGCGGACCGCGTTGCGGGCACCAATGGAGTACTCGGGATCGAACTGAACGTGATCGAGCGCGGTGGGTGATGAGATGTCTTGCAGGGCCATTCTCCTATTGAGCGATCTTCATGGGGGCTTTACTGGTTTCCATCAATCCGGCCTGAGTTTCAAGGACCATGTAGTCCACAACTTTCTTCAGGTCGCCGCCGGTCTCCTGAAAAACGCGTAACTGGCGGTCGGCACCGGTGCCGTGTTGCAGGATGTTGTGCACGTAAGCGACTTCTTCGCGACTGTCGAGTTCGTCCACAACGTCGTCTACGAATTCGAGATATTCAAGTATGAGGTCGCGCTCGGGGACCTCACGTTCTTTGCCGAAGTCGATCAGCTTGCCGCTGATGCCGTAACGCGCAGCGCGCCATTTATTCTCCATCATGAGAGCGCGCCCGTACATGCGGAAGCTCTGGTTCTGCGAATGCAGCTTGTAGAGCTTCACAATCGTCGCCTGAATCAGTGCTGCCAGACACATTGTTTCATCGAGACGCAGCGGGATGTCACAAATACGCACCTCGAGAGTGTTGAAGAATGGGTGCGGGCGGATGTCCCACCAGATCTTCTTCGCGTTATCGATGCAATTTGTGCGAATGAGCAAGTTGACGAAGTTTTCGTACTCGCTCCAACTGGTGAACGTGTCAGGAATATTGGTGCGCGGGAATTTATCGAAAACTTTACAGCGATACGATTTCAATCCCGTGTTCATCCCCAGCCAGAAGGGCGAGTTCGCCGAGAGCGCCAGCAGATGCGGGAGGAAGTAGCGCATCGAGTTCATCAGATGGATTGTGGTCTCGCGTTCCTCGACGCCGACGTGCACGTGCAGTCCGAAGATGAGGTTGGCGCGCGCGACCAGCTGCATATCTTCGACGACCTGGTGATAACGCTCATCGGGATAAATCTCCTGGCTGCGCCAGTCGGCAAAAGGATGCGTGGCGCCGGCAGCGAGCAGCAATCCATTCTCGTGGGCGAGCTTCACCATCTCGGTGCGGAGCTGCCGGACTTCAGCTTTCGCTTCCTTAATGTTCTTGCAGACGCCGGTACCGACTTCCACCACTGACTGATGCATCTCCGCCTTGATGCGCTCTTCCATCCGGAGCTTGCCCTTGGCGATGATCTCGGAGTGGATGTGCGAGCGCAGATCGCGCGTAGTGGGATCGATGGTTTGGTATTCCTCTTCGATCCCGATGGTGAAAGTTGGCTTTTTCATGCGAAACAGCTTCTAGCGGCTAGCTCCTAGCTAATCAAAACAAAACCACGACTACTTTGCTGCTTTGCTGCGGGCGGTCGGAGCTTTCGTCGCACTGGAACGCTTCGCGGGCGCTTTCGCGGGAGTGGTTCCCTGCAGGAACGAGCTCCAGCGATATTCCCCTTGCGGTGCTCCCTCTTGTGCGTACTTCACGGCAAGGTCAGCCACTGCGTTCACGATCCAGGTAAAGTTCTCGGCGCCGACGGAGTGGTAATCGGCGTCCGGAGCGGGATTCATGAAGTCGATCGCATAAGGTACGCCGTCTTCGCAGGCGAACTCGACCGTGTTCAAGTCGTAGCCGAGTGCGCGGCAAAGCGTGACGCAATCTTTTTCGACGCGCTCAATCAGGCGGGCATCCACCGGCGGGGCGTTCTTCACATAGCGCTCGTGCATGGGAAGACTGGGGTCGTATTGCATGATGTGGACCTTGTCCTGGCCAACAACGTAGCAGCGGAAATATTCCTTGAACTTCACCCCGCGCTGCAGGGTCATGCAGAGGTCACGGCTCTGATCGTAGGCGGCGAAGAACTCGTCGCGATTATTGACCTTGAACACATCTTTCCAGCCGCCGCCATCGAAGGGCTTCAAAAAGGCAGGAAAACCGATGTAGTCGAAGACCTCTTCCCAATTCATCGGGAAAGTCAGGTTGCGCATGGAACGATCTGTTGTTCCCTTGGGATGCTTTTTGTGCGGCAGGATCACCGTAGGCGGAATCGCGACACCGAGTTTGGTCGCGAGCGCGTAATTGAAGAATTTGTCATCGGCGCTCCACCAGAACGGATTGTTGATGACGACGGTCCCGCTGAGCGCGGCATTCTTGAGATACGCGCGATAGAACGGGATGTCGTGCGAGATGCGGTCCACGATGACGGCGTAGCCGCTCGGGTCGGCCATTTTGACGCCACCGATCTGGACGAACTCCGCCTTCACGTCTGGCAGGTTCATGGAGTTCACGCGTTCGACGAACGCGCCGGGAAAAGTATTCTCCATCCCGAAGATGATTCCGATCTTTTTCACGCATACCTCTTCATGTCAGTCCTTAAGATTATCTTCCCCGAAGTGATAAAAGCAAAACCGAGGTCCCTCGACTACACCGTCGCATTCGCTCCGGCTGCGCTCGGGATGACAATCCAATAACCAGTCCCTGAGCGAACCTGTTACGGCAGATAAACATTGGCCATCTTCAACCACCACGGCCAGTCGTGTCCGCTGCCATCGCCCCAGACGAAGAGGTGGTGCGGGATGCCTTTTTGGCGCAGGACGGCAGCAAATTCCTCGTTCTTGTTCCAGCACATGTCGTGCTCGCCCGTGACCATGATGTATTTGTTCTGGCGGTAGCGCTCGAAGAACCAGGGGTCGCTCAGGCCGCGAATGTAGTCGGGCGGATTGTGGAAGTAGACGTCATCATCGTAGTAGCCATCGAGAAAGCGCTTGATATCGAAGGCGCCACCCATCGTGATGCATCCGGCGACCGGATCGGGATAGCGCAGCGCGAAATTCATCGCGTGATAAGCGCCGAAGCTGCAGCCGTGCGTGATGATGCGCTGTCCCGGATTCTTCTTTTCGATCAGCGCGAGGACTTCGTGCCTGATGTAGTCCTCGTACTGCTTGTGGCGGGCGATGCGCACGCGAGGGTGGACGTTATTGTTGTAGAGCGCTTCTTCATCGACGCTGTCGACGCAGTAAAGCTGCATGATGCCCGTTTCGAGCTTATGGCTGAGCTCGGCGACCATGCCGCGGTCTTCGTACTCGAAATATTTACCCATCGAAGTGGGGAAGACGAGCACGGGCGTACCGGCATGGCCGAAGACGAGCATCTCCATCTCGCGTCCGAGATGTTCGGAGTACCACTTATGATGTTCGCGCTGCATCAGTAGGGTGTCACTTTTGCGGAACAATATACTCTCATAAGGGAAGCCAAGCTCTTGCCGACCGAAACTACAGCTCCGAAGAACAAGAAAAAGATGTGGCGCCGAATGCGTTCCTGGATGGGGCGCATGATGACGGCGCCCGTCGCCGCACCGGAGCTGCGCCTGCATCGCAAGTTCCAGTCGCAGTATCTCGATGCGGAGCGGACGCTGATCGTTTACGTGCCGCCGAATTACGAACGCGACCTGACCCGGCGCTATCCGGTGCTGTACATGCACGATGGCCAGAACCTGTTCGATCCTTCCACCGCATTCGGCGGGAACGAATGGCGGCTCGACGACACGGCCGAGGAGCTGATCGAGCAAGGTGCGATCGAACCGCTGATCATCGTGGGCATATACAACACGGGCGAGCAGCGATTACACGAGTACACGCCAAGCGCGGATGCGAAACTCGGCGGCGGCAAGGCCGACCTCTACGGCAGGATGATCGTGGAGGAAGTGAAGCCGTTCATCGACAAAGCGTATCGCACGCGTTCGGGTGCGGAGAACACCGGCATGGGGGGATCGTCGCTGGGCGGACTGGTGACGCTGCACCTTGGGTTGCGATATCCGAATGTGTTCGGAAAGCTCGCTGTCCTTTCGCCTTCGGTGTGGTGGGACAACAAGTTCATTCTGCGCGAAATCGAGAAATTGCCGGCAAAGCCGCCGCTGAAGATCTGGTTGGATATGGGAACGGCGGAAGGTGGCATGAGCCTCGAGGACACGGAGATGCTGCGCGACGCGATGAGCGCCAAAGGCTGGCAGGTCGGCCGCGATCTTGCCTATTCTGAGATCGAAGGCGCCACACATAGCGAGGTCGCCTGGGCTGAGCGCGTGGGTCCCTTTCTGCGATTTCTCTACCCTGCAAATTCACGGTGATTTCACAATTCGCACTCTGACGCGAAGCGGCACTGCTTTTTTCCGTTGCATCTCAACCTTTAACGTCAGAGTTCCCTGGTACTGACGTTCAACTGCCGATGAGCGGATCGCCCATAGTTTTAATGGAAGCCCAGCAGGTCACGCCGGGCAGCCTTATCGTGAAACGAATCGTTGACGTTGTGATCGGGACCGCGGCGTTGGTGTTGCTCGCGCCCTTGATGGCGGTGCTCGCTCTCGCGATCAAACTTGGTTCGCCGGGCCCGGTGTTGTATCGGTCGTGGCGAGTCGGCCAGCATGGCAAGCTGTTCGTCTTCCTGAAATTCCGTACTATGGTCACGAACGCCGACGACCTGAAAGACAGCCTGCAGCACCTGAACGAGCGCGATGGGCTGCTGTTCAAGATCTCAAACGACCCCCGCACGACGCCCTTCGGACGCTTCCTGCGGCGATACAGCCTCGATGAACTTCCTCAACTGGTGAATGTGCTGCGGGGTGAGATGTCGCTCGTGGGACCACGTCCCCCATCACTGGATGAATACGAGAAATATACGGCGGAACACCAGATAAGACTCGCTGCCAAGCCCGGCATTACCGGGTTGTGGCAGATCACGGCGCGCAACGATCCTTCTTTCGCCAAGGCGCTTTCGCTGGATCGCAGCTACATCGAGAACTGGTCACCGTGGCTTGATATGAAGATCTTGCTCAAGACGATGCCAGTCGTGTTGCAGGGCGATGGGCGATAGGGTTAAGCAGCTCGACGTAGTTCTGTCTCGGGTAAGTTTCCGGTTGAGTCCAAGTTGATGGACAGCTAGGCTCTGTAGATGTTTCTACTAAGAAAAGCCATCCTCGGAGTTATCTTCCCTCTTCTGCTGGGCATAGCCGCTCAGGCACAGGTTCCAGCTTCCAAACACGTGGTGATGGTTGTGGAAGAGAACCACTCCTACTCGAGCGTGATCGGTAGCTCGTCGATGCCGTACTTGAACTCGCTGGCGAGCAAGTACACGACCCTCACGAATTATTTCGCCGATACCCATCCCTCGATCGGGAACTACTTTATGCTGAGCACCGGGCAAGTCATCACCAACAACGACGGATACACCGGGACTGTGTCCTCGGATAACATCGTCCGCAGGATCATTACTGCAGGAAAAACGTGGAAGTCGTACGCCGAGAGTATTCCGTCCACGGGCTACACCGGGGGCGACAAGTATCGCTACTGCAAGCACCACAACCCATTCGCCTATTTTTCCGATGTGGTGAACAGCAGCAACGAGCGGCAGAATCTGACATCCTTCACCCAGTTCAAAACGGACCGCGCCAACGGACAGTTACCAAACTTCTCATTTGTTATCCCCAACAAGTGCAATGATGCGCACGACTGCTCGCTGACGACCGCAGACAATTGGCTGAAGACGAACATCGCGCCGCTACTCTCGACGGCCGCATTCCAGAGCGGAGGCGACGGAATCCTGATCATCCTGTTCGACGAATCCACTGACTCTGATGCGACGCACGGAGGCGGGCACGTCGCCGCGGTTGTGGTGGGGCCCAAAGTGAAACGCGGGTACAGACTCGGCACGCTTTATCAGCACCAGAGTGCGCTCAAGACCGTGCTCAAAGCTCTTGGGATTGGGACTTTTCCGGGAGCTTCGTCCGCAGCGTCAAGCATTGCAGCCTTCTAAATCACTTGGCGGGAGCAACAAGATGCTGGGAAAAGAATTCGATCGAGGCGCTGATCTGCGCGAGGAGGTACGGCACATCGTGTCCACCGGGGTAAAGGTGGAACTCGTGAGGGATGTGCTCGGCAGTTAATTGCTGGTCGAGCATCTTGGCGCCGCGGTCGAAGCCATAGTCGTCGCGATCCCCACAATCGAAGTAGATGTGGAGCTTGCGAATCGCGGCGGGATTCTTTTTTGCCAACGAAAACGGGCTAGTTTGCTCCCAATGTGCCGCGCTAATGGGATTGCCGAAGACCTGTGCCATCATGAGCGCCTGCGGTTCGCCGGCGCGAATGGCGGAGTTGAGCGCGGTCGGCGGCTCATCGAGCAGTGCCGCACTCTGCGCGCTGACGGACCCGAATAATTCAGGATATGCGAACGCAAAACGCAGCGCCCCGTATCCGCCCATGGAAAAACCGGCCAACCCGCGCGACTCACGGCTGCGTTCGATCCGGTACTTGTCCTCGATGAACGGCATGAACTCCTGCAAGAAGAAATCGCTGTAGCGTTCCTTCCCATCAGCCGAGTTGACGTAAAAACTATTGCCGCCTTGCGGAGTCACGACCACGAAGTCGCCAAGCTTCTTCTGCTTGCGCAGATTTTCTATCAAACTCCATGAGCCGGTGTTGATCAGTGTCTGCTCGTTGTCGCCACGGCCGTGAAGGTAATAGAGGATGGGATATTTGCGCTGCTTGTTCGCTGATTCGTCAAAGCCGGATGGCAGCAGCGCGCAATACCGCACGGGACGGTGAAGGATCTTGCTCGTCAGTGTGCCGCATTCGGCCCGACCCTGCGCGAGCGCAGGAAGCGCGGCGATCAGAATGAGAAGCACAAACCCTAGCCGATGCAGTCTCATTCGTAGCGCAATGCCTCGACAGGTTCGAGTTTCGCTGCGCGAGCTGCGGGAAAAAGTCCGGAGAGGATGCTGACCGCGATCGCGAAGACCACTGCTCCCGCCAGCAGCCACCAGGGCGAAGACCAAAGATTCTCCGGCGGCATCTCGAGCTGGCGGAGATAAACGTTGGTTCCGAAGTTGATACCGCGGCCGAGAAGCCATCCGAAAGAGACGCCGAACACGCCGCCTACGAGGCCCATCACTGCCGCTTCAGAGAAGAAGATGACCTGGACATCACGGTCGCTCGCGCCGATGGCTTTCATAATGCCGATCTCGCGGCGGCGCTCAAGGATAGCCATTAGGAGCGTGTTCACGATGCCGAGGGATGCGATCACCAGCGCGAGGCTGCCGAATATTCCCAGGAAGATATCGAGCACCGCGAAGAAGCGACGCAGGCTCTTAGTCGCGTCAAGGATAGAGAAAGTGTTGAAGCCCATTTTGCGGATGGCGTCCTGCACTGCTTGCACCTTGGAAGCGCTCGTGACCTTAACGCCCAAGCTCGAATAAGCGGGCTTGCTGGTGAAGCTGCGCATGCTCTCGCGAAGATCTGATGGGAGCATTATGTGAAGGCTCTCAGCAAGTGCTTGCGGGATGAAGGCGCGGCCGCGTCCGGCGCCGCGCATCCCTTCGGGATCTTCTATTGCGATGCCGACGATGCGAAGCGTTTTGTCGTGCGGCACGATGGAGAAGTTCACGCCCGTACCGGCCGATTGCTTCGAGGCGTCCGCATAGATGCGTTCGGCGTAATGTAAGACGATCTCTTTCCCGAGCAGTGGCTTCAGTTTCGCTGGGTCGGTCTCCGGAGCGTTCGGCGCCTGGTTAATCCCGAGCAGCTCTTCGGCAAAGCGCTTCTGGAGGATGACTTCGGGTGCCTCCGGAGCCGAAAAGAAATTCCCGAGCATGTTTTCGAAGACGTCATTGGAGCGGTCGCTCAGCGGCATGCCAGCGACCATAGTGAGGTGCGGCTTGTCTTCGTAACGCAGCTCGGTGATGAAACGAATGTCGGGCGTGACTTCGATCACGTTCGGGATGCGCGCGATCTCGGCGCGCGCAGTGTCGTCAAGCGCTTGGCTTTCGGCAGCGGCAGGGCCAGTGTTCTCCTGCTCGCGGCTGAAGGAGCGAAGGTCGCGGCGGGAAGTCACAACCACAGTGTCGAAGAGTCCGGACTTTTGCAGGCGTGAGTTGGCCATCTGCTGCAAGCCGATGCCAAGTGACAGCATGGCCACGAGCGAGGCGACACCAACGGCGATGCCGACCGTAGTCAGCGAATTTCGCAGCAATGCCTCGCGAAGATTGCGCGTGGCGAGGTCAGTGACGTCGTTGAACCTCATGCGCGATCTCCGGCCAGAGTCTTTCGTTCGTCGGCGATGACTCTGCCGTCACCGAGAAAAATTTGGCGCGTTGCGTAGCGGTCGGCGAGGTCGCGCTCGTGCGTGACCATGATCACGGTGATCCCGTTCCGGCGATTCAGATCTTGAATAAGGTCCAGGATCTCTCTTCCAGTCTTGCTGTCGAGATTACCGGTGGGCTCGTCCGCCAGAAGAACCTTGGGCCGATTCACCAGAGCGCGCGCAAGTGCGACACGCTGCTGCTCGCCTCCCGAAAGCTCTGTGGGGCGATGACGCAGGCGAGTGGCGAGTCCGACACGCTGGAGCGATTCATTTGCGAGTTTGCGGCGGTCCTCCGGCGAGACCTCAGCGAAGCGCAACGGAAGCTCGACGTTCTCAGCAACAGACATCGTGGGAATGAGATTAAAAGCTTGAAATACGATGCCGACGGTATGGCGACGATAGCGCGCCAGATCTTCGCGTGAGAGCTGGGCAAGGTCGCTGCCGTCGACAGCGATCGTGCCGGAAGTGGGGCGATCAAGCCCGGCGATCAGGTTCAGTAGTGACGATTTCCCTGAACCCGAGCTGCCCAGCATGGCAGCGAACTCACCGCTCGCAATATCGAGAGTGACTCCATCGACCGCGCGGATCACGGATTCGCCCATTTGGTAATGGCGGGTGAGATTTTCGGCGCGCACCGCGGTGGTGCCGTTGGCGGGATTCATGAGCCTATATAGATTAGACGAATGAGTGGGGATTTTATTGTCAAGAATCAGCTTCCACCGCGAATGAGGCGCACGGGGTCAGGGTCGGCGCCGTCTTTGGTGGCTGCGGCGTCGGGCGTTTCGGGAACCACGTCGCCCTCGCCGGGCGCGAGAAATAGATTGGATTCGACGCCGTGCTGCTTGGTGTAAAGGTCGAAGTAGCGGCCGCACTGAGCATAAAGCTGCTCGTGCGTGCCGTGCTCGATGATCTTGCCTGCTTCCACGACCAATATCTGATCGGCGCGGCGAATCGTGGAGAGGCGGTGCGCGATTACGAAGGTTGTGCGGCCCTGCATCAGATACGCGAGTCCTTGCTGGATGAGCGCTTCGGATTCAGAGTCGAGGCTCGAAGTCGCTTCGTCGAGAATCAGGATGCGCGGATCGGCGAGGATCGCACGCGCGATGGAGATGCGCTGGCGCTGTCCGCCGGAAAGTTTCACGCCTCGCTCGCCCACGATGGTTTCGTATCCGTTCTCGAAGGATTCGGCGAACTCGTCAACGCGCGCGATTCGGCAGGCTTCCAGGATCTGCTCTTCCGTCGCATTGGGCCGCGAGAAGGAGACGTTCTCGCGAATGGTGCCGTCGAAGAGGAAGGAATCCTGCAACACGACTCCGAGTTGCGTGCGGTAAGAATCGAGACGCACGGTCGAGAGAACGACGCCGTCGATCAATACCCGCCCGGAGATAGGAACGTGGAAGGCGGCGAGCAGGCCGATGATGGTGGACTTACCGGAACCTGATGGGCCGACCAGAGCAGTCACAGTTCCGGGAGCTGCGTGGAACGAGACGTGGTCCAGCACGTTGCGCCCGGCTGTGTAGGAGAAGTTCACATCGTCGAATACGACGTCACCAGTGATGGTGGGGAGCGATACCACACGTCGAGGGTCGGTGTGTTCCTGAGCTTGCGAAAGAACCTCGCGCGTGCGCTCCAGGCCAGCCAGCGCTTCGGTGATCTGCGTACCAATGGAGGCGATCTGGACGATGGGCGCGATCAAGAACGCAAGAAAAGCGGTGTAGGAAAAATACTGGCCGAGCGTCATGGAGCCGGCGAGGATCTGGCGCGCTCCGAAATACATCACGATGCTGCCGACGACCCCCACGAGCACGCTGGATGAGAGCCCGAGGATCGACGTCGCGGTGAGCGTCTTGAGCACGTTATCGAGCAGGCGCTGCACACCCCCGGAGAAGACGGATTCTTCCCTGCTCTCGGCGTGATAACCCTTCACCACGCGAACGCCACCGAGCGATTCGGTGAGGCGTCCGGTGACCTCGGCGTTGATCTTGCCGCGCTCGCGGAAGATAGGACGGATCGTTCCGAAGGCTTTGCTGGCTGCGAATCCAAAGACCACCAGGAATGCGAAGGCGAGCAGCGTCATGACACGACTGATATGAAACAGCCAGATCAGCGCTAGAGCCGCGGTGAGCAATCCACCACCAAAGTCGACCAGGCCGGTGCCGATGAGATTGCGGACACCTTCGACGTCGCTCATGATGCGCGAAACGAGAGCGCCGGTCTTGTTTGAGTCGTAGTAAGCGACTGGCAGGCGGCCGATGTGCGCTTGAACTTTTCTACGAAGCTCCGCAATGGCTCGTTGACCTGCCTTTGAAAGCAACTGCGTCAGCGCGAAGGAAGTGACGCCTTGCAAAGCGGTAGCGCCGAGTACGCCGAAGATCAACCACGGCAACAGTTCGGAATGATGTTTGTTGATGACATCGTCGACCAGCACCTTCGGCGACCAGGGCAGCACCAGGCCGGCGACGCGATTCACGATCATCAGAAGAAATCCGCCGGCGAGCAGGCCGAGCCGCGGACGCACGAGCGACCAGACTTCCGGCCAGGCGGCGCTCAGCCGGTCGCGAAACTTCTTCTTCGTTTTGGTTTCTTCAGCCAATAGAACCTAACCACTTATACGCGAAAGAAATCGGGCCGCCACACAGTGACGGCTTTCTTGACGTCATCTTTCGAAAGCTTCTCGCTCAAGGCGCGACTCACTAGAGAAGGCAGCTCGGCGTCAGAGGCGAAGCGCAACGCAACCAGCTGGCCGATGGTGAGCTCGTTCACACGGGAGCGAAGTGGTTCAGGCAATATCTGTTGCAAGCGAACGCGCTCCTCGAGGCGGATCACACGGTCCTGCACTTTCAATGAATACAGCCGCATCTTGAAGACGGCGACAACCGCAGCGATCGCGACCACAACCAGCCACGCAGAGCCAAATGCGGGGAAGCGAACCAGGTTGACGATCGCCGCTATAAGACTGATGGCCGCGACTGGAACAAGAAAAAAGTGAAACAAAGGATCGATGCGCCCGTGGTTTGCGTAGTTCTGCTCAAGCGATTCAGCCATTGCGCTCTCCTGATTGAAGGGGATCTTACTGCGAATCTGGGACGAGAGATTGGTTTTGCTGTTCCAAGATGATCGCCAGAGCCATCAGGATCCAAAAAATCAGCATGGGCTCGGGGTCTCCGAGGATGTAATGAGACAATGAGGCGAGCTGAAAGCATGCAATCGCTCCGAGGACACCGAGCGCAATGCCCTTCTCCCAGGTGTGTTCAACCTGCATGTGGAACGCGCGTCGGGCGGCGGCAAAACACGCGTACATCAACCAGCACCAGACCGCTAGAGCGGGCAGGCCGCAATCAGCGGCGATCTCGATGTACGTGGAATGGAAGTGGCTGATCATGCCCGGAAAGTTGCGGTAGGCGGACATGTCGAAGCGTTCGGGATGGCGCTGCACATTCGCAAATCCGACTCCGAGCAGCGGGTGCGCGCGGATGATGCGAGCGCCGTCCTTCCAGATGAGGAAGCGATACTGTGTGCCCGGGTCGGCGGAGTTAAACCAACTCATACCACGCCGCGCCTGTAGCCAAACTCCGCCTAGCACGATAGCGACGAGTAGCGCCGCTGCTGCAATGGCGCGCGCCTTCCAGCGGAAGCACATCCAGATGATGACGGCGCAGCCGAACAAGAGCGCGGCGAGAAAAGTGCGAGTGGCGGTGGCAGCTAGAGCAGCAGTGAGGATCAGGAAAGTGACAGCGGCGAGGAACTTCCACTTCCCAGTGGCGCTGCGGAAGGAAGCAATGAGTATCCCGAAGCTCAGCAGCGAAACCAGCAGCAACATCTCTCCGAAATTGATGTAGTGCTTGTAAAGACCTTGCGCACGCAGCATTTGGCCGGAATGCAGTTGCCAGATACCGATCAGCGCCGCGGCAAGAGAGGCGACCAGCAGTCCGGCGACCAGGAACCTGAGCTGCCGGAGAGTGCGAATTGCGTCCGCAACCATCACGGCGGCGAATCCAAGCTCGACAACTTTCATCTGCTGCCAGCTTGCGGTGCGGTCTTGCGCTGCGAGGCTGGCGAGAGCGGTGATGGCGAAGAAGCACAGCAGCGGAAGGAAAAAACGGGAGTGCGAAAGCTCGCGTCGGCGACTCCAACATTGAAGCAGCCACAGAATCACGGAGACGCGGAACAGGTTGATGGCGAGTATCGACGAGAGCGGGAGCGCCCAGGTCATCGCAAAAAGCATGACCAGCAAACTGGCGCGGAGAGCGCCAGCAATTTTCAGCGAGCGCTCGCGTGAGACCTGAGCGGTTGGAAGTTCCAGCGAGATTTCACTAGTCGGCACCGAAGCTACAGCTCCCCTGAGGAAGATGTACGGGGCGCGGTGCGGGTTTTGCCACTCTAAGTGCAGAGCCGCTGGCCTCTCATTTCCGAGAACACTCATCCAAAAACGAAACCCCTGGTCAGAATGGGAAAGGCTCGCCTTCATGAAAGGTATCGTTCTTGCAGGTGGACTGGGTTCGCGGCTGCATCCGCTGACCAGAGTGACAAACAAGCATCTGCTGCCGGTGTATGACCGGCCGATGATCTTTTATCCGATACAGACGCTGGTGGATGCGGGGATCGAGGAGATCTTGATCGTCACCGGCGGCCAGAACGCTGGCGATTTTCTTCGGCTGCTCTCGAACGGGAAAGACTTTGGGCTGAAGCACCTGAACTATACCTACCAGGAAGGTGAAGGCGGAATCGCCGATGCGTTACGCCTTGCGCAGCATTTCACCGATGGTGACAGCATGTGCGTGGTGCTGGGCGACAACGTGATCCAGGGGACGATTAGCGGGGCTGCCGAGAAATTCAGGGCGCAAGAAAAAGGCGCCCATCTGCTTCTCAAGGCAGTGCACGATCCACATCGCTTCGGATGTCCCGAGATCGTTGACGGCCGCATCCTGCTCATCGAGGAAAAGCCGAAGAATCCAAGATCGAATTACGCGGTCACGGGATTGTATTTCTTTGACGCGACCGTTTTCGAAAAGATCGGGCGGCTCACGCCTTCGGCGCGCGGAGAACTCGAAGTAACCGACATCAACAACATGTACCTGGAAGAAGGGACGCTCACTTACAGCATCCTCGAGGGCTGGTGGACGGATGCGGGCACCTTCGATTCACTGCGCCGCGCGACCGAGCTGGTGGCTTCGAGCAATGGAGCTGCGAAGTCGCACGAAGAAGAAGAGGAAGACGAACTGCGGAGTGCGGCATAAACGATGAGACTACTCGTAACAGGTGGCTGCGGATTCATCGGCTCGAACTTTATCTGTCGCATTCTGCAAAACGGTTCCAAGTACGAGGTGGTAAACCTCGACAAGCTCACGTACTGCGGAAATCCTGAGAACCTGCGAGGAGTGGAAGAACACCCGCAGTACACGTTCGTGCACAGCGATATCGCGGAGCTGAAGACGGTGGAGCGCGTGCTCCGGCAGGGCTTTGATGCGGTCGTCAACTTCGCCGCGGAAACACACGTCGACCGCAGCATCCACGATGCGGCGCCATTTCTGCGCTCCAACATTTTGGGAGTTCATGCTCTGCTCGAGGGAGCGCGGAGCTTTTCCGTCCCGCTGTTCATCCAGATCAGCACCGATGAGGTTTACGGCAGCGCGCCGAAGGGCGTGAGCTTCAAGGAAAACGATGCGCTCGACCCTGGGTCACCTTATTCGGCGAGTAAGTGCGCGGCCGACCACCTGGTGCACGCTTACGCGAATACGTTCGGTCTGCCGGCGATCGTGCTGCGTTGCACCAACAACTACGGCCCGTATCAGTTTCCGGAAAAATTCATTCCGCTGGCGATCGCAAATGCGCTGGAAGACCGCCCCATCCCCGTCTATGGCGATGGGCAGCAGGAGCGCGACTGGCTGTATGTTGGCGATTACTGTGCGGCGATCGAGACCGTGTTGAAGCGAGGAAAGGTCGGCGAGATCTACAACGTGGCGTCAGGAAAGCAGCGAACGAACCTGGATGTGCTGCGCGCGTTATTGCGGCTGTTGGGAAAGAGCGAGTCGCTTATCCGGTTCGTGCAAGACCGGCCGGGGCACGATCGCCGCTATTGCATAGACAATGCGAAGATCCAACGTGAACTGGGCTGGCGGGCGGAAACGAATTTTGAGAGCGGGATCGAGAAAACGATCCGCTGGTATTTAGAACACCGCGATTGGGTGGAGAACGTGCGTTCCGGCGCCTATCGCGAGTACTACGATCTTCACTACGGCGAGGGAATCCATGTGATCCCGAAGGCCGCTTAGGCCGCGGAACGAAGTCGCGGCTGTTCTTCTTTGATGAATTCCGCGAGCGCGGACTGCCACGGCCCGAACTCTTCTACTCCCAGAGCCCGCATACGGGTGTTATCGAGGACGGAGTAGGCTGGCCGCTGTGCTTTCGCTCCGTACTCTTCCGAAGTCACCGGCGTAATCTCGGCTGATACGCCCGCGAGGCGCAGAACTTCTTTCGCGAAGTCGAACCACGAGCACTCGCCTGTATTGGTCATGTGGTAGATGCCGTAGCTTTCGTGCTCCAGCAACTGCGCAACTTTCTCCGCGAGATCAGCCGTACTGGTGGGTGTAATAGTTTGGTCGTTGACGACGTGGAGCGGCTTTCCGTGCTCCGCGGCGCGCAAGATGCTGCGCACGAAGTTCCCACCCTTGCTGGCACTGCCGCCGGTGCCGTAGAGCCCGCTTGTACGGATAACGTAGTGCTTCTCACAGTAACGCTCGATGAGGCGCTCCCCTGCCCACTTCGACATGCCGTACACCGAGAGTGGATTGGGGCGGTCGGCCTCGGTGTATGGAGTGCGCTTTTTCCCGTCGAAGACGAAGTCAGTACTGAAGTGCACGAGCTTTACTCCGTGTTCTTGAGCGGCGCGGGCGAAATTGTAAGCACCCACGGCGTTCACCGCGAACGCAAGCTCGGGACGATCCTCGCATTCATCTACGCGATGGTACGCCGCGGTGTTGATGATGCAAGCGGGCGCGACCTCGTTTACGACTTGTTGCACGGCCAGGGCATCCCGGATCTCGAGCTCTCGATGCGAACGCGAGACAAGCTCATGCTGCGACAGCGCAATGGCCAGGTCGCGCGCGAGTTGCCCTTCGGAGCCGATGAGCAGGATGCGCATGTTCTGACTGAAGCGCGAAGCAGGCCAGAGGTTTGCTGCTGAATGACGTCACATGCGTCCGAACTGCTGAAAACAACATCTTCGAGTGAATCTTCATCGAAGTTCGGGTGAGTCTCTGCAGATTTTTTCAACTTCTAACGGGCAAATGCCGCGTGGCGGGGCTGCTTTGCGCCTCGGCGGCGCTGCTCTTGATGACCGGATGTCCAAAACAGAATGGGGCGCAGACGCTAAAGCGCGCGGACCTGCGCGCGCCCGAGGGCCAGCCCATGATGCTGGCGGCGTACCAGCCGTGGTTCGGGAAGCCCAGCCACATCAATGTGGGATATTCCTCGCTTGACCGGGTGACGCTGGATCGACAAATAGACGAAGCCAAGAACCTCGGAATCCGTGGCTTCGTAGTGAACTGGTACGGTCCGGGAAAAGATTTTGAGGACCGCAGCTACGCACTGCTGCAATCGTTGGCCGCGGAAAAAGATTTCCGCGTCGCGCTGATGTACGACGAGAGCGAAGACCAGCAGCACTCGACGGACGAAGCCATCCACGATCTGACGTACGCCTGGGAGCATTACATCGCGCCGCAAGCGCCCGGCTCGTCGGCTTACCTGAGTTACCGTGACCGCCCAGTGATCTTCATCTTCAACAAGGGCGGCAAAACAGATTGGAAGCGCGTGCGCCAGGCGATGGCTTCGTGGAGCCCGCAGCCACTGCTGCTTTACAAGGACTTGGCGCCGGAAAAAGCGAATGTGATGGATGGCTTCTATGCATGGGTGAAGCCCGACCACGGCTGGGCCTCCGATGGTCACGATTGGGGCGAGGGCTACCTGAATTACTTCTATTCGAAAATGAGTTCGAAGTATCCGGACAAGCTCGCCGTCGGCGCGGCGTGGCCGGGCTTCGATGACTCGAAGGCGTCGTGGAGCCGGAACCGCCACATCGATCCCCGTTGCGGGAAGACATTCGAGGATTCGCTGCGCGTCTTCCGCCGCTATTATCCCGAGTCGAACCCGCTTCCCTTCTTGATGGTCGTCACGTGGAACGACTATGAGGAAGGCACCGCGATCGAGCGCGGCGTCCCACACTGCTAGACTTGAGGCATGGACGAGCAAGAATTTCGGCGGCACGCCGACCAGGCACTCGACTCGTTGAAGCGAAGTCTGATGCGCGCGGAAGAGTCTTCCGAGATTGAAGTGGAAGAGAACGCCGGCGCGCTGAAGGTGAACTTCGAAGACCCGCCGGGAACGTTCGTTATATCGCCGAATGCTCCGGTGAAGCAGATATGGATCTCCGCGCTTTCTACGAGCTTCAAACTGGATTGGTCGGAAGCGGCTTCTGATTTCGTTCTCGTGAAGACAGGCGAGAACATGAAGGCGCTGATGACACGGTTGATCAATCAGCAGCTGGGTGAAGAAGCAGTCACGCTTTCTTGAGTTTGCGTTGTAGGTCAGCGGCGATCTGCTGACCGTGGAACCGGCCGTTCTCGATGAAGATCTCACTGGTCTTCGAACCTGCAACGATCACTCCCGCCAGATACACACCAGGAATATTGCTTTCCAAAGTTTCAGGATCCGAGACCGGGCGCATTTCTGCGCCGTTCTTCGAGAATTCGACGCCAATCGCGCGCAAGAAATCGAAATCGGGATGATAGCCGGTGAGCGCGAAAACGAAATCGTTCGGTAGGCGCAGTTCGCCGTTCGGAGTTTGCAAAATCACGTAATCTTCCCCGATCTCCTTCACCGTGCTGTTGAAGTGTGCTTTTACCTCCCCGGCCTTGATGCGGTTTTCGATATCGGGCTTGATCCAATACTTCACGTTGTCGTGAATGCCCGGGCCGCGATGCACTATGGTGACGCGGGCGCCGCGTCGCCATAATTCCAGTGCGGCAATGGCGGCGGAATTTTTTGCGCCGACGATCAGGACATCGGTGTCGTAGAACGGGTGCGGCTCCTGGTAGTAGTGGAAGACCTTGGGCAGGCTCTCGCCACGGATGTTCATGATGTTCGGCAGGTCGTAATAGCCGGTCGCGAGCACGATCTTGCGCGCGCGGTATTCGTGCGTGCGCTTGTGCGCGTCTTCTGTGCTGAGGACGAAAGCGCCGTCGCTCCCCGCGACCGTCATGACACGCTGGTATTGGCGGACGTCGAGTTCGTAGTGCTCGGCGACGTTGCGATAGTACTCGAGCGCCTCCTGGCGATTCGGCTTCTGGTGGGCGCTGGGGAATGGGATATCGCCGATCTCGAGCAGCTCAGGCGTGGTGAAGAAGACCATGTTCGCCGGGTAGTGAAAGATGGAGTTGACCAAGCAGCCCTTCTCGATGAGCACGGCCCGGAAGCCGGCGCGCTGCGCCTCGATGGCGCAGGCCATGCCGGTCGGGCCGGCGCCGATGACGCAGAGGTCAAAAGTCTCCATCGGTTTCGATTGTAGCGTGAGGGATTTTCTTGACCCTTGCTGATGGGCAGTTTAAACTTATGATATTGAAAATGAATTTCAATTTCATTTTCAATTTCCGCTCACAATGACCATTCGCCGACGCCTTCTTCGTTTTATGCGCAAGCTCCACATATGGGTGGGGCTCTCGGCGGCCCTGTATTTCATGCTCATCGCAGCGACGGGGGTGATGATCAACCATCGCGAGGGGCTGCGGTTGGAGGAGCGGAATGTTTCACGCAGTTGGCTGCCGAATGGCTATCGGCCGCAAGATGGAAGCGCCGTTAGAGCCGACATTGTCGTCACCGATCTGCATTCGGGGCTGATCTTTGGCAAGGTTGGCGCGCCGGTCTTGGACCTCGTTGCAGCCGTCTGGTTCATCTCCATCATTAGCGGCGTTTCCATGCTGATACTGCGGCGCTCGATGCACTACACGCAGACGAAGAAGGTATATCTTCCCTCGCCTGCTGCATCAGAACAGAAGACGCCGGCGACTTCGGCGGAAGCAGATTCCAGAAAGGCGCTTGCTGGCGCGGGCCGCAGGAAATAATCGCCGCGTTTGTAATGCGGTGCTAGAATCAGGCTGCGTTCATTGCTATGGCTTCGTCTTCGATACTCACAAGTCCGAGCATTGATACAAAAGACTGGAAGGCTGTCGCTTCCATCATCGATCACACTCTCCTCAAGCCTGAAACTTCACGTGAACAAGTGATTCAACTCTGTGAGGAAGCCCTGAGCTTTGGCTTCTGCAGCGCATTCGTTCACCCCAGCTACACGTCATTGGCAGCTTCTATCTTGCAAGGAAGTTCCGTAAAGGTAGGGACGCCGATCGGATTTCCGCTGGGCGCTTCCCTGACTTCGACGAAGCGCTTCGAGACGGAAGAGGCGCTGCGCGCCGGCGCGCAAGAAATCGACATGGTCATTAACAACGGAGCGCTGAAGTCAGGCGACCGCAATCGCGTGCAGCTCGACATTCGCGGAGTGGCGGAGGTTGCGCACGCTGGCGGCGCAATCCTGAAGGTGATCATTGAAGCCGGACTGCTGACGATGGAAGAAAAAATCCTGGCATGCGAGCTCTCGCTGTTGGGCGGTGCGGATTTCGTGAAGACCTCCACCGGATGGTTCGGCGGCGGAGCGACCACTGACGACGTCGCACTGATGCGCGGCGTAGTCGGGGATCGTGCGGGGGTGAAAGCCTCGGGCGGCATCCGCCGGACTGCCGAAGTGGCCGCTATGGTGGCCGCCGGCGCTAACCGAATCGGCACGAGCTCCGCCGTGCAGATCATCCACGAACTGCGCGGGTAAGAAGTCCTTCATCTGCTCGCAACCGCTTGTTCACACGCCATTTACCTTCCTCTGAACCCCTAAAATCACCTGTTATCATGGAGACATATCCATGACTCCGAGCGCGACACAATCCGCCACCGCCCCCTTCCAACTCGACCAGTTTCTGGTCGAAGTGGCGGACGTGGTGAACACCACTCTGGACCTCGACGCGCTCCTTCTCCGCACGGCCGAGCTGGTGCATCGCGCCATCGAGTACGAGATCTTCGCGATCATGCTGCTCAATGAGAAAACGCAGGAGCTGCGCATACGCTTCCAGATCGGCCATCCGCCTGAGTTCGCTGAGCGCCTGCGCGTGAAAGTGGGAGAAGGCGTGACCGGACGCGCGGCCCAGAGCCGTGAAGCCGTGCTGGTGAACGATGTTTCCGCGGACCAGAACTACATCAAGGGAGTAGAAGGCGTTCGCTCTGAGCTCGCTGTGCCGCTGATCGTGAAGAACAAGGTAATCGGAGTGATCGACCTGGAAGCTCCTCAGCCCGGGTACTTCACCGAAGAACACAGCCGGCTGCTCACGCTGGTGGCTTCGCGCATCGCTTCCGGTATTGAAAATGCGCGATTGTACACGCGCGTATCTAGACAAGCGCAGACGCTCACACTGCTGAACGAGATAAGCCGCGATCTCACGTCAATTCTGAATCTCGACGAGCTGATGCAGAGTATTGCAGAAACGCTCACGCGATTGATCGACTACCAGATGTTCAGCATCCTGCTGCTCGATGGCACCGGGCAGAATCTGGTGCACCGCTTCTCGCTGCGTTTCAAAGAGAACATACAGCTCAAGCACGATATCCCCCTCGGGCGTGGGTTGGTCGGTGCGGCTGCGCAATTGAAGCAGGCGATCGTGGTGCCGGACGTCAGCAAAGATCCGCGGTACATCATGGCGAATCCGGAGACGAAATCGGAGCTGTGCGTGCCGCTGATCCATAAAGGCGCCGTCATCGGAGTGCTCGACCTGGAGCACACGCGACGAAATTACTTCACCGAAGACCACAAGCGCACGATGACGACACTTGCCGCGCAGCTCGCGATCGCTATCGAGAATGCGCGGCTGTACGAACGCATCGCCAAGCAAGAAGCGCGCTTGGAGCACGAGCTCGATATGGCACGCGAGATCCAACTGCGCCTGCTGCCCCAAGAGCTGCCGAGACTCCGCGGCGCAGAGGTGGCGGCGAAGTTCCTTCCGGCGCGCACCATCTCCGGAGACATGTACGAGTTCCTGCAATACTCGGGTGACTCGACGGCCGTCATGATCGGAGACGTGAGCGGTAAGGGAGCACCGGCCGCGCTGTATGCGGCGCTGGTCGCGGGAATCCTGCGCTCGGCCGCCGATAGCGAACCCTCGCCGGCAGAGATGCTGTCGCTTGTGAACACGGCACTGAGTGAGCGGCCGATCAGCGCGCAATACATCTCAATGATCTATGCCCTGTGGGACGGAGCGCAGGGCATACTGCGCATCGCGAACTCGGGATTGCCGCGGCCGATCTACAGCCAGGGCGGCGGGAAAACAGAGATCGTGCAGGCTACGGGATTGCCGCTGGGGCCCTTCGAAGATGCGACGTTCGAAGAGCTGGATATCCACGTCTCGCCGGGTGATGTCTTCGTCTTCTTCAGCGACGGGATCAGCGATGCAGCGAATCCTGCGCTGGAGACTTTTGGTCGCGCGCGGATCGAGAAGATCGTAGCGGCGAACCATCAGAAATCGGCAAAGCAGATCGCAGACGCGATATTCAAAGGCGTGCGCGAATTTTGTGACGGCTGCGATCTGTTCGACGATGAGACCGTGGTCGTACTGAAGATATCCAAAGATTTCCGCCCGGCGTAAGCTTCCGATCAGAATGGTCCTGAAGAGTCCTTTCACTTCGCGCGGCAGCATGGCTACCCTGCACTGCGAAGACGTGTCGCTGGCGCAACTGGCGCGGCAGTATGGCACTCCTCTCTACGTTTATTCGGCGAGTTCGATCCGTGAACGCTTCCAAGTGCTGGACGAGGCATTCGCGAGAGTGCCACACACCATCTGCTACTCGGTGAAGGCGAATTCGAACATTTCTATTTTGCGATTGCTGGCGCGGAGCGGCGCGGGATTCGACGTGGTCTCAGGCGGCGAGCTGGAGCGCGTGCTGCGCGCGGAACGCCGGGTGGCAGGCAAAGTGGTTTTCTCGGGAGTGGGCAAGACGGCCGACGAGATGGACGCGGCGTTGAACGCGGGGATCATGCTCTTCAATCTAGAGAGCGAAGATGAGATGGCGGTCCTTGCCGAACGTGCCGAGCGTTTGAAGACGCGCGCGCAGATAGCATTTCGCGTGAATCCGGATGTGCCCGCGAAGACGCATCCTTATATATCTACCGGATTGCGGGAGCACAAGTTCGGGGTGCCCATTCGCAACGCCGGTGAGCTGTACCGAAAAGCTGCGAAGCATAAACATCTCGAAGTTGCTGGGATCAGCGTACATATCGGTTCGCAGATCACCGACCTGGCTCCATTCACGGCAACCATGAAGCGGGTTGCGCGACTGATGCAGCAGCTTCGTGATGATGGTCACGATATCGATTTCGTCGATGCGGGCGGCGGACTCGGCATTGATTACTTCCGCGCGCAGCGAAACGATTTCAATTCCGTCGCACAGAAGTACGCGCAGGCGATCCTGAAGCCGCTGGCGGGAGAATGCGACCACCTGTTGCTGGAGCCCGGGCGCGCGCTCGTGGGCAGAGCGGGTGTGCTACTTACCCGTGTCCTATATCGCAAGCAAAACGGGCGCAAAAAATTCCTGGTGGTGGACGCGGGAATGAACGACCTGATCCGCCCCTCGCTCTACAACTCACATCATGAGATCGTGCCGGTGTCGCGCCACGCGGGACGCAAATCCGAGACAGTGGACGTGGTCGGACCAATCTGTGAGAGCGGCGACTTCTTTGCACGCGACCGCAGGCTGCCGCAAACAAACGAAGGCGAGCTGCTTGCGATCCGCGATGCGGGCGCTTATGGCATGTCGCTGGCATCGAACTACAACTCGCGTCCGCGCGCCTCGGAGGTGCTGGTTGAGGGCAAGACGTTTAAGGTGATTCGGCGCAGGGAAACTCTGGCGGATTTAGTCAGAGCAGAGGTCTAGCTTCGGGCAGCGCTTCACTGTGCCCGATAAACGACTTTCCCTCCGACAACGGTCAGCCTCACCTTCGCATTTTTTGTCTCATTCGCAGGAATGGTGAGGATGTCGCGGTCGAGCAGAACCATGTCCGCGAGCTTTCCTGCGCTGATGGTTCCCTTTTCCTTTTCCTGAAACTCGGCATAGGCAGAGCCGCTGGTGTAGGCGGCGATGGCTTCTTGAATCGTCAGCTTCTGCTCAGGTAACCAGCCGTTGGGATTTTTGCCATCGAGCGTGGCGCGAGTCACCGCGGCATAAAGACCTTGCATCGGATCTAGCGGCGCGACGGTCCAGTCGGTGCCGAAGGCAAGATGCACCCCATGATCCAGGAAAGTGCGAAATGCGTATGTTCTCTTTATGCGCTCGGGGCCAAGCCGCTTTTCCGCCCAGCGTCCATCATCGATGGCGTGGTACGGCTGCATGGAAGCGATAACGCCGAGCTTGGCATAACGATCAAAGTCTTTCGCGGCCATGTGCTGTGAATGCTCGATGCGGAAGCGGCGGTCGCGGGCACCGTTGGCTTTTACGACATCTTGAAACAGATCGAGCGTCATCGAGATGCCGCGGTCGCCGATGGCGTGAATGCAGATCTGCAGTCCGGCAGCATCTGCCTTAGTAAGACGTGCGCGCATGCCCTCGAGCGGTTGCATCTCGTCGGACAGCAGCCCGCTGTTGTGTGAATCGTCTGCAAAAGGCGCGAACATGGCAGCCGTGGATGAGCCAAGTGAACCATCGGCATATCCCTTGAGAGCGCCCACCCGGAGATAAGGCGAGCCGAAGGAGTGACGCAGGCCGAGCTTTGCCCAATCCTGCACTTCCGTTTCCAGCGGCGCGACATAGATGCGGGTAGTGAGTTCGCCTTTTTCCGCCAGCTCGGAGTAGACGGCGATATCGGCGTCGGCAGGGTTCATGTCTTGTACCGATGTCACTCCAAGTGAAGCGGCATGCTGGAGCGCGTTGCGGGCGGCGCGAAGGCGCTGGTCGTGGGTCATCGGTGGAACCACGTGGTTGTAAACGGAATCCTGGGCCGCGTCCTTCAGCAGTCCTGTCGGTTCGCCGTTCGAGTCGCGGACGATCACTCCGCCGGGTGGGTCTTTGCTTTCGCGCGTGATCCCTGCGAGCTTCAGCGCCAGCGAGTTCGCCAGCGACATGTGACCGTCGTACCGATATAGGAAAACGGGAGTGGCGGGAGAGACCGCGTCAATCCAATCCTTGGTAGGAAGCTCGACGGGCGTGAGTTGCTGATCGTCCCAGTTGCCGCCCAGCAGCCATTCGCCTTTGGGAGTGCGCGCGACGTACTCGGCAACTTTCTTGATGAATTCCTGTTTAGTGGTTGTGCTCTTCAGGTCGATCTGCTCAAGCGCCGCACCCCCCGAGATGAAGTGCACGTGCGCATCGTTAAAGCCGGGCAGAAGCAAGCGGCCGTGCGCGTCGATGACTTGAGCCCGTGGACCACGCCAGAGATCGACTTCACTGTTTGAGCCGACCGCGACGATGCGGTCGCCCAGCACGGCTACGGCTTGAGCGCTAGGATGCGCTTGATCGACCGTCCAAATCTTTGCGTTCGTGACAATGAGGTCCGCGGCGGGCCGGGATTGGGCGAGTGCAGAACCGGCAATTGCGAGAAGAAAGAGGAGTCGCTTGAACATGGGCGAGCTAGCTTACACGAATTCGTGTCTACCGCTCTCCCCACTTCAGCTTTGCGCGGAGGACGTCGAAGAAGGTGCGCTGAGTCATGCGGAACAATCGCACCTGATGCTTCGATTTTCTGCAGACGATACGGTCGCCGGCCCGGAGCTCGACGCCGGTTTGGCCGTCCACGGTAAGAAAGGCGCCCTCTTGCGTGTTCTTCACCATGATCTCGATCTCGGAGTCGCCGCGCAACACGAGCGGGCGGTTGGTGAGAGCGTGCGGCGAAACTGGAGTGATGACGAGCGCATCAACGCCGGGAAGAACGATGGGGCCACCGGCGGCGAGTGAGTAGGCCGTCGAACCGGTGGGTGTGGCGATGATGACGCCGTCGGCTTTGTAGTTGGAGACGAACTTCTTGTCTACGGAGACATCAAAATCGGCCATACGCGCAATGGTGCTCTTGCTCGCGACCACGTCGTTCAAAGCTTCGTAGTTACCGATCGACTTCCCGCCGCGCAAGAGTTCGCAGTGGAGCATGCTGCGTATGTCGGTGGCGCAGCAATCAGCCTTGACGGATTCGAGCGTGAGGAAAAGTTCATCCAAGGCGACTTCCGTCAGGAATCCGAGCGAGCCGAGATTCACGCCGAGAATAGGAATATCCGCTTGAGCGACGGCGCGGGCAGCGGCGAGCAGTGTGCCATCACCACCAAGCACGATGACGAAATCCGGCTTCTGCGCAGCAATCTGGTCGCGCGAGACTGGCTTCGCGCCTTTAGCGAATGCCGCAGTTTCGGGGTCGGCGACCACTTCGTATTTATGTTCCCGCAGCCACTCGAGGAGCCGAGGAACCAGCTTGCTGAGTTCCGGATGGTTCGGCTTCGAGATGATGGCGACTTTCATGTTTTTGGTTAACTCTTCTCGTGAAAACGCACGTGCAGAAGGAATTCCCTGTTTCCTTCACTTCCGGTGATCGGGGAGTCGATAACCTCGATATCGCGGGCGCCGAGCGCGGCCACTGCTTCCCTGACCTTGGACACTGCCGCCTGCTGATCGGATTCATCGCGCACGATACCGCCGGCTCCCACGCGCTCACGACCTACCTCAAATTGTGGTTTGACCAGGACTACGATCTCGCGCGGTTTTGCAGCTGCAATCATTGCCGGGAGGACGAGTGTAGCAGAGATAAAAGCGACGTCCATGGCGAGGAAATCGGCGGTTTCCTCAAGCTCTTCGGCGGTGAGGTAACGCGCGTTGGTCTGCTCGAGCAGGCGCACGCGAGAGTCGTTGCGCAGCTTGATATCGATCTGTCCGCGGCCGGTGTCGATCGCAACCACGCGGGCAGCGCCGTGCTGCAAGAGACAGTCGGTAAACCCGCCGGTGGAGGCGCCGACATCAACGCAGGTTTTCCCCGCGACATCAATCTTCCAATGCTCGAGAGCTTTTTCGAGCTTCAAGCCGCCGCGGCTGACGTAGCGGAGATCTTCGCCGAGCAAACGGATACCAGCTTCCGTCGACACGGAGGTGCCGGGCTTCTCAACCTTCTGCTCGTTCACCAGGACCTTGCCTGCCAAGATCAACGCCTGCGCACGCTCCCTAGAAGGCACGAGGCCGCGAGCGAGAAGGAGCTTGTCGAGGCGCAATTTCATAGGATCTTAAACTTTATGAGTGGGGTCACAAATTGGCAACCGCTCGTCCCCACTATCCGTTCGGTCATCGATTTTGGTAGGAGCTTTATTGAAATCCATAGAACCGAGCTCCTGGACGCGTGTTGGTCGCTGGAATTGGGCGTTTCAGGGTTGTGCAATCGGACTTCTGGTGAGAGAAGCTCGTCCCATATTCCAGTCGGTTCGTCACAGCCCTGAGCCAGCGACTCGAAAAAGACCGCCAATGGCACCCGCCGTGCACTCTGGAACGGCATGACCGGCAACACCAACATCGCGCACCGCTTCACTATAAACGCGGAACCCTCCCTAGCTTTCCTTGCGCTGACCGAGCAACATCACGTCTGCAAATGGTGGTCGGCAGACTCCGTGGTCGAGAAGTGGATAGGAGGCAGGCTGCGATTAGGGGCAGTGCCGCACCAGTGCGCCCTGGTGGTCGAGAAGATGGAATCGGGCGAGACGATCGAATGGCGATGCGTTCAGGACGCCGATTCGCCGGCAGACGAGTGCTCAGGCACGAGGGTTCGCTTCCAGATATCGCGCAACGATAAAGGCGGCACCGAAGTCGCGTTCAGCCATCAGGGTTGGAAGACGCAATCCGCCTGCTTCAAACGCTGGAGCGCGACCTGGGCGAAGCTGGCGGGTAAGAGCTTGAAGGCCTACCTGGAGACTGGCCTTGGCACCCCGGTCTGCTAGTTAGGGATTGCGCTGAGATGCGGTTCATAGGTGACGAAAGAGGTTTGGCCGCGTCTAGGATGTATATAGACTGAGCAGCGGCGAAACTTCGCCTGTGGTCGTGGATTGAGCAAGACTTTGGCAAGAAATCTTGTGAGAGCACCGTGGCGCATTTGGGCCATCAGCTTCCCCATCGTCACGGTCATTGCGCTGATCGTCAGCACAGCGTCGTACAACGGCTCCGCACTCAAGAGTTCTGAGTATCACTACCGGTTCCTGCCCATGTTGGGCAACGTTCTCATCTCATTCTCTTACGTCGCGCTGCTGGCTCCATACATTATCGGGTTTTCGCGGCGGTTCCCGATCAGCCGCGAAGCCTGGAAGCGCAACCTGCCACTTCATCTTCTGGCAGCGGTCGCATTCACCGCCGGGCATGCGGCATGGATGATCTTGCTTGAGCATCCGCAAAACGCCAATGATGTTATGCCCGTCACTCTTCGCTACTGGACGAGCTTAACGTTGTGGGCGCTGAACCAAGATGCGTTCGACACGTATGGGACGCTGGTCGCGATCGCACACGTTTGGATGTATTACGAACGGGTGCGCGACCGTGAGATCCGCGCCTCGCAGCTCGAGGGACAACTTGCCACCACTCAGTTGGCGATGCTCAAGCTGCAGTTGCAACCGCATTTTCTATTCAACACCCTCAACGCGATCTCCGCTCTGATGCACCAGAACGTTTACTCGGCTCAAGAGATGCTCTCGCGATTGAGCGACCTGCTGCGCGTCTCGCTCGACAATGTGGCCGTGCAGGAGGTTCCGCTGAAGAGTGAGATCGAGTTCATACGGAATTATCTGCACATTGAGCAGGTGCGGTTCCAAGACAGGCTCTCGGTAACGATGGATATCGACCCCGAGACGCTGGATGCGATGGTTCCGAACATGCTTTTGCAGCCACTGGTCGAGAACTCGATCCGGCATGGGATCGCGCGCAGCTCCGGGCCGGGGACGATTGATATCGAGAGCACGCGGCTTACCGGTTTGGTTCGCATAACGGTGCGCGATAACGGGCCGGGGCTGCCGACGCCCTTGAATGGGCACACAAACGGGAACGGCAGCCGGAACGGGAGAACGAAGTGCGGACTCGGTCTGGCGAACACACGCGCCCGCCTGCAGCAGCTATACGGTGATGCGCATCGCTTGGAGATATCGAATGCTCCTGGCGGCGGAGTGCTGGTGACGCTCGACATTCCGGAACGATATTGGCAAGGAGAACCCGAGGAACTGGAGGAAAGCAAGAGCGCATGAGCATTCAAACACTCATTGTTGACGACGAACCACTGGCGCGCGACCGTGTCCGGCAGCTGCTGCACACCGATCCGGAGTTCCAAGTTGCAGGCGAGTGCCGCAACGGAGCCGAAGCAGTGGAGGCCATAAGAAAGGCTCGCCCCGACCTGATCTTCCTCGATGTGCAAATGCCCGAGGTGGACGGCTTCGGGGTGATCGAGGCGATAGGCGCGCGGAACATGCCTGCAGTCATCTTTGTTACTGCTTACGATAAGTACGCGCTGCGCGCTTTCGACGAGAACGCGCTCGACTATCTGCTAAAGCCCTACGATGAGCGACGCTTCCAGCGCGCCGTGCAGAGAGTAAAAGACCACCTGCACCGTGGGAATTCGGGAGACGTTGCACAACGTATGCTCGCGATGTTGCAGGATGTGAGTCCTGAACGCAAAGCAATGGACCGGCTAGTCATCAAGTCGGACGGGCGCGTGGTCTTCCTGAAGACGCGCGAAGTGGATTACGCCGAAGCCGCGGGCAACTACCTGAGCTTGCATGTCGGCAAGGACACGTATTTGATCCGTGAAACGATGAATGCGTTCGAAGCGCGGCTGGATCCGGAAAAGTTTCTGCGCATACATCGCTCAACCATCGTGAACATAGAGCGGATCAAGGAAGTACAGCCGTGGTTCAAGGGCGAGTACGTGGTCACGTTGCGGGACGGAACGGAGCTGAGTTTGAGCCGTACATACAGAGACAAACTACGACAGTTCCTGGCGCAATCGTAACCGCTGGCAGTTCGTCACACGAATTTCGTCACAGGAAACTGATACATGGAACTCAACTCTTCGCGCTCGCGTACGTCTGATGCAGCAAGAGATTTTCTTATGGAGCTCTCCATGCGCTTGCCGCAACCGGAAGAACCGGAGTCCGACGAGCGCGAAACCGAAGCTGCCAGCAGTACGATCTCGGAAGCTGAGATCAAAGAGCAGCTCTTGCGCGCACTGCGCGCGAAGACTTCGCCTTCGCAACGCCTGGTGATCAAATCCGGCTCACGGATGCTCTTCCTTCATCCTGAAAAGATCGAGTGGGTGGAAGCGGAGAAGGATTACGTGCGCCTGCACGCGGGGAAAGAGAACCATCTTGTCCGAGAGACGATGAATGACATCGAGAAGAAGCTGCAGTCCGAGCGCTTCGTCCGTGTTCACCGCTCGACCATCGTCAACCTTGACCACGTAAGGGAGATGAAGCCGCTCCCTAGCGGCGAGTATGACATCTCCATGCGCGACGGCACCCAGCTACGCCTGAGCCGCGGATACCGCGCGCGCTTGATGGATCTGCTGCGCGATTCATTCTAGTCAGCGGCCCCTTTCCTTGTATCTTGTGGTTCTTCAGTAACTTATGAGAGTCTTTCTGCGTTCTTTCGACGTGTAAAAAACCATAATTCCAATCAGCGCAACGAAGCGCGTTCTGCCCCTCGAAGTAACCACCTCGTCGCAAAGCAGCAGCCGAATATCGCACTTCGCGGTCATTCTCGATGACGTACTAGAAGTTCGTGATTCTCAGACAGGAGAGAGCGCGGACTCATATTCTGAAAGGAATCGAAAATGACAAAGAAAATCGTAGCAGCCGTAGCAGTCCTCACGCTGCTCACGGCATTTACGTTGCCGGCGTTTGCCCAAGGATCGGCGGAATCGTCGGTACGTGGCAATCTCTCCGGCAGCGTAGTGGATTCTTCCGGCGCGGTGGTGACGGGCGCGAAAGTCACTATCACGGGTCCGACGGGAAATAAAGCCGACACGACCAACCAGGAAGGCCAGTTCCTCTTCCCCTTATTGACCCCGGGATTCTATTCCATAAAGGTCGAGAAGGGCAGCTTCAAAACAGCCGATATTAAAGGCGTTGAAGTCGTCACCGGCAAAACGTCGAACCTGCGCGTCGGCATGGTGGCTGGCGAACAGACCGACGTTGTTGAAGTGATCGGCAGCGCTATCACGGTTGACACCACCTCGACCACGGTCGCGGCGAACCTGACAGACACGTTCTACAACTCAGTGCCAGTGGGACGCGGCGTCGCTAGCTTGTTCTATGCATCGCCGGGTGTAACCGCGGGCGGCGGAACCGGAGCGGCAAACCCGTCGATCTCCGGCGGCACCGGCCTCGAAAACAACTACGTAGCTGACGGCGTCAGCATCACCGACGGCGGCTTCGGCGGCATCGGTGTGTTCTCTCGCGTTTATGGCCCACTTTCGACCGGCATCAACCTGAGCTTCGTAAAAGAGGTGCAGGTTAAAACCGGCGGGTTCGGAGCGCAAGAAGGCAAATCGACCGGCGGCATCGTGCAGATCGTCACGAAGTCGGGCGGCAGCGCCTATCACGGATCCATCGGCGGCTACTTCGCACCGGAGCAGTTCGAAGCGGAGCGGAAGCAGCCGGACGATTTCGGCCGATTCAACCTGCAGGGCAAGACCCTGCACCAGTCGAACTATGACCTGGACGCGGAGGCGAGCGGATACGTTCCCGGCTTCAAGAACAAACTGTTCTTCTTCGGATCGTTCAATCCCTCCTTCAACCGTAACTTCGGCCAGTTCGCACAATTCGTAGCACCAGCGGACGCATTCTCCATTCAGAAACTTGGGAACGTTGGCCTGAACAACAACGTTTACTCATATGCGGGGAAACTAACGTTCAAGGTCAATGACAACCATCAATTCGAGTCATCGCTATTCGGCGACCCGACCCGCACCAACAGTGCGCCGAATGGATCGTACGAAATCTCGAACCACACCGGGGACGACCAGTTGCAATACGGAACGCGCAACTTCGTTGTGCGCTACAACGGCGCAATGACCCCGAGCTGGCTGGTGAATGCTTCGTGGACGTGGGGCCACAACGGGCTGAAAGACACCCCGGCAGCTCCCGACGTTTACGGCGTAACCGACCTGTTGCAGCGCAACCCCATCCCGGGCACCGACGTAAGAGGAACATTCTTCCGCCAGGGCTTCGGGTTCTTCGAAAACACCACGGGCAACACCTACGGCCTGAACCTGGATACGAGCAAGAGCTTCCGCTTCTTGGGCGACCATTCGCTGGTTGTGGGTTATCGCTTCGACAAATCGCATTATGACGGTTTCGCGGAACGCACTGGCCCGTTCTTCCCGATCCCTGATACGAACCAGTTTGGCGACACATCGGACGTGATCTACGGGAACGCCGCTACGGCAGCACTCGTGGCCGGCGGGAATACCAATGCATCGTTCGACCTGCGAAACGCTGCCGGGCTGGGATGCACGGTATGTCCGTTCCTGGACGTACCAGCTCTCGGCGGACTGACCCAGGTGTACGTGCGCATGAATCGTGGAACGTACGCTGGCAACGACTTCAAAACGACCAGCAACTACCACACTTTGTTCGCACAGGACGCCTGGAGCATCAACAAGTTCGTCACCATCAACGCTGGACTGCGTTGGGAGCAGCAGCAAGTGCAAGGTGTAACTTCAAGCTACACCTTCACAGATAACTGGTCCCCACGCGTGGGCATCGCCATAGATCCTTTCGGCAACCGCAAAACGAAGATCTATGCGAACTTCGGACGCTATGTTGAGGCCATGCCGCTCGATATCGCCATCCGCTCGCTCAGCAATGAGAAAGACGACCTGCTGCTGGCGTTCGCGCCGGTGGATGATGGAGCCGGGAACGTACTGGTCGCGCCTGATGGTCAGATCCAGATCGCGACCGATGCTGCACACTTCATCACTGACCCCGCTGGAGCGCATGGTGGAATCCCGATCGCTCCATTCATCTCGGCCCAGAGCACCACGGCGTTCGCGCCCGGCACTCGCAGCCAGTATCTGGATGAATACGTGGTCGGATTCGAGCACGAGTTCGGCAACTCGGGCGTGATCTTCACAGCCCGCTACACCGACCGTCGCATCAAGCGGATCGTGGAAGACATGGCAGCCCTCTCGCCCGAAGCAGGACAATCGGGTCTTACCCAAACCTACCAAATCGGCAATCCATCGAAGACTCTGGATGTCTTCACCAACCCGCAGCAATTCGACTTCGCCAGCGCTCTATCCGGACCGGGCGGTACTCCAACCGAGGACCAAACCGCGAACGGATGCAGTACACCGGCGTTAGGCTTCTATGCGGCCGCCACGGACAGCAACGGTAACCCGGTCACGAACGCAGCGGGCAACAATGCCACCTGCATCGTGCTTGGCCCCTATGCGAACGGTGCGAACCCGGGCGATGCTGTTCCTGATGGCATTGCCGATGGCTTCGTGAATCCAGTACGCATTTACAAGTCAATGGAGTTCGAGGTGAACAAGTCGTTTGCCAAGAACTGGCAGTTGCGCGCGAACTATCGTATTGCCAAGCTGTTCGGCAACTACGAAGGAACATTCCGCAACGACAACGGTCAAAGCGATCCGAACATCAGCTCGCTATTTGACTTTACGCAAGGCGACTTCAACCTGCTGGGCGCCCAGTTCACACCTGGCGTGCTGAACCAGGATGTTCGTCACCTGGCGAACGGCTTCGTGAGCTACACGTTTGGAAATCACTACATGAAGGGCCTCACGTTGGGCACTGGAGTGCACTTCCAGACGGGTATCCCGATCAACGACCTGTTGGCGCATCCGGTGTACCAGAATGCTGGCGAGATTCCGGCCGGCGGACGCGGTGCACTTGGCCGTACGCAGAACTGGGGCCAGGTTGACTTCCACGCTGATTACCCGATCCGGCTGACGGAGCGGACGAAGGTGCGGCTGGCGGCTGACTTGTTCAACGTTACCGACAACCGGACGCAGCTCCGCTTGGATCAGAACGAGCAGCGTTCATTCGCTGTTCCCAACGCGGACTTCTTGAAGCCGACGCAGGGGAACGCCCCAGCGGTTTCGGTGAACCCCGGCTTCCAGCGTCCGTTCTATGCACGTTTCGGAGTCAGATTCGAGTTCTAGTCCTTCGACTAGGATTCTTAACCATCGGGAGGGCTTCGGCCCTCCCGGTTTTTTTGCCCGCCGCACTGTATTCATTTATCCTTCCCGCCTGAGCATTTCCTGGAGACAACGCGTGATGCGACTTCCCCGCTTCGTGGTAGTGGCTTTTGTAATCTTTGGTTCCTCACTGGCTGCCTTTTCGCAGGAGCCCGCTACCGGGCAGCAGATCCCCGACAAGATGTTCCAAGACCTCCATTGGCGAATGATCGGACCGTTTCGCGCGGGGCGCACGCGCGCCGCGGTGGGCGTTCCCTCGCAGCCGAACGTCTTCTATATGGGAGCGGTCAACGGCGGTGTGTGGAAGACGAATGATTACGGCCGGACGTGGTGGCCGATCTTCGATTCGCAGCCGACACAATCGATCGGGGACATCGCCGTAGCGCCTTCCGATCCGAACATTATTTACGTCGCCAGCGGTGAAGGACTCCACCGGCCTGACCTCTCGGTCGGAAATGGGATCTACCGTTCAAGCGATGCGGGGAAAACGTGGACGCATCTCGGGCTAGAAGACGGGCAGCAGATCCCGAGGCTGGCGGTAGATCCAAAGAACCCGGACCGCGTGTTCGCGGCTGTGCTGGGCCATCCTTATGGACCGAATGACGGGCGCGGCATTTATCGATCGACGGATGGCGGAAAAAGCTGGCAGAAGGTTCTGGCGAAAGACGCGAACACCGGTGGCGACGATGTTTTGATCGACCCATCGAATCCGCAGATCGTTTACGCCTCACTCTGGGAAGCGCGGCTCGGTCCATGGGAAGACAGCAACTCCTATGAAGGCACCAATGGCGGGATATTCAAATCCACCGACGGCGGCACGACCTGGAACAAGCTGACTAAAGGACTCCCGAAAAATCTGGTGCAATCGCACCTGGCCATCGCGCCTAGCCACCCCAGCAGATTATTTGTGGTCTTCTCGACAACGGATAAGAACTCGTACGGCTCTGGTAAAGGCATGGGCTTTTACCGCTCTGACGATGGTGGCGAGAGCTGGAGCAAGATCACAGACGATGGCCGACCGGCGATGAAGATCGGAGGCGGCGACCTTTCGATGCTGGCGGTCGATCCGAAGAACCCTGACGTCGTCTACAGCACAAGCATCGTTACCGTGAAATCGAGCGATGGCGGCAGGACGTGGAAGAGCATCCGCGGAGCTCCGGGCGGAGACGACTACCAGAACCTGTGGATCAATCCTAGTGATCCGAACATCATTCTTCTTGTCGCCGATCAGGGCGGCGTTATCACGGTGAATGGTGGCGAGACGTGGAGTTCCTGGTACAACCAGCCGACCGCACAGCTCTACCACGTGGCGACGACGAGTGAGTACCCTTACAAAGTCTGCGGCGGACAGCAGGAGAGCGGGTCGCTGTGCATTGCCAGCCGCGGAAACTACGGCTCAGTGACGCATTGGGATTGGTTCCCGGCGGGAGTGATCGAGTACGGATATGTTGCTCCTGATCCGCTGAACCCGAACGTTGTTTACGGCGCGGGACGAAACGAGGTTTCGAAACTCGATGTGACGACCGGGCAGATGCAGAACGTGACGCCAATCCCGATCCGCGGCGAGAAGTACCGCACCGAGCGTAGCGAGCCCATCATGTTCTCGCCCATTGATCAGCGCACGATGTTCTACGCCACGAACTATCTATTCAAGACCGTGAACGGCGGGCTGAGTTGGGAAACCGTCAGCCCCGACCTCTCGCGAAAAGAGCCGGGAATCCCGCAGAGCGTGGGCACGATGGCAGCGAAGGACGCCAAAGCAGCGAAGCAGCGCGGAGCAATCTACTCGCTGGCACTCTCGTACAAGAGCATTAACACCATGTGGGCTGGCAGCGACGATGGCATGCTGTGGGTGACGCGCGACGGCGGAAAGAATTGGAACGATATCACTCCGAAAGAATTCACTGGCTGGAGCAAGGTGACGCAGCTTTCTGCCTCGCGCTTCGATGACAACACGGCGTACGCTTCGGTCAGCCGCTTCCGCGTGGACGACCTGCATCCTTATATCTACCGCACGCACGATGGCGGCAAGACGTGGAAGCTGATCGTCAACGGCCTTCCCGACTCGCCGGTGAATGCGGTGCGCGAGGACCCGGTCCGCAAAGGGCTGTTGTTTGCTGCGACGGAAACGAGCGTGTGGGTGTCGTTCGACGACGGCGAGCACTGGCAATCGCTGCAAGCGAACCTGCCGCGAACCTCTATGCGCGACATCATGGTGCACGAGAACGACCTGATCGTTGCAACGCATGGCCGGTCTTTCTGGATCCTCGATGACATCTCGCGCTTGCGGCAGCTGGAACCTTCATCCGCGAACGCTGCGCATCTGTTCAAGCCAGCGGTCGCAGTGCGAGTCAAGCGCAGTACGTATCCCGATACGCCGCTGCAACCGGACGAGCCCATGGGCGAGAATCCGCCGAGCGGAGCCATCGTTGATTACACATTGCCGGCGTCAGTATCTGGACCGGTGACGATCGAGATCTTGGATAGCACGGGAAAGCTGGTGCGGAAGTTCGCAAGCACCGACAAACCGGATACCTCTGAGGAAGAGCTGCAAAAGCAGCTCGTTCCCTTGTACTGGGTACGGAAGTGGAAGCCGGTCTCGAACACCGAAGGAGCGCACCGTTTCGTTTGGGACCTGCGCTATCCGTCGCCGATCTCGACGCAGCATGAATATCCGATCGCAGCGGTGCCGCACAACACACCGCGGAATCCGCGCGGCCCGCACGCGGTTCCCGGGCAGTACACAGTGAAACTCACTGCCAACGGCCAGAGTTTAACCGCGCCACTGACAGTGAAGGAGGATCCGCGCGTAAAGACTCCGTTACCGGCATTGCAGCAGAAGTTCGGGTTGGAGTCGCGGCTCGCGGATGCTCTCTCGCGCAGCTCGGAGGCGGTGCTGGAAGCCAAGTCGCTGCAGGAACAGATCAAGAAGGCTGGGGCGAATGGTTCACCCGCTGACAGCTTGAAAGCGCTGGACGCGAAGCTAACGGCGTTGCTGGACGGTGCGGGAAAGGCACCGGGACAGACTGCTGCGTCCGCGCCTGCGCTGAATGACGTGAACGGCGATATCTACTCCCTGTACGGAGCCGCCAGCGGAAATGACGCAGTAGCGAAAGATGCTGACGTCGCACCAACGGCAGCATTGCTTGCTGCAAGCGCCAAAGCTGAAGCTGATCTCGCTCCGCTGCTGAAGAGCTGGCAGCAGATCAAGTCCAGTGATCTTGCAACCGCGAACCAACAGCTAAAGTCGGCAAACCAGCCGGAGCTTAGGCTGACTGCAGATCCGAATGCTGAAGACAACGGAGTGGATCGCGAGTAAAACAACCGCAATCCAAAAATGAAGGCGCGCCGAGTGCGCGCCTTTTTTCTTTAGTGCGCGACGACCGGACCGCCCTTATGCTGCGGTTTTTTCATGATGAAGATGAGCGGCAGCATCAGCATGAACATGATCATCATGAAGCGGAACGCGTCGTTGAAAGCCAGCATGTACGCGTGCTGGCCCACCATACCGTTTACAGCGGCGTAGGCCTGCTGCTGCGCGGTCGCTGGATCGCTGCCGCCTCGGATAAAGTTTGCTGTCATGCTTTCGATCAGCGCCCGCGCTTGCGGGTCGTAGGTGGTCACGTGCGTGCCAAGAATGTTGATGTGCGTCTGCTGATTGCGCGAGAGCAGAGTAGTCACGCTGGCAATCCCGATACTGGCGCCGATGTTGCGCATCAAATTGAACAGACTGGTTGCATTCCCGATCTCTTCTTTTGGCACAGGATCGTTGGTAATCGTCGTCAGCGGGACGAAGAGCAATCCCATGGCAGCACCTTGGACAATCAGCGGGATGAAGAAGTCCCAATAGCCTGCATCCAGACTCAGGTGCGAAAATTTCCAGAAGCTCAGGCTGGCGATGATGATTCCGCTTCCGAGCAAGCGACGCGGCTCGATCTTGCTCATCAAGATTCCGACTATCGGCATCATCAGAAACGAGCCGAGCCCGCGCGGCAGCATCACAATGCCGGCCTGCACGGCGGGATATCCCAATAGCGTCTGCAACATCAGGGGAACGAGCACCGTGCTGCCGTACAGCACGAAGCCGAGGACTGTCATAAGAAACACGCCGGCGGCATAACTTCGATAGCGGAATACGCGCAGATCGACAATGGGATGCTCAGTTTTGAGCTCCCTGATGACGAATCCGACCAGCCCCACCGCGGCGAGGATGGCGAGCGTCAAGATGAAGTGTGACGAGAACCAATCTTCTTCTTGCCCTTTATCGAGCATGATCTGCAGGCATCCGATGCCGACGACGAGCATGCCCATGCCCCAGTAGTCCACGCCGCCTGCACGCCGCTTGATATACGGAGGGTCGAAGACGAAGTTGTGCGTCATAAGCAGCGCAAGGATCCCGATTGGGACGTTGATGTAGAAGACCCAGCGCCAGCTGTAGCTGTCGGTCAACCATCCGCCGAGTACCGGGCCCAGCATCGGGGCGACGACGATGCCCAGCGCCCAAAATGCCATTGCCTTGCCGCGCTCTTCCGGCGGAAAGACTTCAAGGAGAATCGCTTGTGAGAGCGGCTGCAGGCCTCCGCCAGTGGCGCCTTGGATCACGCGAAAGACGATGAGCAGCGGAAGGTTGGGAGCGAAGCCGCAGAAGAATGATGCGAGCGTGAATCCTGCGACCGAGCCCATGAGGAGACGCTTGCGTCCGAAGCGGTTCGCAAGCCATCCCGTCATCGGCAAGATGATCGCGTTAGCGACGAGATATGAGGTCAGCGCCCATGTCGCTTCGTCGGGAGTAGCGGAGAGGCTGCCGGCGATGTGCGGCAGCGAAACGTTGACGACCGTGGTATCGAGCACCTCCATAAAGGTGCTGGTCATCACCGCGGAGGCAACAAGCCAGGGATTGATCTCGCGAGCTGGAGCAGGCTGGGCCACGATCTAGCTACTGGCCGCCTGTTCTGCCGCGAACGGCGGAAACGACGACGTTCGATGCAGCTTCGATGCCGATGCTGGATTCGAGCATCAGGTTATAAAGTGCGGGCTCGAACCAGTTTTCTCCGAAGTAGCGGCGGATGTACCCGACCCGCTCCTTGTCCACGCGCTCAGCAAGCGCCTTGGCGTGCGCGAGCTCTCCCCCTTCGGTCTTATGCAGGTGACGCGCGCGGTATTCGACAGGAGCGTAGAGGAAAACGTGAAACGCATCTTTGCGATTGCGGAGAATGCATTGCCCGCCCCGGCCCATGATCACGCAGTGGCCGATGTCGGCTGCCTCCTGCATGGCCTTGCGAGTGAATTCGAGCATTCCCTCGCAATCCACAATGCCTTCACCGGAAGCGCCGGCACCGCGATCGAATCCGCCCTGCCACAGATTTTTCACGAGGCGATTGAACCAGGGGTCCACATGCTGGTCGTACTTGGCAGCAACCGCTTCGGGGACCTTGGCGCGCTCGGCAATCTTCTTCAGCAGCGCGTGGTCGAGCAGATTCCAGCCAAGTGCGTTGGCGACCCGTTCGGCGACCTCTGGGCCTCCGCCTCCATATAAAGAAGAGATGGTGATGATACGGACCGGAGTCATTTCGTGATCACCGTTGGAGTCACAGAAAGCCCCGGGCGCAACCTGTGCTCGGGATCCTGATCTTTTTCAAAGACGATCTTCACCGGGACGCGCTGCACGACCTTTACGTAGTTGCCGGTCGCGTTCTCCGGAGGCAAGAGGCTGAAGCGCGCAGCAGTGGCTCCGCCGAAGCTATCTACGTGGCCTTTGTAGTCGCGGCCGTAGGCGTCGACGTGAATCGTGGCCGACTGGCCCGGATGCATGTTCTTCAGTTGCGTCTCTTTGAAGTTAGCGACCACCCACATGTTCTGAGTCGGCACGAGTGCAACGAGCGGCTGGCCTGGCGAAATTACCTGGCCGGGCTGCACCGATTTTTTGCTCACGATCCCGCTGACGGGCGCGCGCACGGTGGTGTATTCCAGGTTGAGGCGCGCTTGCTCCACGGCAGCGGTGCTCTTCATGACGGAAGCTGCGGCGCTGCCGGCTCGTCCGCGCGTGACCTCGATCTGCTGCGGAGCAGTTCCCGCCGAGCGCAGCTGGGCTTCGGCCTGCAGAACTTTCGATTGCGCCACCGCTACCGCAGCGTGCGAAGAGTCGAGAACCGCGCGCGTGCTGGCTTCAGTGGCGACAGCGGTCTCATAGGTCTGGCGGGGCACTTCGTCCTTTTGCACCAGCTGGCGGTAACGTTCAAGATCTGCCGCTGCCTTCTGCTCATTGGCTTGCGCTTCTGCAACGCGCGACTGCGCAGCTTCGACATCGCGTTGCGCGGCGACGAGGTTCGCGCGAGCGGTCTCGGTCTGTGAGGCGGTGGTGGTGCTGGTGATGGGAATGTTTGCTTTCGCTGCTTGAGCGCCAGCCTGCGCATCGGCGAGATCAGCTTCGGCGCGGTCGAGCGCGATCTTGTAGTCGGCTTGATCTATGGTCACCAGAATGGCACCGGCCTCGACATACTGATTATCGTCAAAGAGAACACGCTGCACTGTGCCGCCAACTCGCGCGCTGATGGGGATGATGTCGCCTTCGATCTGCGCGTCGTCAGTAGATTCGCGGATGGAGAAGTAATGCCATACGAAGAGCCCGCCGACGAGCAAGAGCAATACGACTGCGAGCGCGATCCACTTCGCGCGTGGATTACGCTTCAGATAGCCGCGCGCTTTGGTTTGTTTTTCCTCTTCGCGTTCTTCTTCGACGCGAGGCACTACTTCAAGATCAGCCATCAACGTGCTCCTAAAAAGTTGTTCACCGACTTCTCGGCCAGTCCGGTAGCGCGCGCCAGCGCAGCTTTCGCGAGGTTGTAGGCGTAGATGCTGGAGATAAGATCTTCGTCAGCGCCAGCAACCGCCTGTTCGGATTCGACTACTTCGAGGCTACCGGCGACCCCGGCAGCGAAACGATCACGCGCCTGCTGCAACTGTTCACCCGCGAGTTGCACCGAGCTCTGCGCTACCTGCACCTGGCGCGACGAGGCATCAAGATCGAGAAATGCAGTCCGCACTTCCTGATCGATCTGGCCGCGTAAGTTTTCAAGCTCAGCCTGACGCTGCGAGAGGACTGCGTCGGCCTGCTGAACGTCGGCCTCGATCTTGCCGCCTTCAAAGATCGGCACCCGCAACGAGAGCGCGGCTGTGTACGTGGGATGCGTGGCACCGGGATTCGGACCGATGGTGCCGTAGTCACCATTGAAGCTGAGCCCGGGGAGTCTCTGGAACGAGGCGCCTGTGCGCGATTGCTCGGCAGCGTGGACCAATCGCTGCGACTGCTGATAGTCGAAGCGGTTCTGATACGCGTCTGCGAGCGCCTTCTCGAGCGTCACATTAGGAACTTCGGGATTGGGCATGGGATCAGCGAATTCAAACTTCTGG
>JBJMGI010000022.1:0-5259 GCA_045807945.1 Terriglobales bacterium | reverse complement strand
TGGTATCGGCTACTTCGAGCATCGTGGCCTTGTCCGCGGCAATCAGGACGTCTCTGTTGATTTCAACAGCAGCCAACTGAACGACGTCCTTTCCACGCTCACAGTTCTTGATCTCGGACAAGGGCGTGTCAGCGGGGTCAGCTTTAACTCCGCCGCTCCACTCGCGACCCAGCTCGCAAATCTGAAATTGGCTCTCGGAGAGAACGTCTCACTGCAAGACTTCCTGACTGCGCTGCGCGGAGCTCGGGTAGAAGTGCGGCAGGGAGGAGTGTCGATGACCGGCCGCGTTCTTGCGGTGGATTTGCGCGACCTGATCTTCCCCAATCGCACCGAGCACGCCAGCGAGCTCTCCATTGTCGGGGACAACGGCGAAGTGCATATGTTCGAAGTCAATAATGCCTTGAACGTCCGCATCGCCGAACCGGACTTGCACGCCGATGTATCCCGGTATCTCGCCACATTGAACAGCGCGAAAAGCCAGAACCAGCGTCGCATGACCGTCTCTACCACAGGCTCTGGAGCACGCGACCTCGTGGTCAGCTACCTGAGCGAGGTGCCGGTATGGAAGAGCACGTACCGCATCGTGATCCCAAATGTGAAAGAACTGACACGCGGCGAAAAGCCACTGCTCCAAGGGTGGGCGGTGGTGGACAACACGGTCGGCGAAGACTGGACGAATGTTCAACTCTCGCTCATCGCCGGTGCTCCTCAAAGTTTTATCCAGCCCTTGTCGCAACCCATGTACTTGCGACGTCCCACGGTTCCGCTACCCACAGTCGGCCAGTTGAATCCGCAGACCCACGAAGGAGCGCTGGTGATCGGAGGCGATGTGCGGGAAGTTGCAGCAGAATCAGGAGCGCGCGGAAATCTCGGCGGCGTAGTTGTGGATTCTTCCGGCGCGGTGATCACCTCGGCAAAGGTAACGGTCAGCGGCCCCGCCGGAAGCAAGAGCGACTTCACCAACCAAGACGGTCAATTTCTTTTCCCGCTATTGCCACCCGGGTACTACAGCTTGAAGGTGGAAAGCGGCAGCTTCAAAACCACCGAATCGAAGAACGTTGAGGTGGCGTCTGGCCGCACCTCTAACTTGCGGATGGCCATGCAAGCCGGTGCAGCTGGAGAGATCGTTGAGGTTGCAGGAAACGCGATCACGGTAGACACCACTTCAACCGCAATTGCAGCAAACACCTCCGATACGTACTACGAGAGCTCGCCGGTGGCCCGCGGAACGGCGGGCATGTTTTACGCCGCACCCGGAGTGGCTAGAAGTACATTCGAGGCTCAATACGGCAAGAGCACGGGTGGAACGGTCCAGATGCAGACCAAGTCAGGCGGCGGAAGCGGGTTGCAAAATAACTACAGCGCCGACGGGGTTAGCGTCACGAGCGGTGGTTTTGGCGGTACGGGTGCTTACTCGCGAACCTACGGGCCGGGTGCGACCGCAGCGTCACTCGGCGACTTGTTCGAATACAAACTCTCGCAGCCGGTCACCATCCTGAAGAACCAATCAGCATTAGTTCCCATCATGAACTCGCACATCGACGGCACCGTCGTGACGGTTTGGAACCCCGGGCGCAATGTACCGCTGCGCGCGGTCTACCTCACGAACACTTCCGGACTCACTCTCGACGATGGCAGCTTCACCGTGCTTGAAGGCGGAGAGTTCGCGGGACAAGGACTTATCTCTCACGTGAAGCCCGGCGAGAAACGCCTCGTCTCCTATGCCGCAGATCTCGGCTTGCACGTGAGTTCCGACTTTGACATGACCGAAACGCCACACACTGTGACTCGCGTCTCCATAAAAAAAGGGCTCATGACCATGATCTCTGAAGATCGCGAGACGCGCGTCTATACCGTCCGCAACGACGACGATAAAGACAAGACCATAGTCATTGAGCATCCTGCGCGGCCGGGCTGGAAGTTCGTAGACAAGAGCAATCAGCCGACTGAGACGACGGAGACGCTTCATCGCTTCATGGTCACTGCCGCAGCGAAGAAGACTGTCAAGCTGAAAGTCGAGGAGTTCCACCCCAACTCTACGCAGTACGCGCTGTCCTCTTTTACGCCGGACCAGATTGATCTTTGGCTCAGCCGCAAGGACCGCAGCCCCGAGCTTGAAAGCTCTCTCCGCCCGATCTACTTGAAGAAGACTGAGCTCTCGTCGATTGACAGCAGCATCAGCCAGGCGGAGGAGGACCTTGAGCGCATAGGTAATGATCAGGCGCGCGTCCGGCAGAATCTGCAATCGCTGAAGGGATCAGCTGAGGAGCGTTCACTTGTGGAGCGCTACGTGAAGCAGCTCAACCAGCAGGAAGATGACGTACAGAAGCTGCACACCAGCATTGATGACCTGCAGGCGAAGAGATCGAAGGCCGACAACGAACTATCGGAACTAGTAGACAAGCTGGACATGGAAACCACGTTCTAGCGGCTGATACGCTGCTGGCTGGGCGCGACGCGCCCGTCGGTAGCTATTGCCAGTTCAAATCGGGGTGTCCCTCGTTGACACCCCGCCCTGAACTCAGCTATTCTTAAACCTTGTTTTGTCCTGCGGTTGCCCGCCTGTGACCCCCGAGCGCCCGAGCTGTATCCGCCGTTCGAACTAGGGTCTGAGTAAGCGTGCTTTTCCGAAGGTCTTTCAATTGATTCGTCTTATTTTTAGTTGTTAGGGAGATTGTTATGTCCACCCATTTCCCCAAGCAGGGGGAAATTGCGCGCAAGTGGTACGTCGTCGACGCCTCGGGGCAGACCCTTGGCCGTTTGGCTGCCCGTGTAGCCCGCGTCCTTGCCGGCAAAGATAATCCACAGTACACCCCCTTCATGGATACCGGCGACCACGTCGTCGTGATCAATGCCCGCAAGATCAAAGTCACCGGCATGAAGGGCGAGCAGAAGGTCTATCGCCGCTACACCGGATATCCGGGCGGTCTGCGCGAAGAAGATTTCAAAGATCGCATGAAGCGCAAGCCTGAGCTGATCGTGGAAGAAGCCATAGTCGGCATGCTTCCCCATTCCAAGCTCGGCCGCGCCATGGCAAGCAAGCTGAAGGTCTACGCGGATGATAAGCATCCGCACGAAGCCCAGAAGCCGGAAGCAAAAGAGTTTCCGCAGCTGGCGTAAAAGATTTCAGAACGACGCAGTTTTAACCGCGCCGTAAAGCAACTTATAAATCGGGGCTTTAGCCCCTGGGTTAATGTAAGAAAACTTTGAAAGGTTTTGCTGACAGCTGAACGCTGACAGCTGAGAGCTTAAAAATGGCAGATCTAGTTCAGTACTACGGCACCGGACGTCGCAAGTCGAGCGTCGCTCGCGTTTTCCTACGCCCCGGTAACGGCGATTTCACCGTCAACGGCCGCAAGTTCGACGAATACTTCGTCACCGAAGCACAACGCAGCGCGGCACGTCGTCCGCTGCAGACCTCCGAGACCTCGAGCACGTTCAACGTGATCGCCAGTGTCTCCGGCGGCGGCGTCAACGGACAGGCCGACGCAGTGAAGATGGGCATTGCCCGCGCGCTGCTCGAGTTCAACGTCGAATTGCGCAAAGCTCTGAAAGCTGAAGGATTCCTCTCCCGCGATGCACGCGGCAAGGAACGCAAGAAGTACGGACAAAAGGGAGCTCGCAAGCGCTTCCAATTCTCGAAACGGTAAGTTTCGAGCAGCAGTTAATCTTCCCGCTCCGCCTTCATGGTGGGACGGGGCAATGGGAACAAATCCTGAGCGATTCAGGCCGATCAGGGCCCCGCAAGGGATGCAATCCAAATTAAGGAGATTGTCTTGGCACAGATCACCATGAAGGAGTTGCTCGAAGCTGGCGTTCACTTCGGGCACCAGACGAAACGTTGGAATCCGAAGATGAAGGAATATATCTTCGGCGAACGCAACGGTATTTACATCATCGACCTGCAGAAGACCTTGAAGATGTTCAAGGACGCGTCCAAGTACGTGCAGGACGCCGCCGCGGATGGCAAGCAGATCATGTTTGTCGGCACCAAACGCCAGGCGCAGGATGCCATCTCAGAAGAAGCCCAGAAGTGCGGCATGCCTTACGTCAACAATCGTTGGCTCGGCGGATTGCTCACCAACTGGGTCACCGTGCAGAAGTCGGTAAAGCGCTTGAAAGAGCTGGACGAAATGTCCACCGACGGCCGCTACGACCTGCTTCCTAAGAAAGAAGTCATCAAGCTCGAGCGTGAGCGCAAGCACCTGCAGGCGAACCTGGCCGGCATCAAGAACATGAATCGTCATCCCGACATCATGTTCGTCATCGACTCCAGCAAAGAAGCCATCGCCGTGAAGGAAGCCCGCAAGCTCGGAATTCCGGTCGTCGCTGTTGTTGATACCAACTGCGACCCCAGCGAAGTGGATTATGTGATTCCCGGCAACGATGACGCCCTGCGCGCTATCCGCCTCTTCACCTCCAAGATCTCGGAATCGATCGTCGAGGGTGTGAACGCGATGAGCGACAAAGATATTCAGCTCCAGGCTGCCGCTGACTCCGCTGCTGCGGAAGCCGCCGCCGAGCCCATCGCCGATGCTGCTGCCGCCGGCGCCGAAAGCGCTGAAGACATCAGCATGGAAGACGTCCTCGGCTCCAAGGGCCGCAAAGCTCCGGCATCAGCAGACGACGAATCCGCCGTCGAATCTAAAACCGTCTAGCAGAATCTAATCGCTATACGGACAACAAAAGCTTCTTGACCCGCGCGCTGTCCCTGGCGCGGGTTTGATTTGTAGATTTGATTTGTTGAAGAGGGAAAATGCCCTCGGGTCACCTCTGAAATTGTCATCCCGAGCGAAGCTCGAAGAGCGGAGTCGAGGGATCCAGGTTTTAAACAGAAACCAGTAACCAGAAGCGAGAAACACACCAATGAGCACCGCAACTATGAACATTTCTGCCCAGCAGGTTAAGGAACTTCGCGAAAAGACCAGCGCTCCCATGATGGATTGCCGCAAGGCTCTTGAAGAAGCCAAGGGGAACATCGAAGAGGCGATCGTCGTCCTGCGCAAGAAAGGCATCGCTACGGCGGCCAAGAAAGCATCACGCGCTACCAGTGAAGGCGTCGTGAATAGCTACATCCATGCCGGCGGAAAGATCGGCGTGCTCCTCGAAGTGAACTGCGAGAGCGACTTCGTCGCTCGCAACGAGCACATCCAGGAGATGGTGAAAGACATCGCCATGCACATCGCCGCGACCGACCCGAAGTTCATCCGCAAGGAAGACGTGACTGCGGAGGCGTTTGAGAAAGAAAAGGACATCTAC
>JBJMGI010000021.1:0-8078 GCA_045807945.1 Terriglobales bacterium | reverse complement strand
GAACTACCTCTTGGCAGCTTTGGGCGCTTCGGCATACTCGAAAACGCCGCGCCCCGACTTGCGGCCCAGGCGTCCTGCTTTGACGTACTGGATCAGCAGCGGCGATGGCTTGAACTTTTCGCCCAGGGTGCGGTGCAGGTATTCCAGGATGTGCAGGCGGGTATCGAGTCCGACCAGATCCACCAGCTCGAATGGTCCCATGGGGTGGTTCAGTCCTAGCTTCAGAGCCTTATCAATGTCTGCTGCGGAAGCGATTCCCTCTTGCAACATATAGAACGCTTCGTTGCCGATCATCGCGTTGATGCGGCTGGTGATGAACCCTGGCGACTCTTTCACCACTACAACTTCTTTTCCCATGCGCTTGCCAACTTCCACGCATGCGGCGAGCGTCTCGTCGTCGGTTTCGAGAGCGCGCACGATCTCGAGCAGCTTCATTTTGTGGACAGGATTGAAGAAGTGCATCCCTAAACATTTTTTCGCGCGATACGTCACGCTGGCGATCTCGGTGACGCTTAGCGAGGACGTGTTGGTAGCAAGGATCGTGTGCGGTTTGGAGACTTTGTCGAGCAGCGTGAAGATCTCAATCTTCGACTCGATCTCTTCCGGGACTGCTTCGATCACCAGGTCAGCCTGACGAACTGCGTCCTCGACCGAGCCCGCGTACTCGATGCGCGAGAACGCCGCATCAGCATCGTTCTTCTGGACCTTTCCGAGTTCGACGGCCTTATCAAGGTTCGAGCGGATCTCCCCTTCCGCCTTGCGGAGGCTGGCGGGCAGAATGTCTTCTAGGATGGTGCAATAGCCACCAAGCGCAGCCGCGTGCGCGATGCCGCGCCCCATGATGCCGGCGCCGATCACGGCAATGGTCTTGATCTCCGCCATTACTTTTCCAGGCTCTCGAGGACCTTCGAATAGTTGGGGTCGGCTTTGCGCATGTATTCGGCCAGACGCTTCTTCTCTTCCGGCGTCATGAAGCTCATGTTGGCGTTGATGCGACGCAGTGTGGCAGCGATATCGTCAACGAAGTTCATCATGCGGATGACTTCGCCGGTTGCAGTGCTCATGAAAGGCTCCTTACGCTCGCACACGTGCCGAGCGAAACATTTATTGTCGTTTGTAGTTGCGAATTAGTAAAGCCGTGAACTTTAGAGCCCTGCAGAACCAATCAGCCCATCGCCAGAAATGTTCGCGACGTTGGCTTGCACCCACTCGTTCGGCTCGTGCTTCCCTTCGAGTTGCAACTTGAGGAAATTGTCGGTCAATGCCTCCGTGTAGCTGTGGTCCGAACGATGCAGCGTGATCGCGGAGATCGTCTTCCCAAGGAATGCCTTGCGGAACTCGAAATTCTTTTCCGCCGAGAGCTCGCGCAGGATTCTGTTGCGCTCGCGCGCGACCTGCACGGGAACTTGATTCGCCATCTCGGCTGCCGGCGTTCCCGGCCGCGCCGAATATGTAAAAACATGCAGGTAGGTGAACGGAAGTGATTGGATGAACGCGCGACTCTCTTCGAACAGCTCGTCAGTCTCACCAGGGAAGCCGACCATCACGTCGGCCCCGATCGCCGCATCGGGTATGGCAGCGCGAATCTTACGGACCCGCTCTTCGTAATGCCAGGGCCGGTATTTGCGATGCATGCGGCGAAGGATCGTATCGCTGCCGGATTGCAGCGGCACGTGCGCATGCTTGGCGATGCGCGGTGAGGATGCGACCAGTTCAATCAGCTCGTCGGACCAATCCATCGGCTCGACCGAGCTGATGCGCAGCTTCTCCAGTCTGGTGCGCTCGAGGATCGAGCGAACGAGATCTTCAAATCGAGCCTGCTTGGCGAAGTTGCGTCCCCAGCGTCCGAGGTTGATGCCGGAAATAACTACTTCTTTGTATCCGGCCGCCACCAATTCATTCACCTCGCGGACGGCTTCGTTCAAATCCAGCGACCGGCTCTGCCCGCGCGTGAAAGGAATGATGCAGAACGAGCAGCGGTTATTACAGCCGTCTTGGACCTTGAGATTAGGGCGCGTCTTCTCGGAATGCGTGCTCGCCTCGAAAACCGGAGCAGCCAGTAGTTCAGTGTGGGCGAAGATGTCGCTTACAAAAATCGAATCGGAAGTCGGAACCAAACTGCTCAGCGACACAAAATTCGCCGGCGCGATCACCTCCGCAACTTTGCTCTTATGCGAGTTGCCGACGACCCAGGTCACCCCAGGAAGTTCGGCGATCTCCTGCGGCGCGCGTTGAGCGTAGCACCCGGTGACGAGGATTTTTGTCCTAGGATTTTCGCGGTGCACGCGACGAATCGCCGCCCGGGCGTCTTTGTCCGCTTCCGCTGTGACGGTGCACGTGTTCAGCACCACGACTTGTGCATCTTCGCGGCGCCCGGATCGCGAAAACCCGCGCAGCAGCAGCTGCCGCTCGATAGCGGCGCCATCAGCTTGCTCAGCCCTGCATCCGAAATTTTCGACAAAAAACGTCTCGGCCATTCAAAACTCTTCAACGACAATCTGCGCCAATTGCAAAAATTCACATTCCTACTACGGAAGTTTGATTATTATAGTGAAGCAAGATTGGTTCGGTGTTGGCCTAAGGGTCTCCGAAGCCAAAAAGGTTTACAACCAGAGTAGCTGGCACGGGCATCACACGTCGTGAACGCGCAAGCCAGCCCCGGTCCCCGAAATCCCAAAGGAGTTTCCCCATGAAGCGACGCATCCTGCTCGTCGACGATGAAGTGGCCATTCTGCTTACGCTCAAAGCCATCCTGGAGATGAACGGTTTCGAGGTGGAGACCGCGGATTCGGCCGAGAATGGCATCGAGAAGCTGCGCAATGGGGAATACAACATGGTGATCAGCGACCTGCGCATGGAGCGTGAAACCGCCGGCTTCGACGTGATCCGCTTCGCCAAGAAACAGCCCTACAACCCGGCGACCGCGATCCTGACCGCCTTCCCGACGCTCGGAAACAATTGGCAGCAAGAGGGCGCGAACCAACTACTGGTGAAACCGGTCGGTACGGATGAGCTGATCCGCCAGCTCGAGTCGCTGCTGATTACGCACGAGGATTCGAAACACAAACACAAGAAAGCGCACGCTGCTGCAGCTCTTCCGCGCGAAACCAAGCGGAATGGGAATGGCGGCGCTCGCAAAGCGGGCTGAACGATATCAAGCTGAAAAAGACGAACCCCGGCCTCGGCCGGGGTTAAATTTTGCGGGCGAGAGAACGTTCTAGGCTGAGGCGGCCGAGGTGCGCTTCTGCTGGAAGCACTCGCGGCAGAAGACCGGGCGTCCTTGCGTGGGCTTGAACGGAACGGTTGTTTCTTTTCCGCAAGCCGAGCAGTTGGCCTTGGTTTCCACTTTGTTGTAGCCGCCATTGCCACCGGCGCCGACCTGGGCTGCGCGTTTGCCTTTGCAGGCCTTGCAGCGTTTAGGTTCGTTCTTGAATTGTTTGTCGTGGAAGAAAAGCTGTTCGCCGGCGGTAAAAACGAAATCGGCCCCACAATCAATACACTTGAGGGTCCTATCCTGGAATTCCATCTGAGTCGTACCTCCACCCCTGGGGCCCCGTGCTGGTCCCGTGCGCATCCGCTGAAAGGCGCGGCTCAGCGGCTTGCTATGGTGCTACTTCCCTCGGTTCGGCCCACCATCCGATCTTCAGGACGGCTACAGCTCAAAACTTACCCGCCGGGGGGAGAAGCTGGCGGAGATACAGGGCCGCCACGGGAGCGTGACGGCCCTCAAATCAGTTAGTCTTGCTCTTTCCGTGCCTTTTTCCGGCTACGCTTACGAGCCAGAGCTTGCTTAACACGCTTCTTTTCGCCTGGTTTCAGGTAGAAAGAATGACGTTTGACTTCTTTTATGATGTCTTCCGTCTGAACTTTGCGCTTAAAGCGCCGAAGGGCGTTCTCTAACGGCTCACCCTCTTGCAGTTTTACTTCTGCCAAAGAAAAAACACCCCCAAACCACCCATGAATGGACTTGTAAGTTATTACAGGTACAGGGAGATAAGTCAAGAATTTTGTGGAGGCGCGCGGCCTTTTGGGCCACACACCTCCACTGGCGAGGAGGAGCGCCTAGTTCAACAATCCGTACACTGTGACCTGGTGACTTGAGCCGACGAAAACGTGCCCATCGGCCACTGTAGGCACCACGAATTTCACCGCCGGGCCAGCGGCATCGCGGGTAGAGTTATCCGCGCTGCTGTAGAGGTGCTTGAGGGTGAGCGCGTCGTAAGCGTGCAAGACGGCCGGACCGGCCGACCTCGACTGGTCCACCTGGACCTCCCAAACGATCCCATTGCTGTTGCCATTGGCTGAGATTGAAGCCGTAGCTCCGTGGCCTCCGTAGGTGACCTGACCGGTCGCGACCGGGGCGGAAGAAAGCAGCCCGTTGCTGAAGGTGAAGGAACGCAGCACGTCTCTCTGCGCGTGCAGATAAACGTGCCCGTTCCAGTAGGAGGGGGTGTCAAAGAAATTGCCCCACTGCTGCGTTCCCGATTTCACCTGCTGCACCACGTTGTTATGGTCAGCGTTGAAGCTGCCCATGGCGTCGCGATCGAGCAGATAAATATTCCCGTCTTTACCCGCGCCCACCAGCAGATGAGGATGAGCCGATGAGTTATCGGGCAGGATCATCGGCGCACCGCTGCCCAGGTCGGCGTCGTTGGCGACGAGGGTGTCTTCGTTCGAAGGAGTGAAGAAGTCTTCGGGAACCAGATTCGAGTCCATCTTCAAGAATGCGTCGAGGAATCCCGGACCTACGCTGTCGTTATCCACCGAAGTCATCACGTAGACATTGCCCGAGCTGTCTACCGCCGGGCCGCCACCGCTCATCCAGATGGTTCCGCCGGTGCCATCAGGCGTGGTGTTATAAACCCCGGTTTGGTCTAGCGTGCCCGCCGCGTAAGTGACCACCCAGCCGTGCTTGCAATGACCGAAGCTGATAAAGATCTTGCCACCGCTCAAGGCCAGCGCCGCGCGTTGATAGCAACCCGCGGTGAGGTGCAGCTGATCGTTTGCGTCGGCTTCTGCGCCTGAGCCTGTGACCTGCGCGATGATCTCTTTTGGTCCGCCAAATTTTTCCGCGCCAGTAGCTAGATCGAGCGCATGCAGTTGGATGGGCCGATGTCCACCCGCCAGCTGCTGCATGCTCACAACGTACAGAGTGTTGCTCGACATATCTATCGCCGGAGTGCTGGTGATGCCGATCTCCGGCTGAATGCCGAGCGGATCTTTTCCGGGAACCGGCGTGGCGCCATTGTCCAGCAACGACGTATGCCAAAACGGCTGGGTGGACTTTCCCGATCCGTCAAACGCATAGACGCTGTCGTGCTGTGTCGCGACGAAGACCACCTTGTGGGTTGCACCCGCGATCTGGAGATTCGGCACGTACAAAGGCTGCGCGTACACTTCGCCATCCACCTGGAAGGTAGCAAGTTTCCCGAACTGAGTGGAGTTCACGTTCGCCGTCGTCAGGATGCTCTCGTTGTTGTTCAGCCCTGAGCGTGAGAGATCGTTGTGGTACGTGAGTACGGAGACGACTCCCGGACTATCGCCAGGGTTAGGGGGTGGCGGGGGATCATTATGGCTAGATGAAGGTGTGGCTTTGCCGGCGCCACCACCGCAAGAAGTTAATGCGAAGCCGAACAGCAGGACAGGTACAGCCCGACGCCAACTCATGGGTCCTCAAAATCAGGGGAACATTTGCGAACGCCTTTTCAGCAGCTACTTCGTCCGATGGGAGCTGCCGAATCGCAAGTTGCACCCGGATAAAGAACGGTGTGACAAAACGGGTGTTCTTTGACGCGAACAGAGAAGGTCAGAAAGAAAGCTTCGCCGCGAACTGGATCTGGCGGGGTGCGTAGGCGCTGGTCGGCTTCAGGAACGTGGAGAACGTCTGATAGCTCGCGGGGTAAATCTTAGCTGCGATGGTCTGCTTTCCGAAGACGAACTGCCCTGCGCTGTTGGTGAAGCCGTCGTCAGTGATGTCCACCCGCTTGTTGTCGCGATTGAAGGTGTTGAAGCATTCAGCCAGCAGCTCGAGCTTGAAACGTTCGTGCGTGAAGAGCTTGCGGGTGAGCCGCAGGTCGGCAGTGGCGTAGTCGGGCCCGGTGAAGCTGTTCCGGACGACGCCCGGGAGACGGTCGCTGTCGGAGTTAGTATCGCGGTTGGGATCGCCCAGGATGTGCGCATTCAGCGGGCGCCCGCTGCCGGCACTGATAAGGCTGGAAAATTTCCAGTCGTTGAGGATCGCTTTTAGGACAAGGTGCTCGCGGTGGAAGGGCCGCGGCTCGGCAACAAGGCTCAGCACAAATCGGTTGCGCTGATCGATCGCGCTGCGCCCCCGCTCACTGCTGGTCGCAAACGAATTCTGCACCTGAGGAGTGCCCGTGGTCGGGGCATCTTGCGCATCATCGAACGCATTAGCCCATGTGTAGCCGAGCATCAGCGAGAAACCATTCGACATTCGCCGTCGTGCGGACAACGTGAACGCGTTGTAAGTGCTGGAAGCTTCGCTCTCAAAGAGGTTGATGGCGCCGAGGGTCGGGATGGGGCGTTGCACGTCGTTGATGCACGGCACGAAGAATGCCGGGCAATCTACTGAAGGCGTTAGCTGCCACGTTCCGAAGGACTGGATGCTGAAGTAGTTTCCCGTGAACGCGCCGCTACCGTCGAAGACGGGATATGTCAGCTCTGTCGGGCGTGGCAGGTTCACGTCACGCGCTCGTATCAAATGTTCGCCGTGAACGTAGAGATAGCTCGCGCTTACCGCTGTGCGCGCGACGATCTCGCGTTCTACCGAGAGGTTCGCCTGGTGCACCGAAGGAGTCTGGAATTTGTCAGAAAAAGCCGAGATGTCAGCTTCAGTCCTGCCGGCAGCCACGGCGGGAATGCTGCAGTTGCCTCGCGCTGGGCAGGTGGCGAGAGGATTCGGGTACGCGGGGAAGATCAGATTGTCGAAGAAATTGGAATTGTCGAGGAACAAGCTCGCGTTATCTATCCCGTTGTTGTGCTCGACGGCGGAGTTGTAGAGCTGCGGAACGCGCGCGTGGAAAAGTCCGTAGCCGCCGCGGAAGACGAGCGGCTTGTCATTGCCGATCGAATACGCAAAGCCAACTCGCGGAGCGAAGTTGTTGCTATCGAGGGGGATGCGCCCGGCGCCCGCCCAAAGCGGATTCTTCTCTAATCCTCCACGAAAGACCTGAAGGTCATAACGCAGTCCGAGGTTCAGTGCGAAGTGGTCGCTGATGCGGATCGAGTCTTGCACGAAAGCGGAATAGTCCTGCGTGTCAGGGTGCGAGGTAGGATCGCCAAAATTCTGCAGGTAATAACGCGGTACGCCATGGGCATAGGCGCGCAGCGGACTCAGCCTCAGCCCGCCGATTAGCTGCGGTTGGAAGGTGAACGGATTGACACCGATCTGGTCGAAAATGTACTCGCTGCCATAGAGCTGCGGGAAGAAATTCGATACCCACGATGCAGTGAAATCGGCACCAAACTTTATGGAATGCCGCTTCCAGTCGCGGCTGAGCGTTTCCGCGACGAAAAGTTTCTTCTCGTCCGTACTGCGCGGCAGGATAGTGTCGCGTCCCATGCTGTTGAGCACAGTGCGGATGCGTGTTAGCACGTCGTCGGAGTTGGCGAAGCTTTCCTGATCGTCGCGCGAGAATTGCACGCGCAAGTGGCTCGACCAGGTCGGCGAGAGCGCGCTCAGAAGGTTCGCTGCAGCGCTTACAGTTCTTACCTCTTCGGTCCCGTTGTTACTCAGCGCATCATTTGTGACCGGGCTCGCCGGATCGAAGAAAACATTGTTGTCTCCGTAGTAGCGCGATGTATTCACGCGCAACGTGAGCTGGTGCTGCGGAGAAAGCGCAATGTCGAGCTTGCCGAATCCGGCATTACCCAACAGCGCCGCCCGGTAGGTTCCTGCAAGTTTGGTCAGCTGCGCTGCGGTATCGAAGACGAGCGCCTGGTCAGTCGCTTCGTAATCCCCTGGCGGGTTCGCCCCGGGGGTGTGCGGCACCGGATTGACTACCGTAGACCCGTCCGCAAACTCGACTACGTTCGGGATGTGATAGACGTGCTGATCG
>JBJMGI010000020.1:0-12694 GCA_045807945.1 Terriglobales bacterium | reverse complement strand
GCGGTGCTTCTGCACCACGAAGCGGTGCCGGTCTTTCTTCTCCACCTTCGGCGGCGGCTCCGGCGTCTCCGCGAAACGGCGCTTTCGTTGATATTCCTCAAGTGCCATAGCAGCTTGGATGCTCCAAATCTACACTGGTGTAGACTGCTTTTTTCGACCAGCCATGGCCAAAACCGCTACAGAAAAGCCTCTCAGCGAGATCGTAAAGGAGCGTCGCTCGACGCAGGCTTTCGAGTCCGCTCCGGTGCATGAAACTGACCTGCACAAGATCCTGCACGCCGGACTGGGAGCTCCCAGCGGATTTAACCTGCAACCCTGGCGCTTCATCGTGGTGCGTGACGCCGAGCAGCGCAAGCGGCTTCGCCCCGCGGTGCACAATCAGTTGAAGATCGAGCAGGCGCCGGTCGTGATCGTCGCTTGCGGAGATCCTGAAGGATGGCGCCGCGGCGATCTCGACGAGGTGCTTCGCCTTGCCGAGGAGCACGGCTACGGCGATCCCAGCCGACATGCGAAGGCGCGGGCTACCGCAGAAGAGTTTCTTTCCGGACCGGATACGCACATCTGGCTCGCCCGCAACGTGATGCTCGCATACGCGCAGATGATGCTGATGGCCGAGGCCATGGGCTACAACACCGCTCCTATCGAAGGCTTTGAAGAAGATGAAGTGCGTCAAGTGTTGAATATTCCGTCGCATGTTCGCGTGATCGCGCTGCTCGCCATCGGATATCGCCAGGGCCCGGCCAAACCGTACGGCGGACGCTTCGCCAGTGAGCGTGTCTGCTTCGCCGAAGAGTGGGGCAAGGGGATGAAGCTGTGAGGACCCTTCTGTTCGCCTGCATTCTCGCGACGGCTGCGGTTGCGCAGCAACAGTCGGCACCAGGCCCATCGCCGGCTCCGAAGAGCAAAAACGAGTCGCAGATCTTACAGCAACAGGATTTTTCATCCGCAGTGGCTGACGCCTTAATCGGACGCATCGGCGAAGGGCTCGCCGGACACAACCGCAAGTCCCTGCTCTCCGCATTCGACAAAGATAATTTTCAGGATTACACCGCGATGAAGGAGCAAGTGAACGCTGTCATGGAGGCTTATCGCTCCTTCCGCGTCCACTACCACGTGGACTCGTTCGCGGCGAATCCTGACGGTACCGCAACCATCCACGCCAGTTTTCAGCTCGAACAAGCGCCGAACGATGGCTTTGGTCTACCCATTCGCCGCGACGCGAACCTCACGTTGACTGCCAGCCATACCCAGCCAGGCTGGCGCGTCATCGGCTTCAGCCCTACAAACTTCTTCATCGCGACTCAATAAGATGGGGCGCGTGAAGAAGACCCGCGAATATCCGAAGACTCCACTGCTCGGCGTGGGTGCGGTCGTGCTGCGTCGGGGCAAGGTGCTGTTGGTCTGTCGGGCGCAAGAACCCTGCAAAGGTGAGTGGACATTCCCCGGAGGCGTCGTCGAACTCGGCGAGACGTTGCGCGAAGCCGCCGAGCGCGAGACTTACGAAGAGACCGGCATCCGCATTCACGCCGGCGAAGTGCTCGAAGTGGTGGATTCCTTGGTGAAGGGGAGCGGCGGCCGCCTGCGCTTTCACTACTCGATCGTGGACGTCGTCTGCAAATACCTCTCCGGCTCACCGCGAGCGGGCGACGACGTCTCTGAAGTAGCCTGGGTACCCGTCGAGCAAGCGCTCCGCATGCCGCTCGCGGGCGTGACCAAGCAGGTCCTCAAGAAGGCTCTTTCTGAAAGAAATTGAAAGAATTCTCCGTGAGCTCCGTGCATCCGTGGTGAAACCCAAGTGAAACGGCCCGCGATCTTCTCGCGGGCCGGTCGGTATAGCTGTTGGGATTGGCTGAGGGCTCGCTTCAAAACGGCCCCGCACAAGTCCTACAAATTGCCAGGTCTTAGGTTTTGAAATCCGCCCTAAGCCTCAGCCACCTCACTGAATCTACAACTATGACTGCAATCTTTTGCCATTATTGGATCCCCTCCTTTCCCAGTGTTCGCGTAGATTACCGCGTGTTCATGGGTCAATGCAAGTAGACGAAATTACAGACCAGAATTACTCATAAGGTCGATCCACCAGGAAACGTAGGTCACGGCAATCACGATCAAGGTGCTTCCAAGTTTCAGCCGCCAACTAAGGGCCCCGACAACTCCGATACCTAGAAAAATAACTGGCGTAAGCATGAACAAGCTGGCGCCAACCTTATCGTGGAGTGGAAACATGAACCAACTCCAACGCGCGATGGAAGCTTCAACCGAGAAGTAGAGGGTCATAATCCCGAGAGCGAGAGCCATCGGAACCAGCTTTGATCGAACGTTGGCACGCGAATCAAGCAAAAGCAAATACCAACATATTGGCACCACAACCAGTGCGAAAAAGTAGAGCACATTCGGGGATGACAGTATGGAACTCAACCCTTCCACCGATAAGCCCCACTTTGCGGCAATCCGACGTGCTGCAGCACGCGCGCGGCGAACTGACTCGCCATCTCGTTCGTGTCGATAGGCTTGTTGTAGAAGGTCGGGATCAATGGGTAGATCACCGCACCGGCATCGGCGGCGCGGTACATGTTGCGTATATGGATCTTGTTCAGCGGCGTCTCGCGCGCACACAGGATCAAAGGCCGCTGCTCCTTGAGGCATACATCGGCGGCGCGCTCGATCAAGCTGGATGACATTCCATTCGCGATCCGCGCCAGCGTCCCCATGCTGCACGGGATCACGATCATCGCGTCCGTTGGGTACGATCCGCTGGCGACGTTCGCCGCGATGTCATCATTATTCTGCTGCTGGATCTTCTTGCTCTTTGCACCGAGTAGCTGGGCTGCTAGATCGCTTCGGCCACGGATCCCGATCTCTTCCGCCAGAACCCGCAACGCGGTGTCCGAGACGATCAGGTTCACTGCTTTCACCCGCTTGTCGGCCTCGAGCGCTCGCAGCAAGTGCACGGCAAAGACGGCGCCGCTCGCGCCGGTGATAGCTACCGTCACATTCTCTGGCTGGAAGAGCTGTGGCATCGGACATCTAAGGTACTACATGCGCCAATGTAGTATGAATGCGTGAATTCCGAGTCACTCAAGAAGCTCTTGAACGACGTTCAGGCGCGAAAACTCTCGCCCGACGAGGCCCTCGCGCGGCTACGTCACATGCCTTTCGAGGACTTGGGCTTCGCCAAGGTCGACCACCATCGCGCCATCCGTGCCGGGATGCCGGAGGTGATCCTTGCATCGGGAAAGACCCCGGCCCAGGTCGCCGGGATATTCAAGAAGCTTGCCGCGCACAAGAGCAATGTCCTGGTCACGCGCGCAACGCCGCAACATTTCGCGGCAGTAAAGAAGATTGCGCGCAGGGCGGAGTATCACGAGCTCGGCCGCTGCATCACTCTGCAGCAAGAGAAGAAGAAACACGGCAAGGGAACCATTGCCGTGGTCTCCGCCGGTACCAGCGACATTCCGATTGCCGAAGAAGCGGTCATCACCGCCGAGGTCATGGGGAACAATGTCGAGCATTTTTACGACGTCGGAGTAGCCGGGATCCACCGCCTGCTCGCCCACTCGGAGGCGCTGATGCGCGCGCGAGTGGTCATCGTATGTGCCGGGATGGAAGGTGCGCTGCCCAGCGTCGTTGGAGGTCTACTGCGGGTGCCCGTGATCGCGGTTCCGACAAGCGTCGGTTACGGAGCGTCCTTCGACGGACTTGCCGCGCTGCTCGGGATGCTGAATTCCTGCGCCTCGAACGTCAGCGTGGTGAATATTGATAACGGCTTCGGCGCAGCGTACGTCGCCAGCATGATCAACCGCCTGTAATCCATGAAGCCCAAGTTCAAGATTCCGAAAATCGAAACCGAGCGCCTGCTCCTTCGCCCCATCACGATGAAGGACGCGCCCGACATCTTCGCCTATGCCTCTGATCCCGAGGTGACCAAATACGTTCGCTTCGTCACGCATGAGAGCATCAAGGACACGCACGCGTTCATCCGGCGTGTGCAGGCGAGTTACAAAAAGGGCATCACTCCTCTGTGGGGGATGCAGTTGAAGACCACGGGACGCCTCATCGGTGCGCTCGGCTTTCTGCAGTGGCCGAATCCCGACCAGCGCGCCGAACTAGGGTATGTCATCAATCCGATCGTCTGGGGAGAAGGCTATGTTACGGAAGCCGCGAAGGCGGTCTGCAATTTCGGCTTCAAGAAGATGAACGTAAACCGCATCGAGGCCGGCACCATCGTTGGCCATGTAGCTTCACAGCGTGTGCTGGAAAAATGCGGCTTCAAATTCGAAGGCGTGCTGCGCCAGCGCGAACTCATCAAGGGCAAATTCCCGGACGTGACGATGTACTCGCTGCTTCGCTCCGATTATTCGAAATAAAACACGAACATCAGTCCCAACAGCAGTGTCAGCAGGCTTGGCAGATGCGACCGCAGCCGTTGCCCCAGGCTCATCCGCTGCTGGGCTCCTACGCTGCCGTCCAAAGCCGGCTCAGTGAATTTTGCGATTCCGAGCAGCACGGCGGTGATTCCCATCGCCCGATGCTGCAGGTGTACGACGTGCACGTGGCGTCCATGGTGGAAGAGCAAGAAGACGCCGGCCACGAGGATCGCTCCTGAGAGGACACCGCGCCAGGCAATATGCGCGAGCGTCCCCGTGCGCCGGAACAATTCAATAGTAGCTATTACCAGCGCAATGACGGCGAATATTTTGTGCTGGATGGCCTCTGGCTGCGTGCTCAGCGGAGTATCGCCATCGGGCCATGTGCCCGGGTCGCTCCATATGAGCACCGCGATGCCGATCACGTAGAGCAGCACCGGCCAAAAATATTTCAGATACTTCAGCTTCGCGAAATTGCGCTCTTCCAGATATGTAAGCAGCGCCAGGAAGATGATGCCGAATCCCGCGATGTGGTGATTGCGCAAGGAATCGGGATCCGGTCCGGGCTCTTTCCCGGGATGTTGGTGATCCATTCCCGCCATTCCGGAATGGTCATCCATGTCCATCGCCCCGTGATCATCGTGCTGCATCAGCTGCTGCTGCGCCGGTTGCGTGGAAGCCGGAGACTGCGCTGGCGGCTGCTGTTGCGTGGTTGCCAGATCGTGATGATGCTGGAAAAGCAGGATGAAGCTCAACGCCAGGGTTGCAAACATCAACGCCGTCCTTTGCTTGCCGGTTTCGTCTTGCTCGCGCCGAAGACACGCTCGAAGATCTTGTCCACATTCCGCAGCTGCCGCTTCAGGCTGAAGGCACGACTGAGCTGGGCAGGCGAGACGCGCTTCGATATCCTTTTATCTTTCGTCACCAGCTCGCGGAAGTTCAGCCCCTGCTTCCAGGCGCGCATCGCGTGCTCTTGTACCAGGCCATAGGCGTCCTCGCGCAGCATGCCGCTCTCTGCCAGGTCGAGCAGCAACTGCCCGCTGAATACCAGCCCGCCCGTGCTCTCCAGGTTTTGCAGCATGCGTTTCGGATAGACCAGCAGAGTATCCAGCAGTTTGGTCGTCTTGTTCAGCAGATAGTCCACCAGAATGGTCGAATCCGGCAGGATCACTCGCTCCACAGAGGAGTGTGAGATGTCGCGCTCGTGCCACAGTGCCACGTTCTCGAATGCGGCTTGCGCGTTCGAGCGGACCACGCGTGCCAGTCCGCTAATCTGCTCGCACGTGACCGGGTTCCGCTTATGCGGCATGGCCGAGGAGCCCTTCTGTTTTTCGCTAAAGAATTCTTCGGCTTCGCGCACTTCCGTGCGCTGCAGATGGCGGATTTCCGTCGCGATCTTGTCGAGCGTTGCCGCAATCACCGCAAGTGTGCAGACGTAGTTCGCGTGCCGGTCGCGCTGGATGACTTGCGACGATATCTCCGCCGCCTTCAGCCCCAGCCGTTCGCATATCTGTACTTCGTATTCCGGCTCGAGGTGCGCGAACGTTCCCACAGCTCCCGAAAGCTTCCCAACGCGCATTTCTTCTGCCGCGCGCTCGAATCGCACGATGTTGCGCTCCGTCTCCGAATACCAGTTCGCAAGCTTCAGGCCGAAGGTGATCGGCTCGGCGTGGATGCCGTGCGTGCGCCCGATCATCGGTGTGTCTTTGAATTCAAAGGCGCGCTGCTTCAGGACTGCACGTAGCGCTTTCAGATCTTTTGCGATCAGATCAGAGGCTTCTTTGATCTGCAGTGCCTGCGCCGTATCCACCACGTCGTTTGACGTTAGCCCGTAATGAAGCCAGCGCGACTGCGGACCAACTTTTTCCGCAACGGCGGTCGTGAAGGCGATCACGTCATGCTTCACCTCCGCTTCAACCTGGTGGATCCGGGCGAGATTGAAGTCGCCCTTCTCTCGGATGGCCTTTGCCGCTTCTTGCGGCACCAATCCGGCTTCCGCCAGCGTCTCGGTGGCGGCCACTTCGACCGCCAGCCACATGCGGAACTTGTTTTCGTCGGCCCAGATGCGGCCCATCTCGGGACGCGTGTATCGGCTGATCACAGCTTTCCTTTCAACTTTGTTGTGAGAACCGATGATTGTAAACGGAACCGCGAAAGTATGGAATCCGCTGCGCGCGAACCGATGCCGGCACGGAGGTGTTTTGAAAATATATCGCCTCACGATATAATGTACTTACGATGTCCGCGCGCAACCTGACCGGCAAGCAGTTTCTCTCTCTCGCTGAATTTCGGTACCAGGTCCGGCGCTTCCTTCGCTTCAGCGAACAGGAGTGCCGGGCGCGCGGCCTTCAACCTCAGCAGTATCAGCTTGTGGTCGCTCTGCTCGGATTGCCCCCTGAGAACACTCCTACGGTTGGGACGCTCGCCGAACGCTTGCAGCTCGAGCATCACAGCATGGTCGAGCTCCTCGACCGCGCCAGCGAGCAAGGTTTGGTGACCCGCAAGCGGGATACCCACGATCGTCGTCGGGTCGCGATCCACCTGACGGCGAAGGGCGAAAAGCTTGCCCGTGGACTGGCGGCTAGGCACGTGGAAGAGCTTCAGAGCTCCGGGCGCAAGTTGGTGGCAGCATTACAGCCGCTTCTCCGCTCTAATCTGGTGAGGTTGCGAGCGTGAACGTCGCGGCATCTGAAAAACCACCGCATTCCAAGCTTGGCGGATTCTTCCGCCAGATGGCCCAGGGCATCGGCAGCAGGGAAGAAGTCGGCCTGCTCGGCGACTTCACCGTAACCGGCCGTATCGTTCCCATCACCGCGCTTGCGGTCGTAATCGGAGTCGCGTGCGCATACGTTGCGCTGGTCCTGCTGCGCCTCATTGGGCTGTTCACAAATCTTTTCTATTATCAGCGCTGGAATCTCGAGTTCGTCTCGCCCGCGCATCATCATCTTGGGTACTGGGCGCTGCTGGTTCCAATCGTCGGCGGATTGATCGTCGGCCTGATGGCCCGCTTCGGGTCTGACAAGATCCGCGGCCACGGCATGCCTGAAGCGATCGAGGCGATCCTGTTGCGCGGTTCGCGCGTGTCGCCGCGTGTCGCGGTCTTTAAGCCGATCTCGGCCGCAGTCGCCATCGGCTCCGGCGGACCCTTCGGCGCTGAGGGCCCCATCATCATGACGGGTGGCGCGGTCGGCTCGTTGATCGCGCAATTTTTCCACCTCACGGATTCTGAGCGCAAGACTTTGCTGGTAGCCGGCGCTGCCGCGGGAATGTCAGCTGTCTTCGCTGCGCCCGTAGCCTCGGTGCTGCTCGCGGTGGAGTTGTTGCTTTTCGAGTGGAAACCACGCAGTTTGATCCCAGTTGCTCTTGCGAGCGCAGTTTCCGCTGCAACGCGCTGGCATCTTCTTGGACTCGGCCCCGTTTTTCCGACCGGACAACACGATCTCTTCGTCAGCGCTCGCGTGCTCGCCGGATGCGCTCTCGTCGGGCTTTGCGCTGGCGTGCTCGCCGCCGCCCTGAGCGCCGCGATCTACAAGGTCGAAGATACGTTTGAGCACGTCCCGCTTCACTGGATGTGGTGGCCGGGGCTAGGTGGCGTTGCTATTGGCATCGGCGGCTTGATCTTCCCGCCTGCACTCGGCGTTGGTTACGACGTGATCGCCGACCTGATAGCAGGAAACATCGTCTGGCACCTGGTGCTCGGAATTTTGCTGGTGAAGTCCACGATGTGGGCTTTGTCGTTGGGATCGGGAACCTCAGGCGGCATCGTCGCTCCGTTGCTGATGATGGGAGCCGCTCTCGGCGCAGGAGCAGCGCATTTCCTTCCCGCTCACGGCCCCGGATTTTATCCGCTGGTCGGCATGGGAGCCGTGCTCGCGGGCGCTATCGGTGCGCCCCTCACAGGTATCGTCTTCTCCATCGAGCTCACGCACGACATCAACATGCTTTTACCGCTGCTGGTCGGCTGCGCTCTCGCGCACACCTTCAGCACGCTTTTCCTGCGCCGCTCGATTCTCACCGAGAAGATTAGCCGCCGCGGTTATCACCTGAGCCGCGAATATTCCGTGGACCCGCTGGAGATCGTCTTTGCACGCGAGGCCATGCGCACGAACATCGTCGCATTTCCGGCAAGCGTCTCTCTAGCGGAATTAGGCGAGGCGCTGAATACGGAGCGCCAACGTGGCCAGTATCTCTATCCCGTCGTCGGAGAGGACCATGCGCTCATGGGCGTGCTCACGCGGCGCGAAGTGCAGGAGCTGCTGACCAAGTACTCCAACGCGACCGCGGCCTCCGTCTCGCTTTCAGAGGTGGTACATCCGGATCCGGTGCTGGCCTACGCCGACGAACCATTGCGCGCGCTGGCGCAGCGCATGGCAGATACAGGCATTACTCGCTTTCCGGTCGTAGAGCGGCGCGAGGACCGCCGCAAGCATGTGCGGCCTAAGTTGGGTGCCGGAGGTCACGGCAAGCTTGTAGGCATGATCGGACTGGTCGATCTTCTCAAGGGGCGAGTCCAAAACCTCGAAGCTGAGCGTCACCGCGAACGCGTGTTGCCAATCCGCGTCTTCTTCCCCCTGCAATTCAGCGGCTCCCGGCCACCGAATAACGGCTCCAGCAAGCAATCCTGAGCGGCAAACTTCGCCCGCAGTCGCCGCATCTTTAGCTGAATCAGCCGAGGGGCCACCATGCAACAACACACGTCGCGCATGCAGGATTGCATTCAGGAATGCATTAGCTGTCACCGTATTTGTCTCGAGACACTGACGCACTGTCTTAGCAAAGGTGGACGTCACGCCGAGGCGCATCACATCCGCTTGCTTACCGACTGTGCTGAGATCTGCCAGACGAGCGCGAATTTCATGCTGCGCAATTCGGAGTTGCACGTGCACACCTGCGGGGCCTGTGCGGAAATCTGTGAACGTTGCGCCCGCAGCTGTGAAGAGATGAGTGACGACGACCTGATGGCCCGCTGCGCGGAAGCGTGCCGCTCTTGTTCTGAGATCTGCCGCGAGATGTCGCGCGTCGGAGAACGCGCCGCATAAAAATGGGCCGCGCTCTTCCGCGGCCCTGATCATCATCGAACTTACCAATACTTCACGTTGACTTTGTCTAGCCAGGTCGAATAATCGGTCTGGTATTTGTTGCCATCCATCTGGAAGGCGATGTTGAGGCTGGTGATGCTGCTCGCTTTCGGGCTGTAAGAGCGGTTCAGGTAATACTTGTGTCCGTTGATTGTGACTGTCACGAATTGCGACTTCCCGGTCGATGTGCGGTGAAATTCAAGAACAATGTGGTGCCATTTGTAAGCTGCGGTCGTGTTGCAGGCGATTGACGTCGCCACCCAGCGGTGATTGTAAGCGTCGTAGACGCGCCACACTCCAGAAGCAAATCCGCACTGCGTTCCGAAGATATATTTCTTCCCACTCTTTCCTTGATTCACTTCAAACTCAAGCGCCTGCGGCGCCTTGGAATTCTTGATGTAGTAATAGAAGTCGTAAACAAAATTCGTAGCTGTCGTCCCGTACGCGACCGGCTTCCACCAGTAGGCGTTGGAGTAGTTGTTCGTGCCTCCCAGAAAGAACTGCATCGAGTGCCCGTCAATCGTGGGAGAAGTCACTCCCTGCTTGAACCAATGATTTGCACTCGTTCCGGCGCCGCCGGCGCCCGCGCAAACGCTGCAGGAATTCCAGCCGCTCTTTGACTCCAGGTTGCTGACGGTGGTCTGTGCCGAGCAGAGGATTCCTGCCGAAACCACCAGAAAAAATGCCGCCATTGCCTTTCTGATCATGAACAAACTCCTATTTGGGGAATGGGTCGGTCAGACGAGAAGCGCTGCTTGTTTGTCGTGAGCCAAGAGTAGGCGAGCGGCGGCGCTCCGCCTATCGGTCGAAAGGCTGTTGCAACTTAGGAAAGTGACCTTAGGAAAATGACGGGAGGAGTGATCTGCTGGAGTTAAGGTATATCGCGCAAAGGACTATTGCGTTTTCGTGACGCCGAGCAGCTTTTCCATCTCCTCGTAATGGAAGCCCTTGCCGGGCGTGTACGGCTGAATCCATTTGCCGTCGATCACGAATTGCGGGATGGAGCGCTTGCCCGCATGCTTCACAACTTCGTCCGCGGCGCCGGGAGTGTTCTCAATGTCGATCTCTTTGTAAGCGATCTTGTGCTTCTCAAGGAAGCGCTTGGCTTCGCGGCAATCAGAGCACCAGGAGCTGGTGTAAACGGTCAGTTGCATCGTAAGTAAGATTCTAAAACAGGTTGCCGGGATTCAGAAGCTCTCACGCTCCCACCACCGCAGCCTCGTGCTGCGCCGGTGTCTGCGGGCGGGTCGAGGGCTGTGGGTCAAATCGCCGCTTCAATCGGAGGATCGGCTGCTCGAATAACCTCCACGAGAGACTCGCAACCGCGTAGAGCAAGGCCATCTCGCCCAGTAATGTCGCCACGTCCGCAAGAAAGCGGTTCTGCAGGCCGTTGCTCCACCGGAAAAACGCCCATCCTTTGTAATAAGGAAAGAAGATGGGATGGAAGATGTAAAGCCCGTAGCTGATCTTCCCCGTATATCGCAGAAAGCCGTTGTTCAGGAGCCGCATCAGAAGTGAGCCTTCTCGCGCCGTCAGCGCTAGCCCGAGCCAACTCGTAAATCCGACCGCGAGCAGCACATACACGACTCCGTGTGACCGCAGCCACGACCAATCGGCTTGCGTGAGGATCCAATAGACGGTGGGCGCGATGACCCACGCTCCGACGAGCGAAATTTTCCGCAGCTTCGCTGGCGAGTAGCTCTCAAACCTCATCCAGCAGGCGATCAATGCGCCGTACGCCATCTCGTCCATGCGAAAGAATGAGTTGTGCGCGTTCGCGAAGTGGTACATGCCGAAGTAACGCCCGACGGTCACAACGATGATGAACGCGATCAGAATCTTTGCCAGATGCTCCCGTTTGGCAAAAAAGACAACAAGCGGCCAGACTAAATAGAAATGTTCTTCGATCGCCAGTGACCACGTGACCGCGAGCGGGAATGGCCCGTGCGTTCCGAAGAGGAAATTCTGGACGTAGATCACGTAGTAATACCAGGCGAAGTGTTGGGAATCGAATTGCTCCGCGCCCCATTTCCCGATGTGCGGCACGATCGCGAACATGTAGAAGAGCATCGCGAAATACAGCGGCCAGATGCGCAGTCCCCGGCGCACATAAAAATTGCGAAAATAATTTCCGCTCCCCTTAGCATCGATCAGGATCCCGGTGATCAGGAAACCTGAGAGCACAAAGAACAGATCCACACCGATCCACCCCGCAGGCCCCAGCGCTCCCAGCCAGGTGAGGCTTGGGTAATCAGGCCAGGAGTGCGTCAGCAGCACCGGCAGGATGGCGAACGCGCGCAATCCATCGAGCTGTGGCAGATGTCTCTGAGTATTCAGGGTGATTGATCCGGGACGAGAATCTGAGTGGCACCTCTATCTTAAAACAGAGCTACTGGGCGAACAAAGCCGACGGCGCCAGGTCTCAAACGATAAAAAGCCGCCAGTTCTCGCTGGCGGCTTCGGTTGGTGCAAAGTTGAACGTTAGTTGCTGAAGAGCAGCACTCCATCCTGCTTCTCTTCGCCCACAGGACGGTAGAACAGCTTGTCGTCTTCGAGGTAGACCTCGATGAACGCCGGCCGCGTGGTGATCGTGCCCTGGATCAGCGCTTCCGAGAGCGGGTCCTCGATGTAGCGCTGCAACGCTCTGCGCAACGGACGCGCTCCGTAACTGCGGTCGGTGAGCGTCTTCGCCAGGATCCACTTCTTCGCGTCTTCAGTCACGTTGATGGTGATGTGCCGCTGCGCCAGGTTCTGGTTCAGCTGCTGCACCATCAGCTCCACGATCTGGATCAGGTCGCCTTCGGTGAGCGCACCGAAGATGATGATCTCGTCCAAGCGGTTGAGGAACTCTGGATTGAAGGTCTTCTTGACTTCCTGCTTCACCAGGTCCTCCACCTTCGCCGAAACCTGCTCGGTGTCTTCGGAGCTGAAGCCCAGCCCCTGCCGCTTCTGCAGGTGCCGCGCGCCAATGTTGGACGTCATGATCAGGATCGTGTTCTTGAAGTCAACCGTGTTGCCTAGTCCGTCCGTCAACTGGCCGTCATCGAAGACCTGCAGCAGGATGTTGAACACATCCGGGTGCGCCTTCTCGATCTCGTCGAGCAGGATGACAGAGTACGGAGCGCGGCGAACGCGTTCGGTCAACTGACCGCCCTCATCATAGCCAACGTATCCCGGAGGCGAGCCGATGAGCTTGGAAACCGAGTGCGGTTCCATGAACTCCGACATGTCGAAGCGGATCAGCGACTT
>JBJMGI010000019.1:0-12892 GCA_045807945.1 Terriglobales bacterium | reverse complement strand
TTTTGGCAGCGACGCATTGAACGCTGGAAGTCCTGTTTCGGTATACGGCGGCAGCGGCTTTGATGCTGCGGCGGCCTATGCGGGCGCGCCGGTCGCGGACCCCACGAACCTCACTGCCTTTCCTCTTCGCTACAACGATTATGTTAATAGTGCGGCCAACAACGGTTTCTGCACGGACCAGATCGGGAGCGCGACTACCGGAGCCTGCGGTACTGGCGCCAACACGTTCTTTGACCCGAACGCTGTACTGGCCGGCCGCGACCATCGCAACCAGCCGTGGAACTCCAAGCAGTTCGGCATAAATGCCGGTGGAGCGCTGAAGAAAGACAAATGGTTCTATTTCGGTAGCTATGAAGGCACGCTGATCGACAATCCTAATCAGATTTTTGAGCGTGTTCCCACCTCTTTCGATCGCACATACGATCCTTACGGCACCGGCACCTTTAACTTTGCTAATACCGATCCGAATTACGTCCTCGGTCAGAACATCCTTGGGTTGTTCCCTCAGTCGAATGTGGTTGGGGTGCCGGGAGTGCTCGAGTTTTACCAAGGCACGGCCCCGAATTACACGAACGTCCATAACTTCCTGCTGCGCACGGACATGATCCAGACGGATAAGACGAGTTGGAACGTTCGCTACGCCATCCAAACGCTAGATCAACTGCACGACGACACATTGCCAAAGCAGTCGCAGTATCCAGGCAACGGTGCGGATCGCAATGCGTTGAACCATAACGCCACTGTCAGCATGACTCACAGTTTCAGCAATGCGCTGATCAACGAGGCGCGCGTCGCCTTCACGCGGTTCGACGTCACCGAGAGACCGCAGGATCAACATTTTGACGCGACTTCGATCGGCATGCCGTATTCGGAGATGATGACCACGCAGCTCACCGGCATCGATGCGCAATACAGCGGCGCAGAGCCTGGCGTCGGTGGCGCCTATGGCAGCTGGGCTGGTGTGGACCCAATGGCTCCGACGCTTGCTTACCTGTTCCCATACGCGCGTCTGGGCGCGCCTGCTACGGCACCGAGCTCAGTCCGCGATACTACTTGGCTAGGTTCTGACAGCCTTTCGTGGACGAAAGGCCGTCACAGCTTCAAATTTGGTGCTGAGTATCGGCACCTTGATGACGTTTTCTCCAACTCAGCCTATTCTCGAGGCTTGGTTTACTCCTCTGATATGGGCGAATTCACCAGCGACAGCCAAAGCGCTGCGAATGCTTTTACAGCTCCCTCCTTCGACTTTGCGTCGAAATGGGCTTCGCCGTACAAGGCTGATCTCGGACATTATGCTACGGGCGTTTACGCGCAGGACACCTGGCGTATCCATCCCCGCGTGACGTTGAACCTCGGTCTACGCTGGGAGTACTTCTCGGTTCCCGGAGAACAACACAAACAACTGTGGAACTTCGACCCGCAAGCGAATGGTCTCGTGCAGGAGGGTGGGGCAACAACATTCGATCAGTACGGGAATGTCTGCGCCAATGGTGGCAACGTAGTGTGGGGCAGCCTTCCGCAGTCGATCAGTTTTACCGAGACCTGGAACTGCGGTTCCAGTACGAACGGTTCGGCGAAGTTGATGCACTCCGATAAGAACAATTTCGCCCCGCGCTTTGGCATTTCGTGGGACGTGTTCGGCACGGGCAAGACGATCATCCGCGGGGCCACGGGCATGTTCTATGACCAGACGCCAGTCAATAACCTGGCGCAGCTGATGTTCAACCGCCCGACGGCCCTCGATCCCGACAATCCGCAATTCATTCTGGGCCGCAACGAGCTCTTCGGCGCGGGTGGCTACGGCAACACCAGCGTCAATCCCGCGGTAATTACTGCGAATGCAACACAAGGGGACCAGAGCACGGTTCAGCCGTTCGTGCTTTATGCATTCGATACCCGGCACACCGACACGCCCTACACGATTCAGACCAGCGCTAGCATTCAGCAGGAAGTCGGCAGCAAAGTAGCGTTTGAGTTCGGTTACGTCGGGACCCACGGCTATCTTCTACCGGTGGTTCACAATGCTAACTTCCTGAACAACTACTCGCCCAACTCTTTCCAGGGCGATAACCTTGCGAAGTCGCCGGCACTGACGGTCAGCAATCGTGGCGATTCCAGCTACGATTCGTTACTGGCGCGCGTCCGCTTGGCGGAAGTGCGGGGACTGCGCATGAACGTGACATACAACTATTCACTTGCGACCGACAATACGCCTGGTGCGCTCTTACCGAACCTGCCCTTTACGCTAATGAACTTTGCACTCGGTCCGCAGTATGTCGGCACGGGAAACCTCGTACCCTACTGCTTGGTATTGAACATAGGATGCGGCACCTTCCCACTGGCATCACCTGATTTGAGCTTCGCCTCAGGCGCACTGACCACAACGGGCGCCGGGTCGGCTATTACCAGTCGGTACCTGTTCCCGCAAGACCCAATCAATTACCTGAACACTGAACGTGGCAATTCCGATTACGACAGCCACCACAAGATCGTGATGGATTACACATGGGATCTGCCGTTCTCGAAGAAAAGAATGATGCTCAATCACTGGACGTTGAGTGGGATTTACACCTATCAGACCGGGCAGCCATATACGATCTTCGGTGGCCCCATCTATGGTGAGGTCTACCAGCGCGTTAACCAGTCCGGCAACATCACCACCGACTACAACAACCCAGGTGGTGCTATCTCCACCTCGAACCTGAGTCTGGCCAGCAACAATTGCAATCCGGCTACGTTCTCACCCGATGTCTCCGTGCTTCGGCCGACCCCGACGACCGCCTGTACCGGCAGCTCGAAGCGGAATGCCTTCCATGGCCCCGACTACAACAACATGAACTTTGCGATTCAGAAAGGGTTCCAGGTCTTCGGCGAGGGTCGTATGCTGACCTTCCGTTCGGAGTTCTATAACCTCTTCGATCGCTCCAACTTCTACAACCCGATCAGTGCGATGAGCACGGATGGGTTCTCGCTTAATCCCAACTTTGGCAAGATCAAGTCGGCACACGATCCTCGCCAGATTCAATTCGCTGTCCGCTTCAGCTTCTAACTGAAATACGAACCTAAAAAGCCCTCCATTCGGAGGGCTTTTTCTTTGGAGTTGTAAGTAGTGATTTGTGTGGGCGCGGGCGTCTCGCCCGCGCTGCCTACCGCTCTAGCCCCACCACCATCGAATCAAGCGCCAGCGACCGCAGCAGATTCCGCCGCATCCCCGATTCAAACCCGGCAAGTTGCCGCGCCGCTGCGTCGATCCACTCAAAGCTCACTTGCTCCGCCAGCCGCTTCAAATCCGGCGCGATGTCGGTGTTGGAAGCCAGGTCAGGCGTGCCGGAGCTAAAGAACGTCAAATCCTCGAGCAAACCATATAAAGTTCTCACTAGGAGGTCAGTCTTGGTTCGCCCCTCCGCGCCTGCGCGGTACGTTTCTGTGATTCGGAATAGGGAAGAGTGGTCTTCCGCTCCAATCGCTGAGCGCAACACCGTAAGAGCATCCATGCGCGCCTGTATGTACCCGGCAAGATTGAAGGTTTTGGCCCGTCCCAACGCCCCGCCCGACAACCTCGCGACCAACGCACGCTGTTGCGGAGCAAGCTCCCGCCTCTCGTCTGCAAGATAGCTCTCAACTTCTTTCGCCGGCAAAGGAGCAAGGCGGAAAGTGATCGCTCGCGACCGTATTGTCGGCAGCAGCTCGCCCGCATTGGACGTGAGTAAGAAGATGGTCGCGAACTCGGGTGGCTCTTCCAGCACCTTCAGCAGCGCGTTCGCCGCTTCTTTCATGAACGCCGAGCTAGTGAAGATGTAGACGCGCCTTCGCGCCTCGCCCGGACGGTAGTAGATCGTCTCGGTCACGCGCCGCACTTGGTCCACCTTGATCATCAACTGCGGAGGGTCGGGTGGGATCACCAGCACATCGGCGTGAGTCTGTATGAAGAGCCGCGTTTCTTTTTTGTCGGTCTCGCGCAGGTTCTCGCGTGCTTCATCGGCTTCCGCACAACGCGCCTCAAGGTCGTCTGCTTCTGCGATCCGTGTGCAGTTGGCGCAAACGCCACAATAATCGGGAAGGCCGTCGCTCACTCTCGGATCCAGGCAGTTCATCGTCTTCGCGAGCATTTGCGTCAGCGTGTACTTGCCCGATCCTGCGGGCCCGCTGAGGATCACAGCATGGGGAAATCGGTCGCGCTGCAGCATCTCCCGCATGCGCGTGACGGTCTCTTTGTTGCCTTTGAATTCGCTGAAACCCACACTCACGCCTTTGCTGGAGATTTCTTCGCGCCCGCAACCCGCTTCGAGAGATGTCCCTTTACTGCGCTCAAGATCTCCGCATGCACCTGCGCGATCTGTCGCCGCGCGTTTACCGTAAACACACGCTCCGGCTCTCGCTTCGCGATCGCGTGATAAGCCGCGTGCACTCGACCGAAGAACGCGCTGCTTTCGCGCTCAAAGCGGTTTTCGTCCTGACCATTCGCGCTTGCCGCCAGATTTCGTCGCCTCGCACGCGCCACACTCGCCGCCACGTCAGAATCCATCAGAATCGTCATATCCGGCTGCAGACCGCCGCAGAGCAGCTCATGGAGCGCAAGCACAGCGTCGCTGCCTAGCTGCCGCCCGCCACCCTGATAAGCCTCGGAAGAATCGGTGAAGCGGTCGCTCAAAACCACCTTGCCTGCTTCCATCGCCGGTAAAATGACTTCTTCTATATGTTGCGCCCGCGCCGCGAACATCAGCGCCAGTTCGGCGAAAGGGGATAGCTGGCGCGTCCCCGAATCGAGCAGCACGGACCGTATCTTTTCGCCTGTTGGAGTTCCACCCGGCTCGCGCGTCGTGACCACGTCGTGCCCTTCGGCGCGAAGAGCCACGGCGAGCTTTTCCATCTGCGTGCTCTTGCCGCAGCCGTCCAATCCTTCGAATGTGATGAAGACGCCCCGGCTCACGCCGAAAATCATAACACTCGGGCGCAGCGCGCTCCGTGTGGTAAACTCCGCGTTTCTCGTTGTTTACGCGATTCTGATACCGCCACCCCCAGGAGAAAGATCAATGCGATGTCACCGGGCTTCCTTTGCCCTTGCTACTTTCCTCGTCCTGCTTTCCTGTTTTTCCAGCGCGCAGAAAACCGCACTTAAACCGGCACCACCGAAAATGACCGTTGCCGTGGACGCGACCGAAGCCCCGCGCAAGATCTTCCACGCCAAGCTCACGATTCCGGTCACCGCCGGTACAAATACTCTCTACTATCCCGAGTGGATCCCCGGTGAGCACGGCCCCACTGGCCCCATCGCCGACCTTGCCGGCCTGAAGTTTTCGGCAGGTGGTAAGGAACTCACTTGGCGCCGCGACCCAGTCGAGATGTATTCAATCCTGGTAGACGTGCCCCAGGGCGCTACTTCGCTCGACGTCTCGCTCGATTTTCTTTCCCCGACCGAAGGTAATTTCTCAGCCGGTGCATCCGCTACGGAAAAGCTCACACTCGTTAGCTGGAACACGGTCCTGCTCTATCCAAAGGGCTGGACCAGCGACCAGATCACCGTTACTCCCAGCCTGAAGCTGCCAGCGGGCTGGCAATATGGCACAGCACTTGAGGGCGGCGGCACCGGCGAGATGCTCCAGTTCCAGCCGGTCTCGCTGACCACGCTGATCGATTCGCCCGTCCTCACCGGACAATTCTTCAGGAAGTTCGATCTCGATGGAGACCGGAAGCACACCCTTAACGTCGCGGCCGACTCCGCTGCGGCGCTCGACGCCAAGCCCGAAACGATCCAGCATTTCAAGAACCTGGTCACCGAGACGGGTGTGCTCTACGGCGCACGTCATTACAACCACTACGATTTCCTCCTTACGCTCAGCGATCACACTGCACACTTCGGGCTCGAGCACCATCAGTCGAGTGACGATCGCATTGCAGAGAACGGGATCACCGACGCCGACGCGATGCTCTCGCATGGGGGCCTGCTGCCGCATGAGATGACGCACTCCTGGAACGGCAAGTACCGCCGTCCTGCGGGCCTCGCAACACCGGATTACCAGAAGCCCATGATCGGTGAACTGCTCTGGGTTTACGAAGGTATGACGCAGTATCTTGGGACGATCCTCACGGCGCGCAGCGGCGAATTCACGCAAGAGCAATCGCGCGATGAGATTGCGAACGTCGCCGCCTATCTCGATCACTGGCCGGGCCGCACCTGGCGTCCGCTGCAAGACACCGCAACCGCCGCACAGATACTCTATGGAGCTGCCCACGCTTGGACTTCCTGGCGCCGTAGCACTGATTACTACGACGAGATGATCCTCGTATGGCTCGAAGCGGACACCGTCATCCGCAAGCAGTCGAATGGTACGAAGTCGCTCGACGACTTTGCCAAGTTGTTCCTCGGTGGCAAGAGTGGCGCGCCCGCGGTTGTGCCTTACACCTTTGAGGATATTGTTAGCGGTCTCAACCAGGTCACGCCTTACGATTGGCGCACCTTCCTTCGCACTCGGCTCGACCGGACCGGCGAACGCGCCCCTCTCGGTGGCGTCGAGAACAGCGGATGGAAGCTCGTGTACACCGATCAGGAATCTGATTTTCTGAAGGCACGCGAGCGCGATCGCAAGAACACCGTCGAGTGGTATTCGATCGGCGCCGACCTCGATTCCAAAGGCCGGATCAGCGATTCTGTTAAGGGAATGGCGCTCGAAAATGCCGGCATCGCTCCCGGGATGACCGTCGTCGCCGTGAATGGAAAGGAATATTCCGGTGACGGACTTCGAGCCGCCATTACCGCTGCAAAAGGGACGAATGAACCCATCGAGCTGCTGATCCAGAACGGCGACTACTACAAGAGCTACAAAGTGGATTACCACGAAGGCTTGAAGTATCCACACCTGGTTCGCGACGAAACCAAGCCTGACCTGCTGTCGGACATCCTGCGTCCGCACGCCACCGCAGCGGCCGCAGCACCGGCGAAATAACGCTGTGGGGTGCCCCACCCAAGCGGAGCTTGGGTGGGTTTACTCTTCTATCCCTTCGAACAAATCCTCTTCCATTTTCATTTCGCGGGGCGGATACGCCGCCGCCAGATGAAATAATTCCTGCTCGCCATGTTGGCGGAACGTTTTGTCCACTCGCTCAAACAGCGGCGCCTGCGAAGTATGGGTTTTGAAAGCGGCCAGCTTCGTGTCCAATCTCTTGCCGATCGCGATCTTCGCCGTCCATGGCGGCAGGGTCACAGGCTCGCGGTCCTGCATGTTGAAATCCGGCGACGCGTAGTAAAGCTTCTGAACCCGGTGCGGCTGCGTCCCATTGTTCAATTGCTCCGCAAACCGTTTCGTACGTCCCGCCCAATGAAAAGCTGCCGTAGCGAACAGGGAAGCCATGCTGTGGTCAGGATGTCCAGTTATAGCGCCTTCTGGGCCGAAGGTCGCCATCACCTGCGGACGTATTTCCCGGATTCTGCGCGTCAGCTCACCCACTACCTCCAGGAAGTTCGCCTTGTCGAGTGCGCCATCACGGTAGTTCAGGACCTCACCGCGGGTGACCTTCAACATCTCGCACGAGCGAGCGAATTCCACTCGCCGCATCGCCGAAAGCTCGTCATCCGACTTCGCTCCGCCGCGGTTCGAGGCGGCCTGCCCCGGTGTCAGGCAGACAACGTACGTTTCGATCCCGCGCTCGCGGCTCAGAAGCAATGTCCCGCCGAAACCACCGGCTTCATCATCTGGATGAGCTGTCACCACCAACAGTCGGCGCAATGTTTTCTCCTCGATCTCAGACATCATAGCTGCGCGTCGGCAGCATCCGTATATACACGGGCTATGGTTGGAAGCACGGCCGCCCGTGGAAGTTCCAATGTTTCCCGCAAATCACAGCCGCCAAATCGCGGCAGCCGTGACCCTCCTATTGATGCTCGCGCTCAGCGGCCCGGCTCAGGATTACACCAGCCAGGAATTCGTCTTCCATTCTGTCGTGCCGTTGGGCGTAGAAGCCATAGTCCTTCAACCCGCCAAAACGCGCATTGCACTTCTCGCGACGGCGGAGTGTCCAGGACTGGAAGGCGTGCGTCGCGTCTTTTGGCAGCCGCAGGAGACAGGCGATGGTGGCGTCGGCGGAAAAGTGTATGGAAAAAATGGGAAGCAGATGACGTACTTCCCGCGGCGCATCAGCTTCCGCGTGACCGCTACCGCACGGGAGAAGTTGGTCGAACTCGAGCCCTTCGACGTTCCCAGCAACATGGACTTGAACCAATATCTGCTTGGGCTCACCTTCAAACTGCGTGCCTATCATGGCATCAGCGCGCGCGATCTCAAGCCCACCAGGATCCAGATGATTGGCCCACCCGCGAACGTGCCTTACAACGCGCGCTCCTTCCGCGTTCACTTCGACCTCGACAAGGTGAAGATTGAAGACCGCCTTGTCCTCGAGCTCTGGTCACCCGACGGCCAGCGCCTTGCCAAATTCCACTTAGAATTGTTGTAGCTGGTTACGCCTGGCCGACTTCCGCAACCATTTCAGCTGCGGCTTCTTCTTCCATGAACGCCAGCACCTCTTGCGGCTTGGTTGAGAGCCAAACCGGTGCGAACGATTGCCGATGGAGGGCCGAAGGCCCGCGCTCCCGCAATGCTGCAATGTGCTTTGGGGCACTGTAGCCCTTATTGGAGGCAAGATCGTATCCGGGATACTGCGAGTCCAAATCGCGGATCATACGGTCGCGCTCCACCTTCGCGATGATCGAAGCTGCCGCAATCGACGCCGAAAGCGCATCCCCATGGATGATCTTCGTCTGCGCGCAATCGTGCTCTACAGTCATCGCATCGATCAGCAGATGATCGGGGCAGGGTGAAAGCTGTTGCACCGCGAGCAGCATTGCTTCGCGCGACGCGTGGTAGATGTTGATTTCGTCGATACGTCCCGGATCAACCGCAGCGATCGAGATCCCCAGTGAGTGTTCGCGGATCTTTTTCGCCAGTTCATTGCGTTTCTTTTCGGGGATAAGCTTCGAATCGCGCAGTCCGCGGATTCGATAATCCGGCTCTAGGATCACCGCCGCTGCCACTACCGGCCCAAACAGGGAACCGCGCCCAACCTCGTCCACGCCCGCCACCAGCTTCGCCCCATTCGCCCAGGCCAACTTTTCATACTTCAGCGTGCACTTGAGCCTCTTCAGAAAGCGCAATTTTAGCGTCGCCGCCGAAACCTGTTTTTCGGGAAGAATCGCGTTTTCGGGAAGAACGTTCATCTCAGACTTCGTGCTGCCTTTCGTGCCCTTCGTGTGCTAGTTGTTTCTCCACTTTACATTCAAAATTGCCCATTCAGAATTCAAGATTTCCACAGCTAGGGATTCACCCCAGTAACCAGCGAGATTATTGGCCTTCCTCGCGCTCTTGCTTTCCCGCCACCTCGGCTACTCTGGGAGCACGAAAGGCATAGACCGGCACCGTACCTCGGTAATTTGCCCTATGTCTGTTCGGACGAGAGACTATAGGTCCCCTAGAAGGAGTACGTCGTGTCGTCCCTGCACGGCAAACCGGATCCCCAGCGCGCGGCGCTAGCGGTGGCCTTTACCCGCTCACTGAACATACTGCTGAAGTACGTCCGGCTCTACGGATTCGAGCATATCCGCAGCACATCCCAGTTCAACATCGCCTGGGACGAGCTCCAGCAGACACTCCATTTATCAGCCCGGCAAGGGCTCATGCTCGGGGTGGCCGGCTCCCAGCTTCTCCTGGAAGGCATGCCGCTGGAAGGCGCCGCTGCCGAAAAGAGCTTTGCTCAGCTTCTAAGCGCAGCCGGTATCGCCAGTCTGCAATTTACGCCTGAGACTACCGCCGCCGACTTTGCCTGCTTGATCCGCGGGTTTATCTTCTCGGGCTCGAAAGCCAGGAACCTCGGCGAGCAGCTGCAGGCGGCGTTGCAAGACTGCAAAACCATTCAGATGAATCGTGTGAAGTTCGTGGCGGAAGATGCGAACTCCACCGGATCCGCGAACGTCTCCGCCATCCTCGCCGCAGCAGCTTTCGGCGATTCCGCGGGTTCGCTGCATTCCGTGCTCAACGACCCCAGCAAGCTTCTGCAAGCTATCGCGGCTGCCAACTCCGGAGCTTCTTCAGGCGTTGGGAGCGGCGCAGCCGCTGCCGCGCAGCCCGCGAGACAAGCCGAGGTCATCCCGTTCCCCAGCGAGCTCATGCAGGTCGAGCCGGTGGAGGATGGACCGGCATCGCCGGGAGCCGATTTCGCCGTTGCCGTTCGCATGCTGACCCGCTTCGGCGCAACCAGCCGTCAGCCGGAAGCCGCTGCGCACTCCGGACATTTCCATCACGAACTCGCGCAGATGCCGCAGAACGTGCAGGCCTCGATGCACGAGGTCCTTTCGCAGATCGCGGCCATGCACGACAAGCGTCCTGATACTCCGCTCCTGCTGCAGCTCGCCGAGCAGCTTGCCATTCGCTATGCCCTCGAGCGCTTCGAACGCGGCGACGTGAAGGTCAACGCCGTGCACGAGATGCTGCAGAAGATGTCCAAAGAGATGGAGTCGCTCCGCGGCATCCTGAACGCGCACGAAAAGAAGATGGAGCGCATGGGCATGATGGTCGAGTCGCATGCCGACATCCTCGACCAGCAGTTCTGGGCCAAGATCCCCGACGGCGGCAAGCGAACCGTGCTCACTTCTCCGGACGCGTGGTGCATCCCCCCGCGCAACGTCGCGAGCTATGTGACCGAGTTGATGGAGCGCGGAGATGGCGATGGCGCCTCCAAGGTACTGCTGAGTTACGCGGGGTGCATCCACAGCAAAGAAGCTGAGGGACGCCGCGCGACGGCGCTTGGTCTCACGCAGATCGCCGAGTTGTACGGCAAATCCGGCAGCCTGCTCGAGATCGCCATCGCGCAAGTCGGCGAGCGTCTCGGCAAAGAAGAAGATCCGACTCTGCAGAAGCTCATGAGCGCTGCTTTCGTGCGCTTGAGCCAGGAAGCCGCTGGCCAGAAGAAGTTCGCTGGATTGCGCCAGGCCGTTCGCGAGCTCAACATTTTGGAAGCGCATCTGCCTGGCATGGCAGAGGAGCTGCGCCCGCGCATCGGTGTCTACGAGCGCCTACCAGAATTCATCGAGGAAGCGATTGCTGCACCGCGCATCCCCGCCGACCTGATGGAAGTGCTGCGCAGCTCGCCACATCTGACCATCGAGAAGCTGGCGCAACGCTTTGGACAGTCCAGTCGACGCTCCGAATGCGATCGCGCGGCTGAGATCGCCATCGCGCTGGGAACGCCAGCGCGTAAAATGCTTACGCAGAAGCTGCACAGCGGACAACCGGGCGAAGCCGTTACTGCTATTGGCCTGCTCAGCCGCCTGGATCTGCCTGCGATGGAAGCCATACTTCTCGAGCGCATCAAGACGTGGGGACGTCCGCACCAGAGCGCCGCGATCGCCCAACTCTCGCTCGCCGGCTCGCCGGCGCGCAGCTCGCTGCTGTTGCGCCTGTTGCCGCGTGTGGACGCGCTGGTGAAGCCTGAGGTCGTGGACGAGCTCGGCATGACCGGCGACCACGACGCGTGCAGCGAACTGACGAACCTTGCATTCAGCCAGCAAGACTCCTCCATCAGCTTCCTGCAGCTCAAGTCCATCGAGGCGCTGGGACGCTTGCACGAGTCGGGCGTCGCGCAGGAGCTGAAGGACCTGATTTCGGCCAAGCAGATGTGGAGCTATGCATTCCCGCGTGAGCTGCGCGTCACCGCGGCGCAGGCGCTGCGCATGATCGACCCGAAGGCGGAAATATTCCTATCGCAGAACGGCGTCACCGAGACGGACCTGAGCTGGGCCGCGCTGGACACGTTATCCGACTGCCCGTGGGTGCGTCAGCGTCGCTATCCGCGAACGATTCCGACCGCGAAGGTCAGCGCGACGGTCACGACTTCGCGCAGCCAAGCGCATGTGGACGTGCAGTCGTTGAGCCTCGGCGGCGGAGCGGGTTCGTCTGACAATCGCTTCCAGGCGGGAACGCACGGAACCATGGAGATCCAGGCTGGACTTCGCAAGGTGCGCGCGCAGGTGCTGGTGCGCGAGCAGCCAACGCGCGAGCTGAGCTTCGAGATCGTGGGGATGGACATCAACGAGCGCGCCAAGCTTCGCGGCCTGCTCGCCGGAGCGCCCTGGGAAGCCAATCTCATCGAGCAGCTCAAGAGCATTCCGCTTCCCGGAAAAGCTTCGTAATTCGGGAAATCATCCAGAGCAAGCATTCCGCTAAAAAGTAAAACGCCACGGATGACCGTGGCGTTTTTAACTCCAGAGCGAGAGCTTACGCGCGCTCGACTTCTTTCAGGCGAGCTGCTTTGCCCTTCAAGCCGCGCAGGTAATAGAGCTTCGCGCGACGCACTTGCGCGGAGCGCACGATTTCGACCTTATCGATCACCTTCGAGTTCAGAGGGAAGATGCGCTCGACGCCTTGTCCGAAGCTGACTTTGCGGACGGTGAAGCTTGGCTGCAAGCCGCCGCGCTGTTTGATCACGGTGCCTTCGAACATCTGCACGCGCTCTTTGTCGCCTTCTTTGATCTTCACGTGGACGCGGACCGTGTCGCCCGGCACGAACGACGGCAGGTCGGTACGGCGGATCTTGCTGAGCAGTTTTTCCAACATTGCATGGTTCGACATATTCGGTTCCTTTATTTTACCGCCTCGCGACGGTTTCTAATTTCGCTCGCGCTCGATCTGCGCGATCAATCTCTTGTCCTCTGCGCTCAACTCCACCCGTCCTACTAAGTCAGGACGATTGCGCAGCGTCTTCTCTAAAGCCTTCCTTCGGCGCCACTGGCGAATCGCCTCGTGGTTGCCGTTCTTCAGCGGCTCCGGCACCGGCCAACCGCGAAACTCGGCGGGACGCGTGTAGTGCGGATAATCCAGCAGTCCGCCTGACCCGCAGGTCGAATCCG
>JBJMGI010000018.1:0-71260 GCA_045807945.1 Terriglobales bacterium | reverse complement strand
GTGGGTCTTGCTCAAATTAAAGAAGCTGCAAATCCTCGGATTTAAGTCCTTCTGCGACCGCACCGAACTGAAGTTCCACGGTGACGGTGTCGCGGCCATTGTTGGTCCTAACGGCTGCGGCAAATCCAACATCTCCGACGCGATCTCGTGGGTTCTCGGCGAGCAATCGGCCAAGAGCCTGCGTGGTGCGCGCATGGAAGATGTGATCTTCATTGGCACACGCGACCGCAAGCCCACCGGCATGGCCGAGGTGTCGCTCACATTGATTGATCCCTCCGTTTACGACGGACCGGTTGACCTGACCGCCGAACCCGAGATCGAAGTTGTGGATGAAGTCGGCGACGATTGGGACGAAGCTGCTATTCGCGAGCAGGCGCAAGCCGATATGCAAGCCGCGACTGAAGACGCTCAGCCGGGAAAAGTTCTAAACGAAGAAGAAGTGGCAGCAGCGAAGGCCGCCGGAGTCGAACTCGACGAGCACGAGCTTCCCGAAGTGATGCCGGAAGGTGACGAGACCGCAGCTGCGGAAACCGCTTCGGAATCCGGCGAGCAGACACATACAGCCCCTGGCAGCGTGGTCCTGAAGATTCGTCGCCGCAAGTTCGCGCAGAAAGTCCATCAGGGCGAGATCGTCGTAACGCGTCGGCTATTCCGTACCGGCGAATCCGAATATCTGCTGAATGGGAAGCTCTGCCGGCTGCGCGATATCCAAGACATCTTTATGGGCACCGGCCTCGGGCCGGAGTCTTACGCAATCATTGAGCAGGGCCGCATTGGGCAAATCCTGAGCAGCAAGCCGCACGACCGGCGCGCCATCATCGAGGAAGCCGCAGGCGTGACGAAGTTCAAGACACGTCGTCGGTTGGCGGAGTCGCGCCTGGAAGCGGCGAAAGTGAATCTGAACCGCATCAACGACATCTTCGACGAAGTCACGCGGCAGATGAATTCGCTCAAGCGGCAGTCGGCGAAAGCCGAACGTTATGCCAAGCTGCGCGACGAGATGCGCGCGAAGCTGCGCATCGTGCTGGCGAGCAAGTTCGTCGCCCTCGACCTCCAACTAGCTGACGCCGACATTCAGTTGAATGCGCTCAGCGAAGAGATTACGGCGAATTCGGCCGCCCTCTCGGATAAGGAAGCTGAGTTCAGCGCACGCACGCACCGAGGCTACTCCATTGAAGAGGAAACCCGGAGCACGAACGAGCGGCTGACGACCATCACTTTGGAATTGGACCGTGCGGCAGGACGACGTCAGCATAATCAGGAGCGTTGCGCTGAACTCGACGCGCGCACCGCTGCGGCAACTGCGGAGATTGCGGCGACGGAACAACAGGTCACTTCCCTGCGCACCGAACTCGAAGCCAATCAAGGCATCGTTGCCTCCGCAGCGGCGGACGTGCAGGCCGCACAGCTAGAAGCGAGTCGCGCGCAGCAAGCGGCATCGCTCGCGAGCGCGCTCGTCAGTGACACAGAAACACAGCAGGAAGAGCGCCGGCGGCAGATGCTGCAGGTCATCTCGTTTGCCTCTACCGTCCGAAATGAGATGGTGAAGTCGGAAGAGCTTGTCGCTGCTCTCGATCGCGAAGCTGCGCGCATCACGCAGGAGCTCTCAACCGCCAACTCGCAGATCGAATCGTTCGGCGGGCGCCGGGGACAGCTCAGCATGGAGTTCGAGACCGTTAGCGAGCGCCTGACCGGGCTGAAGTCTCAGGTCGAGCAGACGCGCGGGACGATTACGGAAAAGCGTGCTGCGGAATCAGAAGGCAAAAAGCGGCTCGACACTCTTCGCGCAGAATATGCGACCGCGCTCGGCAAAAAAGGTTCGCTGGAAGCGCTGATCGCCGAGCACGGTTACTCGACAGCGTCGGTCCAGAGGCTCTTCCAATCCGGCGCGATGAAGCAGGGACACACGCCGGCAGGCGTCCTCGCCGATTTCCTCGAAGTCGAGAACCAGTACGAGCACGTCGTAGAAGAATTCTTGCGCGACGAGCTGAACTACATCGTAGTGAAGTCGTGGGATGCGGCGGATGAAGGCTTGCGCCTATTGCAAGGTGATGTGGACGGGCGCGCGACCTTCCTCGTCCACCCGAATGATTCGCAGGCGCGCTTCTCGTTCAACTTGGACGAGTCCACGCGCTCCGCGCCCAGGCGCGATGCTGTCGTTCCGGTGAAGAGCGCGATCAAAGTCCTCGATGGTTTCGGGAAGTCCCTGGAAGTGATTCTTCCCAAGCTTCGCGATGGCTACATCACGCCGGATTCCTCGACCGCGCGCGACCTTGCGCTGGGCAATCCTGATGCTTTTTTCCTTTCGCCGAGCGGCGAGTGCTTCCACAACGTCACCGTGACCGGAGGCAAACAGCGCAGCGAGGGACCACTTTCCCTGAAGCGCGAGTTGCGCGAATTGATGAAGGCCATCGGTGAGATGGAACAGCAGCTGCGGTTCGACGAAGCTCGCGTCGCGCTCCTCGGCCGCGAGATCACCGAGCTCAGTGAGTTATTGGTACGGCTCGAAGCAGATCTTCGCGAGGCGGAGGTCAGAGCGCTTACTTCCGGACACGCGTTGCAACAGCTCGAATCAGAAGTGAAGCGCATCGGCGAGCGCCTGCACACGTATCAGGCCGAACACGATCGCGTGAAGGCGGAGCGTTCGCAGGCTCAAGAAGCAATCTCAATGCGGCGCGAAGAGCTCGCCAACCACGAGTCTCAGCGCCTGCAACTCGAAACACAGACCGCAGCGGCGCAGGAGAACCTTGCAGCCCTGAAGAGCAGTCGCGACCAGGCCGCCGCGGTAGCGGGCCAGATGACTACACGAGTTGCGGCGCTGGATGAGCGCCGCATTGCCGCTGAAGCTTCCCTGCAGCGCATTCAGAGCATGGTCTCGGAGATCAGCGCGCGCATAGCGGGACTGCAGACTCAAAACGCTGCTGCTGCCGCCGAGAAGCTGCAACGTGAAAGCGAGAGCGCGGAGCTGGTCGCTCGCGGAGAAGCCCTGGCGCAGGAGTCGCAGCAACTCAAGGCGAAAGCCGCCGAGCTCCACCTTGAATCCGAGCAGCTGCGTGCCGGTCTGCTTGAAATGGAAGCTGGCCTGAAGCAGTTGCGTAGCGAACTGGATGCTGCCCGCGATCGCAAGGGCGAGCTTGCTGCAGCATCAGCCAAGCTCCGCTCCGACGCGGAGTACATGGCGGAGAGTTGCCGCAACGACTTGGGGATCGCGCGCGAAGAGCTCCTCGCTGACGCGACCGTCGCCCGTGTGGAAGGCGAATCGCTCGCGCAGGAAGACGTGCTCTACCGCGAGATGCGTGAACGCCTCGATGCTATGGGCCCGGTGAACATGATGGCCCTCGAAGAATACAAGGAGACGGCCGAACGGCACGGGTTCCTCGAAACCCAGCGCAAGGACCTGCTCGACTCCATCGAGAACACACAGAAGACGATCAAAGAGATCGACGACATCTCGCGCGAGAAGTTCGAGGAAGCATTCAATAAGATCAACGAAACCTTCCAGCTCACATTCCGTAAGCTATTCGGCGGCGGCCACGCCTTCATGCGCCTGACCGATATCGAGAACTCGCCAGACAGCGGCATTGACGTGATCGCGCAGCCTCCGGGAAAAAAGCTGCAGAACGTGCTGCTGCTCTCCGGCGGCGAAAAAGCACTGACGGCGCTTTCGCTGCTGGTCGGCATCTTCCAGTACCAGCCAAGCCCGTTCTGCGTGCTCGACGAAGTGGATGCTCCGCTCGACGAAGCCAACGTGGGCCGCTTCGCCGAAATGGTCAAAGAGATGGCGATTCAGACGCAGTTCGTCATCATCACGCACAACAAAAAGACGATGTCGATCGCGCCGGTAATGTATGGCGTGACTATGCAGGAGCCTGGCGTCTCGAAGGTGATCTCGGTGCGGTTCGGCGACGAACATAAGGCCGCGAGCGCATAGAACCAAAAGTCCGCAAGGTATTGACCCTACGTACCTTCTAAGGCACAGGATAGGTGCGATTTGGTGGCCGAAGGCGCCGGGAACTCTGCGATAATCCTGAGTAGCTCCTCCAAACGTAAGGCAGGTTCATGCGGACTCTGATCACCGGCGGCGCCGGGTTTATCGGCTCGCACCTCTCTGAACGGCTGCTCGCTTCCGGCGGGCGCGTCACCATCATTGATGATCTTTCCACCGGCAGCATGGAAAACGTCGCCGGGTTCAAGCGTGACCCCAATTTCGAATATCACATCGACAGCATCTTCAATCGCCACCTTATGGCTGAGCTGGTGGACACCGCAGATGTTATTTTCCACTTTGCCGCTGCCGTAGGCGTGAAGCGCATCGTCGAGTTCCCTACCCGCACCATTGAGACGAACGTCAACGGATCATCCCTGGTGCTGGAGCTCGCGGCGAAAAAGAAGAAACGTGTCCTTATAACTTCGACTTCCGAAGTTTACGGAAAATCTACGAAGTTCCCTTTCACTGAGACTGACGACCTGGTTCTCGGCTCGACCTACAACTCACGCTGGAGCTACGCTTGCTCGAAAGCCATCGATGAGTTCCTGGCGCTGGCGTACTTCCGCGAGCAAAAACTTCCCGTCACTGTGATCCGGCTGTTCAACACAGTGGGACCGCGGCAGACAGGGCAGTACGGGATGGTGGTTCCGACATTCGTGACGCAAGCTCTGCGCGAACAACCCGTCACAGTGTTCGGGTCTGGTGAGCAGTCGCGTTGTTTCTGCCACGTGTCCGACGTGATCGACGGCATGCTGGCCTGCATGGCGCTCGACAAGACAGTGGGCGAGATCTTTAACCTCGGCAACACGCACGAGGTATCGATGAATCAGCTGGCCACGAAGATCATCAACTCTGCCGGTTCACACAGCAAGATCAAGCACATTACCTATGTAGAAGCTTACGGCGAAGGTTTTGAAGATATGGAACGCCGCGTTCCCAACATCGCCAAAGCAGCTGAATGGTTCGGGTTCGCACCGCGGCATTCCCTGGAACAGATCATTGATTCGGTCGTCGCGGAAAAACGAAGCGAGCTTTCCAGTGGCGGCCTTCCCACTCCAAAGATGAAGGCGGCAACAGTTTGATCCGCTTGTTCGCGATTGCGGGTATCAGCGCAGTCGTTTGCTGTCTCTTGACCGCCCTGACTATCGCCTTCGCGCGCCAACGAAAGTGGGTATTCGAGCCCCGTAGCGACCGGTGGGCGCGAAAGCCAGTAGCCAAATTCGGTGGCGTGCCGATTATTCTGACGTTGCTTGCCGCAGCTGCCCTGCTCCATCTTCCAATACGTTTGCAGGTCGTGGTTGCACTCAGCGCCTGCATGGCGTTCCTGGGCCTTGCCGACGACTTATTCCAAGCGCCGGCGTGGGCAAAATTCGGGACTCAAATTGTTATCGCAGCGGCGGCGACATGGGCGGGAATCGTCTACCCGCTGTTCGTCTCCAATACCGCGAACGTGGCGTTCACGATATTCTGGCTGGTCGCCATCACTAACGCCTTCAACCTGCTCGATAACATGGATGGCCTTTCGCCCGGCGTCGGCCTGATCACCGCCCTGAATACCGCGCTAATCCTGAGCGCGCCGCATGATCCATTGTCGTGGCTGGCCATGGCGTTCGCCGGCATTCTGCTGGGCTTTCTCGTATTCAACTTTTATCCCGCTAAGATCTTCATGGGCGACACCGGCAGTTTGCTGGTCGGCTTCCTGCTCGCGTGTTTCTCGGTGCTGAGCGCTCAGCGCATTTCGAGCACGATATCAATCTTGTTTGTTCCAGCGCTCGTCTTCTTCCTTCCACTCTTCGACATGGCGCTAGTCAGCGTCACGCGCCGCCTGAACGGGCGCGCGATTTCCGCCGGCGCAAAGGACCACACCTCGCACCGTTTGGTAATGCTCGGCCTGAGCGACCGCAAGGCCGTCCTCACGCTTTATGCGATTGCCGCAGCCAGCGGCATGGTCGCTTATCTCTGGAAGACGAAGTTTCCCGAGCTCGGCCCCGGGCTGATGATCCTGTTTCTGGTGATTGCTGCCCTGTTCTGGCTCTATCTCGCGAAATTGCAGCTGCCGCGGGAATGGCTGTCGCGCACCAACGTATTTACTCTCGCTATACCGCAGTTGCTGGACTCGATAACCAAGCGCGCAGCCGTGGTCTTCACTGACGCCGGCCTGCTGGTTTTGTCGTTGTATTTTTCATTGCTGATGCGCTTTGAGAGCATGCCGGCTGCAACTCTCTCTGCCTTTTTCCTCGTTGCAGCGCTATCTATCGCCATTAAGATCCCGCTTCTCGGTGTTTATTCCGTCTATCGGCGTGAATGGCAGGTGCGAACTCTTCGCGACATCTATCCCATCGTGAAGGCCTGTCTTATGGGTTCCATGATCCTCATCACGGTGCTGGCGTTCATGACGCGCCTGCAAGAAGTTTCCCGCACCGTGCTGGTGATGGACGCGGTTCTCTCGATCGCGATGCTCACCATGGCACGCCTTGCCAGCCGCATCTTCGATGACGCGCTGATCAGCCATCCCAGCAAGCAGTTCATCCTGGTCGGCGGAATGAGCGCGGAGTTTTTTCACCGCTACTTCGAGTGGAAGCACCCGGGTAGCAAGATTGTCGCAATCTTGAGTCCGGGGCCGGAGTTCATCAGCGGCATCGATTACGTTATGGGAATCCCCGTCATCCCCTTCACCGAGTTAGAAGCATTGCTCGCCAAGCAAGAGATCGCTGGCGCTGCGCTGCTACCCGACTGTCCGGCGGCGGTTCGCGATTTTGTGATGGAGGTTTGCGCCGCTCAGAACGTTGGCACCAGCCGCTTCCATTTCTCACTGGAGTCGCTCAGTCTCGCCTCTGAGTCGTCTGAATTCTCCGGCAATCTCCCAGACTGATATCGTCCATTCGCATGTCTGCAAAGGCTCCCCTGAAAGTGGTACGCATCATCGGCCGGCTGAACGTTGGTGGGCCTGCTCGACAGGCGTGTCTCTTGCATGAGCGGCTGCGTCCCGAATTCAAGACGGTGCTCATCACCGGCCGCCCCGATTCCGGCGAGAAGGACATGAGCTACCTCCTCGGGTCGAGCGAAGGCGTCTACTCCATCGATTCTATGTCGAGGCCGGTGCGTCTTTTCTCTGACTTGCGCTCACTAGTTTTCATCTATCGCATTCTGCGCCGCGAGAGGCCGCAGATCGTTCATACCCACACAGCTAAGGCGGGTACGCTGGGGCGTGTTGCTGCGGTTCTCGCCCGAGTTCCAGTACGCGTGCATACCTTTCACGGACATGTCTTCTCCGGCTACTTCGGAAAGGTGAAGACGCGTGCCTACCTGGGGATCGAACGCTTTCTCGCACGCTTCACCACTCGCATCGTGACTGTCTCAGAAGGGCAGGCCCGCGAGCTTGCAGACGTATACAGGGTCGTCGGAAAAGAAAAGATTCAGGTGATCAGAAACGGCTTTGACTGGGAGGAATCGCCGCGTTCGTCGGCAGAAGTCCGGGCGGAGCTGAACCTGAAACGGGATCAGACGGCAGTGCTCTGGATGGGGCGTATGGTCCCGATCAAAGGAATCGAGCTACTTGCGGAGACGGTGAAGGAGGCTTCTGGTAACAGCGAACTCGTGTTTATGGTCGCTGGCGACGGGCCGCTGCGGTCACGATTCGAAGAACTGACGCGAGATTGCGGCAACCTGCGTATGCTCGGGTGGCAGCAGGACGTCTCGTCTCTGGTGAGGGCCTGCGACCTCGTGTTGATGACGTCGGTCAACGAAGGCACGCCGACTTCCCTTGTTGAGGCCATGTTCGCGGCCAAACCTTTCGTTGCTACCGATGCCGGCGGAACCTCGGAACTGGCTGTCGGCTTACAAGCGGCGGAGGATGGGATCCGTAAAGCGAAAAACGGATTTATTGTGGCGAGCGATGCTGCCACCATTACCCGCTGCCTGGGGGACTTGGCGAACAACCCCGGCATGCGCGAATCTATGGGACAGGCTGGGCAGGCACGTGCTCGCCAGAATTGGACGAGTGAGCGGTTGCTGCAGGAGATAAAACACCTGTATTACGAGCTTGCTTCAGGAGCGAAGAGCCGCGGCCAGTCGGCCTGACTCAGGCTACGAAATACTTGGCTTGGGGATGATGGACCACGAGCGCAGAAGTTGACTGCTCCGGCTCAAGCTGGAAGCCACTGGTCAGGCGTACCCCGATGTTCTCTTCCGGCTTTAGCAGCGCGAAGATCTTCACTTGGTCTTCCAGGTTCGGGCACGCTGGATAGCCGAACGAGTAACGCGACCCGCGATACTTTTGATGGAAAAGGTCACTGATGCGCGCCGCATCCTCGCCGCCGATTCCGAGATCCTCTCGCATGAGCTTGTGCACGTACTCCGCAAGCGCCTCGGCAGTCTCCACGCCCAATCCGTGAACGTATAGGTACTTCGTGAATTCTCCGGCGTCGAACAGCTTCTTGGTTTCAACGGACGCGCGCTCTCCGATGGTGACACACGACAGCCCGATCACGTCCTTGCGGCCGGAATCAGCGGGCAGGAAGAAGTCTGAGATGCAGAGTTTGCGGCCTTCGCGCTGACGCGGGAATGTGATCCGCTGAACTTCTTTGCCAGAGCCGCTCGCGTCATAGAGAACCACGTCATTGCCTTCGCCATTGCAGGGCCAAAAGCCGAACACAGCCTTAGGGTGGAACCAGCCGGCCTCGAGCATCTCTTTCTTCAAATCGCGCAGCACCGGCCGGTACTTTTCTTCGACCAGGCGCAGATAATCGTTCGCTGAGGCGGTCTTCAGCTGCCATTGGTTCTTGAAGAGAGCGGTCTCGTTCAGATAGGTAAAGATCTCGGGCAGATCGAAATCGTGGCGGACGCGAACTCCGAACGAGGAGGGCGTTGGAATATTCGGAGAGGGATCAATCGCCGTTGAGCGTTCCTGCGATGCTTCTGTTGCGGTAGCTACCTGCGGACGCGCAAACGTCTTCACTTCGCGACCTTCCTCAAGCCGCCGCTGGCGCTTATCACCGTTCCCCGAAATATCTTCCATGATGTGCAGCCCTGCGAAAGCATCGTCAGCGTAGAAGACTGAGGACGAGTATTCGCGGCGCAAATCGTCTTCTACATACTTGCGCGTGAGAGCCGCGCCGCCGCAGATGACCGGGAAGGCGAGCTTCTGCGTCTCCAGGTCCTGGAGCACGTACTTCATCTCCAAAGTCGACTTCACCAGCAGGCCGCTCAGCCCGACCGCGTCAGCTTTTTCGCGCTGCGCAGCCGCGATGATAGTGTCTGCAGCTTGCTTGATGCCCAGGTTCACGACGCGGAAGCCGTTATTGCTAAGGATGATGTCAACCAGATTTTTGCCAATGTCGTGGACGTCGCCCTTCACGGTCGCGAGGACGATGGTTCCCTTCTGCGAGCCCGCTGCTTTCTCCATCTTCGGCTCGAGGTACGCGACGGCTCCCTTCATGACGGAAGCGGAGTCGAGCACCGAAGGCAGCTGCATCTTGCGAGCGCCGAAGAGGTCGCCGACAGTCTTCATGCCATCGAGCAGCACGTTGTTGATCAGGTCAAGCGGGGTGTACTTTTCGAGGCCGGAATCGAGCACCTGCTCCAGTGAGCGGCGGTGTACCCCCGCACCGATGGCTTTTTCGCCGTTGATGATCAGGTGCTTGAGCTGCTCTTCTACAGTTAGCTTTTCGACCTCTTCCTGGGTTGCGTCAGCCTTTTTCTTCGTGCCGGAGAAGTGAGCCATGTAGACCTGTAGCGGGTCGCCGTGGCTCTGGTCGTAGTAGATGAGTCGCTTTGCGAGTTCAACCTCTGCTTGAGGAATCTTGTACAACGGATAGATTTTGGAGTAATTGACAATAGCCATGTCGAGGCCATTGTTCACGGCTTCGTGCATGAAGACGCTGTTCAGCACCTGCCGCGAGTAAGTGCTCAGCCCGAAGGAGATATTGCTGACTCCAAGGATAGTGTTCACTTCGGGGAGCTCTTCTTTGATCCGGCGCACGGCTTCAAGCGTCTCAATTCCTGCCGTCCGATAGTCTTCCTGTCCGGTTGAAATAGGGAGCGTTAGCGAATCGAAGATCAGGTCTACTGGTCGAATTCCGTACTTCTTGGTGGCAAGATCAAAGATGCGCTTGGCGATCGCGACCTTCCTGTCGGCTGTGAGCGCCATTCCCTGCTCGTCGATGGTGAGCGCGATGACAGCTGCCCCATACCGCTTCGCCATGGGCAGCACTTGCGATGTCCGCTTCTCACCATCTTCCAGATTGATGGAGTTGATGATGGCCTTGCCGGGAACGCGTTTGAGCGCCTCCTCGATCACGTCGGCTTCGGTTGAATCGATGAGGATGGGCGCGGGAACGCGCGTCGCAATCTTTTCGAGCACCGAAGTGATGTATCCCTTCTCGTCTTCACCGACGACCGCGCAGCAAAGGTCGAGCATGTGGGAGCCGTGGCCAACCAGGCGCTTCGCCGTCGCAAGGATCTCGTCGTAGTTCTGGCTGCGGACGAGATTGCGGAAGGTCTCGAGCCGAGTGGTAGTGTTCATTTCCTCGGCAACGATCAGCGGCTTAGGATCAAGGTCGAGTGGGACGGATGTGTATGCACTCGCCGCGGCGGCGATCGGCTCGACATCTCGCTTCGCCGGCTGTGCGTTGCCAACTTTTTCGACCACGGCCTTGATGTGCTCGGGCGTGGTGCCACAGCATCCGCCGACTATCCGCGCGCCGTACTCCGTAACGAAGCGATGGTGGAAGTCCGCTAGCTCCTGAGGAGTCAGCTTATAGACCGCGCGTCCGCCTTCATTTTGCGGCAAGCCGGCATTGGGCAGCACGGAGATCTCTTTGGTCGAGTTGTGGCAAAGGAACCGGACGGCATCATTCATCTCGCGCGGCCCGGTGGCGCAGTTCAGCCCGATGATGTCGATGTCGTAGGTTTCAAGCGCGGTCTGCGCGGCGCCGATCTCGGTACCAAGCAGCATCGACCCGGTGGCTTCGAGCGTGACCTGCGCGGTCACCGGCAAGCGCTTCCCGGCTTTGTGCATCGCGTCGAACACGGCGGCGATGGCGCACTTCGTTTGTAGCAGGTCCTGCGAGGTCTCAATCAGCAGGACATCGACTCCGCCTTCAATCAGTGCGAGTGCCTGCTCTTCAAAAGCGGCGAGCATGGCGTCCCAGGAGATGTGGTTCAGCGACGGCAGCTTGGTCGACGGGCCGATCGAACCGGCAACGAAGCGCTTCCTTCCGTTGAACGAATCGGCGGCTTCGCGCGCGAGCTTCACGGCGGCGATGTTGATCTCGCGAACTTTGTCCTGCAGGTCGTATTCGCCGAGCACGATCGAAGTCGCGCCGAAGGTGTTGGTCTCAACCACGTCCGCACCGACTTCGAGATAGCTGGCGTGAATGCCGCGAATCACATCTGGCTTGCTGAGCACCAGGATCTCGCTGCACCCTTCTTTGCCCCAATAGTCGTCCACACTAAGGTTGTGCTTTTGGATAGAAGTGCCCATCGCGCCGTCATAGACAACGACGCGCTCGGCAACGGTTTTGAGGAAGTCTGACATTGGTCTTAAACGAAAAATGCGCCGTTTGTGGCGGCGCATTGTGATCCAGATTCTTCTGCGCCTATCGTCCTATCTTCTCCTGGTCCGACATGCTGAAGGCCGCATTCTGGCCCTGGTAGGCCGGCATGGGCGCAAGCATCTGCTCTTTGCGATAGACCAAGTTGGTAGCGTTCATGGTAGCGATCTCAAACCCGTGCCCATGCGTGATGGCGTCCGTGGGGCAGGCCTCAACGCAGTATCCGCAGAAGATGCAGCGGTTGTAATCGATGTTATAGACCTTGGCGTAACGCTCGGCGCCAGAGATGCGGCGCTCGGCCGTATTCTCGGCCGCTTCGATATAAATGCAATTCGACGGGCACGCTGCCGCGCACAGGAAGCAGGCCACGCACTTCTCGAGTCCGTTCTCGTCGCGCTGCAGGACATGTACGCCGCGGAAGCGCTCCTCGAACTTGGCGCCTCTCAGAGGACCGTCGCCATCGGGATAATTCTCAACCACCGTGGGTTGGAACATCTCGCGGAAGGTGACGCTCATTCCCTTCGCGATAGCGGCAATGTCTTTCAGAACTTGCATGTTTGGTCAGTATAAATGATGGAGTCCCGGGTGGCGAGTACCGGGGTCATACCCCGAACTGTTGCAGGTGATGATCGATATGTTTGTACATCAGGATGCCCCACTCGTCGGCGGTCATACGGCCAAAGAAAGTGTGTGGATGCGTAGTGCACCCGGCTTTCCCGGCGGACGCAAAGCGGTCCACCAATTGCGAGAGCCGCTCACCCTCATTGCGCAGGTCTCGTTCATCACTAACGACAAATATTTTCGCGGTTGGGGCATTGCGCCCCAAGGGCTCGCGAAGCACCTTGCTCTTCACGATTGGTCCAATGACGCGACCGATAAACATACGTGGTGGACGCAGATCTCCGACCGCCGTCTCCATCGCAGCAGAGCAGTGTGCCAGGGCTTGTGGGGCATTCATCTTTCCCCAAAGCGCCTTGCTCTCAGGCTTGAGCAGTGCAATTCGCTGCTTTAGCGCGTTGACTGATGACGAATCGTAAAGAGTCTTCACCGGAGGTCTTCCTTCGATTGCCCGGCCTAAAGGCCCAGCTCCCGCCACTTCTTATCTACTAAAGCTTTCGTCTTTTCGTCCATTTGGATCTCGTCTGGCCAAGGGCGCATAAACCCTTCTGCAGGCCACTTCCGGGTGGCGTCAATGCCCATCTTCGACCCGAAGTTCGGAAGCCGCGAGGCGTGGTCGAGCGAGTCAACTGGGCCGAGCATGAACTGTATATCGCGCTCGGGATCGATATGGTTAAGAGCTTTCAGAGTAACGTCGGCGATGTCCTGCACGTCTACGTCCTCATCAACGACGACGACGACCTTCGTGAACATGGCCTGTCCAAGCGACCAGATAGCGTTCATCACTTTGCGCGCCTGGCCGGGGTAGGATTTCTTGATCGAGACCAGCATCAGGTTATGGAAGACGCCTTCGACGGGAAGGTTCACGTCCACAATCTCAGGAATAGTCACCCGCATTAGCGGCAGGAAGATCCGTTCGACGGCTTTGCCCATCCACGCGTCTTCCATAGGCGGTTTGCCGACAATGGTTGTCGAGTAGATCGGGTCTTTGCGATGAGTTACGCAGGTCAGGTGGAAGACGGGATATTCATCAGCGAGCGAATAGAAACCGGTGTGGTCGCCGAATGGACCCTCCGTGCGAAGCTCGTCGAGCTTTACGTAGCCTTCAAGGACTATCTCCGCATTCGCCGGAACTTCGAGGTCGACCGTCTCGCATTTCACCAGCTCGACCGGAGATTGTCGCAGGAAGCCCGCTATCACGTACTCCTCGATGTCGGGCGGGGCGGGGACGATCGCCGAAAATGTCAGCGCAGGGTCGGTGCCAACCGCGACGGCGACGTCCATGCGTCCCGCCGGCTTCGGCCCGTCCGCCAAGACCGAGCCCCCGGACGAGCGGGCCATAATGTCCACGGCGGCGGAGCTGCCCGCTGCGTCTCCGCCTGCTGCGGCCGCGCGCATCGACTCGCGATAGTGCTCCGCACCGACCTTCTGTCGCTGCCAATGCATGCCTGCGGTCTTCGCGTCATAGATCTGCATGCGGTACATGCCCATGTTGCGCTTCCCTGTTTTCGGGTCACGCGTGATCACGCACGGGAGCGTGATGAAGCGTCCTGCATCCTTTGGCCAGCATTGCAGGACAGGAAAATCTAGAAGGGACGCGTTCTCTTTTTTGATGACCTCTTTGCACGGGCCGGAGGAGACTGTTTTCGGGAAGAACTTCCCCATCTCAGCCAGCATAGGCAGCATCTTTATCTTGCCGAGCAGGCCTTGCGGGGACTTCACGTCCATGAACTGATGGATTCGGCCGGCAACTTCATCCAGCGACTCGACCCCAAGGGCCAGCTTCATGCGCTTGGCCGAACCGAACTGGTTGATCAGGACCTTAGCGCCAGGCTGGCCTTTAATCTTTTCGAACAAAAGTGCCGGGCCGCCGGGCTCGGTGTACGTCTTCAAAGTGGATTGGCCGGGGCGTCCTGCTTTCGAGACGCGGTCGGCGATCTCGGTGATCTCGAGGATGGGGTCGGCTTCCACCTTGATGCGGCGCAGTTCTCCGGCGCGGTCGAGGGCGGCGATCCACTCTCTCAAGTCGTTGTAGGCCACAATGAAGGCTCCAAAGGCAGAAGCGACATTATATAGGTGCGGACTTTGCGATTTCGCCAGCTCCGATGCGAGCTGCTGCCAACTCTCGCGCCATCCGGCTCATCTCAGAATCAGCTTCGATCAATTAGCGCTCCGCGCCTGAGGGTCTCAATCTTCATGTCTGAAAAGAATGCAACCGAGCAGTCCTATATTGACGCGCTGTCGCGCTTGGCCTTGAACCCGGAGAACTCCGAAGAGGGTTACCGATTTGTCGCCGGACTGAGCGATCAGGAACGCGCCGAGCTGCTTTCCATCGCCGATTCCAACCACGTTATCCTCCGCGCATTGAAGCCGGTGTGCGAACGCGCCGCGCGGGCTCAGAACTTGCCACTCGCCGCATGGGCTGAGAACTCGATTGCTGACGAGCGCAAACGAATCGCAAACATGCTCGACCACATGGAACGCGTGTGCAATGGCCTCGAAGCCGCCGGATGCCCGACCACTGTGATGAAGACGCTCGACCACTGGCCTGACATTGGCAACGACATTGATATGTACTCGACCGCGGCGGACGAGAAGATCGTCGAGGTGATGAAGCGCGAATTCAACGCCGAGATCGAGCCCCGCAGCTGGGGCGACCGCCTCGCGCACAAATGGAATTTTGCCCTGCACGGACTGAAGGAACCCATCGAGATCCACGTCCGTCGCCTCGGACAGACAGGCGAGCACACGGACCTCGCGAAACGCTTCGTCTCGCGCCGTCAGCAGAAAACGGTGGACGGAAAAACTTTCTGGGTTCCGGCGCCGGAAGAGCGGATCGTCGTCGCGACCTTGCAGCGCATGTACCGGCATTTCTATTTCCGGGTTTGTGATATCGCGAACAGCGCTGCGCTGGTGGAGTCTGGCGCGCTGAATTACGGCGAGTTGAAGCGAGTGAGCGATTTCGCCGGCATCTGGCCTGGTGTCGCGACTTACCTGATGATCGTTTCGGGATACATCGAGCGCTATCGCGGTCAGGGCCTCGACTTGCCGCAGCTCGTCCGTGACGGTGCACGCTTCGGAGCGGAAAAGGTATACGTACGGGGCAAGTTCATTCGCGTGCCCATCATGCCGCAGGGCGCGGCCCTCTACACGGAGCAAGTCACGCGCACCGCACTGCGGGGCGATGTGCCCGCGACCTTCCGCTTGCAGCTTCTTCCGCCCCTCGCAGTAGCCGCCGCAGTGGCATTCAAGCTCACGGGAAGCGATAAGGGCGTTTGGTAGGCATCATCCCGCTTGAGCTATACTTTTTGCTCAAGCGGGAGTAGTTCAGTGGTAGAACGTCAGCTTCCCAAGCTGAATGTCGCCGGTTCGATCCCGGTCTCCCGCTCCACATTCTTCACTCTCCGACTGTAGTGTTTGGAAAGTAGTGTGCGAGGATCTCGCGGAAGCTCGCTCCATCTCCCGCCATCGCACTAGCACCCTGCTGGCACAGACCGAGACCGTGACCCGAACCTCTGCCCTCGAAGACCAGCGCGTCACTTTCCCGTTTTACTTCATAGTTATTCCCAGGCACAACGTTCCATCCCACCTTACGGCCCAGCACCAGTCGATCGTGCTCGGAGCGGGATCCCGCCAATGCTTTCGCTTCAGGGGAGGACAGATGGGCTTGCCAGTGCTTTGCGTGGCGCTCGCAGTAGGCGTCTTCGACGGAGTAATAGGGATAGGCGTCGGAGTTGATCCCGACTTGCTTCAGGGTACGTGTGCGTCCGCCGCAGTTCGCGGAAAACATCGCGGGAACGATTGCGCCCTGGTAGTGAAGGACGAGCCCACGCGTTTCCTGGGCTGCACGGAACGCGGGTTCATTCGCAGCCGGCAACGCCTTGAAGAGCTGGCAATGGGTGGTGTCGCAAAAGTCAAAAGCTTGGTGCCTTTCCTTGCTTCCGAGATAAAACGAGCGCGCCACCACCGCCTGCGCTTTCAGCGCTTCCATGGCGGCGTGCGGGGGAGCTTCCGCCTTTACCGCGATTGCGACGGCAAGTTCCCGCCCGACCTCGACGACGGGCACGAGCTGATGATGCGAGGCGGCGATTGACAACGTGCCGCGAAATTCGCGCGAGATTTTTCCAGGTATTTTCAACATAAAATCGGCGGCATCGCCATTGCGCGAAGAAATCAGCAACGAGTCAGCATGCGTGCTCTTCCCTGCGGCCGTCACCAAGAGAACTTCGCCGGCGGCGCGGATGACTATCTCGTCGTCAATCGGAACACTGCTCTTGCTGATCGTCAGCAAAAGGACCTGGTTCTTCGCGGGACGCACAACCAGATACTTTGGCTTGAATAGCGAGAAAACACCGAAGCGGAGAGTGTCGGTTGCGTTCTGACCCACGAGGGAGACGGCGCAAAGCGCAGCGATGAAAATGGGCCCGAGAACTCGACGCAGCATGCTACTTCCCATCCGCGATCGTGCGCAGCATCTTGCCTGCAACGTCGGCCGCTTTCCATCCCGGCGCGGAATGCAGACGGACCATCAATGCGAGTTGCGGATCGGCGGCGGGATACAAGGCGATCACGTAACCGTCGCCGGCGAATGCGTGATGAAGCGAAGCGCCGACGTCGCCGTCACGAGAGTGGACACAAGGCGCTGTGCCGGTTTTTGTGATGGCGCTCGCGCCCGACTTGCGGAGCGCGATACCTACTCCAACGCCAGTTCCGGACATCTCGGAAATCTGCATGCCGCGAATGATCTCGCTCACGCCGGGCTGGTCGCGCCGCCTCGATAGCTCCACGTACGCGCGCAGCATACGGATAGGCAAAATCTTCCACGCCGCGCCGAGTCCGACCAAAGACTCCGGCGAGACCTTCTCGCACACGTCGTAGATTGCGTACCTCCGCAGCACTGCCGAGACTGAAGACGGCCTCAGATCAGAAGCAAGATTGAGGAAGTATGCGTTGCAGGATTGCGCTACTGCCTGGAGGAGGCCGATCTGCCCGTGTCCGCGCGGAGACCAGCATCGGTCGCGTTTGCCATGGCACTCGAACTCTGGATATTGAAAGCTGTGCTCCTCGCCATAGGCGAGCGCGGTAAAGGGTTTGACCAACGATCCTAGGGGGACAGCTTCGTTCGGCTCACTCCATCGCGCGGTGAGCACATCGCCGGAGCGCGCATCCAGCAAGATGTATTCGATGGCAGGATCGGCAAAGCGCCGCTCCAGCAGCAGAGAACTCGATTCGCGATCAAGCGAAGGCTGCGGCCAGCAGACCGCAACCACAACCAACAGCAACCCGATCCGAGAGAAAAGAACCTTCATTGCACCCACTTATACCGAACTGTTTGCGTCTCACGGTCGCCGAAATTGTGCACTTCGATGGTTTCGGTTTGCACGCGCTTGAGCGTCTGGCTCAGGCTGCCGATGTTGTCGGAGAAGAACTTCGGCTGGCCATTGCTGTTGTTGCCATGCTCCGGATTCTCGCCGAATCCGGCGTCAACCCCCGTGTTTTCGATCGGGCGCGTCATCTTAATGAAGTTGCTGCGCTCGCGCGCGTGTTCGAAACCAGCCGCGTACCAGGCCCCTGACGATGTCGCCCTGGTCGAGCTGAGAAGCAACTGCATCGATTGCGGCGAGTTTGATATCACGAGCAAATTCTTATTTGTGAAGACCGATACTGGCGACAATCCATCGAGCTCGTAGTACGTGGTCGTTCCCTGCTTTCGTGGGGTCCAAGTCACTCCCAGACGCGCTGTGGTCATGTTCTCAATGGATTTCTGTAGCACCTCGCGAATTTCGTCAGGGTTCCACGGGTTCTTGGCGATGATGGCAACTGTGCTGCGCGGCTGGACGAATACACCGTCTTCTGTCTGCTGCGTGCTTTTCAGTTTCAAGACGGCCATCGGCTCGGCTGAACTGAACAGTATCTTCAGCGGACTATCGCCTTCCTTCATCGGCGCGCGCTGGGGCGCGTCGATGCGGGTCTCCAGATCGGACTCGCTTCCCGCCGAGCCGCTGGTTGCAGATGCTCCCGGCGCCACCTTCGAAGCAGGACGGGAGCCGAAATGCGGTGACAGGATCTGGGTGGAAACTGCTGTCAGCAGATCGTCGACCGAAGGCTTTGCCCAGCTTTGGAAGAAGCTTTGGTTGACGGGAACGAGACGCAGCAATTGGCCAACCGCTGATTCGAATTCCGGATTCGCGACGTTCTTACCTCCCGCCTTCTCCTGATCGTCGCCCTTCAGCAGTAGAACGCGTTGTTCGCGATATTCGTCCGCGGTGCGGAACAGGTCGCTCACTTCCGATGAATAACGGGTTTTAAGCTCACCAACATTTTCCTGGATCCAATAAGAATTGAATTGCGGCGTCGCGACGATCGCCTCGAGGTTCAACACCATCCGGAGGTCGCCCGGTTCAGCGGCGGCTGCGATTGATTTGGTATACCAGCCCTCGCCGGCAACGGCCTTTCCTCCCGAGGAATTCAGCAGTGAGAGTGATTGCGCCAGCAGGTCCTCGCGCGTGGCGACTAGCAAGTAATCGCCAGAGACAGCAAAGGCCACCGTCCGCTGCGACTCCGGCTCGACGCGCACGTAGTAGTCGGAGTTCCCAACTTTCCTGGGCTGGTAATCTCCGCGTTTCTTCCACAGGATGGTTTCTGCGGCATGCGCCTGCGGCATCCTGGTGACGTAAAGAAATTCCAATTTGCCGATGTCGTACACGGCGAATGCCGATTCACTTCCTCCGACCTGGCCGACCATCGCCATGTCAAGCGGGAATCCGGCAGCCTTCGCGAATTCGGCTTGATCGTGTTTCAGGCGCAGGAACAGCTTGGAACGCGAGAACACCTCGTAGTCGTCGCTTTTCAGCCAGCTTTGTTTTTCAGGAGAAGCATTCCAGTCCTTCAGCAGCGCGCCGAAGTCTTTGGCCTTAATGAACAACAGCGCGCCGGAAGGCGTGACCTGCGCTAACGGACGCACTGGAGTAGCCGGAGCCGCCGCGATTTGCAGGAGCATCGCGGCAGCAGCAGCCACGGCGACGGCTCCGGCGCCAATGGTGAGCAAGAGTGATCGTTTCATTGGGTCCTCCTTGTGGCCTGAGCGGACGCAGGCGGTCTGATACGCGTCGGGGTGACCCGCGGAGGCGAGGCGTTCTGCGGCACTTGGAGTCGCGGACGGACCACATTCGATTGCTCGAGCTCCGTCCGTACCATCGGCTGGCGTGAAAGGTTCAGCTTGCGGCGGTTCAAAATCGTTCGCACCGCGTTCAGGCTGTTGCGCAGCTCGGTCTTCGCGGCAGCCGTCTTTTCCAGCCGGAGCGCCTGCTGATACGCAGTCACCGCCTGGTCGTAATGCTCCAGCTTTTCAAATGCGCGCGCCAAGTCGGCAAGGATGTGCGCGCGATCTTGTGCGCTCATCTGCAGCGGACGGCGAGCTTGGATTTCGTCCGCAGCGCTGGCATCGGATGTTTGTGAGTTGTCGTTTCCCACCGCGAGCGCACCAGCTTGGGTCAGCGGCTCCAAACTGTCGATCGCAAGCTCGTACTTCTGCTGCTGCATCGCCGCCTGGAAGAGCGGGACGCGTGCGGTATCAGCGTGCGGGAAATATTCGAGAGCGCCGCGCAGCAGCCGTATGCGGACGTCTGGCGATTTGCTCGCATTTGCTGCATTGAGCCGGGCTTCGTAGTAGAACGGCTTCTCCGCAGAGACGGAGTCGATCGCCTGTTTCGAGTTCAGCAGATCCAGTTCGCCGCTACCCGCTTTGAAGGCCACGGCAGACGCGCCGCGTAATCTCGCAAAGGCTTTGGCTGCCGTGGTCCGGACTGTGTACGTTGCCTCAGCGCGCGCGGAAACCTCAGCCAGCGACTTCAGTCCGGTGGACGCATCGGCGGTTGAGGCTTGGCTCTCCGCCAGGCGTTCCTTCGCGTCCGTGTCCCATGGAACGGCCTTCACCAGCTCCGACCGGAACTGGGCAGCTTCGGCAGGGTGACCCTTCTTCTCGAGCAACGCCGCGGCAGCTTCGTGATTCTGGAACGGTTCACCGACGACCAGCGTCATTCGGCGCAGCAGCGTCATTGCGCCGGCGAGATCGGTGCGATCAAGGCGGATCTCTGCCAAACCAAGTAAGTTCGCCGCATTCAAGTTGTGCTGCTCGATCTCGCGGTTGTAAACGATCTCCAGCACTTTCTCTGCCGAGATGCGATCGCCCGCCGTCGTCAGCGCACTTGCTGCGGAGCGCAACAATTCCGTCGAGGGCATTTTGGCTGGGTCGCTACGATACTGATCAAGCAGTGTATCGAGGGTTCCAGTGAGAGCGGCTAGGCGCACCTGAACCGGAACGAGCTGCTGTTTCTGTTCATCGCTGCTCTGCGCCGCGATGCCATCCACAATCTGCTGCGCACGCGGATATTGCTTGGTCACTATCAGGTTCTCAACCCAGCGCAGCTGCCAATCGCGTACGATGGATTCCTGAGACTCCTTCGCTGCGTTGCCTTGCGACTTCGATGCCTCCGCATTTACCAGCTCGAGGATGCGATCGAACAGCGGCTCCTGCTGTATGGCGGGAACCCATCCTGCGTTAACCACCTGCGTGAGCAAGTCCGTCTGATTCTCAGTCGCAGTCGCCATATCGAGCAGCCATGCGACTCCCTTCGCCGGGTCGCCTGCAGCGTCGTGTCCAGCGCGCAGTAGCGGCAGCGCGCGGTAAGACCCGTTTCGCTTCAGGTAGGCGCGAAGCAATCCGTCCACGTCGTCGCGCATTTCCGGAACGAGCTTGCGCGTACTGATCTCATTGATAATGAGCCGCACGTTCGTCCAGAAGGTTTCCGGCACCTGAGAACTCTCCATCTGCTTTTTCAAGATCGCTATCGCAGCTTTCCAGTGCTCGACCGCTTCGGCATGCTTGCCTTGCTTCCACAAGACGATAGCCATGCGATTTTGTGCGCTGGAGCGCGACGGTTCCAGATCGAGCGTGTGCTCGTAATCAGCGACCGCTCGCACGGCATCCCCCTTCTCTTCATAGAAGCGCGCCAGATCGAAGTAGCTCTGCGGATCGTTAGGGCGGTCCTCGAGCATCGACGGTAGATAATCTTCGGGATCGCCTAGCCTCGTTTCACCTAGATACTCACCGTAGCGTGAGCCGTAGTAGTACCAAGTGTCACCGGCTAGCTGTTGGTTGCGGTCAATGGGTTTGCCGAGCCGTTCGGCGATGGTCGCCGTGCTCAATATATTCTGGAACGCCCCATTGATGTTCGCTGCGGGAGACGAATAATAAAGACCGGTGAGTGCCGTGTACGCCTTGTTCCACACCGGCGTATGTCCCCGGCCGTAAGCATCCACTGCCTGCAAAGCGAGTGTGAGATTCCCGCTGCCGATGGCGTAATTTGCGGCTGCGACGCATTGTCCGTGGCAGTCTCCGGCGTAACCAACAAGGGTTTGCGGTTGCCGTGTTATCAGCAAGTCGAAGTAGCGGGTGGTCAGGTCCTGCGACAGGCCCGGATACTGCGCTGCGAGTACACGCAGCTCTGCATCGGGATTTTCAGCTGAGCGATAAGCCTCAGCAGCCGTTGCGAGCTCATTCGATCGCGCCAGCGTAGGCAGCAGGTTGTGGTACCGCTCTATGGTTCCGCCGAGCTCGTTGAACTTCATACGGCGGCGCTGCAGCTCCACAATCCGTGCAAGGTGTGGCGAATATGCCCGCGGCTCGAAGCGAGCGTGATTCAGTAGCGCTTCGCTGCGCCAACGTACTTCCAGCTCAGCCAAGCCAGCATTCTGCGCCATAGGAATGAGCAGGCTCTCGGTTTCCGTCAACGACATCGCCGGGCGTAACCCGACGAGGAAGGTGGCGAAGCCGCTGCGTTCCTCCGGCGTGTAGTACTTATCAACGCTCAGCGCGACTTGACCGACAGCCAGGCTTAATGTTGAGCGAGCACTTGCATTCCGACGCGCACGCGCGTCTTTCACGAGCTCCTCTTCGGTTAGAGCAGAGACTCCTGCGACATGCTCGATCTTCGGAGCAGGCATCGCGACGACCGCGTCGTAAGCCTTACGAAGACGAGCGAAGGCTGCCACATGATCTCGCTGACGTGCCAGGATGGTGGCGTAGGTTTGCGCGCCAGTCGAGTACTGCGATTCGATGAGCAGATCGTCGCCGGCTTGCTGCATGCCGCGCTCCGCATATTTGCGCGCGGCTGTCAGCATGCCCCATTGCTCCAGATGATGCGCCACCTCAAACGAGTCTTCCGCGCGCACCGGACGCCCTTCGATCAGGGCTTTCTCGAGCGCCGCGATAACCGCATCGGTCTGCCCCTGACGCGCACGTATCTCGGCGATCTGCAACATCCAGCGCTGATTGTGATAATCGAGATCGTAGATCTTTTCGTAATCGTTCACAGCGTCATCGAATTTCATCAGCCGCTCTTCGAGAGTTGCGCGCGACTGATAGAACTCGGTCCGGTCCGGACGGATCGCGATCGCGCGTGCGTACGACTCGATAGCCGCCGGAAAATCTTCAAAGCTGGTGAAGATGCGCGCCTGGATCATGGGCCACATATAGCCGCGCGGAGAAGCCGCAGCGGTTTTGGCGTAGTAGTCGCTCAGCTGCCGCCGGCGATCGTGATCCTGCGCGTATAGCGCCGCCTCGGAGACGATTTGCGCGTCCTCCGGAAAACGATTGATGATCTCAATGTACTGATCCACTGCGCCCGCGTAATCTTTCAACCGAGTGAGCGCCGGGATGAGACCACGCCGCAGGGTCGCGATCTGAACCTTCTTTGAATCGTCGCTCAGGTCCTTCGCCTGACGGAAGAGTTGTATTTTCTGTGTGTAGAAATCCCGCAGGCCCTGATCGTCCCCTTGCCGCGAGTAGCTCTCCGCCATCGCCGCGAGATAGCTAGGATCATAGGGCGACTCCTGCAGCAGCGTCGTTAGATACTGCCGCGCCGTCGCATACTGCCCGATCTGGTTCGCCTTCCCTGCCGCCTCGAACAGGAACTGCGATTTGTAAGGAGGTTGAGCGATCGCAATGCTGTGCTCCAGGACACCCATCGCCTGCGGCTGCATCTTGTTGCGCCAGTAGAAGTCCAGCGCCGTACGGATGACTCCGAGAATGTTCGGCCGTTCCTTATAGATGGCCTCGAGGTTGTGCTGCGCGGCATCCGTCTCCTTATTGCTCTCGTAGAGCCGCACCAATTCGAATCGCAGCCTGAGCCGCTCAACCGGATCGCTGGTGATCGTAGCTTGCTTCTCCAGCGCGCGCTCACGTACTTTCTCCAGCTTCTGCTGTTGCGCGATCGACTGAATGTCATCGAGCAAGTCGAAGGACGTTGCGCGCGTGACCACACCTTCGAGCAACTTCTCAACGTGATCGCGCCGGTTCTGCGCCCGCAGCACAGCGATGCGGAGGTCCACAGCTTCGATATCAGGATTGTCGCCGTTAATCCGTGCAAGCGTTGCCTGCTCGACCCGCTGCTTTTGCGCGGGCCGTGTGGCCAGCTGCAAGAACCGCGATTCCGCGAGCGCAAAGTTGGGCGGACGCAGCGTGAGGTACTCGCCTTGCACGCACAGCCCCACGCACGACGGATCGGGCGGCTCGCCGATGTTGCCGAGCGACCCGCGCACGTACTCCGGCACGGCTCGATCAAAGTCGCGCTTACCTTCGTAGATCGCGCCCATCTCCCACGCGTACAGCGTCGAGTTGCCGAGCTTGCGGCGCGCGTCTTCAATGGTGCGCGCAGCATCGTCGAACATGTAGTAATCCCAGAAGACGGTCGCCGACTCGAGATAGCTTTCGGGCTTGCCCGGTTCGGTGGTGACCATTTGCTTCCAATATGGGGAAGCCTTGTCGTAGAGGTCGGCGTCAGCATAGATGTCGCCGATGCGCGCCAGCGTGTCGCGGTTCCAGGGCTCAAGTTTTTGCAGGTTCAACTCGATAGCAACCGCTGCATCTCGGTCCCGCGGTTCGAACGGCGCGAGCGAGCGCAAAATGCTTGACGCGCGACGATCGAGATCGATGTCGCCCGGAAAATTCGCCGCGAGTTGTTGGAACGCGGGCGCAGCCTGTTCGAAGTGGGAACGCCAGCTCTCGCCTTCCGCCAGGAAACGCGCCGCGGCGGGACTGTTCCCCACCAGCTCAGCCAGTTTTCCAGCTGGCGCAGCCTCGTTCACTCCGCGCGCGATCTGCAGCTCCAGGCTCAGCTTTCCAGTGCTGGAGAGGAACTCGAAGAATTCCGAGCGGAGTTGGTCGTCGTTGTACCACTGCTGGCGCAGTAGGGCCTCCCACTTCACTGGGTCGGCAGTGGGATTGTGCAGATAAGGTTTGTACAGGGCGAGCAGATTATGGACGAATACCAAATCGTGCGGGAAGCGCTGATTGGCGAATTCGTTCAGCCGCAGCGAAAGGAACTGCTCATCCGGTCCCGCGTCTTCGAAATACTCTTCAAGCTCTGTTCCGGAAAATACGTTCGTCACTTCGCGGGTTAGCCGCTCGTAGTCAGATTGCCGTTTCTCGCGCAGATACCAGCGCGCGAGCTTATGGTGCCAGCTGCGGTCGCTGAAGCGCTGCATGGCACGCTTGTAGGTTTCTTCCAGCTCGGTTGTGACTTTATTCTGATCGAGGAACTCTGCCATGCGCTCGTACAGCCCAGGATCATCGGGATTGCGGTCGAGCTCGCGCCGATACAGTCCCAGTGCCTGCGTGGTCTTGTTGAGCGATAGCAGCCGTGCGATGTAGCGATCGAGCACGCGCGCGTATTCCGGCGAGCGAGGACCGTAGGTGATCTTCGGCCCTTGCTGTACGGAGAAGACGCCTTCGCGAATGTGCTTGCGGCCGAGCCAGTCTCCTTGACAGTCGGCGGGAGGCGGACCGCCATCTCCTTCGCTATCGCGTTCTTCTTCTCCCTCGCCCTGATCAGTGACTTGAACATTCTGGTCGGCAGCATCGGTATCAGTTCCGCCGCGAGGCGTACAGTTCCGCTGATAAGGAGTGAACCGCACCTGCTCGGTCGATTCATCGTTGTGCGCGCCGAGTGCGTACTTCGCACCCAGAGGCACGTTTTCGGCTTGCGCGGAGAGTTCCTTCAGCAGATCGTCGTAGGTGGCGAACTCTTCTGTAGTCATCTCCTTTCGCGCATAGCCATCAGCAAGCAGCAGCGCGACACGCGAGCGGTCTTGCCGTTTCGGAAAGGCAGAGAGATATGCCTTTGCTTCGCGGATCAGGACATCGGTCTCGCCGTAATGGTTGTAGGCGTCGAGCAGCTTGGCGTGGAGTTCGGCACGCTGCGGAGCGTTGGGAAACTTGGAGTCGAGCAGCGCGAGAAGCTGCGAAGCTTCGGCGCGATGGAAGTACGGAACAGCCGCCGCTTCCTGGTTGGCCAGCTCGTATTTCGGCCCGGTCGTATTCAGGATGAGCGAAAGAATTCCGTTGAGGAATCCGGGATAGCGGTCCATGCGTGCGATATCGCTGTACATGGAAAGATCGCCTGCGCCGATGCGGATGGGCTGCTCGGGCGCGGTGAGCAGTACGTTGACGATGCCCGCGAGCGCCTTCTGCGGAGCTTCAGCATCAGCTTGCGAGTTGTAGAGCGCATAGTAATAACGCGCGGCTTCGTCGTAGTCCTGCACGCCTTCAGAAAGCTTTGCCAGCGTGTAGAGTTCGCTCGACTTCCATGGCACCTTCGCAGCTTCGCGACGCGCACGGAAGTCGGCCAGCGCTCCCTCAGCTACGTCCAGCTTTCCCTGCTGCTGGTAGTAATAAAAGAGGCGCGCCGCAGGGTCGAGATCGTTCGGCTTGCTCGCGACCGCCGCTCGCGTGTCATCAAGGAATTTCTTCAGCGAGCGCGTCTGCTTGAGAAGCTCGAAGTAGTTCTGGACCAACTCCGTTGGCCACAGTGGTTGGAAGTTGCGGTCGTACTCAGCCAGACCTTTTTCTATTGCACCTTCTCGATAGGCGATCGTAGCGCGCGCTTTTACGGGGAATGTGTCATCTTCCGGAAACGCCTTGGCGTATTCGGCGATGAACTGCTGCGCGCCATTGAAGTCTTTCTGGTCGAGAAGGAAATTGAAATACCTGCTGTAGACGTACGACTCCTTCGGGTACCGCGCCATCCAGATTTTGTACTGCTCGCGCGAGGTGGCGGGCGGCAGAGCGTGCGCTTCGATCACTTCGAAGATGTGTGTGAACGCGTGCCACGAGTTCTGCTCGGCCGGGCTTAACAGTCTTTCTTGGGCATTGGCGGGCTGCTTGGCCACTTCGTCCAAAGCCGCGATCTGCTCCTGCGGGCGCAAACGGCGCCCGTAGAAATCAGCCAAGGCGGAGTAGCCGGCGGCGCGGTCCTTGTTCAGCCCGGCATATTTCTTCCAATGAGTCTCGGCGGCGGTGAAGTCGAGCTGCTGCTCGTCTTCCATCGCCTGTAGCGAAGCGAGATCCGCATTCGACGGCGCTGCTGCCGCCGCTTTCTCCAACTCCGGACGTACCTCTTTGGGAGGACGCAGCCCGAAGACGCTTCCGCCCGGCGTCCACATGACGCGGAAGAACGACTGCTCGGCGCTGCTCTTTGCTCCGAGCGTCTGAATCCACTTGCCGAGATCACCTCGCGCGGAGAGCGCCAGCGCGAGCATTCCGACTGCAAATAGAAGATAGCGATTACGGGAGGATTTCAATGGACACCTCCTGGCTGCCGATGTTGTGCGCAACATCTTCAGCAGTTACGGTCAACTTGTATTGGCCCGGCAACGTACTTTGCGGGACGAGTAACTCGCCAACGTTCGCTGCCGAATCAGGATTCCAGTGCAGTTGCACCGCATCCGCCCCCGGCATTCGCGCAATCACTGTCCGCGTCAGTTCACTCGCTCCCACGCGCATGCGGATCACTTGCCCCGCACGAAACTGCGCTTTCTCCAGCCCCACCTTCACCAGCGGCGGCTTGCTCGCGATCACAAAGCTCTTGTTCTCGCGATAGACGTTTCCGTTCTTATCGCGCAGCACCATGCGAACGCTGTAGGTACCGTCATTCATGTCCGTAGGCGCGAGGAAGCGCGTCTGCCAGATGTCTTCGTCAGGCAAGTAGCGAAGCTTCTTCACCAACCCGAACGGGAACATAGCGACGACGGAGACGATCGCCTCGTCTGTCTTGACGCGCAACACCGGATCGCCGGGGCGAATGACCCGCGGCCGCAGCAACGACCGCGGGACGGCGAGGAACGACGTGTACGGCGTAACAAATTTATATTTGCGGGCGAGACGGATGATCTCGTCTATGCTGGCGCGGTCCTCTCCATCGTGCTCAATCTTTTCGAGCAGCGCGTCCACGCGAGCGCGCGCCCACAAGCGCGGCAGTTGCGAATGCTCAGCGCTGCTCGCCGGCAGCGGCACGCTGCGCTTCATATTCACCACCGCACCCTCGCGCACACCATGGACATCAATTTCCGCTTTTGCCTGCGGGGACTTGTATTGGCCTACCCAAGACGCCATCGAGCCGGCGAAGGCGTTGTCCTGGAGCGCATAGATCATGTCGAAGACCCCTTCCGGCCAAGCCGACATCCGAAGCTGCGCCACTGGACTGCGCCCGATCTTCGAAAGAAAGTTCTGCATCTTGAATTCGACCGGCTCGGTCGAGCGCACGTTCTCGAGCACTCCCTCATTGCGCGCCAGCATGCGAAGCAGTTGCAGGTTGGCATCGTCGCCGACGGCGAAGATGTACGTGCGTGGGCGATGAAGCTCTGGCAGCGCGGCCCACTGTTTCGCGTACCAGCTCGTGAGCTTCCCGCTGCTGATCGGGCCGCGCGTCGCGCCGCCATCACTCAGGACGACAAGATAGGTTTCGCCGCTCGCGTTCTTACTCTGGTCAAGCCCGTTCTGCAGCGCTAGTTGAAGATTGGTTCCCCCGCGCAAGCGGCTCGCGCGGATGAAGTCGAGCGCCTTCTGGACTGTTGCGGGATCACCCGCGACCGGCGTGGGCGAGAACTTGGCCACTTCGGAGTTGAAGAGCAGCAGATTGAAGCGGTCTTTCGGGCGCAGCGAATGCAGAATGCTCTCGAGCGCCTGATAGCTGCGCTCCAGCTTCTCCCACTGCATGGAGAGCGAGTTGTCGAAGAGCGCGATAATGGTCCGTGGTGCGCCAGCCGGCCCGTCCGCCTCGGCAGCAGCGGCGTGCGAACCCATACCGAGCAATGCTTCCGCTTCGAAGAAGCCGGGCTCGTTGGTCGAGCGTACCGGGGCCATCTCGTCGGGAGACGGTGTCCCGGAATTCGGATCGCGATGCGTGATCACCTGCAGCGAATCGGTCTTTGCTGCGTCGAGCGCGTAACGGACGGTCAGGTCTTCGGTGAATGCAACATTCTCGCCCGTGAAGCTAGCCGAAACGGAATGCTCATCTTGCTTGTTCACCTTCAGCGGCAGTGTCTTGCTGAGCACTTCGAATTGCTTGATGGTGTGCGCGGAGGTCAACTCGAAGTTCACCGTCATCTTGCGCGCGGTGAGTCCGTGATAAGCATCCGGACGTAGCGGGATGGCGAACAGCGACTTCAGGTTCTCGACCGGGATGCTCTCGTGATATTCGATCTCCATGCGCTTGGTTCCGTGCGCCGCGATGGGAAAGATCTTCGCGCTGAATGCCGCCGAATGCCGCGCTTCTTCCGCGCCGCGCTCGCCCTGCTGTAAAAGACCGGGATCAATCTTCTGCGCCACGAGCTGGTTGTATATCTCTTCTGCGCGCTTGCGCTCGAGAATGACTGCGGGAATGCGCGTAAGTCCGTCCCAAACAGCGAAGTCGGAGATCGTGGCCCGGCTCGGCAGGGCGAAGACGTAATTCCCTTCCTGGATCCCGCCGGTATGGTTGGCAAAGATCTCGCGCACGAAGACGCGCGCCTCCCCGTTATCGATGTGAATAGTGATCTCCATCTCTTCCAGCGAAAGAATCGATGGATCAGGCTGGGTGTGGCCGCTAGGGATAAGGACGCCTGCATCGCCGCTCAGAAACGTGCTGCCACCAAGGAGTAAAACAAAGATTGCAAACTGCCGAGTCAGGTTCTTCATCGAGCTGTACTAAGAGTTCGTTCCTTTCCCCACTGCAACATCAATAAACAAACTTGTTTTCATCGAAGCGCGCCAGTCCGTTATCGGTGCCCACGAACAGGCTGCCGTCCTTCGCCGCCAGAGCGGTCACATTCAGCGACGGAAGACCGCGGTCAATTTGGCTCCAGCGTTGCCGCTCGCGGTCGAAGATCCATAAGCCGCGTCCCAGGGTCCCGGCGAACACGTGCGACTTGGTCACCAGCATCGCGTTCGGATTCACGACGATGTCACTCGGCATGTCGGCGAAGATCTCCCATGTGCCGTGGTCGTTCATCTTGAGGACGCCGGCGCCGTACGTTCCGGCAAACCACTCACCGCCCACGGGCGCGAGCGCGGTGATCCAGTTCGCCTTGAGTGCGGAGTTCGCGGTCGTGTAGCTGGTGCGGACTACTCCCGCTTGCAGAATCGACAATCCACCGAGGGTGCCCACCAAGAGGCGACGATCAGCAGGGTCGTCTGACATGCCCAACGTGTAGGCGTGGTTGTTTACCAGCCCGTGAAATGCGTAGAGGCTGCGCGCACCGGTCGAGTCAAAGAAAGTGAGTCCGGCGGGAGTTGCGATGGCCATCGCCGCGATAGAGCCGCCATTTGCATTCGGCAGTAGCGCGATGTCGGTGACGTGGTCGGCGATGAAGCCGTCTTGCTTGGTCAGGACCTGCTCGGTCTTTCCCGCAGCGTTCATGACCACAAGGCCGTTCGCCGTCGCAACCAGCGTGAGGCCGCGCGCGGAATCCTGCACGATGCGGTTGATGCAATAAACGCGATCGTTCTCCGTGTGAGCGGCTCGCTGGCCGGAAGTGTCGAGAACGTCGAGACCGCGGTCGAAGTAACCGACCCACAGCTTTCCGGCGGGATCAACTGATAGCGCAGAAATGTTGCCGTCGGCCAGCACGCCGGGCTCTTGCTGCAAGACGCGTTTCCAGCCCGGGCCGCGTTGCGTGCTCACATACAGACCGTCAGCCGCGAGCGTATAGATCTTGCCTTCGATAGCGAGCAGGCGGTCAACCTGTGCCGGTTCAGCCGCGCCGCGCGGGCGGACTGAAGCGATACGCGAGCCGTTGAGAGCTATGTCGAGCGTGCCCTGCTCCATGGTCCCAACCAGCAGGTGCTGGCCATCGAGCAGCATCGTTCGCGCAAAGGCGCCCGGAGCCAGTGTTCGCGTGACCCTTCCGTCCTGAAGCTCGGCGATCCCGTTCGCAGTTCCAACGAAGATCTTGCCGTCGGACGAGACTAGCGAGAGCACTTGTTTATCCGGCAATCCCGTCTCGTAGGACACCGAGTCCGTCTGGCCTGCATGCCAGCGCATCGCGCCACGGTCGAGCGTGCCGATCCACACCTCCGCGCCGTTGCCGGCGAGAGCAGTAATGTGCAGACTCGCCCAAGCAGGTTGGAATTGGCGCAGATGCTTGCCATCGAACTGCAGAACGCCGCGCTTTTCGGTGCCGATCAGGATCCGGCCGGTCGAGAGCGGCAGGAGAGAGGTTATGTTCCTGGCGGTAGGGTCCTTCGGGAGTAGCTGCACGAAGTCGTGCCCGGCCGAACGCAGTAGCCCAGCCCCGTTGGTCGCGGCCCAAAGCTCCGACTCTCCCGCTCCCGCCAAGCCGACAGCTAACGCGGTCACCGGGGCCGGCGGCAGCTCGATTCCCACCCGATAGCTCTTCTTCAGCGCGCCTTCGCTGGAGTAGACGTTGATCCCCGCTGCGCTGGAGACGTACAGGTTGCCACCGTAGGCGACGGCGTCGGTCAGGCCGGATCGGGCAGTCAACAACTCTTCGCCGGCGATCGTGGAAGGCTCTAAGTTGATGACTTGATATGGGAATTCAGAGGAAACAGCGACTTCTTCGGCAGACTTTTGGAAAGCGCTTCGCGCCTCCCAAAGAACCAATCCAATGGATGCCGCCAGTACGAGTCCGACCACGATCGGCGCAGTGCGCCAGGTGCGTTTCATGAAATGTTGCTTTTTGACGGGAGCGGCGAGTCGGAATATACACCCTGCAAGTCAAAATGCAACTGCCGGGTTTACCCTATTTCGTCGGGTTTTATACCGCTTAGTTGGAAATGTATGACGAAGGAAAAAATGAAGGGGTTTGTGTGTTGAACTCTTGGGTAAGAAGTGCGTTTATTTTTCGGAGATGATTTCGCTAGGATTCATGCGCCGATCGTCAGCACTCGCGGACTTGCATCGACATCGAGTAAGAGAGCTGATGGCACAAGTTATTCTAGGCTACCGCAGCTTTCGCTTCTTTCACGTCGCTCAGCAGCCTTTGTCCCTGGAACCATTTGAAGACGAAGAACGAATGGATACTGAACGCCCACAAAGAAAGGGTTCCGATCAACAAGATCATGTCCGCTCCATACAGCACGATCCCAACTATGAACGCCCACCTCTTCCCCTTCCGCGCGGCAAATCCCAAGAGGATGAGCGCGGAAACCCACATGGCGGATACGGCATAAAGAACGAGGGTATTAGCCGCGTCCAATGACCTGCCGTAAAAGGCTAAATGGTCGATCATCCCGATACTGACAAGAATGTTCAGCCGTATTGGCAGAAGCCCTGTTCCAAGTGCAGCCAAACCTGCCGCCCAAAAGAAGTAGTTCGCATCGCTTCGGCTTTCGGCTTGTAGATCTTTGCGCCGATCTTCTTCAGCGGCCTTGTACTCGATATCCGTGCAACCTGCACCGACGTTTAGCGTTTGCATGAAGCACACTGTACGCCGAAACGAAGTCCGAGTTCCACAATTCCGGCGACCAACCGTTCAGCACGTTGGCACCGATTAGCGTGTGGTAAGGTCAATGCAATGAGCCTGCCCGGGTGGCGAAATTGGCAGACGCACGGGACTTAAAATCCCGGGCCCCCAAAGGGGCGTGCCGGTTCAATTCCGGCCCCGGGCACCATCCCAACCGCTGATCGCCTCTTCGATGTGGCCTTAAGCACATCTCCTGAAGAGAAGCAGCCAAGGCTCCAGCTTACAAATAAGCAAGTATCAGTTGATGGTTTGTCAGATAACATCTTGATAATACAATGCTTATCAGATTTTCTGGCCAGAAGATCTTAGCGCCAGGTACTTACTATTTATCTTGCCTGTGGTTACTAAAGCGCATATACTATTACGTTTTCTGACGGCCCCAGGACTTCTGCAAGAGAGCCCCGCACCAAGCACTAAATCGGCCCCTCGATCAGCAGTACAGCCGTAAGGTGAACGATCTATCGGGATTCAGGTACATCCACTTGAATCCTGGTGGCGGTTTTCGAATCAAAGACTTAAGGCAATCATTCATTTAAAGGACAGGAACTCACCCATCATGGCAAAGCGTCGCGGAAATCCGAACTGGGGAAAGCCCGAGCCGATCGGCCCGGTGATTCCCATTGTGACCTCCTTTGAGCAGGCAGTGAAGGAGTTCAAGCTCGAGCCCGAGCAGTACCAGCGCTCCACACGTTTGCGCGAGTGGGCGCGTCGCAACAAGAATTCGAAATACATTCCTGAGCCCTTGCTGCAGGCTTGGGGATTCGAGATCGAGTCCACGCTGTAAAGCGGGACGCGTGTGAAAAGGCCGCCGGCTTAGGCGGCCTTTTTTCTTTTCGGCTTTCGTCTTTTAGATTAAGCATCCAAATACAATCGGCTGGGAGAGCCTGATTCCATGCCCCTTCCCTTCACCCCGCAGGAGATGTTGGCGATCGTGGTGGGCGCAAGCTTCGCCGCCGGGCTCAATGTCTACGCGACGGTGGCTGTGCTGGGGCTGCTCGCGAGGGCTGAACTCTTCAACCTGCCGCCTTCGCTTCATCTTCTGCAAGCTTGGCCGACGATCGCCGCAGCGGTCGCATTATTCATCATCGAGTTTTTTGCCGACAAGATCCCCGGCTTCGACCTGATCTGGAACGCTCTGCAAACTTTCGTTCGCGTGCCCGTCGCCGGATTGCTTGCTTATGGTGCCACCGCACAGCTTTCGCCTGGCGCCCAGATAGCAAGCGCCCTTGTTGCTTCCGCAATCGCCTTTGCGGCGCATGGTGGAAAGACGGCGATCCGGGCAGCGGTCACGCCATCGCCGGAGCCGATGTCGAACATTGGGTTAAGTCTTGGGGAAGACGTGCTCAGCGTTGCGTTGGTATGGTTGGCGACGCGGCATCCTTATATCGCTGCTGTGGTCGTGGCCATCTTGCTGGTGCTGTTGGTCATCATTGTGCGGATGATCTCGAAATCGCTGCGCACGCTGTTCCGTGGCGCGAAGGCGCAGTGGCAGAAGCTGCAGCTACAGTGGTCTGGCGGGCAATGACTAGCCGCCTGCCGACCGCGTGTGAGATATTGGACGGTTCAAAATCGCCCGCGGGCGAAGCTAGGAGCTGTGCATGGTTCGCCTGATCCCCAGAGAACAGAAATTCTTCGACATGTTCGCTGAGATGTGCGGCAACATCGTAGAAGGCGCCAAGCTACTGGAGACCACGCTCCGCGAGAACAAGGACGTGGAAGCCCGTGTTCACCAGCTCCACGACTTTGAGCACAAAGGCGATGACATGACGCATGCCATCCTCACCAAGCTCAACCAGACCTTCATTACTCCCTTCGATCGCGAAGATATTCATCGCCTGGCCAGTTCCCTCGATGACGTGCTCGATTTCGTTTACGCCGCCGCCGAACGGCTCGTCGTGTACAAGATCGCGCACCCACCAAAGGCGGCTGCGGATCTTGCTGCGCTGATCGTGCAGCAAGGGAATGCGCTCACGAAAGGTGTGCAGCTTCTCGAGAAAAGCGGCGACATTATGACTCATTGCGTCGAGGTCAACCGCCTGGAGAACGTTGCCGACAAAATCGCTCGGGAGGCGATCGCGAAACTCTTCGAAGAAGAGAAAGACCCAATCAACCTCATCAAGTTAAAAGAGCTGTACGAAGTGCTCGAAACGGCGACGGACAAAGCGGAAGACGCCGCCAACGTCCTCGAAACCGTGCTTCTAAAGAGCGCCTAACCCAGCCATGGAACCCAGCCAGCGCGTCCAGGGAGCAAACTTGTGAACGCCTCCATGACATTGGTGCTGATCACCATTGCGATCGCGTTGGTGTTCGACTTCATCAACGGCTTTCATGATGCTGCCAACAGCATCGCGACCGTAGTTTCCACGCGCGTTCTATCGCCCAAGCTTGCGGTCATCTGGGCGGCGTTCTTCAACTTTGTTGCTGCATTTGTCTTTGGGACCGCCGTCGCAAAGGCGATCGCCAGTGGCATTATCGATCCCAAACAAGCCACCGCCTTCGTCATCCTCGCCGCTCTGATCGGAGCCATTACCTGGAATCTTGTGACCTGGTGGCTCGGCTTGCCCAGCTCGTCCTCGCATGCATTGATGGGCGGACTCGCAGGCGCCGGCATCGCGCGCGCCGGCTTCGGCGTTCTGGTTCGCCAGCCCAAGCTCACGCTTCCCGTACTCGGCGTGATTCCGGGGCTGGGAGAAAAGTGGATGCTCACGCTTATCTTCATCGTCCTTGCGCCGCTGATGGGAATGGTTCTGGGATTGGCGCTGATGGTTGCGATGTCGTGGATGTTGCAGAAGCGCGCCCCGCGTTCCGTAGACAAATGGTTCCGCAAATTGCAACTGCTCTCCGCCGCGGCATACAGCCTAGGACACGGTGGCAACGACGCGCAGAAAACCATGGGCATCATCGCCGGAGCATTACTCGCGGGCGGTTTGCTTTCGCCGGAACAGTTCGCGCACGGGTGGGGGCCTTACAAGTGGTACATCATCCTGGGGGCAAATGGCGCCATTGCGTTGGGAACTTACTCCGGCGGCTGGCGGATCGTTCACACGATGGGTTCAAAAATCACGAAACTTAAACCTGTAGGTGGATTTTGCGCCGAAACCGCCGGGGCGATCACCTTGTTTATGGCCTCAAGCATGGGAATTCCAGTAAGCACGACGCACACCATCACGGGCGCGATTGTTGGCGTCGGGTCTACTCACCGCATTTCCGCAGTCCGGTGGGGTGTAGCAGGCCGAATCGTGTGGGCTTGGATCCTTACTATTCCAGCTTCAGCGCTGGTGGCCGCGGTGACATTCTGGATCATCCGCTTCTTCCATCCTGGCGCGTAAGCCAAGAGAAAACCCGCGAAGTTCTCGCGGGTCTTCTTAATCTTCTTCGCAGCTATTTTGCAAAACACTTCAGCAGCGAGCCGGCGATCATCACTAACTTCTGCATATCTACGGGCATAAAATCTGCGCCCGCTGCCGGCGCTGAGGTCCCCTTACGGCAGACTTCGATCACGCCGACCGTCCCCGCTGGGCCAACGACAGGGACGCACATCAATTTCTGGATGAAGTGCGGCTCAGTTTTCTCTCCGATCGATTTTGGCTTTGCGCCGAGATCGACAGATTCAAAGATGCTGGTGTGCTTGGCTTGAGCAAAATTGTTCAGGATTTCGGCACGCTTCGTCTGGGCAGAGCGCGCTGCGACGGAAGTAGTGGTGTTCAGCGGGATCGATCCGAGATTATGGAGCTTCGCTGGATAAACGAACACGAGGTGCTGCTTCTCGACCCGCATGATGCCGACTTCGTCGTTCTGCACGTTGAACGCCTTGGCGATCTCGTGCCCGATTTTGTCGCCGTTCTTCGGCGTTAGTCCTTCTGCTTCACAATCCGTCGCGATCTGCGCGAACGCTGCTGCCGGGGTGGCCATCGGGCTCTCCTGTGGAGGAACGCGGGACATTATATCGAGCTTTGTCGCGGGTACAAGCGCGATTCTCGCGGGCCAATCCCTTGACTTAAACATTCGCGCGACTCGATAATGAAAAGTTCGCTCTCTGAGTTTGTTCGCGCTAGAGAGAGCAATCATTCGATGGCAACAACGCCCGCCACCACCGCCTCGAAATCCACCGCGGCGGGGGCTATTCCGGGCGGAGTTCCCCCTCTCAGGGCTGGCCAGGGGCATTCTTTCCTGCTTCGCCGCCTGCATTCGCTCACCGGCATCATCCCGGTCGGCGCCTTCTTGATCGAGCACATTCTGGTTTCCAACGCCACGGCGATCAACGGACCAGAGGCTTACGCAAATCAGGTGAAATTTCTCGGTAGCCTGCCGATGGTCATATTCCTCGAGGCTTTCGGGATTTGGCTGCCGATCCTCTTTCACGGTGGCTACGGACTGGTCATCTGGTGGCGCGGCGAGAGCAACGTCAGCGATTATCCGTGGACCGGCAATTGGCTTTACACGCTGCAGCGCTGGACCGGCATCATCGCCTTCGCGTACATCGGCTGGCATACATGGCATCTGCGCTTTGCGGGGATCGATCTGCATGCACATCCCGGGGCGTCGTTCGGAAAAGTTCAAGCTGAATTGCTTGGCACCTGGTGGGGCGGACCGTTTTACCTTCTGGGATTAGTCTCCGCTTCATGGCACTTGGCCTACGGAATCTGGCTCTTCTGCGCAAAGTGGGGAATAACGGTCGGTGAACGAGCGCGGCAAAAGTTTCTGCTCGTCTGTGTCCTATTCTTCTTCGTAATGACGGGCGTCGGGATGATGAGCCTGCGCTCCTTCTTTGTTCACCCCCGCGTACCGGCTGATGAAAGCGCCGACCAACTTCGCACCAAGCCCGCGCCTCCGACCGAGCCGCTAGGACATAAGTAATGGCAGTGAATCCAAAGATCATCGTGGTCGGAGGCGGACTCGCGGGGCTCGCGGCCGTGATCAAGATCGCGGAAAAGGGCGGCACGGTCGATCTGTTCTCCATCGTCCCGGTGAAGCGCTCGCACTCGGTATGTGCGCAGGGCGGCATAAATGCAGCAAAGAACCTGAAGGGCGAAGGCGACACCACCTGGCAGCACTTTGACGACACCATTTATGGTGGCGACTTCCTATCGAACCAACCACCTGTCAAAGACATGTGCGAGGCCGCGCCGGGGATCATTGACCTGCTCGACCGCATGGGCGTCACCTTCAACCGCACCCCTGAAGGTCTTTTAGATTTCCGCCGCTTCGGCGGCACGCTCTACCATCGCACTGCTTTCGCGGGCGCAACTACTGGTCAGCAACTTCTCTATGCCCTGGACGAGCAGGTTCGCCGTTACGAAGCCGAAGGACGCGTGCAGAAATACGAGCACTGGGAGTTCCTCTCCGCCGTTCTGGATGGCAACCGTGTAGCGCGTGGAATTTGCGCGATGAACCTGCGCACCATGGAAGTCCGCACTTTCCCTGCTGACGCCATCATCATGGCGACGGGCGGCATTGGCGCGATCTTCGGCAAGTCTACAAATTCGGTCGTCTGCACCGGTTCGGCACAGTCGGCTTTATATCAACAGGGCGCGTATTACGCTAACGGCGAGTTCATCCAGGTGCATCCGACGTCGATCCCCGGCGAAGACAAGCTTCGCCTTATGTCCGAATCGGCGCGTGGCGAAGGCGGGCGCGTTTGGGTGCCGAAGAACAAAGGTGACAAACGCGATCCGAAAGCGATTCCAGAATCCGAGCGCTGGTACTTCCTGGAAGAGTGGTACCCGAAGTACGGCAATCTCGTTCCGCGCGACGTCGCGACCCGGGCCATCCACAAAGTGGTTTACGAGCATGGCCTCGGGATTGACGGACAGCCAGCCGCGTATCTCGACCTAACGCACATCGATCGCGCCACGCTCGATCGCAAGCTCGAAGGCATCCTCGAGATCTACGAGAAGTTTGTTGGCGACGATCCGCGCGAGACGCCGATGAAGATCTTTCCCGGCATGCACTACACCATGGGCGGGCTGTGGATCGATTTCAACCAGATGACTTCTATCCCGGGCATCTTCGCGGCGGGCGAGTGCGAGTACCAATACCATGGAGCGAATCGCCTGGGTGCGAACTCGCTGGTGAGCTGCATCTTCGGCGGCTTCCGGGCCGGGCCGAATGCTGTTGCCTACGCCAAAGGCTTGCAGGCGATGACCGATGGCAACGTCCACTTCGATGCCGAGCGCAAGAAGCAGCAAGAGAACAATGGGCTGATGATGAGTTCCGATGGCAGCGAGAATCCGTTCCGCTTATGGCGCGAGCTGGGCGAGCTGATGACGAAGAACTGCACCGTCATTCGCTACAACAAAGCGCTAAACGAGACGGACGCGAAGATCGTCGAGCTGCTGGAACGATTCCAGCACATCAACCTGAGCGATAAGACCCAGTGGGCCAATACGTCGGTCATCTTCGCGCGCCAGCTGTACAACATGCTGCAACTTTCGCGCGTGATCGCGCAGGGTGCAGCGCTGCGGGATGAGTCGCGCGGAGCACACTACAAGCCTGACTTCCCTGACCGCGACGATGCCAACTTCCTGAAGACGACAAAGGCTTCCTTCGCGCCGGATGCGGATGAACCGAAGTTTGAATTTGAAGCCGTGGACACGTCGCTGATCAAGCCGCGTCCACGCAGATATGACGCAGCAAAATAATATGGCGGATAAAGTCCTAATCAAGATCAAGCGCCAGAGCGACCCCAAGGCGCCGAGCTACTGGGAAGAGTTCGAGCTTCCCTATCGTCGCGGCATGAACGTGATCTCGTCGCTCATGGACATCGCAGCGAATCCGGTCAACCGCGAGGGCAAGACCTCGACGGCTGTCGCCTACGATTCAAACTGCCTGGAAGAGGTCTGCGGCTCCTGCGCCATGCTGGTGAACGGCAAAGCGCGCATGGCCTGCTCCGCATTGATCGACAAATTGGACAAGCCGGTCATGCTCGAGCCGCTCAGCAAGTTTCCTGTCGTACGCGATCTTGCTGTTGACCGCAGCGTGCTCTTCGAGAACTTGAAGCGAGTGAAGGCTTGGGTGCCGGTTGACGGCACATACGACCTCGGCTCCGGGCCGCGCCAGTCGCAAGCCGACCAGGAAGAGGCGTATCCGCTCTCGCGTTGCATTTCCTGCACATGCTGCATGGAAGTCTGCCCACAGTTCAACGAGAGCACCGGCTTCGTAGGCGCGGCGGCCATCTCGCAGGTCAAGCTGTTCAACATGCATCCAACGGGGAAAATGATCAAACACGAGCGCTTGCAGGCACTGATGGGAGATGGCGGCATCCACGAATGCGGGTACTCGCAGAATTGCGTGGAGATCTGCCCCAAGGACATTCCGCTCACGCGCTCCATCTCCGATGTTGATCGTGAAGTGATGAAGCAGGCAGTAACCGACTTTTTCAGACGTTAGACCCTCAATGGTGCCCAACCTATGCGTCGAGTGTTCGTTTTCGTTTTGATGACAGCCTCCATTGTTTCCGCTCAGGTCAAGGTGACTCCCCAAGCCAAAGCTATACACGATTCCGCCATCGTCATTGACACCCACGCGGACACCACGCAGTTCTTCCTCGACCCGAAGTTCGACCTCCAGAAGCCGCCAATCGATCTTCATCTGGACCTCGAGAAGTCGAAGCGCGGAAACCTGGGCGCCGAGTTCTTTTCTATCTGGGTCGAGCCGACGCTCTATCCCGGCCAGTATGCGCACCGCACGCTGCAGCTGATCGATGGTGTTTACGAGCAGGCGCGTAAGCATCCTGACAAGATGATGATGGCGTTTAGCGTTGCCGATATCCAAACCGCGCACCGCCAGCACAAGCTTGCCGCGCTGATGGGCATCGAAGGCGGGCACTCCATCGAGAACGATCTGGGCATCCTGCGGGACTACCATCGCCTTGGCGTTCGCTACATGACGCTGAGCTGGTCGAACTCGAACGAGTTCGCTGAATCCTCCGGCAAAGTCGTGACGCCCGGAATCACGCCTTCCACGCACGGGCTCACTGATTTCGGCAAGAAGGTGGTCCTCGAGATGAACCGCCTCGGCATGATGGTGGACATCTCGCACGTCTCCGACCAGACCTTCTGGGACACGATCGCCACCACCAAGGCGCCCATCATCGCTTCGCACTCCTCAGCACGTGCGCTGACCAACGCCCCACGAAACATGACTGACGAAATGCTCAAGGCCATGACGAAGAATGGCGGCGTGGTCATGGTCAATTACTTCCCCGGCTTCATCGATGAGGACTACCGCAAGGCTTCCAATGCGCAACGCGACGAGATGACCAAAGCCGAAGAGTCACTCAACGCGATGGTCAAGGATCCGAATCCGGCTGCTTACTACTACGCATACACCAAGCTCACCCGCGAATACGCCGCGAAGATTCCTCGTCCGCCGTTCAAGTCCTTGATCGACCACCTTGACCACATCGCGAAGGTTGCCGGAATCGACCACGTGGGACTCGGCTCTGATTTCGACGGCGTCCCGGTGCTGCCGCAGGAGATTGACTCCGCCGCCGACCTGCCGAAGATCACGCAGGCGCTGCTCGACCGCGGCTACAAAGCGGATGACATCAAGAAAATCCTTGGCGGCAATTTGCTGCGGGTGTTTGGCGAGGTGGAGCGCGTGAGCCGGAGAATGAATGGAGCGAAGTAAAATGCAGATCCCTCGACTGCCGCTTCGCGTTGCTCAGCGTTCGCTCGGGATGCCCTGCGTATATTTTTTGGCAGGTATGGTCCTTTTAGGCTGCGCCCAAGCCCAGGACCAGCGGCCCGCGCGCTCGGCAACGTTCCATACCACCGCCGGCGAGTTCACCTGCCAGCTCTTCCCTGATCAGGTACCGAATGCGGTCGCGAACTTCGCCGGGCTCGCGGACGGCTCCAAAGATTGGACGGATCCCGAGACAAAGCAGAAGAAGCACGGGGTGCCCATGTACAACGGCACCATCTTTCATCGCGTGATCCCGAACTTCATGATCCAGGGCGGCGATCCGCTCGGCACCGGCAGCGGCGATCCTGGGTACTCATTCAAAGATGAGATCGTGCCTTCATTAAATTTCGATGTGCCCGGCCGGCTCGCGTACGCCAACTCCGGACCAGACACCAACGGCAGCCAGTTCTTCATCACTGAAGTTCCAACGCCGCACCTCAATGGACATTACGTGATCTTCGGGCAATGCGATACGGCAGCTCTGCATTTTGTGACCGAGGAAGCGCGAGAACCGCGCGACGAGCGCAACGACCGTCCGCATGAACCGGCGAAGATCGTTTCAATTACAATCGTGCGTTAGTTTTCGACGCAATCTTTCCTTTAGAACGAGGATGCAAATGCGTAAAGCAATAATTTGTGGGTTGATGTTCGCAAGCTTGCTACTTCAAGCCCAAACAGCAGCGAAGAAGCCCGCCGCCAAAGCGACTGGCCCTGTTCCGACCGGCCCGACTGCGATCATCGATACCACCGCAGGCCAGCTCAGCTGCAAACTTTTCGATAAACAGGCACCGATCGGCGTGGCCAATTTCATCGGCCTGGCCGAGGGCACGAAAGAATGGAAGAGCCCGACCAGCGGCAAGAGCATGAAAGGGACGCCGCTTTATAACGGCACCATCTTCCATCGCGTGATCCCGAATTTCATGATCCAGGGCGGCGACCCTGCGGGAACAGGTTCCGGCCAGACCGGCGTCGCGTTCGGGCTTGAGATCGCGCCAGGACTGAACTTCGATCGTCCCGGGCGATTAGCGTACGCGAATACCGGGCTGCCGAACTCGAACGGCTCGCAGTTCTTCATCACCGAACAAGCGACTCCGGATCTAGATGGGGGGTACACGATCTTTGGTCAGTGCTCACCCGCAACGGTGGCATTGGTTAAAAAGATCGCGCGCATGCCTCGCGACCAACGGCCCGGAGCTGGGGACCGTCCTTTCAATCCAGTGAAGATCAATAAGATCACGATTGTTCGCGGCAAAGCTGCTGCAAAGCCGCCGGCGAAGAAGGCCGGCACAGCAACGAAAAAGAAGCCGGCCGCGGCTACAAAATAATTTTTCAGAGAGGAATCATTCATGGCACGTCAGCCAGGGCTATATGCAACGTTCGAAACCAGCGAGGGGCAGATCGCCTGCCGGCTCTTCGATAAGGAAGCGCCGAAGACCGTCGCGAACTTCGTCGAGCTCGCCGAGGGAAAGCGCGAGTGGACTCATCCGGTCACGCGGAGCAAGAGCAAAGACCGTCTGTACGACGGCACCATCTTCCATCGCGTGATTCCGAACTTCATGATCCAGGGTGGCGACCCGGCCGGCACCGGCATGGGCGGCCCGGGCTACAAATTCGAAGACGAGACAAAGGGCTCGCCACACAAATTCGATAGACCCGGCAAGCTGGCGATGGCGAACTCCGGCCCCAACACGAATGGGTCGCAGTTCTTCATCACGACGGCAGCTACCACCTGGCTCACCGGCAATCACACCATCTTCGGCGAGGTTGTCGAGGGACAGGATGTCGTGAACAAAATTACGGGTGTGCCGCGCAGCGGACAGGACAAGCCTCACAAAGACGTTGTCTTGAAATCGGTGAAGATCGAACACCAGTAAAGCGCGGGATTGAAGCGGACCTTCCTTGCGAAGGTCCGTTTTTATTTCGGCTGTACTTTCTTTGCGAAGTTCTTTCCTAATCTCTCCAGCACCGCGGCCACGATGATCGGCATACCGACGGTCGCGTCCACGAATACTTCGCCGAACTTTCCACCTTCATCGGGAGGAACGAATTTGCCCCAGGAGATGGCTTCGCTGTAGGGACTTCCTGACAATCCGCCCCAGTACACCGGCTCCGGGCAAATCCGCAGACCGTAGTGGTAGCGCTTCAGCTCGATCGCTTCGCCAGTGCGGCGATGCCGCAGCTCACAATATGGGCCGAACTGCTGCGACCAATTGCGGGGCACGCCTCCCCCGATGGTGAAGATGCCGATGCGCTTGTGCGCGAGCAGCGTGTCGGCAAAGTGATCAAGGTCATAGAAGGGATCGAAGGCGAAGCGCTTCTTCCCTTCCCGCTGGCGCATCTTGTTGGTCAGCGCCACGTCGAGTCCAAGCTCTGAGTCGGTGAACGCGGGAACGAATACCGGGACCTTCTTCTCGTACGCAGATTTCAGGATTCCGCGTCCCGGAGTATGACGGGCGAGAAATGCGCCTATGGCGTGATTGAGCTTGTACGAGCACATCGTCTCCTTCGCGTCCCAGCCAGCGAGCACCTTCTCCATTACTTCTTCTACGTGGTCGAGGTTCGTCTCCGGCTCCAGCGTGTCGTACACACGGTTGTAGCCCGCCTCATACAGCTCCACGTCGTTCATGCGCGGATCGTAGCGGTAGTGTTTGTTCCCCGTCGCTTCGACTAGGCCATGCGCCATCAGGGCGCCGGTTGAGACGATCGCGTTCACGATCCCACGGTCGATCAGTTCGCAGATGATCAGGCCCTGCTTCGCAACGGTCATCGCGCCGGCGAGCGTCATCACCACGAAGCAATCTTTGTCGCGGGCCATCGCTTCGAGCACGTCGGCAGCTTCGCCCAACTGGCGTCCGGTGAAGGCGGTATCGGCCATCGCGCGGACCAGGTCGTCGATGCCGCGGACTTTGCCGATATCTAGCGGAAAAACCGGACTCAGCTTGTCCGTTTCAGGATTGTGCAGCTTGCGGTCGATGCCCGCGCCCGCGTGTCCCGGCTTGTGACTGGCGGCATTGCCCTGGGACTTGGGAGAAGTTTTTCCCTGCTTCACGCTTCACCTCAGAAATTAGAGAACTTGGAAACTTAAATGTTTCGCGAAGACACGTCAAACCCGCGCGTTTGATATTCTGTGAAGCATCCTGTGAAGAACGGCAAAGACAAATTTACTGTCGGGCTGGTGCAAATGCACTGCACGGCTGACCCCGACGACAACCTGAAGCGCGCCGCGCAGTTCGTCCGCGATGCCGCGCGCCAGGGCGCCCAGGTCGTCTGCCTGCCGGAATTATTCAAGACGCAATACTTCTGCCAACGCGAAGACGCCGCTCTCTTCGATCTGGCCGAGCCGATCCCCGGGCCGACCACAGAGGTACTCACGAAAGTAGCGCAAGAAGCGAAGGTCGCCGTAGTTGCCTCCGTCTTCGAAAAGCGTGCGCGCGGGGTCTATCACAACACCGCCGTGATGATCGATTCTGACGGGAAGATTCTCGGGCTGTACCGCAAGATGCACATCCCCGACGATCCTCTGTACTACGAGAAGTTCTACTTCACTCCCGGTGATCTCGGTTTCAAAGCTTTCGACACAAACTTCGGACGCGTGGGCACGCTCGTCTGCTGGGACCAGTGGTATCCCGAAGGCGCCCGCCTTACCGCGCTAGCGGGAGCTGAGGTCATCTTCTATCCCACAGCCATCGGGTGGCATCCATCGGAGAAAGAGCAGTTCGGGAAGGCGCAGCATGATGCATGGCGAACCATCCAGCGCGCACACGCGATCGCGAACGGGGTTTACGTTGGGGTCGTCAATCGCGTCGGACACGAGACTGGCAACATTCGCGGTAATGAAGTAAAAGGCGCCGGCCTCGAGTTTTGGGGCGGCTCGTTTCTGTGCGATCCGTTCGGCGTGGTCATCGCGGAAGCCTCACACAACAAAGAAGAGATCCTGATCGGCGAAGTGGACGCACAGAAGATGGAAGACGTCCGGCGCAACTGGCCTTTCCTGCGCGACCGCCGCATCGACAGCTATGGTGCCATCACCAGCAGGCTCATCGACTGATGACCAGTCGCGGCAAACTTTCCAAACATCCCAAGCTTCGTATGGCCGCCGAATGGGAGCCGCACGAAGCCACTTGGATCGCGTGGCCACACAACGAAAATGACTGGCCGGGGAAGTTCGCCTGCATCCCCCATATCTATGCTGAGATTGTTCGCCATCTCGCCCGCGGGGAACAAGTTCACATCGTCGTGAACGACGCCGCCTCAGAGAAGCGCGCCCGCAAAGTTTTGAGGGAATGTGACGCGCTGAATGGCTCGGTCCGCTTCCATCATTGGCGGACCGACCGCGTCTGGACGCGCGACTCGGGTCCCATCTTCGTGCGCAATGGAAAAAACCTTGCCGCCACGAACTGGGGCTTCAACGGATGGGCGAAGTATCCCAATCACAAGAACGATGATCTTCTTCCCGACCACATTGGCGAATTCCTCGGATTGCAAGAGTTCGCGCCAGCGGTCATTAAGGGCGGCAAGATTCACCCGGTGGTTCTGGAGGGCGGCAGCATAGACGTGAACGGCCGCGGCACCATGCTGACCACGGAAGAGTGCCTGCTCTCGACAAAGCAGCAACGCAACCCAGCACTCGGACGAAAGGACCTGGAACAAGTCTTCGCGAAATATCTGGGGATTGGAAACGTCGTCTGGCTAGGCCGCGGAATCGAAGGTGATGATACCCACGGCCACGTTGACGACATCTCCCGCTTCGTCGCACCACGCTCCGTTCTCACCGTTATTGAGCCGAACAAGCGCGATAAGAATCACGCACCCTTAAAGGAAAACTTTAAGCGCCTGCGCACGGCGACAGATCAGCATGGCAAACGGCTCGAAGTGGTCGAATTGCCGATGCCCTCCCCCATCTACCACAAAGGACAGCGCCTTCCCGCGAGCTACGCCAACTTCTACATCGCGAACGGAGTCGTGCTGGTCCCGATCTTCGGAGACCCTAACGACCGCGTCGCGCTCGACATCATCGCCAAAGCGCTGCCCAGCCGCACCGTCATTCCCGTTTACTGCCGTGACTTGATATGGGGACTCGGCGCCATCCACTGCATGACCCAGCAGCAACCCGCGATTTAAACGCAAAAGAAAAAGGCTGCCCGAAGGCAGCCTCTCTCGTGTCGGACCGTTTACTTGCGCTTGCGCGAGAAGTATCCGGTGATCATGGAGCCGAAGCCCATCAAGCCCAGCAGCGGCAGCGGTGAAGCTGTCTGCGGAAGCTTGCCATTCGCGTCGGTGTTCTGAGCGGTGGTGTTGTTGTCAGCAGCGGCGGCGTTCTGGTCAGCGCTGGCGGCGTTCTGGTCGCTGCTGCTCTGCGCAGAAGCTGCGCTGTTGTCAGCCGGAGCTGCACCGGTGGAGCTGGTGGCAGACTGGTCAGCCGAAGGAGTTGTGGAAGCCGCGGCAGATTGATCGCTGCTCGGCGTGGTGCTGGTCGCAGATTGATCAGCCGAAGGCGTGGTGCTGGCCGAAGCTGAAGGAGCCGCGCTGGAGCTGGAAGCAGACTGATCAGCCGAAGGCGTGGTGCTGGCCGAGGCCGAAGGAGTCGTGCTGGAAGCGCCTGCCGTTGCTGACTGGTCAGCAGACGGAGTCGAAGCAGAGGCCGAACCCGCAGGCGTGGTCGCCGAAGCCGAAGCTGAAGGCGAAGCGCTGCTGGAAGCGGTCTGGCTGCTGTTATCGCTGGCTGCGGGAGTCGAAGGCTGCGGAGGAGGAGTGTTGGTGCTGCCCGTTCCCGAAGCCGAAGCGGCGGTGGTGTCAGCTGTCGGTTTCGCGCCGTTGTCGCTGCTCGGAGCCGCGGACTGTACCGGAGCGTTGTTGCTGGTCTGTCCCGTGGTCGAGGCGGACTGATCAGAGTTCGGCATGCTGCTGGCCGAAGCCGAAGGAGCCGCGCCGCTGGCGGTGGTGGTGGTCGTGGTGGTTGTTTGCGACGCTGCCGCGCCAGAGGCCGGAGCCGCTGCGGAAGCACCCGTTGTGCTGCAGGAATCCGAAACAGGCTTCATGTCAGAAACCTTGAACTTGTTATCGGAGCCCATCGAACCGGTCGCGGAAATCTGTTTGCCAACCTGCCCGTCGAGTCCGCTGCCGTCAAGCTTGTAGGCGGTGCCGTTCTGATCGGTCAGAACGAAATCTTCGCCCGACTTGCTGACGCAGCCGGAAATGGTGGTCTGGTCGCCCGAAGACGAACCGGTGGATGTTGCGCTCGAGCCGCTCTGGCTGCCCGTGGAGGACGATCCTGCCGCCGCTCCCTGGTCTGCCGCGCCGCCGGTCGAGCCTGAGCCCGAAGCCGCGCCTGCGCCTTGATCGCCGGAGGTCGAGCCTGTACCGCTAGCGCCCGCTCCGCCGCTGCCGGCCGTAGATCCAGAACCGGATCCGCCAGCCTGTGCGAATGTCATGCCTGCCGTGATCAGCAGGATGCTTGTGAAATAAAAGAGTTTCCTCATTTGTTGCTCCTTAACCCGAATGGTTCTGCCCGTCGCAGGGCGTTCATTTTTGTGAAAGCCCGCCTGTGGCGCGGCGGGTGGGTCTGCCTGGGTAGTTAGAGAGAGGTAAACAGCGGGGGGTTTGCCCACTCAGAGAGAAAACCAGCAGCTACTCACACCCGCTACAATGCTGGTGCATGTCGAATTTCGACCCATTTATGAGGCAGGCACTAGTGGAAGCGCGCAGGGCTGAATCCATGGCCGAAGTGCCAGTAGGCGCCGTCGTGGTGCTCAGGGACGAGATTATTGGGCGCGGCTGCAACCGCAACCTGACCGACAAAGACCCGAGCGCGCACGCAGAGATAGTGGCCTTGCGCAACGCGGGCGCTACTATCGGAAATCATCGCCTGCTCGAGTGCGAGCTCTACGTCACCATCGAGCCGTGCGCGATGTGCGCAGGTGCGCTCATTCAAGCTCGGGTTTCGCGGCTCATCTACGGGGCTGACGATCCTAAGGCGGGCGCGGTGAAATCCGTACTGCAGGTTTTGAATCACCCTGCACTGAACCATCGGATGGAAGTCGTTCCCGGCGTACTCGCGGAAGAATGCGGGCAGTTGCTGCAGGATTTTTTTCGGAGCCGGCGCCTGAAGGCAGAAACTCCGAAGCCATAAAGCAGAAGGTATAATGAAGGCAGGCTTCGGCTCTTCCCGAAGCCCTTATTTTGGCGCGGAGAGGTGCGTGAGTGGTTGAAACGATCCGCCTCGAAAGCGGACATACCTTAACGGGTATCGTGGGTTCAAATCCCACCCTCTCCGCCAGATTTTAGTAGCGATAGCCCCGCGTTCTCTCCAGCCGCGATTCATCCAAAGCAACATCGCGCTGGAAAACCATCTCCACTGCGGAACCTGAGTCCATACGAACATCGCCGCCACGCGTGAGCAGTACCGAAGCCAGCCCAGCTACGCCTCCGATTCCCGCTCCAATTCCCGCGCCTTTCAGACCATCTGAGAGCGCGCCGATTGCAGCGCCTGTACCCGCCGTGGTCGCCACAGTACCCGCGTCTTTTCCTTTTTCCCCTTCGTGCTCGATCTTGCCCTCATTACTTTTCAAAGTGTCATTGCGGGCGCCCGGCACGTTGTCTACTGCGCCTGGCAGCGTCACCGTGTACCCGTTGGGGAAAATCAGCGTGCTGAAATGCATCATGACTTCGGCGCGGCCCTTTACTCGCCCCGCGCGCTGCACATTCGTGATCTCTCCCTGCACGTATGTCCCTTCCGGGATCACCATGCGCCCATCCTGGACGTAAGGGAAATTCGTTTGCAGATAAACGTGGTCACCGACTTTTGCATTTTTTGTGCTGATCCCTTGTTTCAAGACAAGCGGGATCTTAGTGCCAGATGGGATAGTCACCGTCTTGACCTCGGAGCCGGCGACCGCGCTGTGCAGCTGCGGAGTAGGGGCCGATTTCGCGTCGACCCGGGGAGTAATGGGGCCCTCGATCTGCTGCGCACAAAGCGCCGTAGCCATGATCGTCAGAAAGGCAATTCGGGAGAACATAAAACACCTCGCAAGAAAGTTTAATGCAACTCTGGATAAAGCAGGTACTGACGTCGGAACTTGCCGAAACGGCGCAGATCGCTTCGCCATCCGGCAACGATGCGCTCCGGATCGACTCCGCTTTGCAGTTTGCCGAGTTCCCTGTCATTGGCGAGAAGGCTCTTCATCTTCGCGGATTCGAACTGCTTGGGATACAGCTTAAGGAGCGCGGCAGCCAATTCGATTCCCAGTGCGGGGGCATCGAGGGCGCTGCGGTCGGAGATGACGATTGAAACTCCGTGACACTCTTTGCCATTCAAAGTGCTGGAGGAAGGAGTGAATGAGATCGGCGCGAACGAAACTCCCGCCAGCTTTCGAGTTTTCATGTATTTCGCGAGTTTGTCTGCGTCGATCCACGGAGCACCCACCACTTCAAACGGCGCAGCTGTTCCCCGTCCGACGGAGACATTCGTTTGCTCTTGCAACGCGACTCCCGGGTAGAGCGCCATCGCGTTCATGTTGCGCAGTGCGGGAGACGGATTCACCCAGGGGACACCGGTCTCATCGAACCATTGCGTGCGCGTCCAGCCCTGCATCTTGATCACGCGCAGCTTCGCGCCGATCCTCCGTTCTCTGTTGAAGAGCTGCGCAAGTTCGCCGAGCGTCATCCCGTGACGCACTGGAACCGAGTGATAGTTCACGAACGACTCCGACGAAGTCGAGATCGGACCCTGGACGGCAACGCCGTTAATTGGATTCGGTCGGTCGAGCACGATCATCTCTACTCCAGCTCTCGCGCAAGCTTCCAGAAAATAGCCGAGCGTGGTCTCGTACGTATAAAAGCGCGCGCCGGCATCTTGCAGATCGAAGACGACGGCATCCAGGCCACGCAACAATTCCACGCGCGGACGCCGCTCAGCTTCCGTCTTACCGTAAACGGTATAGATGGAAATTCCAGTACTCTGGTCTTTGGAATCTTCGATGTTCGTGGTGTCTACTTTGGTTGCAATGCCGTGTTCTGGTGCGAAGATAGCAGTAAGTTTTACTCCCGGCGCACGCGCCAGGACGTCGACAGTACGACGACCCGCGCTGTCCAGTCCGGTTGCATTTGTGACCAGCGCGATCTTGGCTTCGCGCCCGTCCGGCCGGATGAGCGGCGCGAACTTTTGTTGCTCGAGTACATCAACGCCGACGGAGACGTGTGACTTGTCTTGTGAGAAAGAGCTTGCGGCGAGCAGAAGGAATCCGCAGAAGCTGAATGTTTTGGCGAGTCGCAATCGGGCACCCAGTGTGTTATAACCGCGCTTCAAAATCAATCAGAGATATTCGCTTGCCCTCCGCCACCGCCGCGCTCGCTCCCGCTCTCGATGACCAGGAGCATCGTTTTCAGCGCGCCTTCGCCATACTGCAGCAAGGCACCGAAGACAAAGTTTTTCCCGGAGCCTCCGTCGCTGTCACCCTAAAAGGCGAGCTGGTCGCGCTCAGCGCGTTCGGACATTTCACCTATGACAAAAAGGCTCGCTCCGTCGAAGTGGAGAGCATCTTCGACATCGCATCGCTTACGAAAGTCGTCGCTACAACGTCGATGGCGATGCTCCTTCACGAGCGAGGCATGCTCGACATTAATTCCTACCTGATCGGCACAGTTCCCGAGTTCGCGGTCTCGGATGATCGCCGCGAAGAGGTTACCTTTCGGATGTTGCTTGCGCACAGCTCCGGACTACCCGCCTGGGTCCCCCTGTATAAGAAAGCGAAAAACAAGCCCAGTCTGCTGGAAGCAGCGGAGTCAGTTCCCTTCGCCTCCGATCCGGGAACGAAAGCCGAATACAGCGATGTCGGTTTCATTCTTCTTGGTGAAGCGCTGGAGCGGATCGCCGCCTCGCCCATGGAAACATTCTGCGAGCTCGACGTCTTCAAGCGGCTGGAGATGAACTCAACTTTCTTCAATCCAGTAAAGAAGGTGAAGGGACAGACCGTGCCAACCTCGAAGGGCCAGGAGATTCGCAATCGTGTGATCCAGGGCGAGGTTCATGACGAGAACGCTTTCGTGATGGGCGGAGTGGCCGGTCATGCTGGATTGTTCTCGACCGCCAGCGATCTCGCCAAGTTCGCACATTGCCTGATGCGCGGCGGCGCACCGGTCTTCAAGCGGGAGACCGTCGAGCTCTTCACGAGGCGCGAAGAATCTCCGGCCGGCACTTCGCGCGCCCTCGGTTGGGATACGCCATCGAAGCCTTCGCAATCCGGGCAACATTTTTATCCCGGGTCGTACGGGCACTTGGGTTTCACCGGCACATCTTTGTGGATCGATCCGGAGCGCGAGCTCTCTGTTACGCTGTTGACGAACCGCACCTGGCCCGACAGCAAGAACCAGGCGATCAAAGAATTGCGGCCTCGCTTCCACGATGCCGTGATTGAAGCCATTGATCGCGACTGATAACAACGATGCCGAGCAAATCCTCCATCCAACAACTTGGGACCGAGCGCCGCAACCGCGCCGCCGCCGCGCTCGATACCATGAGCGCGCTCGCAATCGCGAAGCTCATCAACCGCGAGGACCAGAAGGTTCCGCGTGCGGTGACCAAAGCGCTTCCGCAAATTGCGAAAGGCATCGACCTGATCGCCAAGCAACTTGCTGCGGGCGGACGCATGATCTACGTTGGCGCTGGGACCAGCGGACGCATCGCCGCACTCGACGCATCGGAACTGCCGCCGACCTTTAATACTGATCCGAAGAGACTGCAGTACGTTATTGCCGGGGGAGATGCCGCTTTGGGCAAGGCGGCGGAGTTCAACGAGGACTCAGAAGACTTAGGCAAGAATGACATGGCTCGCAAGAGGCCCGGCAGAAAAGACGTGGTCGTCGGGATCGCGGCGAGCGGACGCACCCCGTATACAGTCGCCGCCCTCCGCTATGCCAAAAAGCATGGCGCGAAGACGATTGCCATAGCATGCAATCCCAACTCACCACTAGAGAAAGCGGCAAACATATCTATCGTTGTAGTTGTGGGCCCAGAGGTCCTATCCGGTTCCACGCGCATGAAAGCCGGAACCGCGCAGAAGCTGGTCCTCAACATGCTGAGTACGGGTGCGATGGCAAGGCTCGGTTACGTTTACGGGAACTTGATGGTGAACGTGCACCTGAAAAACGAGAAGCTGATCGAACGTGGCATCGGCGTGCTGCAACAAGCGATCAGAGTTCAACGCAAGCTGGCGGAAGAAGCGCTTAAGGCTGCCGGGAACCGGGTACCCGTGGCGCTGCTTATGCTTCAACACAAGCTGACGCCTTCCGCCGCCGAGAAGAGGCTGCAAGCGGCCAAAGGAAATGTCCGCAAAGCGCTCGGCCGCTAAGCCATTCCGCCTATCCCGCGCTGAAAATTCTCATGTAATAATGTGGAAACGCGCACCCTGTCTGGAAAGGCAATAACCTAACCCAATGGACAAGCTTGTTATCCGCGGCGGCAATCCCCTGCTCGGAACCGTTCGCATCAGCGGCGCCAAGAACGCGGCCCTCCCCGCGATGGCAGCCGCCATTCTTACTGAGGAAACCGTCGTTCTCGAAAATATTCCTGACGTCCGCGATATCGAGACTGAGCGCAAGCTCCTCGTCGCCATGGGTGCCGAGGTCGAACTCGGCTACGGACGCGCGCACCATCGCACCACCATCAACTGCTCGCGGCTGAGTTCGAATCCAGAGGTTGCGTACGAGTTGGTGAAGACCATGCGTGCGTCGTCTCTCGTTTTGGGACCACTGGTCGCTCGTATGGGGATCGCGCGGGTCTCGTTGCCCGGAGGATGCGCCATCGGTGCTCGTCCGATCGACCTGCACATCAAAGGACTCGAACGTCTCGGCGCCACCATCACGCAGGAGCACGGATACATCGAAGCGCGCGCCGACCGCCTGAAGGGCAACAACATCGTCTTCGACAAGATCACCGTCACCGGCACTGAAGACCTCATGATGGCCGCCGCCCTCGCCGAAGGCGAAACCGTGATGGAAAACTGCGCGCGTGAACCCGAAGTCGCCGATCTTGCCGACCTGCTCAATAAGATGGGTGCGAAGATCAGCGGCGCCGGAACTCCCACCATCACTATTCACGGCGTATCGAAACTCCGAGGCGCCAAGCACCGCATCATTCCTGACCGTATTGAAGCGGGAACGTTCGTCATCGCCGGCGCAATCACTGGTGGCGATCTGGCAGTCACCAGTTGCGAGCCCAAGCACTTAGGCGCGCTGCTTCAGAAGCTTCACGAGGCCGGGGTCGAGATTCACGAAAAGGGCGACACCATCCGAGTGATCGGGCGCGGGCCGCTCAAAGCTGCCGATGTCTCCACGCAAGAACACCCTGGCTTCCCTACTGACATGCAGGCGCAGTACATGGCCCTCGCGACGCAAGCCGAGGGCACTTCGCTGGTCACGGAAAATATCTTTGAGAACCGCTTCATGCACGCGCAGGAACTGGTTCGCATGGGCGCGAACATCAAGATCGAAGGACGCCGCGCCGTGGTCCAGGGCAAGACGCCGCTCAGCTCCGCCGCGGTGCTCGCCTCCGACCTGCGAGCATCCGCTTCTTTAGTGCTAGCCGCGCTGATCGCCGAAGGCGAGACCATCATCGACCGCGTCTACCACATCGATCGCGGCTATGAGCGCATTGAAGAAAAGCTTCGTGGAGTCGGCGCGCAGATCAAGCGCATCGGCGAGATGCTGCCCAAGAAGACTGTGCCAGCTATGATGGCGTAAGCCCGGGCCCGCCGTCTGCAACGACTTACTTTCGAGCGGTAACTGCTTCCACCGTGGGTAGATGTCATCAATCGTTGCACAACCGTGCAATGGCAACAGGCACTTCAATTCGAAGTTATACGCGGGCTGCTTTACTTCACGCAGCGGGTCGGCGGTCAACCTAGATACGACTCTGGCCGGGATGCGTCGCTCGCCAGTAATAATGACAGAGGTGCAACTGCTTTCTGGGTTCGCGCACGCTGTATGCTGCGACCGCAACACTGCCGCCCCTACCCACCCATCAGCACCAATGACCTTCAACGATGCGTTCGTGTTGGTTACCATTCCTCTCTCAGCTGATACGTCGACAACAAAAATGAGAGACTTTCGGGAGATGAAGCTTTCCAACCACATGCTGCTAAATGACTTCGTAAAAGTACAGGTGCCGCCCGGACAATTTCCGTTTCCTGAGGAATCTTTCCCAAGGAATTCCTTCAGTTCGTCAATCTGAGACTTTCCTGGGGTCAATCTCTCCACGACTGCAAGAGACTGCACAGCCTCTTTGTAGCGATGCCATTGACGGAAAGCCGCGAAGACAACTGCGACGAGAACGATTCCTACGAAGAGAACCAAAGGCTGTTTCTTCACATCAAGTTCCTCATGGGCGAGCAGCCAAACCACCCCAATGTACACCGTGAACGATCGGAGGGTTGGACGTGTAAATCCGATTAATGGCTCGTGATCCCGTAGACCGAACTCAGCACCACGATCAGCAGCACCGTGAACGAGATCAGCGCGTACTTCTTATCCTTGTCGATCAAGAACGTGATGAACAAGGTCACGATCCGGCTCACTGGCGTCGCGATCAGCACCAGCAGCCCGACGCGCACCAACTTGCTTCCCATCGCCGTGTCATGCAATCCCAGTAAAAGTCCCACACAGACGATCGCAAAAGAGCCGTAAGCTCCCCAGCGCAGCACGGCGGCGACAATGATGTCGCGCTTGTTGGGTGCGATCATCGGAAGCCCCCCGTTGCTATCTTGTACGCCATCTGTCCCGACAGATACACCATCAGCACGATCAGCACATACGCGATCGCGCGCGTCTTCAATCGAGGCGCTAACCGCGCGCCGATCAGCGAGCCGCTGAACACTCCGACAACCAGCGGCCCGGCGATGTCCATCCGCAGATCGCCGCGTCCGTAATAGACAAGCGCGCTGGTGGCTGCGGTCACGCCGATCATAAAATTGCTTGTCGCGGTCGCCACGCGCAGCGGCACGCCCATGATCAGGTACATGGCCGGAACTTTGATCGGACCGCCGCCAATCCCCAGCAGGCCCGAGACACTTCCTGCGATCAGTGCAACTCCCAATCCCGCCGGATAGTTCCTCGGCTGATAGTTATCTCCCGGCTGCCAGGAGTCCGGCACTGCGCCGCTCTGCTGACCCTCATGCAATTGCTTTCGCAGCATGGAATACGCGCTATAAAGCAGGAAGAGGATGAAGATGATGGCGATTACGCGATGGTTGATGTGTGCGGCCACGATCGCCGCCGCTGCCGCCCCGAGAGTGGTCGTGAGCTCGAGCGTCATCGCCAAGCGAACATCGGTCACATGCCGCTCAACGTGGACAGAAGAAGCCGCAGTCGAGGTCGCGATCACCGCGACCAAGCTAGCCGCCACCGCTTTCGCCAGAGGAACGTGAAAGAAAAGCACCAGCACCGGCGTGATGATGATCCCGCCGCCGACGCCGGCGATCGATCCAAGCCCGCCGGAAAAGAACCCGACCGCGATCAAGATGATGGTTTGTACGAGAGACAAGCAATCCCTTGTACCACAATCCGGGCCATTGATTTCACGAGACCTTCTTCATCAGGAACGGGAGGACTCTGTCTCTTTCGGAGATGTAGCTCACCGGCCGCGGCCACCGGATTCCGAGTGTCGGATCGTCCCAGCGGATGCCGCCTTCTAGCTCTTTGGCGTAAGGAGCAGTAACGAAGTATGAGACCTCGGTCTCCGGAGTCAGAGTTTGGAAACCGTGGGCGCATCCGACCGGTACCCACATCGCGAGGTGATTCTCTGCAGTCAGCTCCTGCCCGAACCATGCCCCGTATGACGACGAGCTTCTGCGAAGGTCCACAACGACGTCAAAAATAGCGCCGCGCGTGCAGCGCACCAGCTTCGCTTGCTCGTGTGGAGGGTGCTGATAATGCATGCCGCGGATCGTCCCTGCTTCCTTCGAAAAGGAGAAGTTGCTTTGCACCGGCACGTCCGTGATCCCGTGGCTCGCAAACTCTTCACCTATCCACTGGACAGCAAAGAACCCGCGCTCGTCAGGAAAAATATCGGCCCCGATAACAAAACATCCAGCGATCGGACTTGGCTTGAACTGAATCTGGAAACCCTCCCGGGCGCGCAGGCCCGAGTTCACGATTTCCAAATTAGGATGCGCGGCGGGGTTCCTGATGCATGACTGGTAAGAAATTTAATTGCTGACGGCGGACGGTACGTCCCGGAGTAATGCAGTCGGCGCCGAGAACGTCAGATGACAACCTCCGGCGGTGGCTCTTCCACCTTGGCCCATGCTTCGCGAAGCGAACCTATGTTCTCCGTCAGCTCCGCCCGCCCCAGCCATGCGACCAACGCAAACCCCGCCGTTCCGAAGATCACCGGCCATAGTCCCCGATATCCGAACGTGACGGCTCCGTATGCGGCGCATATTGGGAACAAGCCGATGAGCACTCGCAAGGGCGCGCAATAACGAGCGCTCATCAGCAGCCACACCAATAACCCGGCCGTGTATGCCGCTGTGGTGGCCCACGCGCAACCGGCTTCTCCAAAGCGCGGGATCAAAAAGATGTCGAGCGCGACGTTCACGCTAGCCGTCACCAGGGCGCCGATAGCGCTTTTATAAGTTTTATCCTGCGCGTTTGCCAGTGTTCCCAACCCCAATAGCACCGGGCCGGCCGCAGCATTCGCGATCAGCAGCGGCCAGATCACCTTCCCCACCTCGGCGAACTGGTGTCCTAAAAGTCGTGGAACCACGGCGGCACCAAAGGCTCCCGCGAAAACACATATCAGCGACCACAGCAACGTCGCCATGGGATGAGCATGCAGAAGGAAGCGGCGGATCCGGTCCTCGCGGCCGTGTGCCAACTGCGTCACGTAAAACGGCAGCAGCAACGAGCCAGCGAGGGTCGGCAGCTGCATCAGCACGCCCGCATATTGGAACCCAACCGCGTAGATTCCCAGCGCCGCCAGGCTCAGGTATTTAAGGATGAAGAAAGCATCTATGAAATTACTGGAGAAGAATCCAACGACGCCGTTTGCCATCATCGGCACCGAGTACCAGACCATCTTTACGGCAACGGCCGTCTTGAGCAGGATCGGTGAGAGCTGGTGGCGCAGGAGGAGCATCCCTGTGGAGCATGCGATCAACGCTCCGGCAACATATGCGCTGACAACGGTCTTAATCGAGGCCGCATGCGTTGCCACGATCCCCAACAGTGCTGCAAATACCAGAACCCTCTCCAGCAGCAGCACGATCGCCGACTGCCGCGGACGTTTCGAGGCTTGCAGCGCATATAGCATTTGTACCGAGAGCGCCGTTGAACACACGAATGCACCCAGCAGCCAGGAATCACTACGCGTCAGGTGATAATGACTGAGAAGAAATCCAGCCCACAGTGGATACGTCGCGAGCAAAGCCGCAAGATTGACCAGCGCAATGCTGCCGCGCGTCCAGAACGACTCCGCGATCTTGCCACTGGCGACGAACTCCTGTGCTCCGAAGCGGAACAGTGACACCGCCGTCCAGTTCACTGCGATCGTCAACACGGCTTGTCCAGCGGCCATGAGGGCTGCCACCGCGCCATAGCCGCTCGAGCCCAGTGCATGCGTCGCGAGCCATATGTTCAGGAACGAGAACAGCGCGTTGAGCGCGTTCCCGGTGAGCAAGTATCCGTAGTTCGAGAAGAAATTGCGGACGTCCCAATGCTGATGACGGCGGGGATCGGCACGTGAGCCGTCATTATGAGCGGAGATGCCTGTTGCGTTATCGCCTGGGAATGCGGTCGCCTTCGCGGTTGCGTTGGTGTCCAATGGTTGCAGCCAGATATTGCGAGTAGATGACGAGAGTGACTTCAGCATACATCAGTTTTCTTTTTCCTCCGCGCCAATCGCATGCCTGCCCAAAGCGGAACGTTCTGTCAAGTCATTTCAATCAAAAAAAATGTTTTATCAATCAGTCACCTGCGTTGACAAAAGTCCCCGGACATTTAAAATACGGCACGTTCTCATTTAGAATTTTCTTATTGTGACTGTGACGACCCTTACGAAAAACTCTCCTCTGCTCCACACCGACTTCCCGTCGCTACCTCTGCACGCCAGCGGCAAAGTGCGAGACGTGTACCGCCTCGAAGACCAGTTGCTCTTTGTAGCAACTGATCGCATCTCGGCTTTCGACTACGTCCTTGCCAGCGGCATCCCGAACAAGGGAAAGGTGCTGACGCAGCTCTCGGTCTTCTGGTTCGAGTTCCTGAAGAACATAGTTCCCAACCACGTCATTACTACGGATGTGGACCAATACCCGGCTCCCGTGCGCCAGTATCGCGACCAGCTCGTTGGGCGCTCCATGCTCGTGGTGAACGCCGAGATGTTCCCGGTGGAGTGCGTGGTGCGCGGCTACGTTTCCGGATCCGCGTGGAAGGAATACAAGAAGGATGGCGCGGTGTGCGGCATCAAGCTGCCCGCCGGACTCAAGGAATCGGACAAGCTGCCCGAACCGATCTTCACGCCGGCAACAAAAGCTGCCAGCGGGCACGACGAAAATATTCCGTTCTCCGAGATGGTGAAGCTGGTCGGACACGAAGACGCGGAGAAGCTGCGCGACTACACTCTGAAGATCTACAAAGCGGCTTCGGAGTACGCGGCGACCAAGGGAATCATCATCGCCGATACAAAATTCGAGTTCGGCCGCTCGGCTGCGGGCATAATCCTGGCAGACGAAGTCCTCACTCCTGATTCCTCGCGCTTCTGGCCTGCCGACAAATATCAGCCCGGCCGCGCCCAGGATTCGTTCGACAAACAGTACGTTCGCGACTATCTGGAAACCATCAAGTGGAACAAACAACCGCCTGCCCCAGGGCTTCCTCCAGAAGTAGCTCAACGGACGAGCGAGAAATACCTGGAAGCGTATCGCCTGCTGACTGGACACGATCTCACGATCTGATCGCGTCTTAAGATTCACCGCAATCTTTTTGCTGGTCGAGAGAGGCCCCTGTGAAAGACCAATTAGAAGCCCTGATCCTGCAGATGCACAATAGTGGAATCCTTTACTCTGAGGCGGTGCGCGAGTTTAAAAAGAAGTTCATCCTCACGGTCCTGGAGGAGAATCAGGGTAACCAGTGCCGCGCCGCACGCGAGCTGGGAATGCATCGCAACACGCTAAGCCGCACCATCGCGGAATTGAAGCTAGACCTTCGCGCAGTACGCAACGGCGCACGGCGTCCTCCGCGCAGCACCCCGCGTCCTATGGTGATGGAGAAGAAAATCGCGCGTTAGCTTCGATTGAGCAAACAGTTTTGAGCAAATAAAAGAGGCAGCCGAATCGGCTGCCTCTTCTTTCTCTTTCTGCTGAGGATTAACGGCTGTGCGGCCGCGTTCCTCGCCGAACCGGCTTCTTCGGCGCCGGCTCAGGTGCGGTGCGTACCAGTTTGCCGTCCGTCAAAGTGATCACCACCGGCTTCATCCCGTTGGGATCATTCGCTGGTGCCTGACCTACGGTGAACGAATCCACCGAACCAGTCAAACCGGTTTCGGCGCCTACCTTAGGAAGCAGTTTCGCCGGAATAGGCGCGACCATGTTGACGATCACGTCGGCACGCTTCTGCTCGATCGCGTCTTGGGTTGCGGCTACGCTCAATGAAGTCGGCGTGGCCTGGATCACTACAGCGGCGAACGGCTGCATCGGCTGACCTTTGATCGCAGTCAAGACCTGCTGGCTGACGGCGGGTTCGGCATTTCCGAATACCGTCTCCAGATCAGCAAAGTCCATCGTCTTGGGATCTTTTGTCTGCGCCAGCTTGGCAGCCTGTTGCGCGGGCGTGGGAGCTGGAGTGACGTTGAAGCCCGGGGGCGGAGCTGTCTGCGACCCAGCCTGAGCGACGATGTCCTTCCAATGATCGTCCGCCGGATCAGCGCCATGGAATTTCTGGTACTTGTAGTGGCCGTACTTATCGAGCTGCTCGTTGCCTTTACCCAAAGCTACTGAACGCGCCGCGTACCACAATCCGATCGGATTGATCGGCTGCGGAGTCAGATACGCCAACGCCGCACCGTACACGTCGTTCAGGTTGTTCGGATCGATGTTGACGGCTTCAGTAAAGTACTTCTGCGCGTTCGCGAAATCCTTTGTGTTCAGCGCGCCGCGTCCCGCTGCTCCGTTGAAGATTGCAGCCATCTGCTTCTTCTGGGTCTCGTACTCGGCATCCTGCGTACCGGCCGGCTTCGCGAAGCACTGGAGTGCGGCAATACCCTTTTGTCCATACTGCATGGCTTGCTGGCTGTCTTGTTGTACTGTCGGCGCGGTCGGATTCGCTTCTACCGCAGCCCGCTTGGTGTAGGCCATCAATGCCAGAGCGCGCACAGCGTTCGGATTCACCTGTAGCAGGCGGTTAGCCGCGTCCTGCATCTTCGTTGCGTCGCCGGCTTGCTGGTAGGCGCCCATCAGTGCTTCGAGCGCGTCATCCTTCACTACCGTATTCGGATACTGCAGCAGGAACTGCTCGAGCGCCTGCGCTTTGGTGGCGGGATTCGCTTGCCCAAGCGCGTTAACGTAAGTGTTGTATTCGGCCTGGTCCTTGATCTCTTTCTTCTGGGTTGACTGCGGCGGGCAATTCGCCGGCAGACCGGAAGCGGCTGGCTGCGCTGCTCCCGCTTGCCCAGATTGCGCAGGCTGACCAGGCTGTGCAGCTTGTCCCGGCTGACCAGGCTGTGCAGCTTGTCCCGGTTGAGCAGGCTGTGCGGGTTGAGCACCTGGCTGGCCCGCCTGTGCGGGTTGCGCTGGTTGCGCGGGCTGTTGCGGCTGGGCTGGTTGTTGCTGCGGCGGTGGCGTGTTCGGAGTTGGCGGCAGTACCGTGATAGTCGACTTCGAATCCTGCTGCTTGTTGGACTGCGCGACTCCGACGGCGCACATCAGTGACAAACCAAGCGCCAGGCCGCTGATCGTTCTCTTGCTGAACTTCATTCTTTAGGTGCTCCTTGAGGGCAAAACTTTATAGACCACTATGATCGGCGGCTGGTTCCCACGTGCACTGCCGCATACAGCTTCAGCGACTCCCGCCAAACCACTGATTATAGAGAGCTAACTGCGGCTAAGGCAAGCATCTTAGTCAGTCCGCCCTATTTCATATACTGATACCGGTAAGATGCCAAAAGATGGTTGCTGGATGGACTAACTAGCGTCACAAAGGATTCGGGATGCAACACGAACTCGCAGGAAAAGTAGCGGTTGTCACCGGCGGCGGACGCGGTATCGGCGCCGCGATAGCAGCGCGTTTAGCCACTATGGGCGCAGCCACAGTGATCTCCGGACGAACCATGAAGCACTTGCAGCAGACCGCGAGAGAGATCGCGGCGTCGGGTGCAAGTTGCGAGCCTATAGTTTGCGATGTCACCGATCTGCAATCGGTCGAGTCTCTCGCGGCCGCCGTCCACAAGAGATTTAAGCGGGTGGACATTCTGGTTAACAACGCCGGAATCGGCGGCTTCGGCGGACCGCTGCACAAACTGCCGCCTGCTGATTGGGACGCAATCCTCAACACCAACCTGCGCGGCGTCTTCTACTGTATGCGTGCCTTCGCTCCATTCATGATCGAGCGGAAATCCGGGCACATCGTGAACATCTCCTCCATCGCCTCGAAGAATGCTCTCCCGAACGGGGCCGCCTACTCGGCATCGAAGTGGGGACTGAACGGCCTCAGCTACTCGGTCGCAGAAGAATTGCGTGGACACAACATCCGCGTCTCTGTCGTTTGCCCCGGTTCCACCGACACGGAACTAAGTCCGCACGCCGGAAAAGACGCAAACAAAATGTTGAAGCCTGACGATATAGCTCACATCGTCGCGATGCTGGTGACACAATCGCCGCAGTCCTTTGCCAGCGAGATTGTTCTGCGGCCAACACAAAAACCGTGACTTTCGTGCAGTTGCGCCGCGGTGGGAAACCCTGTAACCTAGCTTTCCTTATTCCCTCAGGAGGTTCCTTATGGCGCGTGACAATAACGGTTTCGGATGGTTCCTGGCCGGCCTCGGCCTCGGCGCACTCGTAGGTGTTCTTTATGCTCCCAAGTCGGGCCGTGAGACCCGCCAAACGCTGATGGACGCAGCCGAAGAGGGCCGCGACTTTGTGGTGACCAAGGGTCGCCAGGCGCGTGAGCAAGTCGGCCAATACAGCGAGCGTGGCAAGGAAGTCCTGGCCTCTCAAAAAGAGCAGTTCAAGGCCGCCTACGAAGCCGGCGTTCAGGCTTATCGCGAGAAAACTGAGAGCAAGGCCTGATTGCCTTGAACGTTTGGTGGCGTTAAGCTGCCGCTCAATATGGAAACACTCAACATCTGGGTCGCAGTGACCAGCTTCGCCGTCCTGATACAGGCGGGGATTCTAGTCGCGCTTTACATCAGCGTGCGCAAGACTTCGGCGCGAATGGAAGCCATTGCGGCCGACCTGCACACCAAAACTGCTCCAATCCTGGAGTCCACACAGGCCATCGTGGTGGATTCGCGTCCGAAGATCGAAGCCATCACGGATAACTTGATGGTCGCTTCGGCTTCGATCAAGTCACAAGTCGAGCGGCTCGATGCAACCGTTAGCGACGCTGTTGACCGCACGCGCTTGCAGATCATCCGCGCTGACGATCTCGTCACCCGCACTATGGACCGCGTGGAAGAGACTACCGACGTGGTGCACCGCTCGGTGATCTCGCCCGTGCGTCAGATGGCGGGATTAGTCAGCGGCCTGACCACCGGAATTGGAGCTTTCTTTGGCCGCCGCAGCAATGATGGTCGCGACGAAGCTACGCAGGACGAAGAGATGTTTATTTAGCAATTTCGTGTGAAAAGCAAAAGAGCGGCCGCGAGCCGCTCTTTTCATTTGTCCGAATGCTAAGCATTGTTTCAGGCGATCCAGCCGCCGCCGACAACAACGTCGCCATCATAGAAGACGACGGCCTGCCCGGGCGTGACCGCGCGCTGCGGAACATCAAAGGTCGCGAGTACTTCGTCCCCGGCAGCTTCGATGGTCGCGTCCGCTGCTTCATGGCGATGGCGGATCTTCGCCTTCACCCGCATTGGGTCCCGAAGCTCCGGAATCGAGATCCAGTTCAGCTTGCGCGCGCGCAGCGTCTTCGACATCAACTCATCTCCGCCGCCCACCACGACCTTGCGCTCAGCGCCATTGATCTGCAAAACGTAAAGCGGATTGCCCGTCGCGACGCCAAGTCCTTTGCGCTGCCCCACGGTGAAGTTGTGTATGCCGTGATGCTCGCCGATGACGTCGCCATTCGTCGTGACCAGCTCGCCCGAGGTGTCCGGCAAGGACTCGCCAGACTCTTCCAGATAAGCATCGATGAACTTGGTGTAATCGCCGCCGGGGACGAAGCAGATCTCTTGCGAGTCGGGCTTCTCGGCGATCATGAGCCCGAGCTCGCGCGCCTTTGCGCGGACGTCCGACTTCCTCATGTTGCCGATCGGAAATAGTGTTCGGCTCAGCTGCTCCTGCGTAAGACCAAAGAGGAAGTAGCTCTGGTCACGGCTCTCGTCCACGCCGCGCTTCAGCAGCCAGCGCTGGCTCGCCTCGTCAAACTCGATGCGCGCGTAATGGCCAGTGGCAATCTTATCCGCGCCAATCTGCCGCGCTTCAATCAGCAACGAGTCAAACTTCAAGTGATTGTTGCAGAGGCTGCACGGGATCGGCGTGCGGCCTGAGAGGTACTCTGCTACGAACGGACGGACGACGTCCTGCTCGAAGCGCTCCTCATGGTTCACGACGTAGTAAGGGATTCCGAGGTCCTGCGCGACGCGTCGGGCGTCGTACACGTCATCGATCGAGCAGCAGCGGCCGTGCACCTGCTCCGGCATGCCGGGCTTCCCTGCCAGCCTGCGCTGGTTCCAGAGCTGGGCCGTCAAGCCCACCAGGTTGTGACCCTCGGCGCGCAGCATCGCCGCAACGGTGGAAGAATCCACACCGCCCGACATGGCTACCGCGATGGTCTGGTTAGCTGACATTTGCCTCTAAATAGCGAAAGCCGCTTTCGCGGCTCGGTCTCTCGGAACTGCCACAACTTTCAATTATAGACCCTGCCGAACTTCGCTGGTCACAGACCACTGGCTACTGGCGACTGCCTCTTCTGCCACACCGGTGACAGCTCCCGCAGCCGTGCAACCGTCTCCGGGAGGATGTCGAGCGCAAAGTTTATGTCGGCCTCGGTCGTCTGCTTTCCCAGGCTAAACCGCAAACTGGCCCGTGCCTGGTCTGCACGCAGTCCCATTGCGGTAAGGACGTGCGAAGGCTCGATCGCGCCGGACGAACACGCGGCTCCGGTAGAGACCGCTAGTCCCTTCAGGTCGAGCGCGATGACCAGTGCCTCGCCCTCGATGTGGTCGAAATGGATGTTGGTGGTAGTCGGAACCCGCGGAGCGCCTTTCCCATTCACTCCCGTGTCTTCGATCCTGCGAAGGATTTCGGATTGCAGGTGGTCGCGCAGCTTGCCTAGGCGCTCGACGGTTCCATCCTTCAGACCTGTCAGCGCAATCTCAGCGGCCTTACCCAGCGCTACGATGCCCGGCACATTCTCCGTGCCCGCTCTGCGCTGCCGTTCATGATTTCCACCGTAAAACAGCGGTTCGATCAGCGTCCCTTTGCGAACGTAGAGCGTGCCGATTCCTTGCGGTGCATGCATCTTGTGGCCCGAGATTGAAAGCAGATCGCAGCCGATGGCGCTCACATCGATGGCAATCTTCCCTGCCGCCTGCACCGCGTCTGTGTGGAAGTAAACGTCAGCCTCCTTTGCAATGCGTCCGATCTCCGCGACCGGCTGCACTACTCCAGTCTCGTTGTTTGCCATCATGATCGAGACCAGCTTAGTGTTCTTCCGGAGCGCGCGCTTCACGTCGGCGGGATCAACCAGCCCGCGCCCATCCACGGGAACGAACGTCACCTCACCGCCGCGTTTTTGAAGTTCTTTGCAGGCGTGCAGCACCGCGTGGTGCTCAATTGTTGAAGAAACGACGTGCTCGCCGCTCTTTACGATCCCGAAAATGGCGAGATTGTCGCCTTCGGTGCCGCCGCTTGTGAACACGACCTCCGACGCCCTGGAACCCAGCAGTGCCGCTACGCTCTCTCGCGCCCGCTCAACCGCTGACCGGGTGTTCTGCCCGTGGTGGTGTATGGACGAGGCATTCCCGAACTCCTCGATGAAGTACGGACGCATCGCCTCTAGCACCTCCGGCAGCAGAGGCGAGGTGGCATTGTTGTCCATGTAAACGCGGCGCATAGCTCGATTTTAGCCCTTTGGGCGAGATTACACGCACCCGGTAGGCGCCATCGGGCTGATCACCTCACCCAGTCTCACGTAAACACCCTAGGGCAACGGTTGGTGCTTTCTTCTGCAATTACTAAGGCCTTCTGAATATTTCGTCAAAATCCACCGCTGCATAAGCTTAGGAACCAAGTTCCTGCCCGCCAATTTTGGAACCAGCCGAAGACCTTGGAGGTCCCCGTTGTACAAGCATCTAGCAGCACTGTCTCTGTTTCTGATCGCACGTTGTTGTTTCGCAGCAGTCCCTGCAGCCGGCCATGTGGTGGTAGTCGTGGAAGAGAACCACAGTTACTCGAGCGTGATCGGTAGCTCATCCATGCCTTATTTGAACAGCCTGGCGCAGAAGTATGGGCTCGCCACTCAGTATTACGCCAACACCCACCCCTCGATCGGCAATTACCTGATGATGACTACGGGCCAGATCATCACGAATAGTGACGGCTACACCGGCACCGTTACGGCCGACAACATAGTCCGCCATCTCCTGACTGCCGGTATTACGTGGAAGTCATACGCCGAAAGCCTGCCGTCCGTCGGCTACACGGGCGGAGACAAGTATCCGTACATCCTGCACCACAATCCCCTCGCCTACTTCAGCGACGTTCGCAACAGCTCGGTCCAGAAACTGAACCTGGTCCCATTCCCACAGTTCGCAACCGACCTAGCGAACAATCAACTGCCGCAATTCTCGTTTGTAGTTCCCAATCTACTGAACGACGCACACGATGGCACTCTGGCGCAGGCCGATGGATGGTTGAAGACAAACATAGCGCCGCTTATCGCCAGCCCCACGTTCCAAAAAGACGGTCTGCTGGTTATCGTCTTCGACGAGAGCTCTTCCACCGATACCGCCCATGGCGGCGGTAGAGTAGCGTTTGTCGTAGTGAGCCCCACGATGACGGCTCCTACCCGCTCCAGCACCCTGTACCAGCACCAGAACGTGTTGCGTATGGTGATGACCGCGCTGGGCCTTACCAGCTTTCCCGGAGCGGCGGCCAGCGCTTCGTCAATGTCCGATTTGTTCTCTGCACCTTCGCCTACTTGCGTTCTCAGCCAAACCAGCCCGTCGGTGACCATCTGCTCGCCGACCTCGGGGTCGTCCCTGAGCTCGCCGGCACATGTGGTGGCTGCGACAACCTCAAGCAGCACCGTGACCGCAACTCAGATCTACCTCGATGGGGTGAAGGTATATCAAGTGAATTCGCCCAAGCTCGACACGTATCTCACGATGAGCACGGGCACGCACCGGCTGACAGTACAGGGCTACAACACGGCGGGGGCTGTCTTCAAGTCAACTGAATACGTAACCGTTCCGTAGCGGCTCAAAATCGTGCAGGGGCGGCGAGAGCCGCCCCTAGCTCGCTAATGTACGGTTATTGTGACTGTCGTTTTAAAATATCCCGCCGCGTCCTTGGCTTGCACAGTTAAGCGGTGCGATCCAGCGGCCAGAGTAATATTCGTGTCCAGCGAGCCGGTTTTCACGGTGTAGGCCACGGTGCCATCGACATAGATCTGCAGCAGTGTCACTGTGCTGCTGTCCGTGGTTTTAGCAACCACATGCACCGGCGAAGTGACGCTCGCATTGTTTGCAGGGCTGCAGATCGTCACCGTCCGGTTCACGGTACTTGCCTGACAGGTCTGGCTAGCTCCCGTTCCACTTAGGCTTGCGCTTTGCGAGCTGCTCGCGTCATTGTCGCTAACCTTCAATGTCCCGATGCGTGTGCCAGAAGCTGTTGGTTTGAAGGTCACGTTGATCGTGCAAGAGCCACCTACCGCCACACTGCTTCCGCAATTATTCGTTTGAGCGAAATCTCCGCTAGTCGTGATCCCACTGATGGCCAGCGCAAATGTGTTGTTGTTGGTGAGCGAGATCGTCTTGGCTGCACTCGTGGTTTGGACGTTCTGCGTTGCGAAGGTCAGACTGGTTGGTGACAGCAAAACCTTCGAAGTCGTCACTCCTGTGCCGGTAAGGTTGATCACCTGAGGGCTCGAAGCGGCAGAATCGCTCACGCTCAAGCTTCCGCTGCGAGTACCGCTCGCGGTCGGAGCAAAACTCACGTTAATCTGGCAGCTTGAACCAGCCGCAAGACTGGTGCCGCAATTGTTGGTCTGCTTGAAGTCCCCAGCCGTGGCGATGTTCGTGATGGTCAAGGTGCTATTGCCTGCGGTAAGAGTCGCAGTTTGTGGTGCGCTCGTTGTACCCACCGAGGTGCTGCCGCTGAACGTGATCGACGAAGGGCTTAGTGCTGGTCCGCTCGAAACGGTTATGTAAATTGTGTGCCTGAAGAGGCCGGCCGCGTCAGTGGCCTGGACCGTCAAGCGGTGAGTGCCAACACTCATGGCGACGTTGGTGTTCAAGGAAGCTGAAGCGACGCTATATCCGCCGACTCCATCCACAAAAACCTGCAACCTGGTCACTTTGGCTGAATCCGTGGCACCTGCCACGACGTGCACTGGGGAACTCACGGTGGCGTTACTGGCCGGCTCGCAAATGGTCACAGTGCGATTCGTGGTGCTCAAAGTGCATGCCGGTTTCGCGGCCAGGAAAAAGTTCAAATCGCTTGCGTAACCTTCATTCACCGTCGCGCTCTGAGTGGATGTATTCCAGTCATCCGCAGAGGTGGTTACAGAGTAACTCTGACTCGCGGGCAGCGTTAGCGAGTAGTGACCATTGTTGTCGGTCACCGCTGAAGCCCCTCCCGCCGTGACCGTCGCACCTGCAATGCGGGTACACTTGCTTGAATCCCTAACAAGGCCACTGATCGTGCCTTGTCCGCCCGCACTCAAGTGCGGGTCGTGATAGTAAATCGTGAACTGGTTCACCGCGTCGGTCTTGTTCGCATTGAGGTAAGGTGAGTAGGTACTTACGTCAATGGTATTGAGGCTCGGGTGGAAGGTGAGGATGCGCAGCCACCCGTTTCCTCCATTGGCCAAGGTCTGATAATTCGAGAACATCTGGTTGACCAGGTTGCCGTTCACGCCAAGATCGGCACGCCGCGCGCCATTGCCATCGGTCAAATGACCACTCACCACCATGATGATGTTCGGGTACTGGCTTATGAGCTTAGACCAGGTCTTATCTCCGTAATTGTCCCGATTCATGTCCTGCGTGTCACATCGATCCACACGGGTGCCGTCGACAAACGTGAAGCTGTGCGTAACCACAATGACTTCCTTGTCGAGGTTGGCCTGAATGATGGAGGCTGCCCAGTTCAGCGCCGCGTCGCGGGGAACATATTCCAATGCCAAGAACAGATATTGCTTTCCGTTGATGGTCAAAATCTCATAAAAATTTTCATTGCTCCCATCAGGATAGCTGCCCTGGTAGTAGGCATAGTTCGCGTAACGCGACGGCCCGAACCAGTTGTTAAAGCCAGTTGCAGTTCGCGTAGAAGGATTGGCATTGTCGTAGTCGTGATTGCCGATAGCCAACAGATACGGTATCCCTGCGCTATCTAGAGTCCGGATAGCGGCGTCCGCATTCTGCTGTTGGGCTGTCGAGGCCCCGTCGTTGACGATATCGCCTAAACCGAGGACGGCTTGGATATTCAGGGCGGCTCTATTGTTTGCCACCCACTGCGTTTCGCTGGCTAGCACCTGCGGGTAGAACTGCGCCTCGTTCTGAGTATCGGGGAAAAGTATCAGGGAAAAATCATCCGCAGCTAGCGCCTGCGAGATCACCGGCGAAGTCTTCGGGCCAAAGATGCGGGTGCTCACAGTCCGAATCGGCGAAGGAACTCGGGCATAAGCCATTTGGATTGGGGCAGCAGACCCAGAGCCTCTCAGCAAATCCAAAGTCAGTCGGCCGCTAGCCAGAAGAACCGGGCGGGGATTCGCACCCGCCTGGGGCGGCATCTGCCTAAAAGATTGGCCAGCGGCGTCACGCCCGGCCAAGCCGAGCACTAATACCAAAACGCAAAGGGTTAAGGCGGCTCGGCAGAAAGTTTTGAGGATAGGTTGCTGAAGATCAAACGGCTGGCACTGCACACTACGGGGGTCCATAAATCCTAAACCTACTCACGTCCCGATCTGCCGCGTTTGGAGACGGCGGCGAGCGTCGCGCACAAACCAGGAGGAGTGCTGTTATTCGAGATGCGGAGCACAGTTCTGACGTTGGGTTCGCCGCAAGAATGGTGGGGCAAAAGGGGTCAAAACAGCAACTTCGTTACTCAGGCTCTCAGAGCGGAGATGTTTTCCGCCCGTTTCGTACCAGCAGTAGAAGCTACCGCTGGTCCATAGGAACGTACTGATTCGGCCACTTCGGACCGATGTAGTCAGCTCGCGGGCGGATGAGCCGATTGTCGTCCAATTGCTCAATGATGTGCGCCGTCCAGCCGCTGATGCGGGATACCGCAAAGATTGGGGTGAACAGATCCACGTCCAGCCCAAGTACGGTATAGGTCGAAGCCGAGTAGAAGTCCACGTTCGCGTTCAGCTTCTTCTCGCGCTTCATGTAGTCTTCGATCTTCGCCGACCAGTCGTAATACTTCGTGTTGCCAGCTTCTTTTCCCAGTTCCTGCGACATCCTGCGCAGGTGGGTGGCGCGCGGGTCTTCCGTCTTGTAGACGCGGTGCCCCATGCCCGGAACCTTCTTCTTGTTCGCCAGCATGTTCTTCACGTGCTCTATAGGATCTTCGTTGTTCTTTTCGATCTCGAAGAGCATGCGCATCACTTGCTCGTTGGCGCCGCCGTGCAGCGGGCCCTTCAGAGCTCCGATAGCTCCCACTACCGCCGAGTGGACATCGGAAAGTGTGGCTGCGATAACGCGCGCGGCAAACGTCGAAGCATTTAATTCGTGATCAGCATGGAGGATCAAAGCGATGTCAAAGGCTTTCTCTGCTGCGGGCTTCGGCTTCTCGCCGGTGAGCATCCAGACAAAGTTTCCGGCGTGCGAAAGTGATTTATCCGGCTGTACGACTTCTTTTCCCTTGCGGATACGGTCGTATGCCGCCACGATCATCGCAATCTGCGATGTCAGCCGATACGACTTGCGAACGTTCGCATCATGGTCGTTGCTGTTCTCATCCGGATCGTAGAACGAAAGCGCCGAAACGGCGGTGCGCAGCACCTCCATCGGCAGGCCGTGGCGAGGAAGCTCACGGATCAATTTCAGAATAGCCGGGTCGAGTACGCGCGCCTCGGCCAGCTCTTTGCGAACGTTGTCCAGCTCTGCCTGGCTCGGGAGGTGTCCCTTCCAGAGCAGGAAGCAGGTCTCTTCAAAATTGGAGTGAGCGGCAAGCTCGTGAATATCGATCCCGCGGTAGCTCAGGACGCCAGCGTCGCCGTCGATCCAGCAGATACCGGAAGTAGCGGCTACGATGCCTTCAAGGCCTTTCGTAGGCGCAATGGTGGTGGACATGTCGTTCCTCGTTTGCTCCAGGTGGGGCCAGCCGTGAGAGGACACAGCCTGCATCAGCACACAAGACGCAACAGTCTTTTATACAGGAAATCCGAAGGAGATTCCAAGTTACGCAAGTACTGGGATTTCGACGCTCTCAAGCGGGCCAGATACTTAACGCGGTCTTTGACAGAATCTGCTCCTGCACGGCCGGTGGAAGTTTCAGCGACCGAAAATCTTCGAGGTTCTGTTTGATATCCGGCACCCCTGGTCCCGGCCAATCCGTTCCGAACAGCGTCTTCCCTGCAATTTCCTCCAATCGGGGGAAATACTTGAGTAGCGTCTTTGGTGGGATTCCGCTGATATCGAGGTAGACGTTCTTATGCCGGCGCAGCAGGAAGAACGCGGAATCCATCCACAATGGCCTTCCGCCGTGGGCCAGCAGGATTTTCAGATTGGGAAAATCTACGGCAACATCGTCGATGTAGATCGGGTCGCCATACTTGTTGCGCGCGCCGGGGAAGATCGACGTTCCAGTATGGAACATCACCGGGATGCGGTTTGCCTCGGCGGCGCGGTAGATGATCTCCAGCTCGTTCACGCCGTTCAAGTAGTCATTCGGATAAAGCAACTGGTGTGGCGGATGGATCTTGATCAGCTTTATGCCTATTCGGATCAGGTGCTCCATATCAGCCATCACGTTCTTCGTGTGCCGTGGATGGATGGAGCCGCACGGGATCAGCCGCTTCGCATCTTCTTTGCAGTAATCCGCGATGAAGGTGTTGACTGCCGGCGTGAAGCCCATCACCTCGGGCGCGACATAGTTGATGAGCACGGCGCGATCGATTCCCGCGCCATCCATGTGCTTAAGGAACGCCTTCGGGGAGCGGCAGAACTCGAGCACCTGCTCCCAATCGGTGCGCTTCCGCTTCATCGCCTCAAGCGCAGAGAGGACGGCGCCCTCCTGCCAGG
>JBJMGI010000017.1:0-10370 GCA_045807945.1 Terriglobales bacterium | reverse complement strand
CCAGGAACCCTTGAGGAATTGCAGCATTAGGACCTTCATTCCGTTTCCCACGGCGCGTAGGGCCGTGCCCATGGCAGCCGTGGTCTTGCCCTTGCCGGGGCCGGTGTTCACGATGATCAGGCCTTTGCGCGAGTCCGTCATAAACCCCCGGCCGCAGATGAACGCAGATTAACGCTGATTTTTTTCCTTTCATTTTCGAACGCAAGGCGGCGAAATTGAGCCTTAGGGCCGAAGTTGAACAGCAGACCCACCTCAATCTCGGTGGCGCGCAAGTAATTTAAGAGCTGCGCCTCGTGAGACGGATCGATCGCTTTGGCAGATTTCAGCTCGACCAGGACCTTTCCTTCAATCAGCAGATCCGCCCGAAAATCACCTATTTGCCTGCCTCGGAACCAGACAGGTGTGGGGAACTGGCGCTCTACCTTCAGACCAGAATCCAGGAGGGCTATGCACATTGCTTCTTCATAAACGGACTCCAGGAAGCCATACCCGAGTTCGTTATAGACCTCGAAGAACACCCCGATAATCTTCTCGGTCAAGTCCCCGTACTTGAATCCGCGTTCATCTGCGTTCATCTGCGGCTCCCAGGGGTTTCGTGACCGGTGTGATACGGGTGTCCCTTCAGGATTGTAAATGCCCTGTATAACTGTTCGAGCAGCACCACCCGGGCGAGTTCGTGGCTCAGGGTCATCTTGCCGAAGGAGACGACAAGGTCGGCGGCATCGCGGGTGGACTGCGCAAAGCCGTCGGCCGGTCCGATGGCGAAAATCACGTTCTGCGCGCCGCGCTCCTGCTGCGCACTGAGCAGCTCGGCAAATTCTTCGGAGGTGAACTGGCGCCCGCGCTGGTCGAGCAGGACCAGGATCGGCCGGGTGCGGGCGGCGAGTTTTTCCATCAGCGCGAGCAGCGCTTCTTCGCTCGCAAGCTCGTGCGCGTCAGAGGGAATGTAGCGCCCCATACGCTTCATGTACTCAGCGGTGAGCGAGGCGATGGCAGCTTCTTTGGTTTTGCCGATCCAGCAGACTTTCAGGTTCACATATAAGGATTACCACACGCGGGCTTTCCGCGGCCAAGCGCAGTACAATCCGTGCCCATGGACTTCGCTCGCGACCATCTCATCATCATCGCTATCGGTGCCTTCATCGCTCTGACGATCATCCAGTTGCTGTTTCGAATCTTCAGAGCCGTTGGCGGAAACGATCCGGCGAAGATGCAGATGCTGGCGGGACGTCAGGAGATCAGCGATTCTGAATTCCACGCCAGCTACTACGGCGATACCGAGCAGACGCTGGTCACGGCTGCGCGGTTCTTATTCGCGAGCCGCGCGCACGTGCCGCACAAGCTGCTGCTTCCTAACGACCGGCTGGCCGACTTCGGGATCCAGGAACTTGGGGAGATGGTGATGAGCACGGTGAGGAAATCGCAGCAGCAAAAGCAGCTGCCGGCGTTGCCGATCGAAAAGATCGAGACACTCGACGACATGATCAAGCTGGAGCGCTGGATGGTGCAGAACCGCGCCGCAATGAGCGCTCACTGATCGAGTTTGTACTTTTTGCGCTTCTCCAGCAGGTTCTTACGGCTGATGCCGAGAATCTCGGCGGCTTTCGACTTCTTCCCCCGGGTGTGATCAAGGACAGCGGCGATGTGCTCGCGTTCGATCTCTTCCAGATTCTTCATGGTTTCCATTTTTTTGCCGTGCACTACGTTCGCAGGAAGGTCTTCGACTTCAATTTGCGAACCGCTAGTGTGCAGAAGCGAGCGTTCCAGGATATTGCGCAGTTCGCGCACGTTGCCGGGGAAGGCGTACCGCTCCAATGCTTCCATTGCTGACGCGGAAAGCTGCTTCGACTCGCGTTGAGCGCCGTTCAGTTGAGCAAGCAAATGCTGCGCCAGTGGTCGGATGTCGGCAGCGCGCTCGCGCAGCGGCGGCACCAGCAGCGGGATCACGTTCAGGCGATAAAAAAGATCTTCGCGGAAGGTGCGACGCGCGACAGCTTGCTCGAGGTCGGTATTGGAAAGCGCAATGATGCGCGCGTTAACCTCGATTCCGATTGCAGATTCGCCGCCGAGCCGGTGGAAGCGCTTTTCTTCGAGCACTCGCAACAGCTTTGCCTGCATGGGTAGGGTTAGCGCGCTGATCTCATCGAGAACAATGGTTCCGTTTCCGGCGAGCTCAAGCCGCCCGTGCTTCAAGTGGGTGGCGCCGGTGAATGCGCCCGGCTCGTAGCCAAAGAGCTCGCTCTCCATCAGCTCGTGGGGAAGGCTGGCGCAATCGATCTTGACCAGCGGGTCTTCACCTTCCAGCCCGACCGCAAGGTAGTGGATCACCGCTGCGAGCAGGTCTTTGCCGACGCCGCTCTCGCCTCGGATAAGGACGGTGGAGCGGCTGGCGGCGATCTTCTGCGCCTGCTCCAGCAGCGTTCCGGATTTGGGATCGGCCGCGATCCAGATGGGAAGCGGCTTCGATTTGGCGGGTTCGGGCTGCACGCTCGCGCGAAGTTACTTCTTCTTCTTCGCGGTTGCAAGCCTTCGCGGGGCGGCCTTCTTGCGAGCGACCGGTTTACGCGGTGAGCTGGAGCGCTTCTTCGGTGCCGATGCAGCAGGTTTCGCTTTGCCGACCAGCAACTGCTCGGGGCGTACCTTCTCCGCCGACTTCCACAGGCGCTCCAGGTCGTAGTACTTGCGGGATTGCTCGTTGAAGATATGGACGACGAAGTCTACGTAGTCGAGCAGCACCCACTCGGCCTGCGAATAGCCTTCAACGTGAGTGACGCGTTGGCCGATCTTCTCCAGCTGGTCCTGCACCTCGTCGGCGATGGTCTGGATCTGGCGCGGGTTCGAGCCCGAGCAGACCAAGAAATAGTCGGTGAAGCCGCTGGAAGACTTATCGAGCTTGAGCAGCGAAATGTCGGTGGCTTTTTTTTCTTCGGCGGCGCGGAAGGCGGCGACGACCTGCTTCTGAATCTCTTTCTTACTCATTCACCCTCTGTAGATTCCTGTTTTATTTATATAGTCGGCCACGCCGGGGCTCACATATTTTTTGAGAGCAGATTTGGAAGCCGCAGCCTTGCGGATCGCGGTAGCGGAAATGTTGATCTTCACTGTGTCCATGAGATGCAGGCGTACGCCGGCGTGCATGAACTCACCTTGCGCTTTGCTCTTAGCGAATGGCTTAGTGATGTTGGCAGGCGGCTGCAAAGAAGCTGGCACCGCGCGGGCAACGTCAGCCAACGAAAATCCTGGGCGAGAGGCGACGATGAAGTCGCAGAAGCGGAGCACGTCTTCAGCGCGGTGCCACTTGGCGACGTCCATGAATGCGTCTATGCCGATGAGGAAGAAGAGGCGGTCGGATTTCTTCAAGTCCTTCGCGAGGCGCTGCAGTGTCTGGATGGTGTAGCTGGAGCGGTGCTCGCCTTTTTCTTCGTTCAGCTCCAGCTCCATGGCAGATGGGATGAAGCGCTTGTCTTTTGATTCTTCTATTCCGATAGCGACCATGGCATAGCGGTGCCAGTAGGGAGTGATGCCCCGCGTGCGTTTGTGCGGCGGAACGTCGGAAGGAGCGAACAGGACTTTCTTCAGATCGAATTCATCGGCGGCGGCGCGTGCGATCGCGGTATGTCCCTTATGGATGGGGTCGAAGGTGCCGCCGAACAGGCAAATGTTCATTTGCCAGTACCCAGTACCCGGTACTCAGTACCCAGTTTAGGCTGCATCTGCTTTTCTGGCCTCTTGAACCATCTTTCCCATTGCATATTTCAACTTGTCGACGCCAATCCCTGTAACTGCGGAAATTGGATAGAGCGGCAGGTGCTTCTTCTTGCAGAATTTTTCCAGGCGCGTGAGCTTGTCTTCCCACTTTATGGAGCGGGGAGCTTTCTTCGACGCGACAGCGCGACTGGTGGTCTTGGCTGATTTCTTCTTTGCAGATTTCTTCGTGGCTAATGGCTTCTGCACAACAGCCAGATCTGATGCAGGTGCGGTCTTTTGCAGCGCGTCGATCTTCGATGCCACGACGATCATCGGCTTCTTCTCGAGGGCCGCACCGAAGCTGGCGAGCTCATCCATGATCACTTCAAAATCTTTCACCGGATCGGGACGCCCGCTCGACTCCGAAACATCCACCACGTGTACCAGCATGCGAGTGCGCTCGATGTGACGCAGGAACTGCATGCCGAGGCCGGCGCCTTCGTGCGCGCCTTCGATAAGTCCGGGGATATCGGCGACGACGAAGCTGTAGTGTTTGGGATCGCTGATCTCACCGATAGAGACGACGCCGAGGTTCGGCTCGAGCGTGGTGAAAGGATAATCGGCGATCTTCGGCTTCGCCGCGCTGATGCGCGAGATCAAAGTCGACTTGCCGACGTTAGGGTATCCGACGATGCCGACGTCGGCGAGCAGCTTGAGTTCAAGGCGCAGGTGGCGTTCTTCGCCGGGGCGTCCGTCTTCGTGCTCACGCGGAGCCTGGTGAGTTGATGTCGCGAAGTGCTGGTTGCCGCGTCCCCCGCGACCGCCATGGGCCACGATCACGCGCTCGTTGGGTTGCGAGAAATCGTGGACCAACTCGCCACTCTCAACGTCGTACACGGTGGTGCCCACGGGAACTTTGAGGACGACGTCGTAGCCGGCCTGGCCGCTGCAGTTGGAGCCCTCACCGTGACGTCCGCGCTGCGCGTTGTGTTCGGGATTAAAGCGAAAATGGACGAGCGTGTTGTGCGCCTGGCTCGACTCCATGATGACGTCGCCGCCGCGGCCGCCGTCGCCGCCGCTGGGGCCGCCGCGCGGGACGAACTTCTCCCTGCGGAAGGCAACGCAACCGTTGCCGCCGTCGCCGGCCTTTATGCGGATTTTCGCTTCATCGATAAACATCTGAAATCAGTTCTCGGTTGCCAGTTCCCAGTTGCCACTTGAAAAACAAAAGCCTCGCCGATGACGAGGCCTCTATTCACATTTTGATGCTCGCTAGCTGGCGACTCGTTACGCCTGCGCTGCGGGCTCGATCATGACGAAGCGGCCTGATTTGCCCTTGTCGATGAACTTGATGGTTCCGGTGACCTTGGCGAACAAGGTGTCGTCTTTACCGCGGCCAACGTTCAGGCCCGGCTTGATGCGGGTGCCGCGCTGACGAACGATGATGCTGCCGCCGGGGACGAGCTGCCCGCCGAACGCTTTCACTCCAAGCCGCTGTGCATTTGAGTCGCGGCCGTTTTTAGAACTTCCTAAACCTTTTTTGTGTGCCATTACAACCAGCCTTCAGCTGTCAGCTATTAGCTGTCAGCAAAAAATTATTTGGCGCTGAGCGCCGATTATTTCTTCTTGCTCGTCTTCTTCGCTGCTGCGTGCGCCTTGGCTTTGGTCGCTTTCTTTGCGACCTTGCCGGAGCCCAACGCGCGCGAGCGCTTCACGTGCGCCTCGCCTGCTTCCGCTTTGGCTTTTTTGGTTCCGAGCGCCGGGACTGAGTCTTTCTTCCCGCCGAACTCGATGCCAGTGATGCGGACAGCGGTGAACTGCTGGCGATGCCCGATCAGCTTCTTGTACTGCTTCTTGCGCTTGAACTTGAAGACCAGGATCTTGTCGCCGCGGCCTTCCTCCATGACTTCGCCGGTGACGCGGGCGCCGTTAGGGGCGGAGGAAAATTCGTCGCCGCCGATGGCCAGAACGTCGGAAAACTCGATCGCGCCCTCGCTGTGGGGCGTCTTCTCGACCTTGATCACGTCGCCGGGTGCGACACGGTACTGCTTGCCGCCGGAGCGGATGACTGCGTACATAGGAATCTCCAATAGTCACCGCGCAACGGCAATTTTCGGCGCGGGAGCCCGGAACGAGGGCCGCAAATTTATGCGAGGTGCTTCCTTGTGAGGATGGGCACTACAGGCAAACTCAATGATTATAACTAGTTCTCACAAAACCGGTCAAGGCGGACGCTCCGGCGATCGTTCACTTCGTGTTCGATCGAGGCGGATGTTTCAGGACCCGGCTTGCGGCTTCCAGCGCGGCGTCGCGCTCTTCCAGTTTTTGTTTCTTTTGCAAACGCTCGGTCAACTTCTTTAACCGTTGCGCAGGTCCTTGACGGGGGGGGGGCGGAATCTTCATGCGGAGTCACAATCAGGAGATGCTAAGGAGCGAAGATGCAGTTGTCAGTTCCCTAGCTAAGCGTGAAGCGTGCGCTAAATGGCGCGGTGTGTGTTCTTCATCAGGCTCGCGGAGGATTGCGCAAAATGCGAGCAGCCGATTCCAACGCGGCGCGTCGTTCTTCCGCCCTCTTTTTCTTGATCACCTTTTCTCGTAGCTTCTTTAGCTTCGTATCTTGGCGAGAACGGGATGAGGGAGAACTCTTTGAGCGGTCGGTCATAGGAACCGCACCACCCTAGCCGAGGCTGGCTTGGGGCTCAGCCCGGTCGCTAACCGAGCAGCTTAGCTTGCTTTTTCGGAGTCTTCTTCGCCAGAAACGGCCTCGAGCGCCTGCGAGTCGGTCATTTCGGGAATTGCGTTCAGAGTGATCGCGAAGCGGTCGACCGTGACTCCGCGTAGCAGCTCGAAGCTGACGTTATTACCGCATTGGGCGCAGGGTGGAAAGGGATTTGACCGAAGGAGCGTGACTTCATGCGGAAGGCGGTGCTCAGAATGAGCGACTCGGTAAATGCCGCTCTGGGGCACAAGATCGCCAGTCTTATAGGTTTCCGTCATCGACTCTCGCACCAGGGTCTCTGATTCTTCGGATTTCGGCTGAACTAGGTGAATCCCTCGTTGCTGGCGTTTTCTAACTGCCATTCAGGGCCGATCTGACCATATTTGAAACGGTGGGGCAGATGTGAGACACGGCCAGATGACTTGTTCTGACGCATGAGGCGAGTGCAGGGTTGTACGAGAGCTGGATTTTTCCCGAGAGCGGTTACCAGAGCAGTTATCAACCGGCATCGAACGTTTCATGGCACGCGCAACGTTCTTGATCATCGAGCCGGAGCAGGAAGAAGGCCTTTCCTCTCGCAAATTGTTACTGGAAACAGCGAAGCACAACGTTTTGACCGCCTACAGCAACAAGGAAGGGTTGGAGATATTCAATAAGCACCCGGTGGATGCGGTGGTGGTGCACGCCTCTATAGACGACATTCCATGCGGGAAAATGGTGGAGAGGATCAAGAAAGAGCGAGACGTTCCGGTGATCCTTATTTCGCCCACGGGCTTAGACCGATGCAAACCCGCTGACGTGGTGCTCGGCAGCCATAAGCCGGAAGAGCTGCTGAACGAACTTGAGGAGATAACCAACGCGGTGCAAAAGAGAGACCGTGCGGACCAGCGCGCGAGGTAAAGCTTAGTGCTTCTGCTCGAGCAGCTTGATGTAACGCCGCAGCGGCTCTTGCTCACTCTGTGGCGCTAATCTTTCCGCCGCGCGGTATTGCTCGAGCGCTTCCTGCTTGCGACCGCTTTCCACCAGCGCCCGCCCCAGCGTGAGGCGGTATTCCAGATTTGAATCCAGCAGCTTGACCGCTTGCTCTAGCGGCGGAATCGAGGCAGCCACGTCACCATGCGCGAGCTGACAGCGTCCTAACAGGAAGTGCGCGTCGGCCGAGTCAGGCTCACGCCGCAAGACGGTGGCAAAGAGCGATTGGGCTGCGGAAACATCGTTCATTGCGCATTTCGTGTCCGCCAGCAGCACCAGTCCGGCATCGTTCTCCGGTTGGCTAGCGACCGCAGACTCGAGCAGCGAGAGCGCCTGCGCATATTTCTTGTCATCGGCGAGCTGTTGTCCCCGGAGAAGCTTCGCCAAGTAAGAGCCGGGCGAGACCTGGTAAGCACGCGCGTAAAGCGCCGCGTTGTCGCGCCAGAATCCTTCCTGATGGAAAGTAGCAACGCCGTAGAAGACGAGGAGGAAGGTCAACGCGAGCTGGCGAAGTCTCGCGCTCGGAATCCGCTCCCAAGCGTAAGCGACGAGAAGCGCGAAGCCAAAGAGCGGGACGTAGAGGTAGCGATCGTGAGCGAAGTCTGAGTTGCGGAAGAGCGGCACGGTGAGCAGCGCGACGGACAGGTGAATCGGGATCCATAGGAGTCGCGTCGCGAGCAGCAGCGAGCGCGTTCGCTTCCACAACCAGAACGATGCGGCCGCCAAAACCAGCAGCACCAGCAGCGGAAACCAGAAGCGCGGGCTGCTTGCGGCGGTGACCGGCGAAAGATCGTAGGAGAGCGCCAGGCGCACCGGCACGACGAAACTCGCCAGATAGTGGCAAGCGACCGAAGGCATCGTGAGCAGCGAAGTCGCAGGGCCGGTGCGCACCGTGGTGGGCGCGGTATGGCTTAGGATCAGCTTGCGAACGAGTAGATAAATTCCCACCACGATCGCGTACGGAACTTCGGCGGCGAGAGCCGCGGCCCAGCGTGGAGCATCTTCCGACTTTCGCGGATACGACCACGCGAAGAGGAAGATCATGAGCGGGGCCACGATCGCTGTCTCTTTCGTCATCAGCGCCAGCGCGAACATCAGCCAGCTGAGCAGAAGGTTCCGGTTGGCAGATTCTTCGTCGCGGCTCTTCAGGAAAAACAGATACGACGCGATAATGAAGATGGCGGCGAGCGGTTCGTTCGCAGCCGAGGGCCACACCACGGATTCGATCTGAACGGGATGCAACAGAAATATTGCCGCGGTCACGAGCGCGGCGCGCGCGTCCCGAAGTAGTTTTCGCGCCAGCAGGAACGCGAGAGCGGTCGCGGCAAGGTGTAAGGCGATCAGCGCGGCGTGCCATCCGACAGGATTGAAGTCGAAGAGCGCGTGGTTGATGCGCATCCAGAGCAGGAGCAGCGGGCGGTAGTAGCTCGTGCTCTGCACGCCCGCCCAAAGCTGCGCGGTGAAGTACGACGGCACGTACCGCCACGAGGTGATGCGCGGGTTGGAGACGATCTGGATCAGATCGTCATAGACGAAATTGTAGGGAAGCGACCGCGCGTAGAGCAGCGCCCCGCCGACGAGGAGCAGAGAGAAGAGTTGGCGCGGAGTCGCGCCGCTCAAGCTTGGGCGAGATTGTGCCGCAGGCTTCGACATGCTGCGTGAGTATAGCGGGAGAGCTGGAGATTACAGAGCTTGCGCCTGGGCGTGGCGGCGCGCCTGTATCTCAATGTAGACGTTGATGAGCGAGAGCGCCGCGGGCGTGACTCCGGGAATGCGCGAGGCTTGTCCGATTGTGCGGGGGCGGACGCGAGTGAGCTTCTCGTGCATCTCGCGCGAGAGGCCGCTCACGTTCTTGTAATCGAACCATTCCGGGATATTGCGCTGCTCCGCTTTCTTCAGCCGCTCGATGGAACGCTGCTGCTGATCGAGGTATCCCGCGTACTTAATCTCGGTCTCGACGGACTTGTACTCGAGGAAGCTGCCGATCACTAGTTGCCAGTCGCCGGACTCGCGCAAGATCGGAAACATGTGCTCAATCTCGACTTCCGGTCGCTTGAGTAGTTGTGCGAGCGTGTTGCCGATGGCGGAAGGCAGCTTCTCGCTTACCATTAGGAATGCAGGTCCCTCCACTCGCTCGTCTTCAACTCGCTCGGTCGGGATGACCTCCGTTGAAGGAGCGATCGCGCGCGAAATCGTTTCGACCATGGCGGCGTCTACCCGCGTCTTCTCCAAATATTCCGTTAGCGACTTCATGCGCTCCTGCTTTGCGAGGTGGTCGGACCAGGCGCTGTCGCTGATCAATCCGACGCGGCGGCCGTGCGGAGTGAGCCGGCGGTCGGCGTTATCGATGCGCAGGTGCAAGCGGAACTCGGCGCGCGAGGTGAACATTCGGTAAGGCTCGTTGGTGCCCTTCGAGATGAGGTCATCAATAAGGATCGCGGTATAGGCTTCGGTGCGATCGAGGATGAGCGGAGCTTCGTTTTTAACTTTCAGTGCGGCGTTGATGCCGGCCATCAGTCCCTGGCACGCGGCTTCTTCGTATCCGGAGGTTCCGTTGATCTGCCCTGCGAGATAGAGTCCGGCGATCTTCTTCACTTCGAGCGTGCGCTCGAGTTCCGTGGGATCGATGGCGTCGTACTCGATGGCGTAGCCGGGGCGCAGCATCTCCGCATTCTCGAGTCCGGGGATGGACTTGATCATCGCCTGCTGCACGTCGATCGGCATTGAGGTGGACATGCCGTTCACGTAGATCTCGTGCGTGTTCAGTCCCTCGGGCTCGAGGAAGAGCTGGTGCTGCAGCTTGTCGGGAAATTTGACGATCTTGTCTTCAATGCTGGGGCAGTAGCGCGGACCGATGGATTGGATCTGGCCGGAGTACATCGGCGAGCGGTGCACGTTCTCGGCGATGATGCGGTGCGTCTCCGCCGTGGTGTAGGCGATGTAGCACGGCACCTGCTTGTCATGATGCGCGACCTTCTTCGTGCGGAAGCTG
>JBJMGI010000016.1:0-11835 GCA_045807945.1 Terriglobales bacterium | reverse complement strand
TGCCGTTCAAGTCGCCTTCGATGCACGAAGTCGTCTTCAGCCATCGCCAGCAGTCACCCAAGGGCGTCAAGACCATGGATATCGCCAAGCGCCTGATCGATTACGGCTTCCATCCGTATACGACGGCGTTCCCGCTCGTCGTCGCCGACCATGGCGCGATCATGATCGAGCCGACCGAGAGCGAGCCGAAGGAAGAGCTGGATCTGTTCATCGAAGCGATGCGGGCCATCGCGGAAGAAGCTGAGCAGAATCCGGAGATGATCCTGAACGCTCCGCACACCACGCGCGTTGCGCGTATGGATGAAACACTCGCGGCGCGCAAACCGATCCTTCGCTGGAAACCTTCGGCAGATTCGCAGAAGGCATAAAAAACAACAACGCCACAGATTTGCACTGATTTTTAGGAGTGATCTAATAAATTAGTGTTTATCCGTGGCGCTGTTGTTTGACCTACTTCTTTTCCTTCACGTCCGCAGTCACCCGCGTCTTTTCCCAATCGAGCTGCAAGGTGCAGTTGTCCCCACCTTTGCTCGGAAGAGAGATCGTGAACTGCTCAACCGGTGCATCGAGCGATGTGGCCGCGTTCATATCGATGCGCGCCAGCTCAGTGGCATCGTAGGTGTAGCCTTCCTCCTTGTTCACGCCCCACTCGCCGGTCGCCTTGTTCACGATCAGCTTCCACTTTCCGGGAGCTTCTGCGGGCACGGTGAAGATCGTGTAGCTGCCCTTCGGTACGGCTGTCCCATTGATGGTGACGTCGGTGTCAGTGACGAACGTGGTCGCCTCATTTGCGCCCGTCCGCCACACTTTGCCGTAGGGGACAAGGCCGCCATAGATTTTGCGTCCCTTAATTGATGGACGACTGTAATCAATGTGGATGGTTTTGCCGTCCGCGTACTTGCAGTCGGCGGTTCCCGGCGGGCTAGGACGTTTGGATTTATCTGGAGCTTGTGCCGCGACGCTCAACGCGAGCGCCAGCACGATTCCGATCAGTGCGAAAGATTTGCTGCGCATGAATCCTCCTCAAGAAGTCTGGATTGAAATTCTACAGTCTACAATCAAGGCATGTCCGTGTTCGACGATCGTAAGGAAGAGCTTGAAAAGCATGAGTTCATGATGGGGCCCGCTCGCGGGCGCCTGGCCGTTAGCTTAGACGTGCTTACCGACGCTTTGGTACTGGTGGGGCAGCACGGAGTCTATTGCCAGAGCGCGCGCCAGCCCGGCAAGCCAGCGATGGACGTGCAAATCATCTTGAAAAGTTTGAACGACGCCAAAGAGCTGGTGAGCTCGGTGATGCAGGAGCTCAAGAAAGAGAATTAGATCCAGCGGCGAACGTGTTTCTTGTACGCCAGATACGGCTCACCGAATTTTCCGCCCAGATAACGTTCTTCCTTTGCAATCACCAGCCGGTCGACGGCAATGATCACTAGCGGCAGCAAGATGAACGCCCACGCAGAGCGGATCAGAAGCGCAACGCCGACGTAAATGATCACCATGCTCAGGTACATCGGATTGCGCGTGAGTGCAAAGACGCCGCTGGAGACGATGGCCGTCGTGGGACGTATCGGGATGATCGAGCTGTTTGCCTTCCAGATCGCCCGTGCTCCTGCGCGGGACAACGCCACTCCAGCGATGATCAGAAGAAATCCTGCTGCGATTCCGAAATGTCGCGGCAAAGACGCGAGCGGATATCTACGCTCGAGCATCCAGCCGCCGAGTAATCCGACAACATAGAGCAGCGGCGGTGGAAAGCGGACCCCGGAGTTGTCGGGTTGAGTAGCCATTAGGCGGTCACGTACTTTCCCGCTTCGAGCACGCGATCCGCGATCTGCTGCCGTAGCGCAATCACATTGACCGGCTCATGCTTCGCCAGCCGGCGCAGGATCGCCATCTGCGTGCGCAGCATGTCACCTTCCGCGATGGCGGCGATCACTTTCTTCGCGCATGCCTCCAGTTTATTGAACGAGTCGCTCAGGTAGACGTTGGTCATGGCGGTCGCAAGCTTCGCGTTCGATTCTCCGTTCACAGCGACCAGCTTCTGCGTGCGCAATACAGCCGATTCCATCGCGAACGTCTCGATCAGGATGTCGGCCATCGCACCCATGATCTCCTGCTGGTCAGGTAAAGCCATCATGTACTTTTGTGACGCAGCGCCGGCGACGAACAAGGCGATCTTCTTCGCATTGATCACCAGGGTGCGCTCGGCAGCGAGTGGCCCTTCAAGAGGATCTGCGGTGCTTGGTCCGGCAAGCACTTCGTCCATCAGCTTCTTGATCGCCGGCATCAGCGCGAGCTTGCCGCTCATGGCCTGCTTCAACATCCAGCCGGTGGTGATCATGCGGTTGATCTCGTTGGTGCCCTCGAAGATGCGATTCACGCGCGCGTCCCGGTAGGCGCGCTCCGCGGGATACTCCTCGACGAATCCGTAGCCGCCATAGATCTGCACGACCTCGTCGACTACCTTGTCGATCATCTCCGAGCCCCAAACTTTTAGGATGGAGCACTCGACGGCGTAGTCTTCTATGCCTTTGCGCATTTGCGTGGCGGCATCAGCGGCGTTCTTGTCAATCTCGCTGAGCGCGACGTCAATCATGCCGATGGTGCGGTACGACATCGCCTCGCCAACGTACGTGCCTACAGCGATATCCGCGAGTTTCTCTTTGATCAGGCCGAACTCAGCGATGGATTTGTTGAAGGCTTTGCGCTGCTTGGCGTAGCCGATGGCATTCGCCAGCGAGTAGCGCGCGCCCCCGACGCATCCCGCGCCCAGCTTGAAGCGGCCGATGTTCAGGATGTTGAACGCAATGACGTGCCCCTTACCGATCTCGCCCAACAGATTTTCTGCGGGGACTTTGCAATCGCTCAGGATGAGCGGTGCGGTCGAAGAGCCGCGGATCCCCATCTTCTTTTCTTCCGCCCCGACAGAGAAGCCCGGGAACGTCCGCTCCACAATGAACGCCGAAAACTTCTCGCCATCAATCTTTGCAAATACGACGTAAACGTCCGCGAAGTTCGCGTTGGTGATCCACATTTTCTCGCCGTTCAGGATGTAGTGCTTCTTGTCGGGCGAGAGCACGGCCTTGGTGCGGGCGTTCATCGCGTCGGAGCCGGACGTCGACTCCGAAAGCGCGTAAGCGCCGACCCACTCGCCGCTCGCGAGCTTGGGAAGATATTTCGCCTTCTGCTCAGGCGTGCCGAAATAAACGATAGGCAGCGTTCCGATGCCGGCGTGCCCGCCGAAAGACGTGCTGAAGCTGGCGCAGACGGCGATGCGGTCGGCGACGATGGCTGCCGAGACCTTGTCCATGTCGGAGCCGCCGTATTGCTCGGGCACTTCAATGTTGGCAATGCCGATCTCGCTCGCCTTCTTCAGCAGATCGCGCGTCACCTGGTAATCCTTGTGCTCGATCTTCTCGATCGCGGGCAGGATCTCCTGGCGCGCGAAATCTTCCGCCGTCTTAGCGATCTGCTGGTGCTCGTCGGTGAAATCCTCAGGAGTGAAGACCTCGTTCGGATTGCGCTCTTCCAGAAGCCAGCTGCCGCCGGGGATCTTTACTTTGGGAACTGCTGTTGCCGTTGCCATTGTTGTCCTCTAGTTCAAATTCTCGAAGATACCTGCGGCGCCCATGCCGCCGCCCACGCACATGGTCACTATGCCGTATTTCCCGTTGCGCCGCTTCAGTTCGCGGATGATGGTGGCCGTCAGCTTCGCCCCGGTGCAGCCCAGCGGATGCCCGAGTGCGACTGCGCCGCCGTTCGGATTGACCTTGTTGATGTCGAGCCCCGCTTCTTTGATCACCGCCAGCGACTGCGCCGCGAACGCCTCGTTCAACTCGAAGACATCGATCTGCTCGAGCCTGAGCCCGGCCAGCTTCAGCGCTTTCGGGATCGCGTACACCGGGCCAAGGCCCATCTCTTCTGGCTTGTAGCCGGCAGTAGCAAACGCGACGAACCGGGCTAATGGTTTGATGCCGAGTTGCTGCGCCTTTTCCGCCGACATCACAACCGCCGCGGCCGCACCGTCTGACATCTGCGACGAGTTTCCCGCCGTCACGGTGCCCTTGGCGTGGAATGCCGGCTTCAGTCCCAGTAGCGCTTCAAGAGTCGTGTCGGCGCGGGGGCCTTCATCTACCTTGAACTGGATTTCCTGCCGCTTGGGCTTGGAACCGTTCGGAGTGGTAAAGCTCACCGGCACGGGGACGATCTCGTCATCGAACTTGCCCGCCTCGATCGCCGCGATGGCTTTCTTGTGGCTGTTCAGCGAGAACTCGTCCGCCTGCTCGCGAGTGATGTTGAAGCGTTGCGCGAGCCGCTCGGCGGTCAGGCCCATGGAAAGATACGCATCCGGATAATTCGAGACCAGCCACGGGTTGCAGCTCACCTTATGCCCGCCCATGGGGATCATGGTCATGGATTCGGTTCCGCCGGCCACGATCACGTCGGCTCCACCGCCACGGATACGGTCCGCAGCGATGGCGATAGCCTGGAGCCCTGACGAGCAGAAGCGGTTGATGGTCATCGCTGATATCTCGACCGGCAATCCCGCGCGTAGCGATGAGATGCGCGCCACGTTCATGCCCTGCTCGGCTTCGGGCATGGCGCAGCCCATGATTACGTCTTCAATGTCTTTCTTGTCAACTTGCGGCACACGCGCCAGTGCGCCGCTAATGGCGACAGCCCCGAGATCGTCAGGACGCGTCGCACGCAGCGTCCCTTTATAAGCTTTGCCGACCGGCGTCCGAACAGCGCTCGCAATCACTACTTCACCCATAAGAACTCCTCAAATCCCCATCCACGCTAAAACTGCAATCGCCGTAAACACGATCCACGCATAATGCCGAAATCTTGTGGCGCCCGCCGTTACCACCGCATGAATCGCGAACGTCACCGCGATCACCCGCAGCGCGCACGCGAGCGGATTCGGCGCGGGAGACGCGATCGCAAACAACACGCCTCCCAGTCCTGCCCAAGCAACCGACGTAAGGTGCCAGGCGAAGCGCAGCACGTTCTTGGTCGCGCGGTCCGAGCCGCGCAAAACCGGCAGCTTGAATTGCGCGTACATTGGTTTCAGAATCTTCACTTCGCCGAGATAGGAATGCGTGATACCGATCAGCACGCAGAGCCCGCCCGCCGTGTTGAGCATGGTAGCGTTCATTAATTCCTCAGCGGCTTTCCCGTTTTCAACGTGAACTGGATACGTTCCTGCGTCTTCTTCTCACCGCAGAGCGATTTGAATCCTTCACGCTCCAGGTCCAGCAGATATTGCTCGCTCACCGGAGTTCCCGGCGAGACCGCGCCGCCGCAGATGACCTCTGCGACTTTGTTGCCGACCTTCACGTCGTGGTCGCTGATGTACTCGCCCTGCCGCATCAGGTGGACGCCGAGCTTCAGCGTGGCCAAAATGTTTTCGCCGGGGGCAGGGACATCGGAACGCATCGCTGGCGGAGCGTAGCCTTCGTGGACCAACTCGAGCGCCTTCGTCTTGGCGTCTGTAAGCAAGCGCTCGCGGTTCATCACGACGCGGTCGGAGCTGGAGAGGAAGCCCAATCCACGCGCCTCTTCTGCTGACGTCGAAACCTTCGCCATGGCGATAGTCTCAAACGCGCGCTTCATCGCTTCCATCATCTCGACTGATTCGCCGCGTCCTCCCGGACGCACCGAAGCAGCCGCATCCACTGCGCGCAGTGTCATCTCTTTGCATCCGCCGCCGCCCGGCAGTAGCCCGACTCCGACTTCAACCAGCCCCATGTAAAGCTCGACGTGCGGCTGACGCACCACGCCATGCAGCGAGACCTCGCATCCCCCGCCAAGCGCCATACCGAACGGCGCCACGACAACAGGCTTCGGCGAGAACTTGATGAGTTGCGTCATGCCCTGGAAGTGGCGGATCATCATGTCGATGTCGTCCCACTCTTCTTCCTGAATGGCCATGAGGAGCATCATGATGTTCGCGCCGACAGAGAAATGTTGCGCGTCGTTGGTGATGACGAAGGCGTCGAAGTTCGCACCGAGCTCGGAGCCGGGCTTCAGGGTCGAGCTCACCATCTGAATGATGTCGCCACCGAGGGAATTCATCTTGGAGTGGAACTCGAGGCACGCGACGCCGTCGTCGAGATCCACAAGCGAGGCGCCCGGATTCGATTTCACCACTTTCGTTCCGCCGCGCTTCGCTGCGGCAACTGACCAGATTCCTTCAGGCAGCGGAACGGGCTTGTGTCCCTGGCGCTCGAGATCGAAATACGACTTTCCTGACGGAACTTCGAAATGCGGCTCGTACCAGCTCTTCTGGCCATCTGCGAGCAGCTTCTCCACATTCGCCGAGACCGAGCGCCCTTCTTTCTTCATGCGAGCGACCGTCTGCTCGACGCCGGCAGCGTCCCAAAGCTCGAACGGACCCATCTCCCAGTTGAAGCCGAGCTGCATGGCGCGATCGATCTCAACGATGTTGTCGGCGATCTCGCCAATGCGGTTGGCAGCGTAATTCCAAAGATCGGGCAGCACAGCCCATAAGAATTTCGCGACCGGATCTTTTTGCGGGTCGCCGCTCAGCAGCATGCGTAGGCGCTCCGCGTTCGAATCGACGTTCTTCGCCATGTCGAGCGCGGCGAATTTCGGTTTCTGCTGCGGACGATACTCCAGAGTCTTCCAGTCGATTCCGAAGCGCTCTTCTTTGCCGTCGGCGCCGCGTTGCTTCTTGTAGAAGCCGCCCTTGGTCTTGTCGCCCAGCATCTTGCGCTCGAGCATCTTGTTGTAGAAATCGGGCAGGCGAAGCTCGGAGCGCTCGTCTTTCACCTTGCCGGTCATGTTGTTTACGACGTGCCCGAGGATGTCGAGCCCTACGAGATCGATAGTCCGGAAGGTTGCCGACTTCGGCCAGCCCACCGCAGAGCCGGTCAACGCGTCCACTTCTTCGATAGAGAGGTTCATCTCCTGCATCACGCGCATCACGTTCAGGACGGAAAATGTTCCGATGCGGTTGGCGATGAAGTTGGGAGTGTCCTTGGCGTTGACGATGCCTTTGCCCAAGCGCAGATCGCAGAAGTTCGCGACGGCCTCCATCGCGGCGCGATCGCTCTCAGGCGTGGGAATGATCTCGAGCAGACGCATGTAGCGTGGCGGATTAAAGAAGTGCGTGCCGAACCAGTTGCGGCGGAAGTCGTCTGAGAATCCTTCGCTGATAGAGGCGACCGGAAGCCCGCTGGTGTTGGTGGTGATGTACGTGCCGGGTTTGCGCACTGCTTCCACTTTTTTCAGCAGCGCGCGCTTGATCTCCAGGTTCTCAACGACGGCTTCGATGATCCAGCCGCATTCGGCGAGCTTTGCGAGGTCGTCATCGAAGTTCCCGATGCTTACCAGCTTGGCGAAATCAGCGTTGGTGAAAGCCGCGGGCTTCGATTTCTTCAGACCTTCCAGCCCAGCACTCGCAAATTTGTTTCGGACGGCGCGGTCCTGCGAACCAGCGGCGTCGGGCGGAACGATATCCAGCAGCAAAGAGGGGATACCGGCGTTGGCGAGGTGGGCAGCGATACGCGCGCCCATGGTCCCCGCGCCGAGGACGGCGACTTTGTTGATTTTTTTATGCATGGCGGATCGGGCTCTCTGAGATTGCGGCGCCCAGGGGGAAGTTGAGGATCCATTCCCGGCCATTTTGACCTTTACATCTACGGGGGAGGAGGGCGGGGCGGCGGTGTCGGGCATTCGGTGACTCCAGGGGATGCGGGCCCAAGAACGTGCTGCGCAGGCCACTCATTCTACGCTTCGTTGCGGTGGCTGAAATCCTCAGGCGAACGTGACAATTCATCTCGCAGAGGACATCGGCCAGCAGCTCCGGAGGAGCAGAGCAGCCGCTGGTATATGATGCAGAATCTTACTGAATGAGTGTTCATTCAGTCAAGGAATTTGACGGGAAGTTCTTTGTCTGAGGAGCGCGGAAAGGGAATGCTGCTGCGGGGAATACCCTGAGCTTTTACGAGATCAATCTGGCGATCGCGAACGCAGCCGCGGCTGCCAATCCACCCACCAACGTTGTTTGCACCGAGCTGCGCAACGGGCGCGCACCGGTGTAGTGTCCCTTGATGTACCCGAAGACAGCGAGCGCGACCAGCGTCACGGCCACCGAGACCATCAGCGCGATGTGCGCGGCGTGGAAGATCATGTAGGGCGCGAGCGGGATGAAGCCGCCGGCAATGTAGGACGCCGCAATCGTCGCAGCGCTGTTGCGCGCGCGCTTCGGATCGGGCTCCTCGAGTCCGAGCTCGTAGCGCATCATGAAATCCACCCACAGCTTGGGATTGCGGCTCAGCGCCTGCACCAGTGGCTGGCTTTCTTGGTGGCTCAATCCGTACTGCTCGAAGATCTCTGTGATCTCGTCGGCCTCGACCTGCGGCTTCTCGATGACCTCAGTCTCTTCGCGCTGCCGCTCGCTGGCGTAGTGCTCAGCGTCACTTTGCGCGGCAAGATATCCCCCGAGTCCCATCGCGATCGAGCCCGCGGCAATCTCGGCGATGCCCGCGATCACGACGATGGAGGTGTTCGAGATGCTGCCGGAAAGTCCGGCGGCGAGTGCGAATGGGACAGTCAGCCCGTCCGCCATGCCAATGATCACGTCCCGGACAAACAATCCGGAGGTGAAATGGGTCTCTACGTCAGGAGGGCGATGCGGGTGTGGATGTAGCTCTTTCAAGCAGGAAGAAATCTACCACAGTGGCGCAGCGACACAGAGCCGCTATGGTTCAATCATCATCGCGACAATCATATCCCTGATTCTTTGCCAGCTTCACATAGTAGGCAATCAAGACAGCTCCAAAAGCATAGACGAGCCCGTTGCAAATGACGCTAATTCCGAAAAACGTGTATCCCGGAACATCCGCATCCGCCTCAAACATCATGATTCCTGTCGGCCAGAGAATCGTATCCACGGTGCTGAGCCACGGCCCGGGATCTAAATTCATTCTCGCCAAGCCTAAATTGACAGTTGCCAGGAGAAGGGCAATCGCAAAGCCTGTACCGAAAGCAATTCCACCTATCTTCTTCAGCGCTAGGGTCATAGTGACATCTGCGAAATCTGCGTTCATCTGCGGCGTCTTTAAGGCTCGTTGATTTTCAACCAATCGATCGCCTTAGCCGCGATTTCCCGCTCGCCCTTGTAGCTCAACTTTTTGGGAGCTTCGTCCAGCGGCAGCCACATCGCCTGCGCGACTTCGTGCCGCATCTCTTCTTTGATATCGCCGATCTTGCCGCTCACGTAGCGAAATAGATAGAAGCTGACGACTTTGAAGACCTTCGCGCCGTCGCTCCAAGAGCGGTTGTAAACGTACTTGATGTCGGCGAGCTTCGCGATGGGCTGGGCCTCGAGGCCGGTCTCTTCATGGACCTCGCGCAGCGCCGTCTCCTGCGGCTTTTCGCCTTTATCGATGTTGCCCTTGGGTAGGGCAATGGTCGGCTTGGTCTTGGGCTTCTTTTCGCCTTTTTCGCCGTAGCGTCCGCGCGGCTCGATCGCCGCGACGTGCCACTCGCCGCGTAACCTGCGCAGCACGACTGCTCCGGCGGAAAATTCTCGCTCCATGCTCTTTCGTTCCGCCGTCAGTAGTGGACCAGTTGCTCATTGCAGAACGGGCAGCTGCGCCGACCTTTCTGCAAGATCTTGTTGCAGTTCGGACACACCATCTTGTTCGCCATCGGTTTCCGATAACTGTGAAACACCGCCCAGCCGGTGAAGAATGCGAGCGCACCCGCTACTCCGTACTGGATCACCGGGTTGGTGAATGAGAAGTCGGTCGGCATCTTTCCCGCAGCGCCCTGCCATGCCCAATAGAGGGCGTAGACTCCAGCCAGCATCAGCACAGCACCAAGAATCCTTCGCATACTACTTCTCCTTTTGCGCTCGCAACTCGCGCAACTCTTTCGCGAGTCTGCGGAAGCCGCTGGAGACGATCAGAAGATACCCGATGTGGATCCCCCAGGTCGCGATGTAAGCGATGATCAGATTGCGCGGCATCAGACGGCTCCTTGCGTTCGATACAGCGTGTTCAACTGCTGGCGTCCGCGTTCCAGCTGATAGCGGCGCCAGACGACCAGCAAACCGTACGCGGCGAAGGCAGCGAAGTTCCACAACAGCGCGTGCAGCATCTGCGGATCGAGTCCGGAGTTCTGGCCGCCACCGATCACAGGGCTGGGATGCTGTGTGCGCCACCAGCGGATGGACATGTACACGATCGGCACATCGACGAACCCAAAGATAGCAAGTGCGGACGCGAGTTTCGGGGTCTGCTCGTTGGCCGTAGAGAACCTGCGAAGCAGCAGGTAGCTGATGTAGATGAGCCACATGATGAAGGTCGAGGTGAGGCGCGCATCCCATGTCCACCATATGCCCCACACCGGCTTCGCCCACAGTGGCCCGGTGACCAGCACAACGGTATTGAAAACAACGCCCACTTCGGCGGTCGCGACCGCGACTGCGTCCGATTTTTCGCACTTAGTCGCGAGATACCAGATGGAAGCTCCGAAATTTGCAACGAAGCACAGGAACGCGACCCACGCCGAGGGCACGTGGTAGTAGAAGATGCGTTGGATCTCGCCCATCGTCTGCTCGGTCGGCGCGACAACAAGCGCTTGATGCAGCCCGTAGCTCAGCAGCACGAGGGTAAACAGTGCGTAGATGATGAAGACAGGTTTCATTTATTCCGCGTTCAAGACGGTATCGAACAGCAAGAGCCCAACCATTGTAAACACGATGTCATAGACCGCCAGCAGGCTGATCCAGAAGCGCGGCGAATCCTCACCGGTCAGAACGATGGTGGTCGCATTCACCATCCCGAGCAGCGCCGGGATGGAGATGGGGAAGAGTAGCAAGGGCAACATCAGCTCGCGGTTGCGGGTGCGCGCCGAGAGCGCCGCGAAGAACGTCCCATTCACGACCAGCGCCCACGTGCCCAGCACGAAAACGAGCGCCAATTGCCACAATGGCCCAACGCTGCGCAGATCGTAAAACACGACGAACACCGGGGCGAGTATCGCCTCGATCGCCAGAACGAAAATAAAATTTCCTACGGATTTACCGATGAAGAGCGAATTTGCCGGTGCGGGGCTCACGCGGAACGCATCCAGCACCTGGCCGCGCAACTCGCGTGCCCAGCTTTGGTTCAGAGCGACCGTTGACGCGAACAGAAAGGCGATCCACGCCAGCCCGCCGACTATGCGGCGCGCCTCCTCCGCATAGGGGTCGAACGAAAAGCTGAAGATCACGGCGACCAGTAACGCGAAGAAGAGCATCGCGTTGAAGGCGTCTTTCGAGCGCCACTCCAGGCGCAGGTCGTTCTTCAGAGTAGAACCCGCGGTGCGCATCGTGCTCATGAGCGCACCCCGATCGCCTCGTTGCGTTTCGCAAAGGCGGACATCGCCGGTCCTTGCGTCGCAATCCTGCCCTGCGACAGGACTAAGACTTCGTCGTGGGTCGCTTCCAGCAGCGCCGGCTGATGCGTGACCACCAGGATGGTCTTCGAGCGCTTCAGCTTCGCTAGCAGCGCGACCACGTCGCGGGAGGCTGAGGTATCGAGATTCGAGAACGGCTCGTCCAGCAGCAGGACTTCCGGGTCGTGCACCATCGCGCGCGCGAGCGACGCCCGCTGCCGCATGCCTTGCGAATATTCACCGACACGGCGCTCGAGCAAGGGATCGAGCCCGACCGCAGACAGAGAATTTTGCAGCCGCGCGTCATCTTCGATCCCATAGAGTCCGGCGAAGTAGCGCAGGTTCTCGAGCGCGGTCATCTCGTCGTAAAGCATGGAAGCGTGCGCCATGTAGCCAATCCGATGGAGCGACTCGCGCGGCGGGACG
>JBJMGI010000015.1:0-7214 GCA_045807945.1 Terriglobales bacterium | reverse complement strand
GCAGTAGTGTGCGTGCGATGTCCACGGACGCAGGCCGCCCAGGGAGCCGAGGTTGATGATCCTTCCCTGGCCTTTTCGCAAACTCTTCAAGCAAGCACGCGAGACCAGGAACGGGCCGCGAGCGTTGCTGGCCAACATGCGATCCCATTGTGCGACGGTGAGTTCCTCGAACGGGACCGTCTCGTAATTCGCCGCGTTGTTCACCAGGATGTCGATGCCGCCCATCTCGCGCTCGACCTCGGCGACAGCTTCCTTCACCTCGCGCTCGTCGGTCACGTCACAGCGCAGAGCGAAGGCATTGCGGTCCATGCGGCCGATCTCAGCAGCCAGCTTCTCCGCATCTTTTTGTGAACTGAGATAGGTGAAGGCGATGTCGGCGCCGCGTCCAGCGGCTTGCAAAGCAATCTCGCGGCCGATACGGCGAGCGGCTCCGGTGATGAATACCACCTTGCCGGAGAGGTCCGCTGCTGACGTGGAGTTCGCGCGCGCCATTCTGCGATTGTATATTGCGCCTCTATAATGACGAGCGATGCGCACTGAGCTCTACGCGAACCCGAGCGGAAAGTTTTTGCATACCGCAATCCTCGATGCGTGCACGCAATTCGCGGAGCGCACCGCGATCGTGGACACCTCTGCTCCCGACGAGCGTGGGCAAGCGAAACGGATTAGCTATGGGCAATATGCCGAGCTGGTCCAGACAGCAGCGCGCGGATTCATAGCCAACGGCCTGAAGCCGGGTGAACGGGTGGCGATTCTTCTGCCGAACTCATGGGAATTCTGCGTCGCCTTTCACGCAGTGATGCTCGCCGGCGGCGTGCCCACTCCGATCAATCCTCATTACCGCGAACGCGAAGCCTCGTACCAGATGAACGACTCGGGTACGTCGTTGCTGATCACCAACGGCCCACAGATCAGCGGCCTGACGCTCATTGTGAAGTCGTTGCGGCAGATCTTTACCACGCGAGAGCACGTGCCGGGGTCGCGTCCTTTTGCGGAGCTGTTCAAGGGCGCATGCGTGCGACTGCCTTTGCACATAGATTCTCCGGAGCGGACGCTCGCGTCGCTTCCCTACTCCAGCGGGACAACAGGTCTCTCCAAGGGTGTGGTGCTTACGCATACGAACCTGCTGACGAATGTCTATCAGTTTCTTGCGCCCGGCGAAGCGGCGACGTTCACCGAAGATGACGTCGTGCTCTGCTTCCTGCCGCTGTACCACATATACGGATTGAACGTGATTCTGAATCCTGTATTGGTTACCGGCGGAACGCTCGTGCTGATGCCTCGCTTCGACGTGGCAGCGCTTTCTAAGCTGGTTGATCAGGAAGGCGTGACCTTCTTGCCGATGGTGCCGCCGGCGCTGAACGCGGTTTGTCTCGCGGCGGAGCAAGGCATTTTTCCCAAGTCGCACAAAGTGCGTGCGTCGAAGTCTGGCGCGGCGCCTCTCGCGCCGGAGTTGGCGAAGCGATTCCGTGCACACACAGGGATCCCGCTCAAACAGGGATACGGAATGACCGAAGCCTCGCCGGTGACGCACTGCGGCTTCATCGAGCCGGAATTGTATTTGGCTGAGTCAATCGGAATGCCGCTGGCGCAGACGGATTGCCGCATAGTCCGCGAAGACGGGACTGAAGCGGCTCCGAACAAAATTGGAGAGCTGGTGATGCGCGGTCCGCAATTCATGCGCGGCTACTGGCAGGCGCCGCAAGCGACAGCGGAAGCGTTGCGTGACGGGTGGTATTGGTCGGGCGATGTGGCCACGCGCGACGAGCGGGGATTCTTCACCATCGTGGATCGCCGCAAGGAGCTGATCAAGTACAAAGGATTTCCGATCGCGCCGGCGGAGGTGGAAGCGGTTCTGCTGGAGCATCCGCGGGTGCAGGATTGCGGAGTAATAGGACGCGCCGATGCGGAGTGTGGCGAAATCCCGCTGGCATTCGTTGTGGTGCGCGCCGGGCACGACGCAAGCGCCGCGCTCGGGACAGAACTCTGCGGGTATGTCGCGGAGCGGCTGATCAAATACAAGCAGCCGCGCGAGATCAGGTTCGTCTCGTCAATCCCTCGGAATGCTTCCGGGAAGATCCTGCGTCGCGAACTCCGGGCCCAACTTTAGACCTCTGACTTGGCCGCTATGGGGAAGCGGCGTCCTACGCCGAAAGCTTTTTCGGAGATCTTCAATCCTGGCGCAGCCTGCTGACGTTTGTATTCGCTGCGCTCCACCATGTTGATCACGCGCTTCACCAGCTTCAAGTCGAAGTTGCGCTCCGCGGCGATCTGTTCGGCGTTCTTGCTGTCTTCCACGTAGTCCTCGAGGATAGTGTCGAGCATCTCGTATGGCGGCAGCGAGTCGCTGTCGCGTTGGTCATTGCGCAACTCGGCTGAGGGCGGCTTCTCCATGGTGCTCTTTGGAATCACCGGGCGATGGGAATTCACATACCGCGAAAGGCGGTAGACCATCGTCTTCGGCACGTCGGAGATCACGGCGAGGCCGCCGACCATGTCGCCGTAGAGGGTGCAGTAGCCGACGCCGAGCTCGGATTTATTTCCAGTGCTAAGAACCATGTAGCCGAACTTATTGGAGAGCGCCATCAGGATGTTGCCGCGGATGCGCGCCTGAAGATTTTCCTCAGTAACGTCCTCCTCCCTGCCTGAGAACGCCTGCTTCAGAGCTTCACGGAAGGTGTCGAATACGGCGGTGATGCGGACCATCTCGCAGCGAATCCCAAGATTGTTGGCGAGCTCGCGTGCATCTTCGATGCTGCCGCGAGAAGAATATGGCCCGGGCATCAGGACGCCGATCACATTCTCCGGGCCGAGCGCGTCCACTGCGATGGCGGCGGTGAGTGCGGAGTCGATGCCGCCGCTCAGGCCCAACGTGACGCGCTGAAAGCCGCACTTGCGGACGTAATCACGCGTTCCGAGCACGAGCGCTGAGTAAGCCGTCGCCTCGATCCCATCCATCTGATCGTGCATCTCGCCTGTAAGCTCGTTGGGATTGAAGATGACGAGATCTTCTTCGAAGGACTTCGCCTGCGCGATCACTCTGCCATCGGGCCCAAGCACCATCGAGGAGCCGTCGAAAATGAGCTGGTCGTTGCCGCCGACCTGGTTCACCATGACCACGGGAACGTTGTCCTGTTGCGCGATGGCTTGCAGCATCTTCTTGCGGAGCTCTCGCTTGCCCACGTAGAAGGGTGAAGCGGAGATGTTCAGAACAAAATTTCCGCCCTGCTTTATGAGTTCTTCAACCGGATCGATCCCGTACAAGCGGCGGTTCCAGAAATGTTTGTCGTTCCACGCGTCCTCGCAAACGGTGAGCGCCATCTTCTTACCGCAGAATGGAAGCAGCGACTGCGATTGCGCAGGAGCAAAGTTGCGCGATTCGTCGAAGACATCGTACGTTGGCAGCAGCATCTTCGATTGCACGAAATCGATCTTGCCGTTGCGCAGCAGTGCCGCCGAGTTCATCACCGACTTGCCAGTTTCGGCATGCGCAGGAGTGACCAGGCCGACGATGGCGGCGATATTATTGTGCTGCTGGATGGTTTGCGCGATGCGTTCGGCCGTTTCCTGGTTCTTGGCGACGAAGGCAGGTTTTTCGACGAGGTCACGCGGCGGGTATCCGCAGACGGAAAGTTCAGGGAAGATGACAAGCCCGGCACCGGCCTGAGCGGCGCGGCGGCAGGAATCGATGATGCGGGAGGCGTTACCACTGAAATCCCCAACGGTCGAGTTGATCTGCCCCAGCGCGATCTTCACTGTCTTAGTTTAATGGATGCACCGAGACCGCTGAAAGAAACACGGTTGTCAGGGCTGAGTCTGGGCCTCTGGCTCGGGGTCGCCGGGCCGGCGCAACGTGGGTTTCTTAGCCGGCTGCTCAGCGGGCGTCGCCTTCGCGGTCGCCGTGGTGTCTTTCATGTCGATCTCGCGCTCGGTGCGGACCACTTTTTCGCCGCCGACCTTCATGATCTTGTCCTGCACGACTTCGTCGCCCGCGAAGCGCACGAACTCGACGTCTTGCGGCGGGGCTCCGAACACCCACTCTTCGTACTCGTTGTCGCCATCTTTCTCGCGGATCTTCTGATCGGGACGTCCTTTCGACAACGTGACCAGGTCGCGGTCCATGCCGACGAGCACGCGCTTTTCCTTCAGCGCCTGCCGTACCTTTGGAGGCAGCGACGCGATGTAGGCTTCGCTTCCCGCGAGCGGCTTGAAATCGAAGACGGGGGCAAGGTATTGCTTGAATTGATCGACGGTCATGTCAGGAATAAATTTGTCGAACTGGACGATCAGCACCGAGCCGCGAGCGTTGGCTTCCTGCTCGGATTGTTCGGCGACCGGAGTCTCACCACCCATTCCTGCGACCGAAATACGCTGATACCACTTCTTCTTTTTTTGCGGGCCGCCATTGATCTCTAGGATCACGCTGTTCCCTTTGAACTCGAATCCGGTGATCTGCGACTTGTCGCCCGGTCGCGCCGCCGGGCCGTTCGTGGCGATGAGCTTGCGGATCTCCTGATCGCTGGGATGAAGCTGCCCGTTCTTGTAGGTCAATCCTTCTTTGCCCTGTGGAAACGCTTTCTTCACAGCAATGTACTCAGCTTGAATGCCGCGGATCAGTGCGACGCGGTTCTCATTTGAAATAGGCTTATTGCTGAGAGTGATAGTGGGAGCAGCCGCAGTAGCCGGAATTTTATCCGGAGAAGCGCCGGCGCCGGGAACGGTAATGGTTGCGCCCGGGGCCGAAGAACCTTGGGCGAGAGCGAGGGCGGAGCAGGCCGTAAAAACCAGCAGGATTGGGAGATGCTTTGGGAACATGGGGTGCTTTTCACCTGTATCGTGCACCTTCCTCTAGTTGGATGCAAGTTGCGGCATCGCGTGCGAGCCAGACAGCGCCAGCCCCTCTCGAGCAACATGGCACGGCAGGACGGTGCCGCCTGCCTCACGAATAGACGCTTCAACCAAGTGTTTGGAATCGGGCTCAGTGAGGAAGACCACGCATCCACCACCGCCAGCACCGCATACCTTAGCTGCTTTAGCGCCGTTCTTTGTCGCGACCTTGATCAGCTTCTCGATCAGCGGCGTCGTGATGCGGGGGGCATTCGTTTTTCGCAGCTTCCATTCCGCCCGGAGAAGCTTCGCGACTTCGTCCCAGTCGGCGTTCGAAAGTGCTTCGTGCAGCGCGCGCGCGATGGCGGCGATCTGCTCGAAGTTGCGGAAGACTTTTTTGTCTTCGTTGATATGCGCCTGGAAAACTTTCCAGTTGTTGATGCCCGACTGCCGGGGCGCTCCCGTGTAGGCGAGCACGAAGCGCGAGTCTAGTTCTTCAGCCGCAACGGTGATCGCCTGGCGGTGGATGCCGTCTGCTTCCAGATGGAGCGCGTTCACGCCGCCGTAAAGTGCCGGGTAGTAGTCCTGGCATCCGGTGGGTACGCGGATGAGCTGCGCCTCTACGTTCTGCGCGATCACGCGTATCTCTTCGAGCGAAAGCTGGCGTCCGGTGAAGCTGGCGAGGGCGGCAGTGGTGGCTACCATGAGCGCGGAAGAGCCGGAGATTCCAGCGCCTGCTGGCGATTCCGAATGTGTCTCCAGGGTGAAGCCGGCTTCGGGCGCAAAGAAGCGGACCAAGTTCGCGGCGAGCGGGTGAGAAAACTTCTTCGCGCTGCAGAGTTCTTCAACGCTGGAGAAGGAATCGAACTTCCCCGTGTCCAGCGACTTCAACTCGATGCGGCTGCCGGAAGTTTTAGCGATCTGGCAGCGGGTGAGGACACTCACGCCGAAGTTCACCGTGACCGCGCCGGAATGAAAGAGGTAGAGGGGCCAAATGTCTAGGGTGCCGCCGGCAAGATCTACCCGGCAAGGAGCTGTAGCCGTGACCGAAGCTACCGGGGCTGCATTTTTCTGCATGTGAATCTTTTATCACGGCGTGAGCAGCACGGTCACACCTCAGCAGCCGCCGCAAGCGCTTCGTCAACGATGAGCTGAACGTCTGCGGGCGTGGTGCGATGGTTGACGAAGCAGGCGCGCAGCACGAATTCGCCGCCGATGGTTGCGTTCGAGATGTAAACGCGGCCGCGCTGGATGATGCGCGGCAGGATCTTTGCATTGTCTTTACCGCGCACCCGGAAACAGACCGCACTGAGGCCAACCGGCGCAAGAAGCTCCAACCTTGGATTGGCTTTAATCTTTTCTGCAAGCAACTGTGCGTGATCAAGGTCGCGCTGGATTGCGGAGCGAAACGCGGCGAGCCCGTGATAGCGAAGCGAGACCCACAGCTTCAGCGCGCGAAAGCGGCGTGAAAGTTCCATGGATTCGTCGAAGAAGGCGAAGCCTTCGATCGGGTCGGTGTTCATGACCTTGGCATAGTCGCCGGCATCCGAGAAGGCGCGACGTGCGGCAGCCGGATCGCGAAACAGAAGACAGCCGCAGTCGAGCGGCTGATAGAGCCACTTGTGGGGATCGAGTGACAGCGAATCGGCGAGAGCGAGGCCCCGGAATTTTTCCGGCTGGGCGATCGCGGCGAGCGCGCCGTAGGCGCCGTCCACGTGAAACCAGAGATTCTCGCGGTTAGCGATGTCGGCAATGTCCGGAAGCGGATCAATCGCACCAGTGTTGACCGTTCCGGCGGTTGCGACGACGGCGATCGGCCGCTTCCCTGCTGCTTTGTCTTGCTGAATCATTTTGGCGAGTTCCTCGGTGCGCATGCGGAACTCTGAATCCACAGGCACCAACAGCAGGTTGGCACGGCCAAGCCCGAGCAATGCCACCGCCTTCGAGATGGACATATGAGCTTCTTCGGAGGCGTAAATAGTTCCGCCTTGGGCCCCACTCTCATTAGCTGGCAGTTTCGTTTCCCGCGCCATGGCGAGGCCCATCAGATTTGCGCTCGAGCCTCCGCCGGTGAGGCTGCCGGTGAATCCTTCGCAGCCGATCGCCTGTGCCAGCCATGAGACGACCGTCCGCTCGATGGTGACGGCAGCGGGAGCGGAGCGCCACGCGGTCAAGTTTTGATTGAGCGCGCTGGCCAGCAGGTCAGCGATCGCGCCCACAGGCTCGCCCGAGCCGAGAACGTAGCCGAAGAAGCGTCCGTTGCCTGGACGGATATTCTCGGCGATCGCGGCGAAGTCGTCGAAGGCGGCGTCGCCGCGGCCAGCCTCGGGCAAATCCGCCTCAAACAATTGGTTTAACTTTGTTCCTGAAGTCGCTGGGTACGATGG
>JBJMGI010000014.1:0-8249 GCA_045807945.1 Terriglobales bacterium | reverse complement strand
ATCCTCGGTGTGCGGCGGGATGCACATCACTCCGCGGACGTGGAGGTTTGTGAATGAAGGGAGCTCTTGCAGAAGATTTGTCCACTCTGGGCCGCTCAGGTCGGCGGGGAGCCCCGCTTTTGCAGCCTCGTTGCCAACGTTCACTTCCAGCAGCACGTCGAGGATCTTGCCGAAATCCTTTGCAGAAGCGTTCAGCTTGCTCGCGAGCCGAAGCGAATCTATTGAATCTACGGCATTGAACAGTTCGACCGCTTTCGCTGCCTTATTCGATTGCAGATGTCCGATCAGGCGAAAATCTGCGTCTTTCAAGTCCCGAAGGTCGCTAGCTTTTCCGGCAAACTCCTGGACGCGGTTTTCGCCGAAGACGCGCAGCCCAGCATCATATGCCTCACGAATAGCTGAAGCTGGAAACGTCTTGCTCACCGCCATCAGCGTGATCTCGTTCAGATCGCGCCCTGCCCTCCTGGCAGCGGCTTGGACGCGCTCACGGATGCGCGAGATATTGTCGGCGATCAAGAGCCCACTATCCGTTCTTCCAGGCGCGCAGGCCGAGGAATGCCAGCAGGCCGGCAACGATGATGCCTAGCCAGCTCGCCCCCATAACGATAGGCATGCCGTTCACGGCGATATGCACGTGCATCACAATCCGCAGCACGTGAAGGATGAGCAGGACAAAAAAGATGATGCCGCAGAGCAGGGAGTAGTTCTTGGCGCTCATGTTCGACCTCCGTCCCAAGCATCGCCCCACTTCGCGCGTCGCGCAAGCCTGAAGTTTTCTTTGTCGCTGCGTGTTACGGTTTCGGTCACGATGCCGGCGGGTGTGCACAGCTCGAGCCTGATGTGCCCTTTGCCGATCAGCGGATGGCGAATGATGCGCGCGGATGCCTTTACGACGTCTTCTTTCGCCGCGACCATGTAAGAGAACTTCTCGTCCTCGTAGCCCAGCTCGCCGGATTTAAGATTGCGATGCAGCGAAGTCCGCTCTAGCCTCTGCGCGAAGTGGCACCAATCGTCTTTGCGCGCGAGCATGGGACAGGGCCCTTCCTGCGAACACGGAGCAATGATGTGCGCTTCGGCAGCGAGCATCTCGACGCGGGCCACATGCACCACGCCACATCCGCGCGGCGTTCCCGGCTCAATCACCACAAGCACTTTCGCTGCTTTCAACGCCTTATTCACCAGAGCCACCGCTTCTCGTTCGCTCAATTCTCCCAAAGCGTACGAGATCACCACCAGATCGTGCGGCTCGAGCTCTGCCTTGCGAAGATCGCCTCGTACCCACTCCATGTGGCTGATCGGCTCGGCTGCGGCCGACTTGACCATGTGGCGTCCGGTTGCGATGAATTCGGGATCCTGCTCGATCAGCCTGGCGCGTAGCAATGAAGGGAAGACTACGCTTGCAGCCCACGTAGCGGTGCCGGGCCCAGCCCCGAGGTCAAGGAGGTCGGCGGGCGCGAACTCCGGCATTCTGTTTTTTATTTCGGTGAGAGCCGCCGCGACTGCCGCAAACGTTGCCGGAAGCCGGGTGATGACATACGCGGCGCGATGCAGCGGCGTGCTGACGAATGCTCCCGTATCTTTTACGCGCGAGCGGTAACGGAACGACATGTCCTCGACGGCGCGCGTCAGCAACTTGCGGTCGTGCTGCGCCGCTTCGGCGTCAATAGCGCGATTAAGAGCCGCGGGGAGCTGCACGTGACTACTTTTTCGTTTTCGCGTCGCCTAGGACGGGCGGTGGGTTCGGCGTCGCGGGGCTCTTCCACTCCTGATCAACCGCCGATGGCAGCTTCTCCATATGGGTGAGGAAGGTAGTCACCTTCCAGAGCTGATCGTCATTGTAGAGTTTGCCCCAGGCGGGCATGCCAGTGAGGCGTATGCCGTACTTCGTGATGTAGAAATTCTCATTGTCGGGCATGTCGGGCGCACGTTTCATGAATTGCGGCGTACGTGGATTGAACGCTCCGCCGAAAACCGAGTTCGTCTCCTTCGGACTGCCGTGACATCCGGCGCAATTCTGCACGTAGATGTGCATGCCCTCACTCAATACGTCGTCGGTCGGCTGTAGAGGATTCTTCAGATCCGCGGCGTGCTTCTCGACGGAATTGTCGAGTCCGATGTGAGCCAGACGAGTCTCCATGCGAGAAGGCGTCTGATCGGCGACCATGTTGACCATGCCTAGCTTCAGGTAAAAGTATCCACCGATAGCGATGACCAGCAGTGTGAAGACGATGCCGCCGATGAACTTGCCCATGGGGCCTCCTGTGACACTCGAATTCTATTTGAGCCCGTAAAGCACGCGCGCGTTGTCGGCCAGGTACATGTGTGCGAATTGGACCGCGCGCTCGCGCGAGATCTCGCCGTCGTCCACCATTCCGCCGAGCGCGACCGCCAAAGCCTGGCGCGTGCGCTGGCTGGAAACCCAGGCGGTGATCTCGAAATCCTGATTCGGGCCGAACGGCCCCGCGTCAGAGCCGTACAGAACCTTTTCCGGCTCTACCTCGAGCATCGTGCGCAGGGCTTCGGCAAAATGGCGCTGACCTAGCAAGAAGGGATCCACCGCCGTATCCGCGTACACATTGGGATGCATCAGCAGCATCGCCGCCTCGCGCGCGAAGGTGCCGGAGTGAAGCATACGAACTTCGTGTCCTTTAGCGCCGGATCGATGAACATCGTGTCGAGCAGCAGCGGATCGGAGCCGCTGATGTCGAACCAGTCGCCGCAGCCAGGGCCAGTGTGTATGTGCACCGGCATTCCCAGTTTTCCGGCTTGAAGAGCGATGAAGTGGAAGAGAAAATCTTGCAGCTTCTTGTAGCCCTCGGGGCTAGCAGTGCCACGGCGGCCGTTGGAATAGATATGCGCCGCATCAGCCGCGCTGACGCGGTCAACTTTCAAACTGCGCAGATATGCCATCTCAAACTTGATCGCCACCGCTCCCGCGCGCTTTTGTGACTCGAGCGTGGGTACTACTACGTTATTGAGGTAATCGTCGAGTGTTGCCGGAAGCCCGTTTACTTTCTGTGCGGCCAGATATGTTTGCAGCAGCTTCTCCTCGGCGGTCAACAAAATCTGACGGTCGAGTGAAAATTTCTTCCCTTGTTCGTTGTTGAGGGGAAATAGCAGCGCGTCATCATAGGGAACCCATTTGATCCGCTCAGGGTTCGGATTGGTCACGGGCATCTCAGTGCGATTAGCGAAGACCACTTCGTTGCCGACCTGATCGAGTGCCCACTCGGTGTATTTATCCCCAAGCTGTTGCCGCTTGGCGTTCTTCGCGGCTGATTCGGCTTTGTTCAGGGCGTCGCCCGCCGACTCCTTCAATCCGAAGAGGCTTCGAGCGGCCTGATCGTAGATACCATCTTCGTTGCGCAGCGGGAATGGATCCTTCGACGCGGTAGTGAGCGTGTTGCACCGCAGAGCGTCATAATTCGTATCGTCGTCGCCGAAGGGGAGGTGAGTGTGGTTATCGACCGTCTTGATCCCATTGATCTCTTGCAAAAGAGAGCTTGCCGTGGGAGTCAGTTGTTGGGCAGCTGCGTGCACCGAGAACAATAGGAGAGCTACAAGAAGGGCGCGACCGATCATGGCCGCACATTGTACCGCCTGCGCCCTGCTTGTTGGATTTGCGCCTGCTTCGCTTACTTACTCTTTGCATCGCGCAGGTAAGAATCGGTCTTGCTCTCCCAATCTGCGCGGGGCGGCGCAAAAACGTCGAGCACCACGCAATCCTCAACCGCTTCCGCCGCGTGCGGTACGTTGGCAGGGATGATGAAGAATCCTCCTGCCGTTACCACGTGTTCGCCGGCATCGCTGATGTACTTGAGCGCGCCAGTCAAGACGAAGCTGAGCTGCTCGTTCTCGTGCTGATGTCGTGGCACCGAACAGCCGCGTTTCAACTGAAACTGCGCGGCGGTCATGGTTTCGGTCGAAATGTAGCGGCGAGAGAGCAGCGGCGCAAGCTGCTCGGCGGGGATTTGGTCCCAGCGGACCTCTTTGGCTTCCATTCCGCCAAGCTACCACAGGCGCTACTTCGTCAGGAATTCGTATTGGACGTCGCTGAGCGGGACGACGGAGAGGCGTCCCTGGCGGACGAGTGGCGAATCGCTGAACAGCTTGTTCGCCTTGATCGTCGCGAGCGTCACGGGCGCGACCGCTTTGCCGACTTTTATCTCGACGCGCGGGTTCTTCGCGTCGCTCGCCTCCACGCTGACCACAGCCGCGGTGCCGACCACCGATTTCTCTTCGCGGGTGTGATAGACGACGAGTTTGTCCCCGGGCTTCATGCCAGCAAGGTTCTTGCGCGCGACTGGATTGTTCACGCCGTCCCATGTGGTAGTGCCTTCACGCTGCAGGTCGGCGAAGGAGTAAGTGGAGGGCTCGGTTTTCAGGAGGTAGGGCATCAGTACGCCTTCAGCCGTTTTGCCTCTCGCACCACATCCTCCACCTTCGGTAAAAAGAATTTTTCCAGAGGTGGAGAAAACGGTACGGGCGTATCGAGAGAGGTGATTCGGACGGTGGGCGCGTCGAGGTGGTCGAAGGCGTCCTCGTTGATGATGGCGGCGATCTCGCCGGCAAGGCCGCCGGTCTTGGTGTCCTCGTGCAGGATGATCACTCGATTCGTCTTCTTCACCGTGTTCGCAATGGCCTCGCGGTCAAGCGGCAGCAGCGAGCGCAAGTCAACGATCTCGAGATCGATGCCGTCTTTCTTGAGCAGCTCGGCGGCTTCGAGCGCCGTGTGCACCATGGCGGCGTAGGTGATCACGCTGACGTCGCGTCCTTCGCGGGCGACGCGCGCCTTGCCGATCTCGACGGTATGCTCGCCGTCAGGAATATTTTCCTTGATGCGGCGATACAAAAACTTATGTTCGAGAAATAGCACAGGATTGTTATCGCGCACCGCGGACTTGATCAGTCCCTTGGCGTCGCTTGGAGTGGCCGGCGCGACCACCTTCATCCCCGGTTCGTGGACGAAGTGCATCTCGGGATTCTGCGAGTGGAACGGTCCGCCGTGCACGCCCCCTCCGCACGGGCCGCGCAGGACCAGGGGCGCGGGCGCCTCCCAGCGATAGTGCGACTTCGCGACCATGTTGACGATCTGGTTGAAGGCGCAGCCGATGAAGTCCATGAACTGGAACTCGGCGACCGGACGCATGCCGGTGAGCGAGGCGCCATAGGCCGCGCCGACGATGGCCGACTCGGCGATTGGCGTATCGATCACTCGCTCCGGGCCGAAGTGGTGGATAAAGCCGTCGGTCACTTTGAACGCGCCGCCGTAGATGCCGATGTCTTCGCCGATGCAGAAGACGCTGGGATCGCGCTCCATCTCTTCCCAGAGTCCCTGCCGTATCGCTTCGAGATATGTTGCTTCAGCCATAGATCAGTTTCGAGTTTCTAGTTTCGTATTTCGAGAAAAATCAAATTCGTTCGCCGCGGATGAACGCAGATGAACGCGGATCAATTCAATTCAAACAATTCGAGTTGTCATCCCGAGCGAGCGCGCGAATACTGAGCGCGCGCGAGTCGAGGGACCTGGGTTCAAAGCTCTTGCCATTCAATATTTTCGCCATTTAATCGCGGCATGTAGGTGCCGTACCCAGGGCAGTCGGTACAGTTATGACCGTCGGGCAGTAACAGCTTCCCCGGCCGGCCATCGTCGCAAACAAAACAAACACGCAAGACCTTGCTGATATGAGCCTTGAACCCAATCTCTATATGACCAGCGCCATCATCTGTGCGGATCGCTTTGACAACCCCGTCGGCTCTTTTTGTAATTCGGCGCACCGTGCCGACTTCTATGTTCATTGCCGGGGCATAAAAGAATTTGGTTTTTGGTTCGTTGCTCATTACCAAACCTAAGTCCCTCGACTTCGCCCCGCTGCGCTCGGGATGACAATTCTAAAAAGTAATCCGCGTTTCTCTGCGTTCATCCGCGGCGAAAAGGATCTATTTGAAGTGGATTGCCGCCTCCGATTCTTTCAGTTGCTTCGACCCCTTCTTCACCTTCGGCGTCGCATACTTCGGCTTGATGGGGTGACAGCTCGGGTCGCAGTACACGCCCTCGGCAGCGAGGTGCGGCTCCGGCATCGGAGAGTTCACCGCGAACTCGCGCTCTTTCTCCAGGTGCGCTTCCACTTCTTCGATCATCTTCTTGTTTCCGTCGGGCGTGAGCCACTTTTTTTGCAAAAGGAATTTTTCGAAGCGGTGGATCGGGTCGCGCTTTTTCCAATACTCGTGCATCTCTTTCGGAACGTAAGCAGCGCCATCATGGATTGCGTGCCCCTTCATCCGCATCATCTTGGCCTCGATGATCGAGGCGCCGCCGCCGCGATGCGCACGCTCCACTGCCTCGCGGGTTGCGTCGTAAACCTGGCAAGCATCGGTGCCATCGATGATGACCGCCGGAATGCCATAGCCGAGTGCGCGGTCGGCAAGATCTTCGGGCAGATATTGATATTCGCTCGGTGTCGAGTACGCCCAGGCATTCGACTCGATCACCAGCACCAGGCCGAGCTTCTTCACCGCGGCGAAGTTGATGCCTTCGTAAGTCACACCGGTAGACTGTCCGCCGTCGCCGATCCAGGTCAGAGCTGCGATGTGTTTGCCCTGCAGCCGCGCTCCGAGTGCGACGCCCGCCATCACCGGGATCAGATCGCCCAGCATCGAGATAGGCGACACCATGTTGCGCGCGCCGATGTCGCCGTAGTGCGAGGTGCCGTCTTTGCCTTTGGTCGGCGAGCCGGCTTTGGCCATGTACTGCATCATTACGTCGCTCGCGTTGAAGCCGCGCACCAGCAGCGCGCCCTGGTTGCGGATCATGGGCGCGAACCAATCATCTTTATCGAGAGCGTAGGCGGAGGCGACCGAGCAGGATTCCTGACCGAGTCCGAAATAGACGCCGCCGACCACCTTACCCTGCTTATAGAGATTTTCCAGCGCGACTTCCATGCGGCGGTTCAGCAGCATGTAGCGGTAAATCTCGAGATGCTCGTCCTTGGTGAGGTATTTCGAATTACTGATCGGCGGAACAGGGGTGTTCAGGTTTCCGCGTGTCTCGTAATGCACTTCGCCCGATTTCGGATCGGTGACTTCGACCACATGGAACTGCGGCTTCTCCAGCCGCCAGTCCTGAATGCCGAGGTGGTTCGTCTTGATCTGCTGCGGCTGCGCCGGGGCCGCGCCGCCATTGTTCTTCGAGTGTGGCTGCTCGTTGATGCCCGGTCCGAAATTGTGGGCCTTGAGCGTGGGTGTCTTCTTGGCGGGCGGGGGAGGCTTCTTCATGGGATTCGAAGTAGGTCCGAATCCATCATTTTACATGGCGCGTTGAAAACGGCGAACTAGGCCGCGGGCTTCTGTCCAGAGGCGGTTTGGCGCTCACGGTGGCGCTCGTCCCACTCGCACCGAATCTGCTCGTAGCGCGCCTTGAGTTCGTCGAGTTCCTTATCGGAAAGGTTCTCGATGTCGATCATCTCGTTATGCGCTTGGTGGATCGAGCGGATGACTTCGTCGAGCTTCAGGTGCAGCGCTTTGGCATCGCGGTTCTGCGTGTTCTGGATGAGGAAGACGATCAGGAACGTAAGGATGGTCGTCCCGGTATTGATGACCAGCTGCCACGTGTTGGAGTAACCGTACATCGGGCCCATAGCTGCCCAGGCGATCACGGAGATGACCGCGAGTGAGAAGGCGAGCGGCGAACCCACCCAGCGGGCGGTGTCGCCCGCGACCCGGGAGAACCACAAAGAAAGCGTGTCGCGTCGCGAAACTTCCTTTTTGGCGACTTCGAATTCTTGCCCTTGGGTATCAGGGACATGCGGCTTGGTGTCGCGATTTGGCACACCTACTTAGATGGCGATTCGGCAACACGGGTCGGCTGTCGTGGCCTAGGCGAGAAAAGTATCTTCTTCATGGAGGCGTCGCAGCTCCTCAGGCGGGCGTGCCGGCAGGTCGGCATTCGGCTGCAACGGCGGGCGGAGCTGCTCGACTGAGTTGACCGGCAGGATCTCGCGCTCGAAGACCACACCGAAGTTGCGCGCCACATTGTCTGAGACTTCGGCGAGTGAGAGCGGCTTGACCATCCGGGTGGAGAACACCGCCGCAACTTCGCGATTCAGAGAAGTCACGGGCTTGTCAGAAATTCCGCAGGGCACAATGCTCTCGAACCCTTTCAGGTCCGTGCTCACGTTCAGCGCGAAGCCATGCGAGGTCACGCCGCGCGAGATATGAATGCCCATCGCGCACAGTTTTGCCGGCTCTTT
>JBJMGI010000013.1:0-38809 GCA_045807945.1 Terriglobales bacterium | reverse complement strand
TTTTTTCGGGTCTCGCGGGGGCGGATCACCGCATCCACGTATCCTTTTTCGGCGGCGATATAAGGATTGGCGAAGCGGTCGCGGAATTCGTCGGTCTTTTCTTTGCGCAGCGCGGCGATGATTTTTTCTTTCTCCGCGTCTGAGTTCGCGGATTTCGCGGCTTTATCCAGTTCGCGTTTGTAGACGATGTTGACCGCACCCTCCGGTCCCATGACCGCAATCTCGGCGGTAGGCCAGGCATAGTTCACGTCGGTACGGATGTGCTTCGACGACATGACGCAGTACGCTCCGCCGTAAGCCTTGCGCGTGATCACCGTGATCTTCGGGACGGTCGCCTCGGCGAACGCATACAGCAGCTTCGCCCCGTGACGGATGATGCCGCCGTACTCCTGCTGCGTCCCTGGCAAAAATCCGGGGACGTCTTCGAACGTGATCAGCGGGATATTGAATGCGTCGCAGAAGCGAACGAAACGCGCGCCCTTCACGCTGGCGTTGATATCGAGCACACCGGCAAGAAACGCCGGCTGGTTGGCGACGATGCCGACCGAGCGTCCATTCATCCGCGCGAAGCCGACCACGATGTTCTTCGCGTAGTGCTCATGGACCTCGAAGAAGTAGCCTTCGTCCACTACCTTCGTGATCACGTCTTTGATGTCGTAAGGCTGGTTCGATTCGCTTGGGACGGTTGTATCGAGCGCCGCATCTTCCCGGTCCGCCGGATCGTTCGACTCGCGCCGCGGCGCCTCATCGGCATTGTTCGACGGGATAAAACTCAGCAGCTCGCGGATCAGCGACAGGCATTCGGCATCGTCGTGCACCTGGAAGTGCGCGACGCCGGAGGTCTCGTTGTGCGTGTGCGCGCCGCCGAGCTCGTCTTTCGTGACTTCTTCGTGCGTCACCGTCTTGATCACGTCCGGCCCGGTGACGAACATGTAGCTGGTCTTATCGACCATCGCGATGAAGTCGGTGATGGCCGGCGAGTACACCGCCCCGCCCGCGCACGGCCCCATGATGGCCGATATCTGCGGGATCACTCCGCTCGCCAGGGTGTTGCGAAGAAATATATCGGCGTAGCCGGCCAGCGACATCACGCCTTCCTGGATGCGCGCGCCGCCGGAATCGTTCAACCCGATCACCGGCGCGCCAACCTTCATGGCCATATCCATAATCTTGCAGATCTTGCCCGCGTTCGCCTCCGAGAGCGAACCGCCGAAGACGGTGAAGTCCTGCGCGAAAACGAAGACGAGTCGCCCTTCGATGCGTCCGTAACCAGTGACGAAGCCGTCGCCGAAGATCTTCTGCTCTTCCATGCCGAAGTCGGTGCAGTGGTGGGTGACCAGCTTGTCCGTCTCTTCGAAGGTGCCTTCATCGAGCAGGAACTCGACGCGCTCACGCGCACTCATCTTGCCGTCTTTGTGCTGACGCTCGCGGCGCTCTTTGCCGCCGCCTTCTTCCGCGGCGGAGTCGCGGCGTTTCAGCTCGGCCAATTTTTGCTCGAGGTTCATTGCTGGGGATTATAGAACCTGCTCAGCACGAAATTCATTTCACGCTGGTTTCGCGGCTTGCTGCTGATTCTGGAAGGCTTTCACCCTTTCGGCGACGCTGAGCACGGCAAGGCCGATTCGCCGGCCCTCTTCCAGGATCGGAATCAGCTTGTCGAACTCAGGGCCCGAGTGCGACCCGGTGACGACGATGCGGATGGGATGGAAGAGCTCTTTCCCCTTAGCGCCCGTCTCAGTCTTCACCTCATTGACGATGGACTTGAACTGCTCGGCGGTAAGCGGAGCGTCTTTGGGAATACGCCTGGCGAAAGCCTCGATGACGGCAGGCGTCTTGGGCGACGCGAGCACTTCAGCGTTGTCGGGTGTGGCGAGCGCGGCCTTTGGATCGTAGTTGAAGATGAAGGCGGCGCGCTCGGGAAGTTGCTCGAGGCGGTCAACTGAAGGAACAATAAGGTCCAGAAGTTTCGAGAACCAGCTAAAGAAAGCCGCGGGGACCCCGAGACCGGATTCTGGAACACGCTCGTGCTTAAATCGCTCCTGTAGCTCTACGCCGAAATAACCGGCGCGAGCAAAGACCGAAAATCCCATCATAAACAGGCCGTTCAGATCAGGCCCGCCCTGTGGAATCTGAAATCTCTTGTCAGCACGCTGCTTGATGTAGTGCCGGTTCAGCCAGTAGAGCTTCTCGAAGTCGAATACCGCGGGCGAGGGCGTCACGCGCTCGAGGCGAAATTCTTTGACCAGCTGCTGCGGGGTGAATATCTCGCGATCGCCGCCGCTCGGCGCCCATCCGAGCAGCGCCATGTAGTTCACCAGCGCCTCGGGCAGAACGCCCATTTCGCGGAAGTTCGCGACGGAGGTCGCGCCGTGCCGCTTGCTCAGCCGTTCGCGGTCCGGACCGAGGATCGTCGAAAGGTGCGCAAACTCCGGCACAGGCCAGCCGAGCGCTTCGTACAACGCAACCTGCTTGGGAGTATTCGAGAGATGATCGTCGCCGCGGATCACGTGCGTGATCTTCATTAGAGCGTCATCGATCACCACCACGTAGTTGTAGACCGGCATGCCTGATGAGCGGATGATGATCGGGTCGCTGACGACTTCGCTCTGGAATTCGACCGCGCCGTGCACAATGTCGTGAAAGCGTATCGGCCGCTCGGGGATATGCAGCCGGATCGCCGCCTGCTCTCCCGCCGCGCGGCGCTTCAGTGATTCTTTCGGATCGAGCTTGCGGCACTTTCCCGAATAGATCTGCGGACGATGTTCTGCGATCGCCTTCTGGCGCTCGGCCTCCAGCTCTTCCGTCGTACAAAAACAAAGGTAAGCTTTGCCTTCGCTCAGCAGCCGCTCGCCGTGCTCCTGATATATCTTGGTGCGGTCAGACTGCCGGTAAGGCGCATACGGACCTCCGACATCCGGTCCCTCGTCCCAGGCGATGCCAAGCCACTTCAGATCATCTAAGAGTTGAGATTCGAAGCGGGCCTCGCTGCGCTCGACGTCGGTGTCCTCGATGCGCAGGATCATCACTCCGCCCTGCTGCCGCGCGAATAGCCAATTGAAGAGTGCGGTACGGGCGTTGCCGACGTGCAGATGCCCCGTCGGAGACGGCGCAAAACGCACGCGGACCTGACTGGGAGGGTTCATCGCATCGATGGTAGCAGAGGCTATCGGGGCACGATGCGCATGATGGAATCCTGGGTAGAGAAGTAGAGGAATCCGTCAGGACCTGTAACGATGTCAAAAAGCGGTCCGGCACCACCATTGAAAAGGACGTCACTCGAGGTGATGTTCTTCGCAACGTCGTCGACAACAAAACGCTGAATTCGGCCGTTGTTGAAATCCACCATGAAGAGGTTGTTGGTGAAGCCCGAGAGCACCGTGCCGGTATAGAAGGTGATGCCGGTGGGGGCGGTCACCGGATTAAATCTTCGCAAAGGCGCCTTGAACGCAGGGTCACTGTCACCACAGGGATAATTAGGCCGCCATCCATAGTTGGCACCCGCCGTGATCTGGTTGATCTCGTCGTCGCAGTCGGGGCCGTTCTCGCTGGCATAAATCGCGCCGCTTTGCGGGTGGAAGGTGAAGTCGAAGCTGTTGCGTAGGCCGAGATTGAAACCCGGGTTGCCAGCGCCGAAAGGATTGTCGGCCGGCACGGTCCCGTCAGGGTTGTAACGGAGAAGCTTTCCGGCAAGAGCGGTTTGGCTCTGCGAGTTGGCCGGATCGAGGTGATCGCCGACGGTTACGTACAGCTTTCCATCATGACCGAAACCGATATTGCCGCCATTGTGGTTTGTAGTGGACGGTAGGTTGTCCACGATCACCGTTTGGCCGGTGCCCACTCCTGCCGAATCAGTGAAGCGCAGCACACGATGCTTTCCGGCTGGGTCCGATTGCATAACGTAAACGAAGTGATTGGTTGCAAACTGCGGGTCTAGCGCCAGACCAAGCAGGCCGCGCTCACCGCTCGTCTCCACCGGTAAGATGGCGAAAGCCTGCGCTAGCAGCGCTCCGTTCTGGATAATGCGCACTTTCCCGGTCTTCAGCTCATTGAAGAACAGCCGGCCGTCGGGAGCGAAGGCCATGGCGACGGGAGTGTTCAGATTGCTGACGAAAGTTTCAATGGCTGTGTTTGCCGAGCCGGGTTGGGAGGCAGAGTCTCCGCCGCCGCACGCTGAATATGCACCCGCAAGCAGGGCCAAAGTCAGCACCTGAAGAAATCGAATCGCGCGTTTTCTTTGCCACATCTCGCAACCTCGATCCAACTGCAAAGGGACCGCCGGCGATTGCAGGGTTCAGCGCGGGGTCGACCTAATTGTCCCATACATCGCAGAGCTGCCGCTCACAACCTGCGACACCCAGCAAACATCGTACTGAGAGCTACAGAGAACGCCGCACACTTTATCAACCATGTCTGAGATCCAACTAAGCTCCCTAATCTTTGTCCTGCTTCTGATAGTTGGCTTCGCCCAGCTGCTGGGGTATTTGTTCGTGCGGATTCGTCAACCCAAAGTCGTTGGCGAGATACTGGCCGGCGTTCTGCTCGGCTCCGCCGTCGTCGGACGCACGCCCATCGGCCCTGACTTCGCCGAGTTGGTGAAGCAGAACATGACGGTGCTGAACTTCATCTATTGGCTCGGGCTATTGCTGCTCATGTTTCTCTCCGGCGCGGAAACGCAGCAGCTGTTCACGCGCTCCGAGCGCCGCGAAGTCGGATGGTTGGTGAGCATCGGGACCGGACTTCCCTTCGTCCTCGCGCTATGCCTTGGGCCGTGGCTGGTTACCCCGGAGATCGCCGGCCCGAACGGGAGCCGCGCCTCGCTCATTATCATCATGGCGATCGCCGTCGCGGTGACCTCGATCCCGGTCATCTCGAAGATTTTTGCCGATTTAAAGATCCTGAACACACGCTTTGCGAGATTAGTCCTCGGTGTAGCCGTCCTTGAAGATATCGTTTTGTGGGCCGCCCTCGCCATCGCTACCGCGCTTGCCGGACGCGCCGTGCTGCACCCGAGTGAAATGGCCTGGCATCTAGTTGCGACCATCGCCTTTTTCGTTCTCGGGCTCACGCTGATACCGCGCGCCGTTAAGCGTTTCAACAAAGCGGAGATCAATATCCTGGCCCGTACATCGCCGGTCGCATATGTCATGGCTATCCTGCTCGGCTACTGCGCCGTCGCGGGCGCGCTGCAAGTGAGCATGGTCTTCGCCGCGTTCTTGGCAGGGTTCGCGGTGGTCCACAAGAAGCGACATCTCTTCGACGATGCACTCGATGCCATCCGCAAGATATCGTTTGCGGTGTTCATCCCAATTTATTTCGCTATCGTCGGATTGAAGCTCGATCTCGTCAAGGGCTTCTCGCTAACCATGCTGCTGGTGTTCCTGGCGGGAACGTGCCTGATCAAGATGCTCTCGGTATCTGCCGGCGCACGCATCGCAGGCTTCCGCGGTTTAGACGTGATCAACCTGGCGCTCGCGACAAATGCTCGCGGTGGACCGGGCATCGTGCTGGCGAGCGTCGCCTACGACGGAGGCATCATCAACGCGACGTTCTACACCACGCTTGTGCTGGCTGCCGTGCTTACTTCGCAGATGGCAGGCGCGTGGCTGGAGTATGTAATGCGGAAAGGCTGGCCGTTGCTCGCGTCGGACCGGATCGTAGCTGCTCCCCAGGCGGCGAAGGTCGAACTGCCGGTCGCGAGCTAAATAAGACCTCAACCTGCGCTGTCTAGTCCTGCTCTTTGCGGACGAGGCAGCTTCGCGTGATGCGATCGTGCCAGCCAAGACGGTCTTCGTCCATCAGCGCCCACACGAATCCCAGCCCCATTGATGCGCAGGAGAGCGCCAACCCCCACACCCGTCTGCGCCGCTCGGTCCGCCATGCGCGCTCCCCGTCGAAGGTGCATATCTCGAGCTGCGCGAACTGCATGCCCAGGCTTTGTCCGCGATGCACAAGGAAGATGTACTGGTAGAGCGTCCAGGTGAACACGCCAACCACGGTTGAGAGCACGAGCAGTGAAGACCTCTCCATCGCCGGCTTCGCGAGCACAGTAAAAACGCCCATGAACATCAGTGTGGCTGCGTTCGCAACCACGGCGTCGATGGCTCCGGCGATCGCACGATCGAACACGGGCGCTAGCGAGAGTGCGACATCGTCCTCGAGAAGATCGAAGCTCCTGTCTTCGACTGCCTCGGTGGCCGGCGCGTCCAGTGCGATGTCCGCCAGCGGAGTCAGCATCGGGAGCGCGAGTTCCGGATCCGCTTCGAGCACCTGGCCGAGGCTCTCGTCCACCACGGGATCGGCAAGCCGCTCGGTGAAGACGGGCAAGGCCTCCAGTTGGGTTACCAACGTTTGTTCCCAGTCGACTGCAAGTTCGCCTTCGCTCACCATCGCCTCTTCAACATTGGCCTCGGGATGAGCTTCGGCTTGACTTTCGAAGTGAGCTTCCGCGTGCGCTGCGGGATGAGTTTCGAAGGGAGCTTCCGGGTGCGCTTCGAGGTGAGCTTCGGGGTGCGCCTCAACGATGCGTGGCTCCGAAGTGACAACCTCTTCTACGGCGCGCTCCGGGAGTTCAGGAAGAGCCTTCGGGAAGGCGATGATCTTCGCGACTTCAGGCTCTATGCGCGGGAGTGCACTCAACTCCGCATGGCTCACCTGCGGTGCGGCTTCGCGCGAGTCGAAATCGAAACGCATGGAGGCGTGCGCGCTGGCGGCGGGACCTCGCCGGCGGCTGCGGAAGTTGCTCACCCGTGCCGTGACTTCGTTCCGCCACTGCGGCTCGGTGTCGCTTGCGCGATAGAACTGCGCATCGGCTGGCGCCGCGGGAACTGCGGGTTCAGTTTTAGCTGGAGTGGAAAGGGTCGCGGAGAAGATCTCTTCGCTGGGATCGTAGTGATCAGGGTCGATCAACACAGAGATGTGCGCATCCGCTTTTGCATCTCGGGGCGGACACTGGCAATCAGTACCGCAGCGCGGACAGGCCATAGTTAGGTTGTGAGAGCAGCCAGAGCAGCGGGGACCATGCTACCGACTTTGCTTGCCAACCTGCTGGCATGCTACCTTCGCCAGTTCGCAATGAATCTCCGCACTCGAATCGTAACCGTGGTCGCAGTCGCTTGTCATCTATTTCTCGCGCTGCTACCCGTTACCAGTCAGACGCCTGTCGCGCCTGATTCCACCAGCGCGTCTGCCATTCCCGGCGAGGGCGAGCCCGCCACTTTGAAAGCCAAGGAGCAGGAGAAGAAGGGCAACCTCTACTATCTCCACGGCGAAGCAGAAGTTGATTTTCGCGACTACATTTTGCGCGCCGATGAGATCGCTTACGACGCGCAGAGCACCGAAGTCACCGCAACCGGGCACGTAACGCTCGACGGCGGACGTCATGACGACCACATCGAAGCGACCGATGGTCAGTACAACCTGCGCTTCCAGACTGGTACCTTCCATCAAGTCGCGGGCACGGTCGGCGTGCGTTACAGGAACGGCGCGACCTCCTTCACATCTTCGAATCCTATTGCGTTCACTGCGAAGACGGTGCACCGCCAGGGGCAGGACCGGTACATCATCGAGCACGGCACCATTACCAGCTGCAAGCTGCCAAACCCGAAGTGGACCTACTCAGCAGGCAAAGTGATCGTAGATGTCGGCGATAAAGCGAAACTCTTCAATAGCGTTTTTCACATACGCGGCGTGCCCGTCTTTTATTTCCCATTCGCGGAGCATCCGATAGAGCGCCTTCCGCGGCAGTCTGGGTTTCTGATCCCGAGTTACGGCAATTCTTCGCGTAAGGGGACTGTGCTCGGCGACTCCTTTTACTGGGCGATCAACCGTTCTATGGACGCAGCCGCGGGCGGCGAATACTACTCCAAGCGCGGCTGGGGGCTGCATTCGTCATTCCGCGCGCGCCCCAGCAAGGAGTCTTTTTTCGGATTCGGGCTCTATGAGGTGTTCGACAAAGGTGAGCCCGGGACCGGTTTCGACCAGGGCGGCCGTGAGATCAGAGTCAGCTCAGAAGCTCATTTCGACGAGCACACGCGCCTTCTCGTCGCCGGAGATTATCTAAGCTCTTTCGTATTCCGGCTTGCGTTCGTCGAGAACTTCACCGAAGTACTGAACTCCGAGGTCCGCTCCACAGGGTTCATCTCGCGCAACCAGAACGGGTACTCGCTCAACATGTACGCACAGCGCTACCAGAACTTTCAGAGCACGCTTCCGAATGACAACATCCAGATCCTGCACGTACCTAGCCTCGAGTTCGCCTCGGTTGACCGGCAGGTCGGAAATTCAAAGCTCTTTTGGAACTTCGACGCCGAAGCGTCTGGCCTCGCGCGCCGGGAGCCACTGTTCGCTACAGCCGACTACGTTGGCCGCATAGATTTCCGCCCCGAGGTTTCGCTTCCCCTTGCATGGCATGGCTGGACGTTCCGCCCGTCGATCGGCGTGCGCGAGACATATTACTCGCAGCGGCTGGAGCCGAATGGCGGAATCGGCAAGGCGGTCGACCAGCCCGTGAATCGGCACGATGCCGATGCTACGGTTGAACTGCGCCCGCCGGCACTCAGCCGCATTTTCACCAAGAAGATCAAGGGGCGTACCATCAAGCACACCATTGAGCCGCGAGTGATTTACAACTACGTGCGCGGTATCGATAACTTTCCGAACGTCATCCGATTCGATTCGCGCGACATCCTTTCCGATACCAACGAGGTGGAGTACGGGGTCATCAACCGCATCTACGCAAAGGGATACCACTGCGACGCGGTGCCGCAGGCTCAAGCCATCGGCCCTACAGCGCACAAGATCCGTGACGGATTCCTTTGCGGCGAGTCCGCGCGTGAGATCATCACTTGGGAGCTTGCGCAGAAATATTTCATCGACCGAGATTTCGGCGGGGCACTGTTCGTAGGCAGGCGCAACGTTTTTTCCACCACTGAAGACCTCACCGGGATCGCCTTCCTCACCGGACCCCGCAATCTTTCGCCCATCGTCTCGCGTTTACGCGTGCACACTGGCCCCGCCACCAGCATCAGCTGGAATGTTGATTATGATCCCGTGACCAGCCGCCTCAATGCCAGCTCACTAGATTTCAACCACCGCGTCAGCGAACTGTTCTTCAACGGAGGCCTCGCCTTCCTGCGCGCTCCCGGCGAGTTATTCACCACCGGATTGACTCCTGCTCCAAACCAGTTCAGCCAGTATCGCGGCCTGCTCGGTTATGGCCACCCCGACAAGAAGGGTTTGAGCGCCGCCATCACCGCTTCTGTCGACGCCGCCAAGGGATTTATCCAAGGCAGCGGTGCGCAAGGCAATTACAACTGGGACTGCTGCGGCGTAAGCGTCGAATACCGTCGTAATGCCCTGGGACCGCTCCGGACAGAAGACCAATTCCGTTTCAATTTCACCCTGATCAATATCGGAGCCTTCGGGTCTTTGCAAAGAAACGATCGCATCTTCTGATTGCGACGCCGCTTCTATAGAATTCAAACGTGGATCTTAAAAGCAAAGAAGAAGCGCTGCGCGCGAGGTTCAGCGGACTCAAGCGCGTGCTGATCGCCTACTCCGGCGGTGTGGACTCGGCATATCTCGCCTATGTAGCTCACCAGGTGCTCGGTGAGGACATGCTCGCGGTGATCGCCGATTCTCCCAGCCTGCCGCGCACCGCCCTGCAGGAGGCGATCGCGTTTGCTGGGCAGCATTCGATCCCGCTCCAGGTCATCGCCACCGCGGAGATGGAGCGTGCCGAGTACGTCCGCAACGATGGCGCGCGCTGCTTCCATTGCAAAGACGAACTGTTCGATGTGATGGAAGAGATCCGCTCGAAGAACGGGTATGAAACCATCGCCTACGGCGTCAATGTCGACGATCAAAGCGATTTCCGTCCCGGCCAGGCAGCCGCCCGGCAGCACGGGGTTGTAGCGCCGCTGCTGGATGCTGGCCTCACCAAACCCGATATCCGTGAGCTGGCGCGGCAAGCCGGACTGAGCACTTGGGACAAGGCCGCCGCCGCCTGCCTTTCGTCTCGCATCGAGTACGGACGCCCGGTCACGACCGAAGCGCTAAGCGCGGTCGAGCAAGGTGAAGAGGCTGTGCGCGCGCTCGGGTTCCGCCAGCTGCGAGTCCGCCATCATGGCGAGATGGTACGCATCGAGATCGACCGCGCCGAGCTGGCTCGTGCACTTGATCCAACCATGGCTGCCGAATTCACAAAGATCTTCAAATCACTTGGGTTTAAATTCGTAACTCTTGATCTTGAAGGGTTCCGCTCCGGCTCCATGAACGTTTTATTGTCCCCCGACTCGTTGTCTGGACAGAGCACAAAATGAAACAGACCTTCGTGGTCGTATTGGCTTTGGTGGTTGCCGGAGGGGCACAAACGGCGGCACCGAAGAAAAATCCAGTCAAACCAAGAGTACGAGCCACTAATTCCGTTTCTGTCGGAGTTAGTGGGTGCCAATCCGCGCCTACCAACCCCAGGAATGCGGTGCCGGAATATCCCCAAGGTGCCAGGAGCGAAGGCGTGGGAGGGAAAGTGGTCTTGCACTTTACAGTTGGGGACAGATGGCAAGGTGCGAAGTGTGGATATCCTTAAATCTCCTGACGCTCGACTGTCGAAGGCAGCGTTGGCTGCCGTTAAGCAGTGGAAAAATCGCCCGTATGTGGTTGACGGTCACCCTGTTCAGGTGGAGTCAACTGCGATCATGACCTTCGATCCGGGCCCGCGGGTTACAAAGGGCTCACAAGGCTGTGGCTGATTGCTTAATGGAGACGACGCATCAACCCTTCACGCGTGAGATAATCGATAGCAGCGATTCCCGCATAAATATTGAGGTTTTCAGTGGTTTCAAAGTCAGCTTTGGTCTTTGCGGCGCTCCTTCTGAGCTCTGCAGTTTCGTTCTTACAGTCGCAGTCCCCAGCTCCAGCCGCGAGTGCTGCAACGCCGGCGGCGACTACCGCTCCCGGGCAACCGATCTCGCCTGAACTGGACCGTCGCCTGCAGAACACGATCCGTAGCTATTATTCGGACTCGCTTCCTCCGGAAGTCGCCCTCAACATCGGCGACCGCCATGCCAGTGAGATTCCCGGCTTCGACATGCTGCACGTTGTTTTCAGCGCCGGCGATAAACACAAGACCAACGATTTCCTGCTGTCAAAAGATGGCAACACGCTCGTTCGCTGGATGAAGATCGACGTCACGCCCGATCCGATGACGCATCTCGAGGGTCGGCCCATTCGCGGCAACAAAGACGCGAAGGTCACGATCGTCAGCTTCGATGATTTCGAGTGCCCTTATTGCTCCAAGATGCACCAGACGCTCTTCCCCGAGCTCGCAAAGATCTACGGCGACCGTGTTCGCTTCATCTACAAGGACTATCCGTTGGATCAGATTCATCCGTGGGCTATCCACGCAGCGGTGGACGCAAATTGCCTGGCCGCGCAAAACAACGATGCCTACTGGGAATTCGCCGACCTCGTTCATAGCGAGCAGAAGAAGATTGACGGCGATCGCAGCAGTAAGACCAAATCCACGGATGCGCTTGACAGGTCCGCCGGCGAAGTCGGAAATAAATATTTTGTGAACGCTTCGCGCTTGCAGGAATGCATAAAGAAGCAGGACGCCTCCGCCGTGCTCGCATCCGTTGCCGAAGGTGACAAGTTGGGCGTGAGCGCTACCCCGACTCTCTTCGTCAACGGCATGCGCATGGAAGGCGCCGTTCCGATCGACTTCCTGCGCGATCAGATCGACAGCGCCTTGCGTTCTGCCGGAGTGCAGCCGCCCCCGCGGGAAGAAAAATCTGCCGCCGAGAAGGCGCCGCCCGGTCCGAAGAAGCCCGCAGGCACCACGACCAAGAATCAACCCTGAACATTGGCACCACATTCGCTACCCAGGGGCATCGCAAGTGCCTGATATAATGAGTGTTCCACCTGCTTTGGAGGTCTTTGTCTTGAGATTCCGTTCACTATTCACGCGCTCGTCTACCTCAGCCCTAACCATTTTGCTGGCTCTTTGCGTGCTCGCTGGCGTTTGGGGATGCCGCAAGAGCGGCGACGGCGACGAAGCTCTCGCCACCGTTAATGGCAAGAAGATCCTCCGCTCCGAGGTGGATAAGTACTACAAGAACCAGACTGCTAACTCCCCTGCGCAGCCCGAGCCCGAGCAGGCAGACAGCCTCAAGCTGCAAATCGTGCGTCAGCTGATCGATGACGAGATCATGATGCAGCGCGCCGCCAAGCTGAACCTGAATGCCAGCGACGAAGAGATCGACTCCAAGCTGAACGAGCTCAAGGCTCCCTATACCAAGGAAGAGTTCGAAAAGCGGCTCAAAGACAAGAACCTCACCGTCGATGACTTAAAGAATGAGCTGCGCCGTAATGAGACGGTACAGAAGGTGTTGAACAAAGAGATCAACTCCAAAATCAACATCTCCGATAAAGACATCTCCGATTACTACAACGCCCACAAAGCCGAGTTCAACCTGATCGAGCCCCAGTACCACCTGGCGCACATCATGGTCACGAACCAAGGCAATGCCACGGTTCGAAACCTGAAGAACAGCAAGGCCCAGACCGAAGCCGAGGCCAAGAAAAAGATCGACCAGCTGCATTCGAACCTCGAAAGCAACGAAGACTTTGCCACGGTCGCGATGAATTATTCCGAAGATCCGGATACCGCTTCCAACGGCGGCGACATGGGCTTCTGGCCTGAGTCGGCGTTGAAGCAGTTGGGCGCCTCCGGTCAATCGATCATGAATCTACAGCCCGGGCAGATGAGTTCTGTTTTGCCCGTCACTGCGCCTGGAAGCAAGGCTATGATCGGCTATCAGATCGTGAAGGTGATCGCTAAAGAACAGGCGGGGCAGCGCGAGATCAATGATCCGCGCGTGCAGCAGAACATTCGCGAGCAGCTTCGTCAGCGCCGGGAGCAATTGCTGAAGGCCGCGTACTACGAGGCACTGCACGACGACGCGCGCATCGAAAACTATCTTGCTGAGAACATCCTGAAGAACACCAGCAAATAGGCCCCTTCTAGAACAAAAGGTCCGGAGCGATCCGGGCCTTTTTGTTTGTCGCGAGTTCCTACTCGACGATGGCGAGAACGTCTCCGGCATTCACCGCGGCGCCTTCCTGCGCCACGATCTTCTGCACTTTGCCCTTTTTCGAAGACTTCAATTCGTTCTGCATCTTCATCGCCTCGATCACGATGACGCCCTGCCCGGCTTCGACCTCCGTGCCCGCTGGCGCGAGTACGCGAACGACTTTCCCCGGCATCGGCGATGTGATCTTCTGCGGACCTTCCTCCGATCCGGCGCGGCGCTTACGTTGTCGGAAGGAGCGCGGGTCGCTCACTTCCACGTCGAACACAGCGTCGCCGATCAGGATGCGCGTGCCGGCGGGCGTAGACTGCCGCTTGATCTCATACGACTTGCCCGCAAGCACGATCGAGAGCACATCCGGCTCGGGATTCGCTACGTCTGGCCTGATCTCCTTGCCATCCACAGTAATGGTCAGGGCGCCTTCGCGCTGCGAGATCTCCACCCGGTGCTGCACGCCATCGAGCGCCACCTGGTAGATCATTCCGCCCCTCGCAGCGCCTCTTCCCGCGCCAGCTTCTTCCAATTCGAAGTCGATCTCAGGGTTGGGGAAGCCCCATTCTTCGGTTTACTTCCGTTGCCATTGCTTTGGAAGAGAGCCGCTCCGATCGCGGCCACCAAGCGAACGTCCGCCGAAGCTGTGCTTGCTGCAGCGGGCTGCGAGCTGCTGAGCATGCGATCCAGGAAGCCGGTGTTCAGGTCGCCGGAGACGAACTTTTCATCACGCAGGATTCGGCGGAACAGTGCGAGATTGGTACGGATTCCGCCCACAAAGTATTCATCGAGAGCGCGCAGCAACCGCGTACGCGCCTGCTCGCGTGTTGGGCCGAACGCGATCAGCTTCGAGAGCATGGGATCGTAATCGAGGGGGACAGTCCAGCCTTGGTAGACGCCGCTGTCATCGCGTATCCCCGGCCCTGAAGGGACCATGAGGCGCGTAATCTTTCCGGGAGAAGGAAAGAAGTTGTTTTCTGGATCTTCGGCGTAGACGCGGCACTCGATCGCGTGGCCGCGCGGGCGAACGTCTCCCTGCTTCAGCGGCAGTTTCTCTCCGGCAGCGATGCGTATCTGCAGTTGCACCAGGTCGAGCCCATAGACCAGTTCAGTCACCGGATGCTCCACCTGAAGACGCGTGTTCATCTCCAGGAAGAAAAAGTTCTTCTGGTTGTCGGCAAGGAACTCGACCGTGCCCGCGTTCACGTAACCGGCGGCCTTGCCCACGCGCACGGCGACCTCGCCCATGCTCTGCCGCATTGCCTCGTCCACCAGCGGCGAGGGAGATTCTTCCACTACCTTCTGATGCCGCCGTTGCACCGAACACTCGCGTTCACCCAGGTGCACGCAGTTCCCGTGCTGGTCGGCAAGGATTTGTATCTCGATGTGCCGCGGGTTCTCGATGAACTTTTCGATGTAGACTTCGCCGTCGCCGAAGGCGCGCAAAGCCTCACTGCTGGCAGACTCGAAACCGGACTTCAGCTCTTGCGCTGCGTGCACCAGGCGCATGCCTTTCCCGCCGCCGCCGGCAGCGGCCTTGATCATTACCGGATAACCAATCGACGCGGCTACTTTGAGCGCTTCCTCAGCCGTGGCCAAGCCTCCGGCGGAACCTGGCACGAACGGGATTCCCGCTTGCTGCATGGCTTGGCGGGCCCGCGTCTTGGAGCCCATCAGTTCCATCGATTCTGGAGTCGGGCCAATGAACACGACGCCGCGTTCCCGGCAGGCGCGCGCAAAGGCTGCACGCTCTGAAAGGAATCCGTAGCCGGGATGAATCGCGTCAGCGCCGCAGCGCTTCGCAGTCTCGATGATTTTGGGAATACTTAGGTAGGATTCCGAGGCTGCTGCCGGACCGATGTGATACGCCTCGTCAGCGCGGCGGACATGGAGTGCCGCCCGGTCCACGTCGGAATAGACTGCGACTGTGGCGATGCCCATTTCGCGGCACGCGCGCATTACGCGCACCGCGATCTCTCCTCGGTTGGCGACCAGAATCTTCTTCAACATGGCTTTCGACCAGCATCCGATTCTAAATGAGCGAGTCCCTGGTTCTTGCCAGCTACTGGCTGTAGATAGGAATCGGCTGCAAAAACAAAGACCCGGCAGCTTGCCAGGTCTTTGCTAGGTACCAGGTACTCGCTACCAGGTACTACTTCTTGTTCTCATCGAGCACGATGCCGCCGCCCGACTTGTTAGCTTCCTTTTCAGCCTTGATCTTCTTGTACTCCATGGTCTTTTCAACGTACTCGTCCGCTTTCGCAATGTCGGCATCACGTGCAGTCGGATCGTCGCATTCATAGCCCGCCTTTTCGCGATAGAGCAGGTTCAGGTAAGCAGTAGCGTCGTCGTAGTTCTCGCGCAGCTGCGTGGCCTTATCGAGCATCTGGATGCCTTCATTCACCACCGGCTCGTTCTCCTGTCGCAACTGCTGGCAGACCTTTTTGTCCTTTATATCTTCGTCCGGCTTCTGGATGCCAAGTTTGTTGCGCGCGTCCTGCCGCTTCTGGTAAGCCTGCGTCCAATCGATAACGCCGATGGAGTAATAGGTTTCCGGGTCCTTCGGATCCAGCTTCAGCACTTCGTTGTGGAACTGCTTAGCTTCATCGAACTTCTTGGAATTGAAGTAGATCGAGGCGATGCCCTTGTTGGCCGTCACGCGATTTTCTTCGCTAGTGCTCGATTGCTTCAGAACGTCTTTGTACTCCTCGATCGCCTGCTCGCCCATCTTATTATTCTCCGGACTATCGACGCCGGGAACGTACTGCTGTGCGTATGCGGTAGCGAGGTACAGTTTGGCGACCGCGAGATTCGGGTCATAGGCCACTGAGTTCTTGAAAAATTCGATCGCCTGCTCGTAGCGGGCGGCTTTATAGGCCTGCACGCCTTTATTCAGCTGGTCGCGGGCCCGCAGCTTGTTGCAGCCGGTGCTCATGAGCAGGGCGGCGGAGAGCGCCAGCAGGGCCGTCACACGTTTCGTCATTCGTCTCACCTTGTTGTCAAAAATAGTCCCGGGAAGATGGGCAAAATCTTTCGCTTATGAACGCGGCAACAGCAGCCCGAGGGCTGCTGGGTCGCTTACTGCTGAAAACCTGCAAGCTTGCGGCGTTGCCGGCCGTTGTTACTCGCCTTTTTCGATCTTAGCCGTGATCAGCCCTACTTTGTCCACGCCTGCGGAGTGCGCGATATCGATCACCTGCGCCACGCTCTCAAACTCGACATCATCGTCGCCCTTCACGAACATCACTTTTTCCGCGCGCGTCTTGAAGATGTCGGTGAGCTGCTGTTGCAGCGTGTCCCATGTGGCATCGTCCTGATTGATCTTCAGCTTCGGACGGTCGCCGCCCGCGTGCAGCACCTGCACCACTACGGTGCGGTTATCCTGCGGCGGAGGAGCGTTGTCCTTCGGTGGCTGTGGAACGAGCGCGTCGAGGCCCTTCGGCGTAAGCGGCGTGATCACCATGAAGATGATCAGCAGCACCAACAGCACATCGATCAGCGGGGTTACGTTGATGTCGGAAGAAGGGCCGCCCTTGCCGCCCATTGCCATTGCCATAAAATTTTCCCTACAGGGCTACTGGCCCTGATTCTGGTTCTTCTTGTCGTTCGGATTGTTCGACTTGCTTTGCTCGGTCAGCAGTCCAAGTTGGTCCACTCCGGCAGAGCGGACGTTGTCCACCACAGCGACCACGTTGCCGTACTTCGCGCGCGCATCCGCCTTCACGAACACGGTCTTATCGGTGCGGGCCGCCACGCGGTCCTTCACCTTTGCAGTCAATGCATCGGCGCTCGGCATCAACTCGGAGCCGAAGAAGATCTTGCCGTCGCGAGTCACAGCGACCAGCAGAGCGTCTTCTTTATCTGCGTCCTGCATCGCGCGGGGATTATTGGCGACAGCCATATCTACGCTGACGCCCTTCTGCAACATCGGAGTGATGACCATGAAGATGATCAGAAGCACCAGCATCACGTCCACCATGGGCGTGACGTTGATGTTCGAGTTCACCTTGCTGCCTTCGTCTCGCTTTGCTAAAGACATTGGATTCCTTTATTTCTGGTTATGCAGCGCGTCCGCCACGCTTCGCGGCGGACGCCCACACAAACTTACTTGCGGTTACGGCGCTTCAGGAAGTAATCCACCAGTTCGCTGGAAGAGTTATCCATCTCGACGTCGAACGCTTCCACCTTATTGGTGAAGTAGTTGAACATCATTACGGCCGGGATGGCGACGGCCAGTCCCAGAGCGGTGGTGACGAGCGCTTCCGAGATACCGCCAGCGACGGCGCCCAGACCGGTCGCCTTCTGCTTCGCGATTTCCGAGAACGCGTTCAAGATGCCGACCACAGTGCCGAACAGTCCGACGAACGGAGCCGTCGAGCCGATGGTGGCCAAGCCGCCGAGTCCACGCTTCAATTCAGCGTGCACGATGGCTTCTGCACGTTCCAGGGCGCGCTTCGAGGCTTCGACTTCCTCGCCCGGGACTTCGTTCGACTCGTTGTGAGCGCGGAATTCCATCAAGCCGGCCGTGACGACCTTGGCCAGATGGCTCTTCTTGTTGCGCTCGGCCACGCGGATAGCTTCTTCGATCTTGCCTTCGCGCAGGGCGCCGGCAACCGCGGGCGCGAACGCGCGCGACTGCTTACGGGCCGCGTTGAAGGCGATATAGCGGTCGATCATGACGCCGATAGACCAGGCCGACATGATGAACAGGATCACGACCACGGCCTTCGCCAGGAAGCCCATGTGCTGCCAGAGTGAGTAGGGGTTGGTCCAGTCCACGCCGGCGCTATTAGCATCGCCGCCCTGAAGGAAGATCGCTGCCGAGTACAGATGGGTTAGTGCGAGCGTTGCTACATTTGCTACAAACATTGAGTTGATCCTTTCTTCTTTATCAAGAAGAGACTTCAAAATCGCAAAACTTTTGTTTTTGGGGCCGTCCCGAAGGGCTGATCGTTGTGCGCGAGTCCTTGCGAAGAGCGGAACTGCTCACTACTACGATGTCATCCAGCGGGTACTACGTTGGCTGGCGTTGACCGCTAGGCCCCCCGCCAGCCTAAAAATCATCCACCCAGATTGAAATTCACCTGAATCGTGGTTTCCACCTCTACCGGCTCGCCGTTCAGCATATAGGGTCTGTACTTCCACTGCCGCACAGCTTCCAGAGCTGACTGCGTCAACATCGGGTGTCCACTTACAACCTGCAAGTTCTCGATGTTGCCCGACTTGCTGATCAGAGCATGCAGCACGACTGTGCCGGCGATACGGTTCGTGCGCGCGATCGGCGGATAAACCGGCTGTACCTTGTTTACAAGGTTGCCGCTGGCGACGCCGGATGAAACGCGAACGCGGTCAGGAGCTGCGACGGTTGGCAGATTGCTTCTTGCGCTGCCGATGATGCCGCCGATAACGCCGCCCATGCTGCCGCCCGGGACTCCGCCCGGTACGCCGCCGGTAACTCCGGCTGCTGCTTGCGGTGGCTCTTCATCCTTAATGACGGCGACTTTTTGCGGAATCTTGGTCGGCTGGCGCAGTACCTGATCGTTCACCTCGACCACGCGGTGCACCGGAGTAGCTGCCGCCGGCGGCGGGGGTGGTGGCGGTGGTGGCGGAGCCACCAGGAAAGTTGTGAGCTGCCCTTTGGGCAGCGCTTCCGTATAGATCAACGGAATCAGGATCATGATGCCAAGTGCGACGATCTGCAGGACGAACGATAGGGTAGTCGTCAGCCCTCGCCTGGTCTTCAGTTTGCCGGATGACTCTACTAAGCTGTCTTCAAACATGCGCGCACTCCCGGTGTAGGTTCCCCACTTGCTTAGACACCGGAGCCTCTCGCGAGGTTCCGTACTGCCACATATGCCCCTGCCACAACCAAGGGCGGATAATGCTATCAGACCCGGCCCCCGCGTGCCGCTACTTAGGGACGAGTTGCACCAAAACTGGTGCAGAGCCTAGGCCCGCTGCTTTTCGCGCCTACCGGACTCGATCGAAACCGGTACCGCCCGCGACTTGCCTCCGCGGGATTCCTGATAGGCGACTAACATCGGCGCTGCCACGGCGATGGACGAATACGTGCCTATTAGGATGCCGACTACCAGGGCAAAGGAAAACCCGTGTAGAACTTCTCCTCCGAAAAGATAAAGGGAGAGTACCGTCAGGAAAGTCAGCCCCGAGGTCAGGATGGTCCGGCTCAGCGTCTGGTTGATGCTCAGATTCACCAGGTCCGCAAGCGGCATCCGGCGCTGCGTTTTCAGGTTCTCTCGAATGCGGTCGAACACCACGATGGTGTCGTTCATCGAGTAACCGATGAGCGTCAGGATAGCCGCGATCACGGTCAGCGAGATTTCGTAATTGAGCAGCGAGAAAGCGCCCACCGTGATCAGCGTGTCGTGGAAGACTGCAACCACCGCCGCCACGCCGTAGATCAGCTCAAACCTGAACCACAGATATACGAGCATTCCCAGCAATGAATAAAGGGTAGCCAGCAAGGCTTGATGGCGAAGCTGCGCTCCAACCTGCGGGCCTACGATCTCCACGCTGCGGATGACGAATGATTTGGGATCAAAAGACTTCGCCAGCGCGCTCTGAATCGCCGCGCGGCCCTGGTCGAGCGCCGCCTCGCTGGTCTCTTTCTGCTCCAGCTTGATCAGCACTTCGTTGTTGGCCGGCGGACCGTAGCTTTGCAGGCTGGGGTCTTTGAGTCCGGCGGCGTCGAGCGCGCCGCGGATCTTGTTAAGGTCCGGCTTCTCGTTGGGGAACTGCACATAGACCAGCGTGCCGCCCTTGAAGTCCACGCCGAGCGGGATATGGTGCCAGAAGAAGATGGAGATCAATCCGGCGACGCTGAAAATCAGTGAGAAGCCCAGGAAGTACCACTTCTTCCCCAGGAAATCGATATTCGTATTCTTAAAAAATTCCACTTCGTTAGCCTTAAGAACTGGATTCTGTTTCTACTAAATGCTCAGTGCCTGCCCGCGCGCCGTACGCTTCAATTCCGCCTCGAAGATCACGCGCGAGACGAATACCGCCGTGAACAGGTTTGCCAACAGACCAAAGGTCAGCGTTACGGCGAATCCGCGCACCGGCCCGGTGCCGAACATGAACAGGATGAACGCCGAGACGATGGTCGTGATGTGCGTATCCACAATGGTGATCCAGGCGCGTCCAAACCCCTGGTCAACAGCGGCCGCGGCCGACTTGCCCGCCCGCAACTCTTCTCGTATGCGCTCAAAGATCAGCACGTTCGAGTCGACGCCCATACCTACGGTCAATATCACTCCGGCGATCCCAGGCAACGTAAGCGTCGCACCGGTGAAGCCGAGGAACCCGAGCAGAATGACCAGGTTCAATATCAGAGCCAGGTCAGCGTTGATGCCTGCGAGCCGGTAGTAAACCAGCATGAAGATCATCACTACGGCCATTCCCACGATTGCGGCGGTCACGCCGTGGCGGATGGAGTCCGCGCCGAGCGACGGGCCAACCGTGCGCTCTTCGAGGTAGCGAATGCCGGCGGGTAGTGAGCCCGTGCGAAGCACCATCGCCAAATCGTTCGCCTGCTGCTGCGTGAAGCGTCCCGTGATGATGCCTGTATCTGAGATCTCGCCGTCGATGCGCGGCGCGCTCTTTACCTCCGCGCCGGTGCCATTGTTTAGGACAATCGCTAAGTTGTCGCCGATGTGCGCGGCGGTGAATGCTTGGAAGTGTTTGCCGCCTTCGTTGGTCAAATAGAAGTCGATCGCTGGGCGGCCACTCTGGTCAGTGGTCGGCTGCGCTCCGCGCAGGTCGCGTCCCGAAACCACCGAGCTGCGCTGGACCACGTAAAAGACCTTGCTGTTATCACCGCTGTCACGGTCGGCAGCGCCGGGGATGATCATCGAGTTCGGCGGAAGCACGCCGTTGTTGGCCTGCATGGCCGCGGCTTCGGTGGGATAGGGGCCACCCAGCGATTGCTTCAGCTCGAGCATCGCCGTGTTCTGAATGATCTCTTTGACTCGCGCGGGATCGTCCACGCCTGGCAGCTGGACCAAGATCTGGTAATCGCCCAGTCCATGCTCCTGGATCACCGGCTCGCTCACACCCAGCTGGTCAATGCGGCTGCGAATCGTCTCGATCGCCTGTGTTACCGCCGCGGTTTTCGTGGTCGACGCGACCGAGGGCTTCATGGTCATGACGAACGAGTTATCCGGGCCCGAGCTGGTTTCGTACTCGCCTTCATCATTAAGGATGTCGCGTGCCGTCCCGACCGCGTCTGGAGCCACGCCCTTCACCTGCACCGTCTCGGGATGCTGCGGGTCAGGCTTGGCGATATCGGCGTAGCTGATGTGCTTCTCCGCGAACTTCGCGCGGATGCGGTCAACCAGGCGGTCACTGTCGGCATTGATGGCGTCGTTCACCATCACTTGCAGGATGAGGTGGGTCCCGCCGCGCAGGTCAAGGCCAAGGTGGACGCGCTCCATCATGCCTTGCTTCAATGCCTGCGGCGTAATTCCCTTGGGAATGCCAACGATGCCGTACGCGAACACCAGCAGAACGGCGATGATGAAGACGGTTTTTAGAAGCAGGTTCTTTTGCATCTCGTATCAGACCCTTTACTACAGATTTTTATGCAGCCTCTTCCGGCTTGGCTACGCTGGCGATGCTGTTCCGCGCGACTTCCAGCCGCAGATTGTCCGGCGGAACGCGCAATTGGATGGCATCGTCTTTGATTGAAATTATGGTGCCGCGCAGGCCGCCGTTGGTGATGACCTTGTCGCCGGTCTTGAGCTCGTTCACCATCTCCTGCCATTTCTTCTGCTTCCGCTGCTGCGGAGCCAGAAGCAGGAAGTAAAACACCGCGACCATGAGAATGATCGGCATCAGGCCGACCAGCGCACCGCCGCCGGCCGATTGCAACATCAGGATCGCTGTAAGTGCCATGAGTGAAATGCAGTCCAGCTAAGCAAGCCGGCCGCACGCCTTCCGGCGCGCGCCTTAACCCTCTTATTGCTGACTGCGGATTGCTTCGTTCCTTAGGACAAAGTAGCGGAATCTACCGAAGAATTCGACTGAAGCCGCGAGCGGAAACCAGACACGAATGCCTGTAAATTCCCGGACTGAATAGCATCTCGCACCCGCCGCATAGTGTCAAGGTAATGGGCCAGGTTGTGGATGGTATTGAGCACCTGTCCCAGCATTTCGCCGGTCGAGTAAAGGTGCCGCAGGTATGCGCGCGTGTAGCGCGAGCAGACCGGACACTGGCAATTCGGATCGATCGGCCCCTCGTCGGCGGCGTACATCGCATTCTTGATGTTCACCCGTCCTTCGGAGGTGAATAAAAGACCATGGCGTGCGGCGCGCGTCGGAAGGACGCAGTCCATCATGTCCACTCCCATGGCGGCGTACTCCACGATCTCTTCGGGATACCCGACTCCCATCACGTAGCGCGGCCGGTCCGCGGGTAAGTGCGGCAGCGTGGCCTCGATTATCTCTCCCGTCGCCGTTCGCGGCTCCCCAACACTCAACCCGCCGATAGCGTAACCATCGAATCCCATTTCGACCGTCCGCTCCGCCGACTCCTTTCGCAGCTCCACATGCATTCCGCCCTGCACGATCCCAAACAGCGCTTGCGTTTGTTTTTTGTCATCCTGAGCGAGCACCGCGCTTTTTGCGGCGCGAGTCGAAGGATCCCTTTTGCCGGACAGATGTTCGGGTTCTGGAGACCACGGCACCTCTCGCTTGTGCCCCTCAAAATACTCCTTCGTCCGCCTCGCCCACCGCAGGGTCATTTCCATCGAGCGACGCGTCCGCGACTCATCCGCCGGATACTCGGTGCACTCATCGAAGGCCATGATGATGTCCGCTCCGAGCGCGATCTGCGCCTCTGTTGCAGATTCGGGAGAAAGGAAGAGTGAAGCTCCATCTAGGTGCGAGCGGAAGCTCACGCCCTCTTCCGTGACCTTCCGCAACTCGTTCAGGCTGAAAACCTGGAAGCCGCCCGAGTCCGTCAGCAGTGCGCGCTCCCACGACATGAAGCGGTGCAGTCCGCCGAGCTTACGTACCTGCTCCGTCCCCGGTCGTAGATAGAGGTGATACGTGTTGGCCAGAATGATCTGTGCGCCGAGTTGCTCGAGCGTCTCGTTCGATGTGCCTTTTACGGTGGCCAGCGTTCCCACCGGCATGAAGACGGGCGTATCCACTTCGCCGTGCGGCGTCAGCAGTTTTCCCGTGCGCGCAATAGCGGCACGGGCGTTGATTTCGAAGGGAAGCGGCACCGGCTCGATTCTAAATGAGCCGTGCGCTAGTGTTCGGGGACGATCTCGCGCAGCGCCCACTCGATGCGCTGCACCGAATCGCCTACGCTGGCGATGATTTCCTGATCATGCGTCGAGTAAGCCGAGAGCTGGATGCTCTGCAGCGCGTTGCGCACGTGGTGGTTCAACTCGCCGATCATCTTCAGCCGCTCGGACACGGTTTTACGGCGCTCACGCGCGCTGTCGATCGTCTTCATCGCCATCCATCCCGCGGCAAAACCGGCGATTGCGTTCCACGCCATCAAAACTTTGCTGGATCCTTCTGACCGCTTCGACAACTTTTCAACCAGCACGGCCGATCCGAAAACGGCCAACCCTACTCCGCCGGCCATCGCGCGGAGTTTCGTCTTCGAAGCGTGGTTCATCCACGATTCGGGACGCGCTCCTTTCGGAAGCAGGCTCGGCACTAGGGGAGCGGGGGAATTTCGCATCCCTTAGAGTCTCTCTATTTATCGCTGAACCAGCAATAGGGCATTCGTCCCATGCACCCTCGGGCATTATGCCGAGGGCGAACGGTCAGGTTCGATCCCTCCGTCAGGCGTCCTCAGATTAGAATCCAGACAATGCCCATTGACTACGAAGGCCGCGTCTTCCGTTCCGTCTCGAACAGCAGCAACGGCGAAGTCAGCGTGGCCACTCACTTCCACTACCACCAGCAGGAGCGCGTAGTGTGGGCGGCTTACGGCGGAGGCGAGATCGCGCTCGGCACGCTGATCGCAAAAGTGAACGAAGACGATTCACTCGATATGCGCTACCAGCACCTGAACGTGCGCGGCGAGTTCATGAGCGGCGAGTGCCACTCCACGCCGGAGGTGCTGCCCGATGGCCGCATCCGCCTGCATGAGAAGTGGCAATGGACAACGGGAGACCGCTCCTCTGGCGAATCACTCATTGAAGAGGTAAGAGCTTAAAAAGTATTCTTCCTCACCTGTACCCGGCCATAAGAAGCTTTCAGAAAGACCTCTGGACCGCCTCCATTGATCGGCACGCCAGCGCGATGGCCTTCATCCTGGTCGGGAGCGAACTCGTTTTCTATCTCGTCTCCCGCGCCGCGTGTCTCAGCCTGTATGTTCGCCTTCACGTCTGGCGGCAGATACAAAGTCACGTTACCGGCGAGCGTTTCCAGCGAGCTCGCGCCCTGGAGCTTCGAGAGGCTTGCTGAGATGGAGCCGCCCACGGTCTTTGCATTCACGCTGCCGGTTGCGGATTCGATCCTGATCTCGCCTCCGGCGGTTTTCGCCTTCACCGGGCCATTCACTTTGCCCAGCCTGATCGAGCCGCCGGCTGTGTTCACATCAGCGTCGCCATTGATGTCGCCGGATTCGATATTCCCGCCTGCGGTGTCGAGTGTTGCCCGCCCGCCGATCTTCCCGACCCGGATGCTTCCGCCCGCTGTCCGCAGGCTCGCTTCGCGCGCCACATTCCCCGCCTCGATCCCGCCCGCCGACGTTTCAATGTCGAGTGCGCCGCCCACGTCCGGCACCGTAACTTCGCCGGCTTCGGTCCGGATATGCAGATTCAATTGAGTCGGTACCGACAACACATACTGGAATTCGCGCAGGCTATCGGCGTACGTTAGGCATTGGTCGTTGTGACAATGATTATGGCGTCCGCTACCGCGATACGGTCCCCACCCGGTCTTGAATTCTCCTCGCAGATGGAGTTGGTCTCCTTCGTTCGTTGAGGTCAGGCTGTAGTCATCGAGGATGCGCTGTGCCTCCTCTTTCGTAGACGCTTCCACTTTCCGATACACATCCACGTGAACGGTGTTCCCTGTCGCGGCCTTCACCTCAACGCCGCCGAAATCTGCATCCAGGAACAGGGTTGTTCCCGGCTTCACCTGGATATCCTTTTGCGTACGGTCTTCAAGTTCAGCCGCGAAGAGCGTCCGCGAAAACGCAACGATAGAAACGATTAGAAGTGCGAGGGTGAACCAGCTGCGCAGGCGCGCGCTTTGCGTGGGATTCTGCTTCATAAAGCTCTCCATCCGTAACGCCGGATAGACGCTTCGCCCCAGATTCGGTTAGCTGCCGCCGTTCATCTTGACCATGAATTGCGCGAGCTTGATGACTGCGCGCCCCACCGTACCCCGCCCGATCTCCTGCTTGCCATCGTGCGCAGTCACGCGAAACGAGTAAAAGCGGCCGTCGAACGATTCCAGCTCCGCCGTCGCCAGCACCTTGGCGCCGATTCCGGTGGCCGCCCGGTGCTCAATGTTGATGTGCGTGCCGACGTTCAGCTCGCCTTCATCGCAGAACGGATACAGCGCGTGGAACGCCGCAATCTCCATCAAGCGGATCATGTCGGGAGTCGAGTACACAGGCGGCAGTTGTTCGTGGTGTGCGGATAAGGTGTGCTTGAACTCCACCGTCTGCCGCGCTTCGCCTTTCGAGCCGATGGGAACAGTCTTTGCCATGCAGAAAAACTAAACCACGGAAGCAACGGGTGCAATCTTCATTGCCGTACCTCAGAGGCATGGCTGGCGACGCACTGCCACTTGCCTGCGATCCTCACCCAGGTATCGGTCCAGCGCTCGCGCCGTTCGACGTGTGTCCCGTCGCCATCAATTCCTTTGCCCGCCCATCCCCCGGTGGCGATCGCCGTATCGCCATACACGCGCACCTTGACATCGCTGATCGCGTTGTATTCCCATTTGCCGCCTTTCAACGTCTGCAGCAGCTCTTGCTTGCTGTAGGAGTGGCCGCTCACGTCGGTAGTTACAAACGTCTCCGCGAGCATCGGCCGTACGGCTGCAGCATCACCCGTTTTGGCGGCTTGAGCCCATTTGTTCTCCAATGCAACGATTGTGTTGGCATCCTTGTCAGACGCCTTCATCGACGGCGCCATGCCGAGAAGGAGAAACAGAACAACGACGAACCTGGCTGCTGTCTTCATGCGAACGTTTGTAACGGATGTGGAACCGCGTGGCAAGGCGCGCGTATGAGGCGAAAGGCTAGGTCGCTGCGGCGGAATTGCTCTTTTCGAGCTGGCGCTGGAACGCGCCGGGTGTCGCGCCGACCACGCGCTTGAAGATCCGGTTCATATGGCTTTGATCTGCGAATCCCGACTGTGCGGCAACGGTGCAAAGACTCGCAGAATCCTCGGCGATCATCCTGCATGCAGCCTGCACTCGCAGGTTCTGCAGATATTCTCCCGGCGTGCGCCCCGAATATTTCCGGAAGATGCGCGCCGCGTGCACCGGATGAATGCCTGCCACTTCCGCGAGATCCTTGACCCGCAGCGATTCGCGAAAATCGTCGTGGATTTTTTCCCGCAGCATCCGCCAACGTGAAGATTCTTCCGCCGGGGAGAGGGCGCGGCTCTTCGCCGTGCAGCCAAACAGTTCCAGCAATAGACTCTCGCAAGTGAGCGAGCAGCAGTGTTCCTGCTCGCAGTACTCGGAGAAAAGTTGCAACATCAGCCACAGCAATCGGCCGCCGTCGCATTCAAAGACCGGGTCGGTCAGCCGCTTAGCAAGATCCGTCTCGCGCAGCATCTCGGGGTCTAGCTCGATCGTGAAAAAATCGCATCCGCAATCTTCGACTTTCCCGCGATGGCGTGTTCCCTCCGGCTGGTAAGCAGCGGTAAAAGGAGTGAAGTAGGTCTCCTCTCCGCGGCCTGGCTCGCGATAATTCCCCTGCAGCAACAGTGCAAAGTAGGCCTGCGGGTGCTCGTGCTCGGGGACCACAGAGGCCTGCTTGTGCACATTTCGGAACATCGTTGCCCCGGCAACTTCCAGCCGGCCGCCCACCGCGCCGTAGAACCCGATCCCGCTGGTAGGCCTTCTAGTCATAGGGTTGATCTGCCGGTTAGACGGGATGAAAGTGATACCGATAGCGTGTTTCATTCGTCCAAGACGCCGGTTTTCGCGAATGGGACAATCATATTCTCCCGGTGCATATTCCCGCGGTTTGTTCAGGAGAGGTTATGAAAAAGATCCTATTACTCACATGCGTGCTGGCTGCTTCTGTGATGATCGCCACTCACGCTTCCAAAGTTTCTGCTGCGAACCAAAATGAAAACCAGCCTAACTACACCAAAGACGGCAAGCTGGTACTGCCTCCCAACTACCGCGAATGGTTCTTCCTCACCTCCGGACTCGGCATGAATTACTCCACCGGGGTCACCGCGCACCCCATGTTCACGAACGTCTTCGTGCCGCCTGAGGCTTACAAAACCTTTAAGTCCACCGGCAAGTGGCCGGACAAGACGCAGTTCGTACTCGAGATGGTGCAGCCGGCAACGCATGGCTCCATTAACAAGGGCGGCCACTATCAGAATTCGCTAATGGGTTGGGACGTCGAGGTAAAAGATTCCACCCGTCCGCAGCAGTGGACCTACTACAACTATGACGCGAAGGATAAAGAGGCCGACCCAGTCTCCAGCACTGCCTGCCTAAAGTGCCATACAGCGAATGCCGCGGTCGAAAATACTTTTGTGCAGTTCTATCCCACGCTGCTAGATTTCGCCGTCGAGACGGGTTTGATCAAGCCGGGAGTTCATGTCCCCCTCAACCAGACGCGCTTCGAAAAAATGATCGTGAACTCCGGATGGGACAAAGCCGAAGCGGCTTATCACGAAGATCGCAAACTCAATCCCGAATCCGATTTGATGGACATGAGTGCGCTCGAGAACACCGCCGGCTCACTCGCAAAAGATAAAAAGATGAATGAGGCGATTGAAGTGGTCACTTTGATGACGAAGGAATATCCGATGTCAGCGCAGGCTTACGACGATCTCGGCGACGTCTACAAGATGGCTTCGCAGTCGCAGCCCGCCATCGAAGCTTCGCAGAAGGCTTTATCTCTCGTGGACAGCGACACAAAACTTTCGCCCGACGACAAGAAGCAGGTCCGCTCCAGCGCCGAGAAGCGCATCGCCGAGCTCAGCAAGAAGTAGTTACGAGACCATCACCACGCCGCCTGACGAGACCTGCTCGCGGGCGGCGCGGTTCGCAAGCTCGTCGCAGCGGTTGTTGTCCGCGTGCTGCGCGTGTCCCTTCACCCACTCCCAGCGAATCTTGTGCTCCGCGACCATCGCGTCGAGTTCCATCCACAGCTCTTTGTTTAGGACATCTTTCTTTGTGGAAGTCCGCCAGCCGTTGCGTTTCCATTTGTGGATCCACTCGCTGATCCCGAGCTGCACATATTGCGAGTCGATGGAGAGTGAAACTTCGGAAGGTTCCTTCAGCGCTTCCAGGCCGCGGATCACCGCCGTAAGTTCCATACGGTTGTTGGTGGTCTTCGGGTCGCAGCCATAAAGTTCGCCGATATGCTGCCCGAAGCGCAGCACGCACGCCCATCCCCCCGGGCCCGGATTTCCGATGCAGGCTCCATCGGTACTGATGATTACTTTTTTCATTTCAGAGAAGTTACTTCTCGGCGAGGTGTCTTTCGCAGGTAAATCCACATGAGTCCCACGCCCAGCGTAATGACGAGGAAGAGGAAGAACCACCAGAGATGCGTGGCTACGTCGTACAACATGCCGCGCACAGTGAAGAATAAGATCACGCCGCTTATCGCAAGAAACAATGCACCCGCTACCCAGAGTGGAAAGCGGACAATGCTCATCCAGTCTCTCTGGCCGCTCTGATGTGATTTATGCAAAACGTAAATCGCTGCGGCCCCAGACACGCCAGCGGAGACGCCCCAGAGGACGATTCCCCAAAGATTGCTCGGCCCGCAGGGACCGAAACCGGAAAAAGCCATTACGGGGAAAATGAGCAAAACGGGAACCAAAAGAGTCTCTAAGGAAAGCAACCAGGCCTTGAGCCGCGGAGTCATCATTTCCCCGCCAACTCCCGCTTTACCGTCTCGCTGACCAGCTTTCCGTCGACTCGGGCCCCGCCGAACTTTGCCATGGTCGCCTTCATCACGTTTCCCATATCTTTCATGGTCGGCGAGCCCATCTCGGCGATCACCGCCTTCACTGTCGCGGTGACCTCGGCTTCGCCGACTGCTTTGGGCATGTAACTCTCGATCAGCGTGATCTCCGTCTCTTCCTTCGCTGCCAGCTCCGGCCGCCCGCCTTTGGTGAACTGCTCTACCGAATCCTTGCGCTGCTTGATGAGTGTGCTTAGGACGGCGAGCGTCTCTTTTTCATCGAGCGGCGACCGCTTATCGATCTCTTTGCTCTTCAGGGCTGATTTCACCATGCGCAGCGTGGTGAGCTTGTGTTCGTCGCGGGCGCGCATCGCGTCTTTGATGTGCTGTTCGATCTGTTCTGCGATTGCCATAAAGGAGTTTTCCGTCCTCAATATAAATGAAGGCGCGCTCCAGAGAGCGATTGAATCCACCCTTTGTTCACGATATGATTCGCGCCACACACAGGACCCTCGCCTTATGGTCACGTTTCATCCGATCTTCGTGCTGCTGGCTGTCATCGTGCTGCTTATCGGTGCGACCATCCATTTCGTTCGCAAGAGCTCTACCTTCCGCGGCTATAGTGACGTTGCGCAAGACGCCCAGCGCCTGCAAAGCGCCTTGAAAGGCGAAACCTTCCGCGACGGCGCTGACCTCGTCGTCTCCGGCAGCAAAGACAAGTTCCCGGCAATGGTGCGCTTCTCCTACGACGAGAACACGCCTGGGCTGAACATCCGCATGTCCGCCCCGGCGAATTTCACGCTGACGATCTCTCCGAAAGGTGCGCAGGCCAGCGGCGAAGGCCGCACTCTCGTCCGCACCGGCGACGACATGTTCGACGCGCGCTTCACCACCAAGACTGACCACATGGCGCAAGCCAAGATGTTCGTCGGTGGCAAACAAGCTCTGATGCTGATGCAGAAGTTGTGCTGTTCATCGAAGACTTTTCTCGCAATCTCGAATGGCAGCATCGAGCTCAGCGAACTTGTGATTCCGACCCCGTCAACATCTGCGCACGTGATGGACCATGTGCAGAACATGAGCAAGCTCGCGCTCCAGCTGCAGGCGATGCCTGGTGCGGAAACGGTGAAGGTGCGCGCCTACGAACGCGAAGGCAGCAGCATCGTGGGCAAGGTCGCGGTGGCTACGGTCCTGCTGGCAGGGCTCGCGATTTTCGTCGCGCAGGCACGCAAACCTGACCAGACGATTGCCGAGCTGAAAGCGCAGGCCGGCACGAACGCACTGCCGGAAGGTGTATTACCGCTCGATGCGACTAAGCTGGGCTCCTTAAACGGCTGGCGGCTCGTTACTCCTGAAGATTTTGATCCCGATGTCGCTGCCTGGGTTCGCGGCCAGGGCCTCAAGGTGCAAGGACGCGTCGCCGGCGATTATTCGGGCCAGAGCAATCCTCGCGATGTCATCTACCTATTCACCAACGAGGCCGGAACTATGCGCGTTTCCGTTATCTCCGGCGACAAAGTCGTTTACGACACCAAATATCCGAAGCTTGTCGTAGCCTCTAAATTCTCCAAGTACAACTGGAACTCGACGCAATGGAAGGCAGCACCCGTTAATCCTGCTGGCGATGGTTTACTGGTGGTCACCAAGAAAGATGATCCGGGTCTGGTGCTCTACTGGGATGGCCATCGCATCGGCACCGCCGTCCCACAGGATTACCAGCGGATGAATCTGCAATAATGATGTTTCGTCTGCCGCAGCGGGCGGAATCCCTTCTCTCATAAAAGGAAATTCATGTTACGCAAGACCAGGCTGTTCACCCCCGGCCCTACTCCCATTCTGCCTGCCGCCCAGAGCGCGATGGCGTCGTTCGGCATGCACCACCGCACCGCCGAATTCCGCGCGCTGTATACGAAATTTCTCGCTGATCTGAAAACGTTCGTCGGCACAAAGAACGACGTGATGGTGCTTGCTTCCTCCGGCACGGGCGCGATGGAAGCCGCGGTGTCGAACCTGACTTCGCCCGGCGACCACGTCATCGTTGTCACTGCGGGAAAATTCGGCGAGCGCTGGACTGGTCTCGCGAAAGCCTATGGATGCAATGTCGATGTGGTCGATGCTCCTTACGGAAAGACGGTGAAGGCGCAGGATGTCGCCGCGCGCGTGAACAATGACACGCGTGTCGTCTATATGCAGGCAACCGAGAGTTCCACTGGCGCTCGCCACGATGTGCAGGCGATCGCGAAAGCCATCCACGGGAAGAATTCCAACACTCTGTTCGTCGTTGACGCGATCACCGGACTCGGCACCACCACCTTCGACGTGGATGGCTGGGGAATCGACATGCTCATCGGCGGCTCGCAAAAGGCGGTCATGATCCCCCCCGGCCTCGCTTACGTCGCCGTGAGCGAACGCGCGTGGCAGGCAATGGAATCGGCGAAATCGCCGCGCTACTACTTCGATCTCCGCAAAGAACGAAAGTCGGCAGCGAAAGGCGAGTCGGCGTTCACGCCCGCCACATCTCTTATCGCGGCATTCGCTGCCGCATTGGACTACATCGCCTCGCAAGCCGCGGGCGATCTCGCTAAAGGACGCGAGGCTCTCATCGCCAACGCCGAGACGGCAGCCGCCATGACGCGCGCCGCAGCTACCGCGCTCGGGCTCGAGCTTTTCTCTGCTGAGTCTCCCGCAGCGGCGCTCACCGCCATCTCCGCGCCAAAGGGAATCGACTCCGGAGTCCTGGTGAAAGCATTGCGCGAGCAGTTCGGAGCTGTGGTTGCCAATGGTCAGGGCGAGATGAAGGGACAGATGATCCGCATCGCGCACCTTGGCTACTACGATTACCTCGACACCATCGCCATCATCGGCGCGCTCGAGCACGTGCTCGCCGGAATCGCGCTGCCCAAGCACAGCGAACTCGGAGCGGGACTGAAGGCTGCGCAGATCGTTTACGCAAAAGGACGCGCATGAAGATCGTGATCGCCGAGAAGACTTCGCCGGCTGCCATCGCGCTCTTCCGCGAAGAGGCGGGATGGAATGTCGTCACAGCCGACGACATTAAGAACAACCTGCCCGAACATGTACACGATGCTGACGCCCTCGTCGTCCGCTCGGCCGTGCAGGTCGATCCCGCGCTGCTCGCGCATGCCCAAAAGCTACGCGTGATCGGGCGGGCCGGTGTCGGTGTAGACAACATCGATCTCGACGCTGCCACCAAGCGCGGCATCGCGGTGATGAACACTCCCGGCGGCAACGCGGTCGCCGTCGCCGAGCACACACTCGGGCTCATGCTCACCATGGCGCGCTTTCTCTCTCGCGCCGACCAGACCACCCGCGCCGGCAAGTGGGAGAAGAAGTCTCTGCAAGGCACCGAGTTGCGCGGCAAGACGCTCGGCATCGTCGGACTTGGTCGTGTCGGCCTTGAAGTCGCGCGCCGCGCGAAAGCGTTCGAGATGGAGCTGATCGCCCATGACCCCTTCGTCTCGACTTCGGTTGCGCGCGACCTCGGGATTAAGCTCGCCTCGCTCGATGAGCTTTATGCGGCGGCAGATTACATTTCGCTGCACGTCGGCCTGACTCCGCAGACGGCGAACATGGTCAACGCCGAGTCGCTCAAGAAGATGAAGAAAGGTGTTCGCCTGGTGAACTGCGCGCGCGGCGAACTGATCGACGATGCTGCGCTCGCGCAGGCGCTGCAGAGCGGGCACGTCGCCTCCGCTGCGCTCGATGTCTTCACTCAGGAGCCGCTGCCGAAAGAATCTCCGCTGAACGCACTCGCGGAAAGCGGGAAACTCGTGCTCACGCCGCACATCGGGGGCTCGACGAACGAAGCGCAAGAAGCAGTCGGCATGCAGATCGCCTTTCAAGTAAAGGAATATCTGAAGCACGGCGTGATTCAGAACGCAGTCAACGTTCCCAGCGTCACGCACGACGAATATTCGGAGATGCTTCCCTACATCGCACTCGCGGAACGGCTCGGTGCTTTTCTTGCGCAGGCAGTCGAAGGGAACCTCGAAGAGATCAGCCTGCGCTACAGCGGGCGCATCGCCGAATGGAAGACGGATTTGATCCGCAACGCCGCGATCAAAGGCCTGTTCAATCAGCTTCCTGCCGAAAAAGCCAACCTGGTGAACGCGGCTTCGCTCGCCAAAGAGCGTGGCATAAAAGTTTTGGAGATTAAAAAACCGGAAGCTTCGGGCGGTGGCGCCGGAAACGTTCTATCCATTTTCGCGAAGACGAATTCGGAAGAGAAAGTCGTGAAAGGCGCCGTGCTTCACGGCAGCTCGCCACGCCTGCTCGCGGTCGACGATATTGATATCGAAGCTCCGCTCGAAGGCCACTGCATTTTCCTGCGCAATCGCGACGTGCCCGGCGTGATCGGGCGCGTCGGCACCATCCTGGGCGAGCACCAGGTCAACATCGCGAGCTTCGCTTTGGGTCGCCATGAGAAATCCGGCGCTGAGCGCCAGGCACTTGCCGTGGTTCAAGTTGATGGAGACGTTCCGGATGCAGCACTGAACGCGCTGCGCAAGATTGAAGCGATCACGCTCGCAAAGTCGATGAAGCTCTAAAAAACGCTGGGGCGGTCGTCGCTGTCGCGCTTCATCTTCTTGCTCTCGGCGAGCACTCCGATCGAGTGCATTAGGTTCTGCAGCGTCACAATCCCGACCAGCCGCTCTTCGTCGACCACCGGCAGGATCGTCATGCCGCGCTGGGTGAACTTGCTGAATGCGGTCGCGAGCGACTCCTTCTTGCTCGTCGTTTCATAGGCCCGGTCCATGATCGACTGTACGTAAGCGTTACCATCGCCACGCAGCGCTTCCATGATCTTCTGCTTCGTTACCACTCCGACCATATCGGTCCCGCGGATCACGGGGAAGTCGTCCTGCAGCGAGTGAACGGCTTTCGAGAGCGCATCTTCCAGCGTGTCCGCGGGAGAGAGCGTCGCGAAATCAGTGAGCATCACCTCTTCCATCCGCATGCTCTCGAGCGCCGACTGGAAGAGCACCGAGCGCTCTTCAAGCTGCGCTGAGATAAACAGCAGCAATCCTGCGAGCCACAGCCAGTTGTTCCAGGCCATTCCCGCGAAGATGAGAAGGACGGCAAATCCATGGCCTATGGTGACCGCGCGCCGCGTCGCCGTGACGTAATCCATCGTTCTTGCGAACATGCTGCGCACGATCTTTCCGCCATCCAGCGGATAAGCAGGCAGCAGGTTCATCACGGCGAGAAAGACATTCATCCACACAAAGGTGCGCGGCAGGTTCTGCACGGAGACATACGGATGCTGCAGCACGTGCGCCTGCGGCAATGCGTTTGCGATCAGCACGGCCGATAAGCCAGCGACGATGAAACTCGCCAGCGGCCCCGCCAGCGCGATGCGCATGTCCCGCGCCACATTGGTCGGTGTGCTTCGTTGCAGGAAGGCGGTGCCGGGATCCGAGACCGTCAATCCGCCGATGGGAAACAGAACGACTGCTCGCGTCTTCACACCTGCCCGAGACGCCATCCAAAGATGTCCAAGCTCATGCAGTACAACGGAGATGAACAGCAACCCCACCATGGCCAGCCCGCGCGCGCCGCCGTTGGCGGTAGTCAGCGGATCGATGGTCCAGAGATAAAGAAGAAGCAGGATGAAGCTGAAGTGTATGCGCAGGTTGACGCCAAAGATCTGCCCCGCCGGAATGGACCACGTGCCCATGCGTCTAAACCTATTGTATCCAGATTGAGTTTGGCTGTTCGATCCGCCAGCTTTGACTTTGGCCAAAAGCTAAGAGCTAATAGCTAACAGCTTTTATGCGCATCATCGCCGGAACATACCGCAGCCGCCAGATACAGACCGTCCCCGGCAACGACGTGCGCCCCACCACGGACATGCTGCGCGAAACGCTGTTCAATGTGGTCTCGTCCGCCCGCCCGATCGAGGACACTGTGTGGCTCGACGTTTACGCCGGCAGCGGTGCCGTCGGCATCGAGGCGCTAAGCCGCGGCGCGCGTCAGGTGTACTTCATCGAGTCATCCAGAAAAGCTGTCACCGTGATCCGCAAAAACCTCGCCGCTCTGAAGATCGAGTCGGGATTCGAAGTCCTCGAGCGCGACGCCGACGCTGCTCTGCGCCGCCTCGACTCGCAAGCGATTGCCTGCGACGTCTGCTTCCTAGATCCACCGTACGCACTCGAAGAAGAGTACGAAGACACGCTGGGCTTTCTCTCGCAATCGCAGATGATCGGACCACAGAGTCTTGTAATCGCCGAGCACAGCAAGCGCCACGACCCTGGAGACCAGGTCGGCGCGCTGGTAAGGTTTAGGAATTTAAAGCAGGGCGATGCGGTGCTGAGCTTCTACCGCAAGCAATAGCAGCTCACATCACAATATCGTCGCGCCGGTCCTTATATCGCCCGATGATGGGGTGCTGCATGTCCTGCAGATCGCCCCGTACGAGATTCAGTCCGTGGACGCAGGCTTCGAAATCTTCCGCCAATCGCGCGAACAGCGGCGCAACTTTCGCGTATTCGAAGAACTCGAACTTGGAGACGATGTAATAGCTCTCCTTGCCTGCCTTCATGAAATCGATAAAGTTCTCGATGCGCGCGCGCCGCAGCCGCTGGTGGTTGATGCTCTCCGGAAACATGCCGGTGAAGAACAGCGCAACGTCGCCGATGTGCTTGCGCACCTGGCGCTCGCGATCGAATGAGGCCGCGTCGCCGTATATAGGATCCGACTCGAGCAGCATCTCGCCCATGTCGTGCAGCGGACGCCCGTCGGAGTTGCGTATCTTGAAGAGTTGGTCAGCGTCGCAGAACTCGCACAGCATGCCGGCGACGTAGGAGTTGAGCTCGTCGTCATTCCGACCGAGAGCTTCTTCGTAGTTGCGGTTCACCAATTCCGTGAACAGCTGTTGCAGCGGATGGCTTTCCGAAAGATTTCCCATGCCTGTCACCTCGTTTGTTCACCGGCCGGCCACCTCACCTCTGGGGTGGCAAGCCCAAACTTTTTTCGAGCAGGGGTACTACGTTTGACGCCGATTGTGCGTACTTTGGTTATCCAACGCAAGTAGGAAGTGAGGTGCGCATGCAGATAGTTAGCACTCCCGCGCTCGGATTGCTTGGCTCCAGCAGTGCACTTTCGTAATGAATCCTTTGGTTGTGTAGGCGCGCACGTCCCCGTGCGCGCGCTCTTCGACCAATTTGAAGTCTGCTGTGCCACAATTTACATATGCGACAGAACATCTCCAGCGGTACTCCCTGGGAGCCCGTCGTCGGCTACTCGCGCGCGGTGAAGCTCGGCAACACCATCCACGTCTCCGGAACTACGGCTACTGGCGAGGGCGGCGCGATCGTCGGTGAAGGCGACGCCTACGCCCAGGCCATGCAGACCTTGCGCAACATCGAATCCGCACTCAAGAAAGCGGGCGCTTCCATGAAAGATGTGGTGCGCACGCGCATGTACGTCATCAACATCGGCCGGGACTGGGAGCAGGTCGGGCGCGCCCACGGCGAGTTCTTTAAGGACATCCGGCCCGCAACCAGCATGGTCGAGGTACGCGCGCTCATCGATCCCAAGATGCTGGTCGAGATCGAAGCCGAAGCCATCATCAGCACGACCTAGCAGCCGCTTGAGCTTGCGCCAGCCAGAGCGCATAATTGGCGGTCGAATAATGAGCATTCTTTCCATGTGCGAAGGGCAGCCTGCGACCGTGCACCTGCAGGCGTCGGTCGCCGACTCCATCCGCATGATGCTGAAGAAGGGCGTGGGTGCGGTCGCGGTGGTCGATGGCGAAAATAAAGTTGTCGGCGTCTTCTCCGAGCGTGACGTGATGAAGAAGCTCGCGCTCAGCCGGCGCGATCCTGAAACGGTACCTGTCGCCGAACTGATGACATCGCCCGTGCTCTCGGCAACTGAGAACACTCCCGAGCAGGAAGCGCTCGAGATCATGCTCGGCCACCACATCCGCCATTTGCCCGTGCTAGATCGCGAAGGGGCCCTGCTCGGCATGCTTTCGATCCGCAACCTGCTCGAAGCCCGCATGAAGGAGCTTTATATGCAGCTCGAAGCTCGCGGCGGAGCCGTCTGAACGTCTATCACTCACTTATGAAAAATATCTGGTTACTCTGCGCTCTCGTCTGCTCGTCTGTGGGCTTCGCCCAATCCAACCTCTCGCAGCCTCCCGGCGCGCACGTGATCGACATCACGCCGAAGGGATATTTCAACGAGCCAGCCGCTGCCATCAATCCCGCGAACCCGCAGCAGATGATCGTCGCATATCAAGTGGACGCGAGCGCTTCTTATTCGCAGGATGGCGGCGCAACCTGGAACATCGCGAAGAATACGAAGTCCACCAACTACAAACGCTCCGGCGACATGGCTGCGATCTACGACGCCAAAGGCACAGCGATCATCGCCTATCTTGGCTTCGATAAGTTGGGAACGGAAAATTATTGGGCGCACAACGCCACGCGTAACGGACTATTCGTGCGCCGCTCCACTGATGGCGGAAAGACCTGGGACAAAGACGATCACGCAGTTAAAGAAAATCCCACGGCTGCGGGAATTCCCTTCGAAGACAAGCCCGGCATCGCGGCGGACGTAACGAACAGTCCTTATCGCGGCAACCTCTACATCGGCTGGACGGAATTCAGCCTGACGAAGACCATCATTCTGTTTTCGCGCTCCGCGGATGGCGGTGTGACTTGGTCCACACCCATCGAGATCAGCACGCACGAAGGCTTGCCGCGGGATGACAACGGCGCCGTCGAAGGATTCAGCGCCGCAGTCGCGAGCGATGGCACGCTCTACGCCGCTTGGGCGGACGCGAACAACATCGCCTTCGCCACTTCCCACGACGGCGGCAAAACGTTTACTCCTTCGCGCCAGATCATCGAGCACCCCGCACCATATTTCCCCATTCCTGGCACCTCGCGCGCTAACGGATTCCCTCAGCTCGGAATCGATCCGCGCTCCGGCTTGCTGTTCCTGACCTGGAGCGACTACCGCAACGGCGACATTGACGTATTCGCCGCGTCTTCATCCGATCAGGGCAACACATGGGCCGCACCCGTGCGCGTGAGCACTAACCCCGTTCACGACGGTACCGACCAGTTCTTCCAATGGCTGGCTGTCGATCCAACCGACGGCTCTGCCAACGTGATCTTCTACGACCGACGCACCGACCCCGGGAACAAGAAGATGGCCATCTCCCTCGCGCGCTCAACCGATGGCGGCAAAACCTTTGAAAACTACTCCTGGATGAGTGAGGGCTTCGACGGCGGCGACCAATTCATCGGCGACTACACCGGCATCGCCGCGTACGGAGGCAAAGTCCTTGGCGCCTGGTCGGAGACGCGCGACCCCAAAGACCCAAAGAAGCACAGCACGCTGGTACGCGCGGGCGTAGCAGATTTTTCTACCGCGAAGAAGTAGTCTCTTCTTTCGTGAGTCCCATCATAGCCGCGATCCCCAGCAGCGGCCCTATTGCCATGCTGGCCGCTGCCCATCGCCAACCATAGCTGGTGCCGATCCACGCGATGGCACGGATAGAAAATGCCGTCAGCAGAAATCCGAGCGCGGTCTGCATGGTCAATGCAGTCCCCACATAACTTTGATCACTGACTTCGCTGACGATCGC
>JBJMGI010000012.1:0-24146 GCA_045807945.1 Terriglobales bacterium | reverse complement strand
GGCTATAAATCTTCGCCGTGATCCCTTTCTGCTTCATCTCTTCCATCGTCTGGTCATAGACTTCGCCCGCAGCTTTTCCCGGCCGCGATATGCGCATCAGCGCATCTTGCAGTGTATTTGTGTTCTGCATCGCCTTTTTCAATCCTGCCGGAACATCTTTCTCTCCCGGACGAAGCACGTACGCCATCTTTTGCCAGTCGGTATCCATTCCCATATACGTCACGCCGAAGTCTATGTGCAGTACATCGCCGGGCTGGATCACAATGCTCTCCTTCGCGACTGCGAGGAAACCGCGCGAGGTTTCGTTCTTCATCCCTTTGCGCTGCACGCGCATGTCCGGCTGGAACCACGTGCCGACGCGATCACAGTAAAGCTGGTCATAGAGCCAGTTACGCACGTCTCCGACGGTGGTCTTTCCGGGCTTGATCACCTCATTCGACAGCGCGCGCTTTGTGATCTCATCCGTCAACGCAACCGCCTGCTCGTAATACGGATACTCTTCCGGAATGCGCGTATCTGCGTACTCTTCGATCAGGTCAGCGGCACTGGTGAATTTTGCGGCCGCATCCGCTCCCATCTGCTGCGTGAGCCATTGATAGGTCGCGTGGGTCAGCGAATGCTGCACGCCGCGACGGCCCTCCATGGCGAGCGCGATCTTCTTCGGCGGATTTTGCGCCAGCAAATCCTTGAATACCTGATCCGCAGGTTTGGGATCATCTGGCGATTCGAAAAACCTGCGCAAAGATTCTTCCGCGAAACCCGTGACCGCCACCTTCCGCAGCTTGTCGCCCGTGTCGATGAAGACAAAGATGTCCCGGTTTCCCGTATAGATCCGCGGCGGCGCGATGTACTGCGTCATCGGATCGTTGTGGAACTCCTCGTTGACCACGATGAACCAGTCCACGCCATACTTCTTCATCGTTTGGTGCAGCATCTGGTGGCGTTTTTCCAACCACCCTTCGCGCATCCTGATCTGGTCGGCCCACTGCAACATCGGGCCTTCTGTCTTTGAGGTGCGACATTCCGCAGCCGTCTTGACGTCAGAAGCAACAGATTGCGTGGACATAGATGTAAGCAGGAAGAGCAAACATGCAGAGAGAAAGAGCGGGCGCATGAGGTGAGAACCTGTATGAGATTGGAAGCCGGACGAGCCTGCTAAGCTTACACGAACACGGGAAGTTTAAGGGTGAGAGTACAGCCACCACGCCGTGGCCAAGTCTTGCACGATGTGGCCCAGTGATTTGTACACGGTGATCTCGTCATTGCTACGGCGCCCTGGAATTGTCCCGGCGAGCACCTCGCCGATCTCGGCAACGATGTGCTCGTCACCAATCAGCCCCGCCGCTTTCGCGCGCAGAAACTCGGCTCCTTGCCGCAGTACCCCTTCGCGACTGTCTGCGATGAAGCGCGAGCGCGCGACCAGGTGATTGTCGATCTCGGCGGGGCCTGCGTAGCCTGAACCGACAACATTCACATGCGTCCCCGGGCGGACCCACTCGCCATTTAAGATCGGCTCGCTTGCGCTGCTCACGGTGCAAATGATGTCGGCGTTCGCGACGGCTTCTTTGACTGATGCGGCAGGCGAAGAGGAAATTTGAAGCTCGGCTTGCAATTGTTTTGCGAGCGATCGGGCACGCGTGGGCGAGCGCCCCCAGATCACGAGCGAGTCCAGCTTCCGGACTTTGCTGATCGCTCGCGCGTGCGTCGCGGCCTGTTCGCCACTACCCAGAATGGCGAGGCGCCGCGAATCTTTTCTCGCCAGCGCGTCCGTAGCCACCGCGCTCGCGGCAGCGGTACGAATCGCGGTTATCTCGCCCGCATGAGCGGCGCAGAGCGGATCACCTGTGTCCGGGTCAAACAATATGACCACGCCACCGTGCGATTGGCGCCCCATAGCAGTGTTCTCGGGGAATACGGTCAGCAGTTTAGCTCCGAACACCTTACGTTCACCCATTGCGCCCGGCATGATGCCGAACATCCGGCCATCCCCGAGAGGAATTATGGTGCGAAGCGTCTGCTTGGTCTCCCCGCTAGAAAAAGCGATCATCGCGTCGCGCACAAGCGGGATGCAGATATCGTAGGTGAGCCGGCGCGCGACCCCTTCGCGGTCAATGAAACGCATGTTGGAGAGAGTAGTTTCCGGTTTATTTCTTGCCCACCACCGCGACTGCATCGATCTCGATGAGCCACTCGGGACGCACCAGCCGCTTTACCACGACCAGGGTACTAGTCGGCGGATTGGCGGTATTGACGAACTTGTCGCGGATCTCGCGGATGACGGGAACTTGTCCCGCGTCCACGGCTTCAGCGACGTAGATGTTCAGCTTGATAATGTCGCTACCATCTCCCCCGGCAGCTGCGACAGCGGCCTTCAGGTTTTCGAAGACTTGCTGCGTCTGTGCGCGAAAATCATCTTTCCCGACGAGATTCCCCGATTTGTCGAGCGCAACCTGTCCCGCGATATAGACGATCTTGCCGCCGGTGACCTCGGCGACTTGCGAGTATCCGACAGTGGGCTTTGCCAGGGTTTCAGGGTTGTAGATGCGGAACGGTTTCTTGTTCATATTGTCTTTCGGTGCCCTTGTCTGCGCAGGCGCAGCAATCGTTATCAAAACCAACGTGACTATCAATAGCGAAAGCCTTCTCATCGCAAGCTCCTCTTGCACTCAAAAAGTTAGCGCGTCCGCCGCGGCGGACGCGCCTGCACGACCTGAAGCCACAGCTACGTTACGCAACCGCCTCTTCCGGCTCGTGAATCGTAGTCTCCTGGTCCCAATCCACTGGATCAGCCGTGTGCTTACGGGCAACGAACATGTAGATCGAAGGCACCACGAACAGAGTGAAGATAGTGCCGATAAACATTCCACTGACCAGCATGATACCGATGCTGTTGCGTGCGCCGGCGCCAGGCCCGTTCGCGAGGATCAAGGGGAAGTGTCCGGCGATGGTCGCGGCCGTGGTCATCATGATGGGCCGCAGTCGCGTGCCAGAAGCTTCGATCACAGCGGCGAGCTTGTCCTTGCCCGTCTCCTGGAGGTGGTTAGCGAACTGCACGATCAAGATGCCGTTCTTCGATACCAGTCCCACCAGCGTGATCAGACCAACCTGGCTGTAAATGTTCAGCGAGGTGAATCCCAGGAACGAAAACATCAGCGCGCCCGAAAGTGCGAGTGGCACCGATCCAACAAGGATGATGAACGGATCGCGGAAGCTCTCGAACTGCGCCGCCAGAATTAAATAAATCAGGACTCCTGAAAGCATGAAGACGCCGAGGAACTTGCTGCCTTCCACCCGCAGCTGGCGAGACTCGCCCGCGTAGTCCACAGTGAAACCTTGCGGCAGGATCTTCGCCGATTCGGTCTCGAGGAACTTGAGCGCGGTATCGAGCGGAACCGGAGGCGGGATCACGCCTTGTATCCGAACCGCGTTCAACTGCTGGAACTTGTTCAGCTGACGCGGTTCAGTTGTCGTCTTTAGCGTTGCAAACGTGGAGAGCGGAACAAGCTTGCCGCCCGCGCCCGTGACGTAGATCTGTTCCAACTGCTCGGGCGTGAGGCGCTCGACGCGCTTAACCTGCGGAATAACTTTGTAGCTGCGTCCCTGAATACTGAACCGGTTCACGTAATTGCCGCCCAGCATGGTCGAGAGGTCTTGGCCTGCCTGGCTCAGGTCGACACCTTGCGCGCGCAGCTTGTCGCGATCGAACACGACCTCCGCTTGCGGCTGGTCGTACTTCAAGTCGGAATCGGCATAGATAAAGATTCCGCTTTCAAAGCAGCGTTTGACCAGCTTCTGCGCGAAATCGGCGAGTTCTCTTGGCTCACCCGGCGAGGCGATAACGAAATCCACCGGGAAACCGCTGCCACCAGGAAGCGGTGGCGGTGTGAGCGGAATCACACGGATACCCGCGATCTTTGAGAGCGGCCCGGTCGATTCCAGCAGAAGCTGCTGCGTAGTCTTCTTTCGCTCACTCCACGGCTTTGTGACCATGCCACCAAAACCGCCGGTCGGCGAAAGGATTTGGAAGATGCTCTCGCTTTCAGGGAACGAGTGATAGACGTTGTAGATCTGGTCTCCGAACAGCTTCGTTTGATCGAGCGTGGAATTCGGCGCGGCTTGAATAACGCCGAAAACCACACCTTGGTCCTCGTGGGGCGCGAGCTCGCGTTGCGAGAACATATAAAAAGGCACGATCAACAGCACGGCAAACACCCAGACCATCAGCACTGCTGGGCGGTACTTCAACGTGCTGGTCAAACTGCGAACATAGACTTCGCGGAACGTGTCGAAGCGGCGGTTGATCCAGCCTTGGAATCCGCGCTCAGAATCGCCTGCACGCAGCAGCCTCGAACCCATCATGGGCGAAAGCGTGAGCGCGACGATACCGGAGATGATGACCGCACCGGCGAGCGTGAACGCAAACTCACGGAAGAGTGCACCCGTGAGACCGCCCTGGATGGCAACAGGGGTGTATACCGCAGCCAGAGTGATGGTCATTGCGATGATCGGACCGACGAGTTCGCGGGCTGCTTCCATGGCAGCGCGCATCGGCGGCTGGCCAAGATGCAGGTGACGTTCAACGTTCTCCACCATCACGATCGCGTCGTCGACCACCAGACCGACCGAGAGCACGATGGCGAGCAGCGTCAACAGGTTTATGGTGAATCCTGCAACCAACATCAGGAATACCGCGCCGACCAACGATAACGGGATTGCCACTACAGGGATCAGAACCGAGCGCATCGATCCGAGGAACAGGAAGATGACGATCACAACGATGATCAGCGTCTCAGTCAGCGTGTGCAGAACTTCTTTGATCGCGTCTTCGATGTACGCAGTCGAATCGTACGGAATGCCGACCTTCATGCCGGTCGGCAATTGCGAGCGGATTCCCGGGATCGCGTCGCGCACCTGCTTTACCACTTCCAAAGAGTTCGCGGTAGGCAGGACCCAAATACCCATGAAGGTCGCCTGCTCGCCATTGAAGCGAACGTCTTGATCGTAGTCTTCGGCACCGAGCACCACATCGGCGATCTCGCCCAGGCGTACGACCGTATTCTTATCCTGCTTAACGACCAACTGCTTGAATTCTTCCGCGGTGCGCAGGTCGGTATTCGCGACCAGGTTCACCGAAACCATTGAGCCCTTGGTGTTGCCGAGCGCAGAAAGGTAGTTGTTGTTCGAAAGCGCTGTGCGAACCGTGGAGGGCGAAATACCAAGCGCCGCCATCTTCTCCGGCTTGAGCCACACACGCATGGCGAACGTGCGCTTCCCGAGGATGTCGGCGCGTTGCACGCCGCTGATGGCGCTTAGCTTGGGCTGCACTACGCGTGTCAGGTAATCCGTGATCTGGTTCTGATCGAGGTCGGCAGACGAGAAGCCTAGGTACATCGCCGCGAACTGCTGATCCGCTGTTTGCAGCTCGATGACCGGCGCCTGCGCTTCAGGCGGGAGGTCGTTCTTGGTCTGCGCTACTTTCGCCTGTATCTGCGTGAGTGCCGCGTTGGTGTCGTAATTGAGCTTCAGGTGGACGGTGATCGTACTCACGCCCTGCGAGCTCGACGACTCCATGTAATCGATGCCGTCCGCGCTGGCGATCACGCGCTCCAGCGGCGTAGTGATGAATCCGCGCACCAGGTCTGCGTTCGCGCCCACGTACACCGTCGTGATCTGGACCTCCGCGATATCCGAGCGGGGATACTGCCGCACGCTCAACGAGCGAATAGATTGCAATCCGGCAATCAGGATCACCAGATTGACCACGATGGCAAGTACGGGCCGCTTTACAAATAGGTCGGTCAGCTTCATCAGTTGTCCTCAGGCTTCGGCGAGGTGCTGTTCGCCGGCTGAATGGCATTGTTGACTTGCACCGCGGCCGCTGGACGCAGCTTGAACACGCCCGAGGTCACGATTTCCTCTCCGCCTTGCAGGCCAGAAACAATGCCGACCTGGTCGCCGCGTGATCCTTCCACCTTCACGAACTGCTGGCGCACGCCTTTGTAAGTCTTGCCGTTGGGATCGTTCGGATCTTTCATGTCGCTGATGATCCAAACCGAATCGCCGAAGGGCGCGTAGCTGATGGCGGAAGCAGGCAGCGCGATCACGTTCTGGTCAGCGCCAACTCCCACTTCCACTTCCACGAACATGCCGGGACGAAGTTTTCCCCGCGGGTTTGGCACCGTTGCCTGCACCTGCACGTTGCGCGTGGCCTCATCGACAAGGGAGTTGATAGCGGTGACGCGGCCGACGAAGGGTGCGCCACCCTGGTCGCGGAGCGTGATTCGGAGCTGCTGTCCATCGTGAATGTGGCTAGCCGTCTGCTGCGGGATACCAAAATTCACATAGATCGGGTTCAACGATTGCAGCGGTACGATCGGCTCACCCGCTGCGAGATATTGTCCGAGGTTGGCCTGCCGGATGCCGAGGATCCCAGTGAAAGGCGCTCGAATGGTTTTACGGTCGATGGTTGCGCGTATCTCCCCGACTTTCGCTTCATTCGACTTCAACTCGGCCGCCGCCTGGTCAAAGTCTGAGCGCGCGATCACGCCTTCATTTACCAATCCCTGTCGGCGCGCGAAGTTGATCTTTGAAAGATCGCGCTGTGCCTCTGCATCAGCAAGTTGCGCGCGTTCCTGGCGGGTGTCGAGCTCGGCCAAAATATCGCCCTGGTGGACCGCAGTGCCGGATTCGAACAAAAGCTTATCCACGGTGCCTGGAAGGTCGGCGCTAACGGTAACGCCATGCACCGCGACCGTCGTTCCAACCACATTAGTCGTGGATGGCCAGTTCACACGCTGCGCCACGGTCGAGGTGACCGCCTCAGGTGGAGGGCTGAATTTCGACCCTTTGATTGCCGTCTGAATCTGCCGGTATTTCGCGAATCCCAAACCTGAAATCACTAGCAGAACGACTGCCAGCGTCAAAATCAATTTCTTAGCCATGTCTCTGAACCCTATGAGTTTTGAATGCAGGAACTACAAGTATATCGGCCTGAAGCTCACACAGCCTAGTTAACAAGCCAAGATTCACCTGTCCGAGGCAAAGATTCGGAAAGTTTTCGTATTTCTTTTGACGGGCGGGTGCCAGAAAGGGAAGGGCGGGTATTAAGGTGGGATGAACGGCGGCCACTTCGTGACCGCCGTTCCGGTTTCTACAGAGTTTTCAGGAAAGCCACTAGATCTTTCTTCTGCTGGTCGGTGAATCCCAATTGGAAGCGTTGGTTATAGAACTCCACCGTGTCATCCAACGTCTTGGCGCTGCCATTATGGAAATACGGAGCACGCGCAGCCAGCCCGCGCAGAACCGGCCCTTTGGTCTTGCCGATATCGGCGCAATGTCCGGTAATCATCGCCCGCCCGGGATCGGTTGTGTGTTTAACGTCGCCATTGTCGCAAGTGATCGTATACACCGGCAGTCCACTCACGTCTAGCGCCGCCACTGCAGGATAGTCGGTCACTCCTATGTTGATGGCGAGCGGCACGGAATGATTCCCGACATTAGGCGAATCATGGCAGGTTGTGCAGGTTCCGTTCACGCTAGAAAGACCCGGCAGGTTGTTCAATCCTGCGACACCCGTAATTGTGATCGGGAAACTATTGAACAGTTCCTGTCCTCGCGCTACGGCTGCTTTCTGGGGGGAGGGCGAGTTTGCCCATGCGTCGTAAGCGGTGAATGCCCTTGAGTTAAATGAGTGAGTGTCGGGATCTGCCCCGAGCACGTCGTTGATGCCGATATAGAACTCCTGTTTCCTTAAAGAGTCGGTGCCCCCGGTTGCTCCCTGCGAATTCAGGTTGCCGGCGCCCACGCCGGTTACCTGCGCGGTGTACAGAGCTTTCTCGAAAGCGACGATCTGCTGCACTTGAGCTGCTGTCGGAGTAACGGTTCCTTCGGCATGGCCCGCAGTAGCGTCCATCGCCTGCTGCGCCAGGTTAGCGTCGAGAGAGTGCCCCGGCTGGCTCTCGCGGCCATCCCACATCACCGTGGCCAGGAACGGCAGATTTGTCGAGGGCAGCGGGCGACGGTACAAGGCCAGCTTTGCGGGGGTCGTTTCCTTGCAGCTATATGGGTCCTGAATGTCCGTGATCTTAAAATCCGCAGTCGGAGTGTCGATAGCGACCCGGATCAGTCCTTTATTCAGCAAGAGGCTGTAGGCATTGCGTCGGGCGGTCACAGTCGAGACGTCCGCACTTGGGCAATTCGCGCCATCCACGGTCCGGAAAATGGGGTCGCTCCCGTTTGTCGCATTGAAGCGCGATTGGACCTCTGCGGGAGAGATCGACCAGGCACTTGACGACACGTGGCAGCTATTGCACGTGCGTCCGTTTGTTCCAAGGCTCTGGAAAAACGGGTTCGTCACGTCGATCGAACCCGTCGTACTGATCGTGCTCAGGGTTCCGCTACCGTTAGTGCTCACGATCGGGTTAGGCAGAGTGCTATGAACTGTGAAGGCGAACGAGGCGATTCCGACGACTACGCCGGCCAGAAGAACCTTCCGAAAACTCATTGGGAGTGGCACCTCAAAAAGGTGCCCAACTATCCGGCTGCCGCTTGGGAGGTGTCAAGAGCAGAACGTTCATCTCCCTCTTTATTCGAAGTCACGACCCAAGCTGCTGATTTTTAGACCCTTAGTTGATGCAATCTCTCGCTGTGGGAGGGCAGAACAGTGCTAGAATCTTCGCGCTGTTGGGGTCCTTCTTAGTTTTGGCGCAGTCCGTTCAATCGGAAATCAGCTACCAGTTCGGTGCTTTCACCGTTGACGTGAATGCCGCGGAACTGCGCAAGCATGGCATCCGCATTAAGCTACAGGACCTTCCTTTCCAAGTGCTCTTGGCTCTGATCAGGCGGCCTGGCGACTTAGTGAGCCGGGAAGAACTGCGTAAGCGTCTCTGGCCCGACGGCACATTCGTAGATTTTGACCACGGCATTAGCAGCGCAGTGAACAAATTGCGCGCCGCGCTTAGTGACTCTGCCCGACACCCTCATTACATTGAGACCGTCGGCCGGCGCGGATATCGGTTTCTTTATCCCGTGAAGCAGGTCGCGACGGCCGTTCCAAGTATTCCCGTCACAATATCTTCCTCGCAACGCAGAACTCAGATATTGGCAGCTGCGTTGGCGGTCGTGCTCCTCGCGAGTCTGACAACATTCATATGGGTGCGCCAGTCGGCTTCTCAAACCCGACAGATACGTTCCATTGCGGTGTTGCCTTTAAAAAATCTCTCTAATGACTCCGAGGAGGAATATTTCTCGCAAGGGCTGACTGACGAATTGATCGCGCGTCTCGCTTCTTTGCAGGGCCTTCGGGTCATCTCCAGAACCTCCACCATGCAATACAAGGATTCCACCAAGTCTTTGCCCGAAATCGCCAAGGAGCTGAACGTGGATGCGGTCGTTGAAGGCTCTGTCCTCAAGGCGGGGACGCGCGTCCGCATCACTGCGCAGCTGATAGAGGCCAGTAACGATCGCCATATCTGGGCTGAGAGTTATGAACGTGATCAGCGCGACGTGTTGAGCTTGCAAAACGAAGTAACGCGCGATATCGCAACGAAAATCAAACTAAATGTTGACCCTGAGGCTCGCCGGCGGCTGGCGACAGCAAGGCCGGTCGACCCCATCGCGCACGAGGAGTACTTGCAAGGAAGATACTTCTGGTCGAAGCGGACCTCGTCCGATTTCGAGCAGGCAATACGGCACTTCGAAGCTTCCATCGCCCACGATCCAGCGTACGCGCCCGCTTACGCGGGTCTGGCGGACTGTTACGCGCTGCTCGGGGGGTACAGCATTACTCCACAGAACCAGATGATTCCCCAGGCGCGCTCAGCCGCGCTCAAGGCGTTGGAGCTCGACCCAGATCTGGCCGAGGCCCACACCTCGCTCGCTCTCATCGCTCAAAACTACGATTGGGATTGGACCACAGCCGGCAAGGAGTACCGGCGCGCCATCGAGCTCGACCCCAATTACTCCACCGCGCACCAGTGGTATGCAGAACACTTGGGATATCTCGGCCGATTCGAGGAGGCTGAAGCCGAATTTCAACGTGCTCGCGAACTAGACCCACTCTCACCTGTCGTCGGCACCGACTATGGCGTCATGTTGTACTACGCCCGCAAGTACGACAAGTCCATCGAACAATTGCGCGCTGTTCTCGCCCGCAACCCCGAATTCGCCCGTGCGCACGTGATCATCTTGCCGTACGTCGAAAAGGGGATGTATCTCGAAGCGGCGGCTGACGTCGTGAAGATGGAGCCACAGTATCCTTCGCCTTGGGGCGCTGGGAATCTGGCTTACATCTATGGGAGAGCGGGGCTGACCGAAAAGGCTAAGGCGGAAAATAGACGGCTGCTGGCAGAAATGCGAGCCGGCACCCGTGACCAAATCGATCCCGGCCCGGAGATTTACGCAGCGATCGGATTGGGCGACAAGGAGCGGGCCTTTGCTGGATTCAAGACGGCCCTCGCCCAGCACTCAAACGTCCTTACCTATCTCAAGGTGAATCCCGCATTCGATCCCCTTCGCCGGGATCCCCGTTTCACCGAGTTGATGCGCCGCGTCGGGTTGAGCCACTGATTTAAGCAGCGCGGTCGCGCATCGCACCGCGAATATTATTGCGCGTGTTCTCATCGAAGCTGTTGATGCCGTGCTTCTCGCGCCCGTGCTGCTCGATCTGCGGTATCATCTCCTGCTCCGTGCCGCTGGTCTCCCACGGACACTCTTTGAAGCCCGCGTCGCGGCAGTTGAAAGAGCGGAGGTTCCCGCCACCCTCTTTCCCTGGGCGCGCCTCGGTGGGATTGTTTCCACCTATATCGCGCGCCGTCTGCGTGCTTCCAGGTGTATTGCCCTCGGTGGGCGACGAAGGATTGAACGAGCCGCCGGTCGTGGTCGGCGTTCCGGTAGGGTTCTTTTTGTTTTCCATGATTTTGCTCCTAAAAAGTGAGATGCAGGAGCATGAACTTGCAGAACGGCTGCAGGATTCTGTTCGAACGCTCAGCGTTCGAGCGACGCGCGGTCCCAATCGGCCAAGTCTGCCCCGATCTCATAGGTGCTTTGCGCGAAATCCAGAATGGCTTTGCGCGGGGACGCGTCCCGCCGGACGTCGTCGTACATGAGAAAGTATTCACTCATTTTGTCGTTGTAGAAAGCAGAGGCTGGCTTGGCTGGTTGCGTTCCGTAGCCTTTGGGGGCCGGAGCGTTGTAGGCGTAAAACGCAGCTCCTTTCATATCTCCGCCACCGGGCCACCATCCTATGCTGCTGCACTCGTGGGAATACGCCTCTGAAGTGATCACGCCTTTGCGTGCCGGCGCGCGTTTTCCATTAAAGCGCGTGCAGCAGATATCAAAGCTTCCCCAAAAGAAATGCACCGGGCTGCATTTCCCAACGAAGCGCGAGCGGAACTCATGCAGCATAGTGTCCGTGGACAACAGAATGCGCCAGAAGCGCTGCGCGTACTCCGCATCGTAGGACTTATGGATATCGTCTTGGTCGAACGGAACCGGATCGGGAAGTTCCTGCGGCGTCGTATTGATCGCAACCTCTATCCCCGCGTCGGTGAGCATCGCCATGACTTCGCGATAAAACGTCGCCACCGATGTTAGCGCAAGCGGCACCGAATCTCGTTTTCCGCCCGAGGTAGAAAGGTCTAAGCGATGATCAAGAAAATTGAACTCAAGCTCGAAATCGGAACCGCGGTAGGGAATAGCTGACGTGGTCAGTCCGCGTGGGGTGACGTACAACGCGCAATTCCACCAATGATTCACCTTGGGCGTGAGCGTAAGTCGGACCTTGCCGACGATTTGAGTCCACAACTGGAGCGTGCGGTAGGTGGCCTCCCACTCCTCCAGCGGAAGAGCCGGCCACTCGCGAGCATTGTCTTCGGGAGACATGGTTACTTCGCAGCCGACCGCTGCTTCTCACGTCGTGCTTTCGCCCAACCCGGTTTTACCTCTTGGCGGGCACGTCCGATCACTAGAGCGTCGGCAGGAACATCCTCCGTAACCGTGGACCCCGCGCCGACGTAAGCGCCTTTTCCGATCGTGATGGGCGCGACCAGCGTCGAATCGCTACCTACAAAAACGCCATCTTCGATCGTCGTCTGGTGCTTCGCGACACCGTCGTAGTTGCAGGTGATAGTCCCCGCGCCCACGTTCACGCCGTCACCAATATTCGAATCACCAAGATAGCTGAGGTGGTTCGCTTTCGAGCCCTTGCCCAGCTTTGTCTTTTTGGTTTCGACAAAATTTCCGACATGCGCGTTCTCGCCGATCTCGCTACCCGGGCGTATGTGCGCGTATGGCCCGATTACTGCGCTGTCAGCGACGTCCGAATCGGTGATGATGCAGCCCGGTCGCACCGTCACATTCGCCCCGATCGTCGAGTTCGTGATGACGGAATAAGAAGATATGCGCGAGCCTTCGCCGATGCTCGTCTTCCCCAGCAGCTGCACGGAAGGCTCGATGACAACGTCCGGCGCGGCGCTCACGGCTGAGTCGATGACGCATGTTTCCGGATAAAAGATTGTTACGCCCTCACGCATCAACTCCAGAGCTTTGCGCGAGCGCAACCCGGCGTCGAGCTGCGAAAGCTCGGCGCGCGTGTTCACGCCCAGAACCTCGTCCGCATCAGCCGCCCGCAGCGCCAGGACCTTCTTCTTATCTTTCGTGAGCAGCCCAGCGATATCGGTCAGATAGAACTCGCGATGCGCATTTTCAGTCGTGAGCTTGTGCAGGCGAGAGAAGAGTTCGCCTACAGAGAAGGCGTAGATCCCCGAGTTGATCTCTTTGATCTTCTGCTGTTTCGCGCTGAGCGCCTTCTGCTCGACTATTGACGCAACCACATCGCCCGACTTGCGAATGATTCGCCCATAGCCCAAAGGATTCGCCGGCTCGGTGGTGAGTATGGTCATGGCCGCGTTTTTACTCTGGTGAAGCTCGAGCAATCGTCGAATTGACTCCCCCTGAATCAACGGCACATCCCCGGAGAGCACAACGATATCGTCGTAATCATTCAGCGCGTTCTGGGCGCAGATCATTGCGTGCCCAGTGCCGCGCTGCTCCGCCTGAGAGATGAAGTTTACGCCGGTGTGCTTCACGGCATCGCGAACCCGTGCCTCTTCATGGCCGACGATCGCGTAGATGTCCCGCGCCGGCGCGACTTGGGCAGCAGCTGCGATCACGTGCTCCAGCAGCGGCATCCCGCCGATCCGGTGCAGCACCTTTGGGTCTTTGGACTTTAGCCTCGTTCCTTTGCCAGCAGCCATGATCGCAATCGCGACCTTGCGGTTTGCTGCGGGGCGCGGCTTTGCGGGCTTGCGGTTTGCCATGGCGGTCAAGGGAAGATTGTAACTGTTGCAGGCAGGTCTTCAGAGAGCGGGAGCTACTTCTTCTTGCGAATAACGGTTTCCGTCTCCGGCTGCTCTTCCGTGATCTCAGGGTATAGGACCTCGGTGAAGCGCGGATCGTCGTTCAATCGGTCAAAGTCGGCATCATTGCGTGCCTGAAAGCGGTTCCCCGGGTTCAGGCGTATGGCTTCATTCAAACTCTTCAGCGCGGGCTCAAAGCGCCCGGTCAGGCACTCGAGAGCCGCCATTCCGTAATGCGCGTAATCGGCCTTCGGGTTTTGGCGGAGGATCTTGTCCAGGTGAGATCGTGCGTCATCGAAATTGCCATCGTTAATAAGTGCGACAGCGAAGTCGTAATGCTCCTCCTGTGTCTTAAAGGCGCCCGAAGAAGCCTTAGCAAGCTGCTGCGTGCAGGTATTCAGGTGGATAGAAGCGCGATCGGCCAGCTCCCGAACTCCGCTCTGGCAAACTTTTTCCAAAAGAGGCTTGGCGCGCTCGTATTTATGCTCCTGCATGGCCTTCAATCCGAGCTCGTAGTTTTGCACAGCCTGTGCAAAACGCGGATCGAGCCGCAGGTCGGCATTTGCAGATTGCCGCTCGGGAACGGCCGCTGCTGCCGCAGCACGCTTCTTAAGCCCCTTTGGAACCAGCAACTTAGGTTGCGTTTTTTTAACCTTTGCCTTGGCTTTTTTGATCATTCTCTCTCGGAACGGAGCGGTTTTCCCATCAGCGGCGAAATTGCCCGTGTGGAAATTGGCAAAAGCGCTCACCTGATTGAAGCAGGCTTTTATACGCGGAAATGCAAGCGCGCGTCAACTCGGCTGCTCTGTTACAGACGTGGTTTGCACCTATTCGACAGCAACACTGGCCTCTGTAACGCTTGTTATAATCGCGATTCTTTCGTATGAATCGCCCCCGCAGCTTCGAAGAGAATCAACCCGGGTCTCCACTCCAAGTTCATGGACAATTCCCGCAAGCGAGGAACTCTCATGTCAGACACCACCATCGGCGCCATTCACGCCCGCGAGATCCTGGATTCGCGCGGTAACCCTACCGTCGAGGCGGAAGTTCACCTCAACGATGGCACCATCGGTCGCGCAGCCGTACCCAGCGGCGCTTCCACGGGCGAGCATGAAGCCGTGGAACTGCGCGATGGGGACAAAGAGCGCTACGTCGGCAAAGGTGTCCTGAACGCGGTTGGAAATGTCAATTCGGAGATCGATCAGGCGCTCTCGTCCATGGACGCCTCCGACCAGCGCACGATAGACGATAAGCTGATCGAGCTCGACGGCACTCCGAACAAAGCGCGCCTCGGTGCGAATGCGATCCTTGCCGTTTCGATGGCTTGTGCCCGCGCAAGTGCTATTGCCACGCAGATGCCGCTTTATCGTTATCTGGGCGGCATCAACGCCAACCTGCTGCCCGTGCCCATGATGAACATCCTTAACGGCGGCGCGCACGCGGACAACAACGTTGATTTCCAGGAATTCATGGTGATGCCGGTCGGGGCCGACAGCTTTGCAATCGCGCTCCGCTGGGGGGCCGAGGTCTTTCACACTCTCAAGGGAGTGTTGAAGAAGCGCGGTTATAACACCGGTGTCGGCGACGAGGGCGGCTTTGCGCCATCGGTGAAGTCCAACGTCGAAGCCATCGAGTTAGTCATCGAAGCCATCCAGCAGGCCGGCTACACGCCGGGCGAGGAGATCGCTATCGCCCTCGATCCCGCGGCCAGCGAGTTTTTCGTGAAGGATAGCGGCAAGTACGTCTTCAAGAAGTCCGACAAGTCGGAACACACGCCCGAGCAGATGGTGCGCTACTGGTCCGACTGGGCTCGCAAATATCCCATTGTTTCCATCGAAGACGGTCTTGCCGAAGATGATTGGCACGGCTGGTCGTTGATGAGTAAAGAGCTTGGTTCGAAGATCCAGCTTGTCGGCGACGATCTTTTCGTTACCAATCCCGAGCGCCTGCAGCAGGGAATAGATGAAGGCGTCGCGAATTCCATCCTGATCAAACTGAACCAGATCGGCACGGTGAGCGAAACACTCGATGCTATCGAGCTCGCCAAGCGCAACGGGTATACCTCCATCGCATCGCACCGCTCCGGCGAGACGGAAGATACATTTATTGCAGACCTGGCTGTCGGCGCCGGCTGCGGGCAGATCAAGACTGGTTCGGCTTCCCGAACCGACCGCGTCGCGAAATACAATCAGCTGCTGCGTATCGAAGAGGAACTTGGCTCCGGTGCGCGGTTCTTGGGTATCAAAGCTCTGAATTACGAAGGCCAACTCGCCGGTCAACTTACCGCCTAGAATCGGCACAAACAAAAAGCCCGCCGATCTGGCGGGCTTTTTTGACTGCTAGAGAGAGTTACTGGTTCACTGCGCGCGCGCTATTGTGCTCGGCAATGATCTTCTTTGCGTTATCCGCCAGGTCCTTCGCCTTCGGCAGATACTTCAACGACTCCGTGATCTGCGGGTCAGCCTCGGCGCGTACGCGCTGGCCTTCCTGCTGGCCGAACTCGGCGATGAAGAGCTCGCTCTTGATGTTCGCGCGCGTCCAGTCGTTGTTCTCGACCAGCTCGGCTTCGGTATAGGGCACCTTCTGCGCATCCAGGAACTTGCGGAATTCCTGGATGACGCTGTCGTCTACTTCAAAGTTCTTGGCGATGTGACGGTTCAGCGTGTAGTGCTTGGCGAAGTTGAAGAAGGCGTAATGCTGCAGCATCGTGTCCTGGAAATGGTTCGACTTCGGAGTCGCGATCTTGATGTCGGGGGTGATTCCGCCACCCCCGAAGACCTGGCGTCCGCTGTCGGTCAGCTTCACTTCGCGTCCTGGCGTGTTCTGCTCGCTCTCGCGGTTGTAGTAGTAATCGTAAAGTGAGACGCCGGTGTACTCGCGCTGGATGAGGCGTCCACTAGGCGTGTAGTACTTCGCCGTTGTAAGCGCGAGGCCGGTGTTCTCAGCCAACGGATAGACGGTCTGCACTAAACCTTTGCCGAATGTGGTCTCGCCCACAATCAATCCGCGGTCGTGGTCTTGGATTGCGCCGGAAACGATCTCAGCCGCTGAAGCCGTTCCGCGATTCACCAGAACAACCAGTGGATATTCTTTACCGCCATTGCCATGGCTGGCTTTGTAGACTCGCTCGGCGCTCGCGCGCCCATGGTGGGAGACGATCACTGCGCCCTTGCGCAGGAATTTGTCCGCGACCCCAACGCCCTCGCTCAGCAATCCGCCTGGATTCTGGCGCAGGTCGAGGATCAATCCTTTCAGGTCGCCCATTTCGTCGAGAGCGTCCGAAACTTCTTTCTCCGTCGTCTCCTGGAAGCCGGCGACGTGCATGTAGCCGATACCCGGGCGGATCATGAAGTGGAGGTCAACGCTCGCGCGCGGGATCTCGTCGCGAACGATGTTGAAATCCATCGGTTTGTCGACTTCTTCGCGCAAGATCGTGATCTTGACGTTCGTGCCCTTGGGACCCTTGAGCAATTCGGCAACGTCGGAAGTATTCATGTTGTCCGTGGGCTTGCCGTCGACGGCAATGATGATGTCGCCCGGGCGGATACCGGCGCGATACGCCGGAGTTCCAACGAATGGAGCAATAACGATGACCTTGTTGTTACGCGGGCCTACCTGCATGCCCACACCGTAATACTTGCCGCGCTGCTCTTCGCGCAGGGCCGAGTACGACTTCGGATCGAAGAAGTTCGAGTGTGGATCGAGAACGTGCAGCATCCCCGGGATGGCGCCGTTGTAGATCGCCTTATCAGGATTCACCGGCTCGGCGTAGTTCTGCTCCACCAGGTCGTAGACCTGAGAGAAATTCCGCAAGCTGTCGCTGACGTCGCTTCCATCGGAGACACCCGAGCTGGAACCGATGCGCTGCCCAAATACGGCGCCCAAAGCGCCACAGATTATGATTACCAGACAAATAAAGAAGAGGGAACGCAGGGGACGCGGGGACGATGATGCAGCCATTGAAGAGTCCTTTAGGGTGTTCGCCGGAGCAGCCAAAACTGCCCCGATTTCCAGCAGTATACCGTGATTCCGGACGGATTTCTGCTCAGGAATCCTATTATTAGACGCAGCTTTCCGCGAAAAGGTACCGCCTTTATCCCTGTTATCATTCTGCTATGGACCTCGGCTTCTCCGAGTTAATGTTCATCTTTATCTTGGCGCTGATCGTGCTTGGCCCGCGTCGCCTGCCGGAGCTGGCCCGCCAGCTGGGGCGGATCATGGCCGAGATCAAGCGCGCCAGTAACGACTTCCAATCCCAGGTCCAGGATGAGATTCGTCAGCTAGAACTGGAAGAAGCCGCCAATAACCTTCATCAATCCATCAACCTGAACGACGAACCTGCAGTCCCCACCATTCTTGCTCCGGAAGGCGTGGTCGTGCGTGATTCCGCCCCCGCTCCCGTCAAATCCGAAGAAACTCCTCCATCGCATCAGGAGCAGAGTGCCTGATGGCCTCGAGTGCCGCGCCTTCGCAAGAACTTCCTAAGATGAGCCTGCTGCAGCACCTGGAAGAGCTGCGTAAGCGCATCATCGTCTCCGCGCTGGCGATCGTTGCAGGCTTTCTCGGCTGCTGGTGGAAGGCCGATTTGATTTACGGGTACATGCAGCGGCCTATCACCAGGGTGCTCGCGGCACACCACATGGATCCGCAGCTCATTTACACATCACCGACCGAACCCTTCAACATTTATATGAAGGTCGGAATGGTTGCGGGCATTTTCCTTGCGTCCCCGATAGTGCTTTACCAGGTTTGGCTATTCATTGCTCCCGGATTATTCCGTAACGAGAAGAAATACGTGCTGCCGTTCATGTTTTCAACCGTGGCGCTGTTTGTTGCCGGTGGGCTATTCGGTTATTTAATGGTGTACCCAGCGATGCTCAAGTTTCTTCTGGAGTATCCGGCTGGGCAGTTCCGTCCCCTGATCACCGTCACCCAGTACACGGACTTATTTCTCACGGTGATTGTCGGATTGGGTGTCGTCTTTGAGATGCCCATTCTCATCTTCTTTCTTGCGCTCATGGGTATCGTGGACGCGGGGTTCTTGTGGCGGAACTTCCGCTATTCCATCCTTGTCATTTTCGTCATTGCGGCCATCGTTACCCCGACCACCGACATTCTGAATATGTGCATCTTCGCCGCGCCTATGGTCGTGCTCTATGTTTTCAGCATCGGAGTAGCATGGCTGGTCCATCCCAAGCGTCGTAAAGAGCGCGAGGCAAAAAGCTAGATGAGATTTGTTTCCGCAAGCTGGTTGACTCTGCTGCTGCTCGCCACCAGCTGCGCTCAGAACAAACCGATTGCTCAAACCATGTCAGTGGCTCAAGTGCAGCAGCCAACGTCATCAGCGGCTCCGGCTAGATCGGCGACCGCACCTGCACCCACTGTGAATTCCGCGCGCGCCATGCAGTATGTAAAAGAGATTGTTGCTATCGGCAGCCGTGCTCCCGGGTCCCCCGGCCATAAAAAAGAAGAGAACTACATTGCGGCTCACCTGAAGGGCGACACGGTCGAGCACGACACCTTCACTGCGAAGACGCCTGCCGGCGAGTTCCCACTCGACAACATCATCGCGAAATATTCTGGAACGAAAGATTGCATCGTCGTCGTCGGCTCCCATTACGACACTAACTACCCACTGAAGAATTATGTCGGCGCCAATGACGGCGGCTCGACCTCCGGGCTGCTGCTCGAGCTTGCCAACCACCTGCGCGGAAAAAAGCGTGAAGGATGCAGCGTTTGGCTTGCCTGGTTTGACGGCGAAGAAGCCTTTGATAAGTGGTCTGCGACCGACAGCCTCTACGGCAGCAAGCATCTTGCGGATAAATGGAAGTCTGACGGAACGGCGAAAAAGATCCGGGGGTTGATCCTGCTCGATATGATCGGCGACGCGGATCTCAGCGTCGACCGTGACGACAACTCCGACCAGAAACTGCTCGATTTGATCCGCGATTCAGCCGCGCAGCTCGGATATCAATCGTTCTTCTTTGCGCGCGAGCTGGCCATCGAAGACGACCATCTGCCGTTCAAGAATGTCGGCGTGCCCGTTGCCGACCTGATTGATTTCGACTACGGCTACAACAACTCGTTCCACCACACGTCGGAAGACACCCTCGACAAGCTCAGCCCCAAGAGCCTGCAGATCATCGGCGACGTCGTGCTCGCGACCATCCAGCGGCTGGATAGCCAATGAACGCCGAGTGATCAGGCAGCCTTCTTGGTTTCGTCCTTCTTCTCTGGGAGATAAATTTCTCCGCTGCGCTCTTCAGTAGCAAACGTTTGGATCTGCCGCTCCGCAGGGCCCGCGACCACACGTCCTGTCGTGATGTCGAATTGCGAACCGTGCCAGGGGCACTGCACCTTGCAGTCGATCAGCGCTCCGTCCGAAAGCGGGCCACCTTTGTGCGTGCAGCGGTCCTGGAATGCGTGCACCCCGTCCGAACATTTTCCCAGCGCGATGCGCTCTGCCTTCGCGCCGACCTTAGCCAGCATCATCTGCCCTGGTCCGATCTCGCTGACGTTCGCGATCGGGCGGCCTTCTTCAACGTTCCGCTCCAGGACACTCTTAGCGTTCGCATACCGCCGATCGATGCCGATCTGGTTTCGATAAACGAGCGTGCCGCCCAGCCATCCGGAGACGCAGATTCCGGCGATTCCGATAAAAGATAGCAGCAGGGAGATGTTGTCGGGAACGACCTGCGCACTTCCGCGGCGCCACGCAATAAAGATGAAGAGCAGCAGCGCGACCACGTTCATTGAGCCGTGTATGTAACCGCGCTGGCGCGCGCTCGAATTCGGCGGCACGACGGTGAACAGGTCGATCGCTCCAGGAATTGCAGCCAGCAGCGCCCCAACGCAGCCGGCGACAAGAACGTAAAACCCGGCCGCGAACAGGTTGCTGTTGTCAAAGACTCGCCCAAGGACGTCGAAGATGAAGCTCGTAGTCCACAACCCGAACGGAAACATCACCAACATGGGGTGGATCGGATGAGAGGAAACGCGCGCAGTTGATCGCATAGCAGCAGCTCCTTTATTAATGGATACGCGCCGCGCGACCCGAGATGGCTCACAATCGCTCCGATATAATCGGCGCCATGAAAAAGCTCCTGCTCCTGCTTGCAGTTCTGAGCTCCGTCTGCTTCGCACAAAAACAAACCGACACGCAGCGGCTGATGAAAGAAGCATTGAAACCGTCAGCCCTACAGGAGAACCTGCGCGTTCTGACCGACGAGATCGGCGGGCGCGTACCCGGAACTCCAGCGCTCGATAAGGCAGTCCGCTGGGGAGCAGACGCTCTGAAGGCGGCCGGGGCCGACGATGTTCAGGTCGAGAGCTACAGCATCCCCCACTCCTGGCAGGAAGGTGCGACCCGCGTCTCCATCACCTCGCCCGTGCAGTTCAATCTTCGTGCCGTGTCCGTCGGATGGGCACCGCGGACGAGTGCGCCAGTGAAAGCGCGTTTAGTAGATGTTGGCAAGGGTGACGCCGCAGGTTTCAGCAAGGCCGGCGACATCTCGGGTGCATTGCTTCTCGTGCACACCGAGACTATGAAGAAGTGGGACGATCTCTTCGCTGAGTACATGCGCGCGCCCATGGTGATCGATGCCGCTGTGAAGGGCAAAGCTGCTGGCATTGCCTTCATCTCGACTCGTGAGCACGACCTGCTCTATCGCCACATCAATACAAACGATGGTCAGCTCGATCGTCTGCCGATTGTGATCGTCGCGCGCGAAGATGGCGAACGCGCTGCCCGCCTGGCAGCGCAGGGCAAGCCGGTAGAAGCGGAGTTCGACTTGCCGAACAAAGTAGGCGGAGAGTTCGAAACAGCGAACGTTATCGGCGAGATCAAAGGCAAGACGCATCCAGACGAATACGTTCTCCTCGGCGCCCACCTCGATTCGTGGGACCTCGGTACCGGTGCGCTCGATAACGGCTGCAACGCCGCGCTCGTCATAGACGCGCTGCGCGCGATCAAAGCCTCCGGCGTGCAGCCTGAACGCTCTATCCGCTTCGCTCTATTCACCGGTGAAGAGCAGGGAACCCTCGGTTCACTCGCTTACGTGCGCAAGCACCGTGACGAGATGGATAAAATCGCCGGCGTCCTCATCTTCGACGAAGGCACCGGCCGGGTCACGGGATTTTCGCTCGGAGGGCGGCAAGATATTCTCGCGCCCGTTACTAAGTTAGTTGCTCCATTCAAATCCTGGGGCGCAACCAAACTCACCACTGACGCGTTCGTCGGAACCGACAACCTTGACTTTCTCCTCGAGGGTGTCCCGAACCTCGTGGCCAATCAGGTCGAGGCAAACTATCTCGAGAACTACCACGCCAGCTCCGATACCTATGACAAGGTTGATTTCCCGGAATTGAAGAAGAACGTCGCCATCGCTGCAACCCTCATGTACGTACTTGCGAATGCGCCGCGGGTCGGGCCGCGACAGGATCACTCTCAAGTGGACGCTCTCGTAAAAGGAACTCATCTGGACGACCAGCTGAAATCCTTCGGAATGTGGTCGGCGTATGAGCAGGGAAGTCGCGGCCGAGCTCACTAAGCGATAATCGAGGGATGCAGACGCATTGGACGTTCTGGCTGGGCTTCAACCTCTTCGTCCTGGTGATGCTCGCGCTGGATCTCGGTGTCTTCCATCGCAAATCCCACCAGGTAAAATTCAGAGAAGCTCTGGCCTGGAGCGCGCTATGGATCGCGCTTGCCTTAGGATTTGCCGTTCTCATGCTCTTCTGGCAGGGGCGCCAGCCGGCTCTGGAGTTCATCACCGGCTACGTGGTCGAAGAATCGCTCAGCGTCGATAACCTCTTCGTTTTTCTTGTCCTGTTCCGGTACTTCAAGGTTGAGCCGGAATACCAGCACAAAGTGCTGTTTTGGGGGATCATTGGCGCGCTCGTCACGCGCGGCACGTTCATCATCGCCGGCGTGCAGCTGATTAACCGCTTTCATTGGATCATTTACGTCTTCGGAGTATTCCTCATCTTCAAGGGGATCACGATGTGGCGCTCGGAGGAGAGCGACATTGAGCCGGAAAAGAATTTCTTCTTGCGGCTTCTGCGCCGCTTCGTCCCTGTGACCGACCGCTACGAGGGTGGAAAGTTCTTCGTTAAGCGAGACGCCAAACGCTATGCGACTCCGCTCTTTATAGTCTTGTTGGTGGTCGAGTTCACCGACGTTGCTTTCGCAACCGATTCCATCCCTGCGATACTCGCCATCACCAAGAATGCCTTCATCGTCTATACATCAAACGTCTTCGCGATCCTCGGCCTTCGCTCACTATTCTTCGCGCTCGCCGGGCTGATGGACGTCTTCCATTACCTGCACTACGGGCTTTCAGCCTTGCTGGTCTTTATTGGGTTGAAGATGCTCACGTCGGAGCACTATCCCATTCCGATCCACATCGCGCTTGGAGTTGTTGCAGGGATTCTGATTGCCTCTATCGCGGCCTCGCTGCTATTCCCGAAGAACACGGCTGCGGTCTAGTTGACGCGCTGCAAGCGAGCGACCAGCTTTTGTGCCAGGTTCTCTTCCGATTCCGACCACAGCAGTCTCGTCCTGATGCCAGCGTTCTTCTCGACGGCATTGGTGAACGTTATAAGCTTCGCAACATTCTCTTTTATGCGCTGCTCGCCGATCTCTGCTAGATCGACGCCTTCGGCCAGAAATGGGAAGTCTAGGCCGAAATCAATCTCGAGGTGTCCGCGCTCCTCTGCTGTACCATCTTCGAACCCGGTGCCAAAGGCGAAGAACTTTACCGGACGCGGCTGCAGCACCCAGGTGTCATATTGTCCAGTGGGAACCCACAGGTCCCATACGGCTTCGAATTCGAAGGCGTGATCGTCATGCACGAATTCTGTGGCGAGCGCGATCGCTTGCGATGGGTCAGCGTGATCATCGAATGTCTGCTCGAAGACGGGCGGCTCTGAAAACGAAATAGCATGCACCGCCATGTATCCGATGCCCGAGTGCTCAGGTGAAAAGGGGAACTGCCGCATGATAGCGAGCGTACGAGGAAGTATCTCTTGCTCCCCAAAAGTGGGGAACCAGAGGCTGAGATAAAGAGGGTCCGCCATGCAGGTTTTATTTTACTCGCGCCTCGCAGATGGGCGCTGGGATAGTATTGGTGGCATTCTGTGACTACTCAGGTTCGCAAATCGGGGCAGACCTCGATTCTTGTTGTCGAGGGGAAGCTGTCAATCGGTGCTGCTGTGGACGACTTTCGCGATCGCTGGAGCCAGGCCATTGCGGAGGGCGCGCACGACATCATTGTGGACCTCTCCCGCGTGCCGATCATAGACTCCTCTGCTATCGGCAGCCTCATACGCTGCCACTCGGTCATCAGCGCGAAGGGCGGAAAACTCAAGCTTGTGGGCGCGCACGAGATTGTGCGCCAAGCTTTCAAGATGACGCGCCTCGATTCCGTCTTCGAGTTCTACGACAAAGAAGCCGACGCGCTCGGGCACTCCGCGGCGAAGTAAGGTGCTTGTGCTGATTGACGGACAGGTCTTAAGACTTTGTCGACCGGCTTCCTCGCATCTTGCTGCCGGATGCACTCTGCTTCCGGCTTCCAAAGATTCCTGTTACCATGAATGCCTCGGTCGTTTTTCCTGCCTCGCGCGTCCCCGTCGTCTAGCCCGGCCTAGGACACCGCCCTTTCACGGCGATAACACGGGTTCAAATCCCGTCGGGGACGCCAAGATTAACTCGGGGCATAACGTTGACGGAGAAGTGCTGTGTCCGCCCGATGACCCCAGAGATTCCTCGTAATGTGAGGAAATAAGTGCCAG
>JBJMGI010000011.1:0-11742 GCA_045807945.1 Terriglobales bacterium | reverse complement strand
TAAACCTCGGCTGTATCAAAGAGCGTGATCCCGCGATCGACGGCAGCGCGGAGCAGCGCGATCATGTCTTTCTTGTCCGCAGCCGGCCCCAGGCCGAAGCTCATTCCCATGCAGCCGAGGCCGATGGCTGAGACTTCAAGATCAGTTCTTCCAAGTTTGCGCTTTTGCATTGTCTTTCCTCATACGAACTTCGGTCGGTTACTCCGATTTCAGAGAAGCCATGTCGATGGAGAAGCGGTACTTCACGTCAGACTTCAACATCCTGGCGTACGCTTCGTTGATCTTCTGGATAGGGATGACTTCCGCGTCGGCGGTGATATTGTGCTTGCCGCAAAAATCGAGCATCTCCTGCGTTTCGGGGATGCCGCCGATCGTGGAGCCGGAAAGACTCCGCCGTCGCGGGATCAGCCCGAAGGCCGCTACTGCGAGGGGCTTCTCCGGCGCACCAACCAGAGTGATGTTGCCGTCGCGGCGCAGCAGATTGAGGTAGGCGTTGATATCGTGATCGGCGGCGACGCAATCGAGGATGAAATCGAAGCTGCCCGCGTGCTTCTCCATCTCGTTCGCATTCTTTGAGACTACGACTTCGTCGGCTCCAAGCCGCAGCGCGTCTTCCTTCTTGCTTGAGGACGTCGTGAAGACGACGACGTGGGCTCCCAAAGCATCTGCAAACTTCACCCCCATGTGGCCCAGTCCGCCAATCCCGACCACGCCAACCTTCTTTCCTTTGGTCACGCCCCAATGTCGCAGGGGTGAATATGTCGTTATGCCCGCGCACAGCAGCGGCGCTGCTGGGGCGAGGTCTAGGTTCGCTGGCACGCGCAGAACAAACCTCTGATCAACGACAATGCTTTCCGAGTAGCCGCCGTAGGTAACACCTCCGAGATGCTTATCGGGACTGTTGTACGTGAGGATGCTGTTCGGGCAGAACTGCTCCAGGCCGGCGTTGCACTCTGGGCAGGTGCGGTCGGAATCGACCAGGCAGCCAACTGCAGCAAGGTCACCCGCTTTGAACTTGCTCACGGCGGAGCCGACCTTGGTGACGCGCCCGACGATCTCGTGTCCGGGAACGCAGGGGTAAGCGGTAGGCAGGAACGCCGCCCACTCGTTGCGCACTGTGTGCAAATCGGAGTGGCAGATCCCGCAGAAGAGGATCTCTATCTGGACATCATTCTCGGTGGGGTCGCGGCGGTTGATTTTTGTTTGAGCGACAGGGGAGGTAGCACTCTGGGCGGCGTAAGCTTTCGTGTCGTACATGGTTCCTACACTAGATGCTAGCTGGGGGTTTTGTATCCAGGTTTTTTCAGGCGCAGGATGCGCCAGGACGCGTAAGGCAATCGCAGCAAGGAAGTATGGCGGAGAGAGTGGGATTCGAACCCACGTTACCCGTTAAGGTAAACACGCTTTCCAAGCGTGCGCCTTCAGCCACTCGGCCATCTCTCCGGAAAAAGCGCAGGTGAGAAGAAACTACAACTTAGGGCGCCCTAGCGGCGCCCTGTGAATGATTGTAATTGCCCGCTTCCATAGACCGCAACTGGAGGCATTAGCGTGAGGCCCGCGCATCTAACCCACATGCGTACAGGTATTTTCTTTACACTGACTGCGTGCTTCGTCCTGCTGCTTTCGTTCCTGCTGATGTCATGCGGCAGCAACCGTGAGAGTTCCTCCTCTTCCACGCTGCCGGTTCCGCAGTCCTTCTATTACGTTGCGCTCGGGGATTCGCTGGGCGCCGGGATCATGGCGACGCAAGGATATGTTCCGAGATATGCAGAGTTCATTCGGCAGGACAGTGGGCGCTCGCTGACGCTCGTGAACCTGAGCCACTCTGGATGGCGCAGCCGCGACCTGTTGAATGCGCTCCGCAATGATCAGAACTTTCGCACTCAATTGCAAAAGGCGAATGTGGTCACGTTTGATATCGGCGGCAATGATCTTCTAGCCGCGCGGAGCCAATACCTATCGGGCCAATGCGGTGGTACAGACAACCTCGAATGCTTCCGCAACGGAGTCGAACAATTCAAGGCGAATTGGGATGCGATCGTAGCGGAGATTCTGCGGCTGAAGAGCCCGAAAGACACGATCATTCGAACCATGGATTTGTACAATCCATTCATCCAGATGCATTTACAACGCGGCGACCTGGAGCTATTGAATCCATTTCTTGACGAGGTCAACAGCCACATTGAGAGTTCTGCGAATGCGAATGGAATATTGATGGCGCCGGTGCACCGGGCCTTGAACGGTCCCACTGGAACAGAGGACCCTGCGGCGGAAGGGCTGATCTCCGCAGACGCGTTACATCCGAACGATGCAGGTCATGAAGTGATTGCCGAGCAATTGCAGAAGCTGGGGTACGCACCTTTCCAGGTGCGCTAGCGCCATTGTTTCTGGCGAACCGTGAGTTTCTCGATACGCTCGCGGCGGACCTTGTAGCCAAGGCCCGGAGTGTTCGGAACGTGGATCGTCCCCTGCGGCGTTACTTGCACTTCGGGTTCGATGATGTCTTCGTCCCAATAGCGCGCGCTCGCCGAGACGTCGCCAGGAAGGGTGAATCCCGGCAGCGTGGACATCGCGATGTTGTGCGCGCGCCCTATGCCCGCTTCCAGCATTCCGCCACACCACACCGGAATCTGGTGCGCCTTGCAAATGTCGTGCACCAGCCGGGCCTCGGTGTGTCCGCCCACGCGGCCAAGCTTGATATTAATGATGCGGCACGCCTTCACCTCGATCGCCGACTCCGCGTGCTGCGCGTTGTTGATACATTCGTCCAGGCAAATGGCAGTTTTGAGCTGCGCTTGCAGCTTGGCGTGCGAGTAAATGTCGTCCCACGCGAGCGGCTGCTCCATCATCAGCAGATCGAACCCATCAAGCTTCTGGAGGTGCGCGACATCCTTAAGCGAGTACGCCGAATTCGCATCTACCGACAGCCGTATGTTGGGGAATTGTTTGCGGGCTGCGGCAACATACTCCAGATCTTTGCCCGGTTTGATCTTTAACTTGATCCGCTGATATCCGGAGCGTAACTCCTCTTCTATCCTGCGCACCAGCGCCTCAGGTGACTCGCGGATGCCGAGCGAGACTCCGCACGCGATCTCCTCTTGCGTGCCGCTTAACAACTTCCAGAGCGGCAGATTCCTCTGCTGCGCTTCGATATCCCAAAACGCATTCTCGATTCCGGCCTTTGCCATCTGGTGCCCGCGAATCGCGCGTATCAGTGCCGGCATCTCCGAAGCGGTTGCGATCGACTTTCCGATCAGACTGGGAATGATGAAGTCGCTCATCACGTGCCACGCTGTCTCGGTGGTCTCGGAGTTAAAGTGCGGAGTTTCGCCCACCGTCACCTCGCCCCAGCCGGTCACGCCATCAGCAATGGCTTCCACAAGAATGATGCGGCGCTCATGCGTCACCCCGAAGCTGGTCTCGAACGGAGACTTCAACTTCATGTGTATCTCGCGCAATGTGATCTGCTCGATCTTCATGCCGCTTTCGCCTCCAGCTCAGGGTAGATCATGCGTACTAGTGTCCTTTGCGCGAACGGTGTCCACGCCAGTGCGGCAACTGCTGCCAGCGATAGGCCCGTTCCTAATTCGCGCCACAGCAGTAACGGGCTCATCGCCCAGAGTTCATCGAGCAGCATGAGCGGTATAAACACTCGCAGGAAGATGTGACCTATCCGCGGTTGGTCGAGTGCGATGCCGGAGAAGAAGAAGAGCCGCACCGCCATTCCGGCCACCGCGCTCACGATCGCGACCCAGGTAACGATCTCGCCTCCTCTGCCGAAGAGACCCTGCACCGAGGGGTAGATGAATTCGTGGCGGATCAGCGTGATTAGATAGAAGATGAGGTACATCGCCTGGAGCAATAAGAGGAGGGCGCGCGCGGTCGCCCTTGGGCTTGTGGCAGCAGCACTCGGTTCCGCTGCACGCGTTTCTTCCGGCTTCTCGCCGGGTTTTAAAGCTCCAGTAGTGAACTCAACAGATGCGATGAAGCGATAACCCCGACGGGGCAGCGTCTCGATATATTTCGGCGTTGCTGAGGAATCACTCAGCACCTCACGCAGTTTGTTGATCGCGGTATTCAGGCCGTGGTCGAAGTCCACGAAGGTATCGCCCGCCCATAGTCGATTCTGCAACTGCTCGCGGCTCACCAAGTCGCCGGGAGTTGCAAGCAGCATGGCCAACACCTGGAACGGCTGCTCCTGTAATCGCAGCCGGATGCCGTGTTTGCGCAGCTCGCCGGTGCGCAGGTCCGCCTCGTAGGGTCCAAACTTGGCGAATCTTTTTACTGGAGCCGCGTCCATCGCTCAGCAGTATACAAGTCGTACTCGGCAACCTGAATGCAATCTGAGACTTAGCCGATGAGGCGGAATCGAGAAGAGAGTGCGAGCGAATCGACCGCCAGGGTATGGAATTCACCCGACCCGCGGCATCATCCTCGCGTGCAGGAGGAAATTTCAATGCTCGTCCTTTCGAAAAAGATTTGCTGTGTAGTTGCGGTATCCATGTCAGTGCTCGTGTCAGCCCACGCGCAACAAAGCGCCACTCTCCCTGCTGCCAAACCAACCGCGACAGTCACCGTCACCAGCGATGACGTTGAACTCCGCCGGCCCGAAATCGCCGACGCAGCAAACAAGATCGCCAAGACCGACGCGAATAAAGTTACCAAAACCGTGCGCACCTTCGCGGTGAAGTCGGACACATGGTTGGTGCCGCAAGACCTTGTGGTCCAGTCGATTCAGAACAACAAGGAGTTTTCCGGCCTGGACCTGGTGCTTGTCAACGATTGGCAGCTCGCGCAGGTGCGCGTCGAGGTTGGATACATAGACTGGACTTTTGACTACACCTACAAGGCCATCGACCAGAAGCGGGACGTGCTGATCGCCTCGGGGAAGGTGACCGCGTTCAACGGATATCTTGCTGCACCGGCAATCGCCGATGCGGTGATCGAAAAGATGAAGAAGGATCGTGAGGCGCAAAAGCAGCCGCCTGTGGAGAAGAAACCAGATTGAGTCTCCTAATTCGACCAGCCGTCGCGTAACTCGGTCGCTCCGGCGATGGGCGGGCGAGCAGCATCGCGGCGCTCAGTTACTGGTGCGCAACCGATCCAGTGCTCCTGCTGTATCCATTCGGCAATCTGCCTATCGCTGGTTAATCCCAGTAACTCGGAGGCTGCGCCGCGCAGCTTCGAGAAAAAGCTGAACGCCTTCCGCGCCAGAGGCAACAACGCCGGGCTTGCGAGCCGAAGGGACATCTCGCGATACTCCGCCAACGCGTACAGGCACATGATCCAGGCGTGGCCTTCGCGATAGACGCCGCCCTGATCGTCCACCACGATCAGTTCCTCCGGCCTTTGTCCCGGACGCGAGAGGGAAGGGAAGAGAACGCTCGCTTGCTGCGAATTTGCCGCCACGAATACCATCGCAATCAGTTGTGGCTGTTGCTGCGCCCACTCCCGGACGCTCGCACACAGTCCGCAGTCGCCGTCGTAGAGTACATAGATCCGGTTCATTCTCTCCTCCTCGAAGCACCATGCCTTGCGGGCGGACCGGCCTTGATTCAGATCCGATCCACCCGCGGGTTCCGCGGCAAGCATTGGCTTACCGCGCCGGCTGCGTTGCAGGAGGAGGCGTGAATCCCTGCGGCGCCGGAGGCACCCACTGCTGCGGCGCAACTGGCGGACGCGTGTTGTTCTTCAGCTGCGCGCGCTTACGCATGTTCGAGAACACCCGCAGGTTGATGAAGTGCATCCCCCCGAGCACCAGCAGCACTAGTCCAACCTTGGTGCTCAGGAACTCTATCGACTGCTGCAGATTGTTGGGCTTGTCGCCATATTTCAACGCAAGCGTGACGTACCCGATGTTGATCAGATAAAAGCCCACGACCAGCAGATGGTTCACCGAGCTCGCCAGCTCGCGGTTGTTGTTAAATGCTTCCACCAGGAAGACCAGCCCGTTCTTCGAGAGCGTGCGCGCTACCCAGATGGTGAGCAAAACGCTGATCAGGATGTAAAAGCCGTAAGCCCAGACGATGTAGAGATTGTTCGGTTCCATAAAAGCCTCGTTTGTTTTTAGGACCGGGCGCATTCAGATTTGAACCTATTCAAAACTGAACACGTTCAAAATATCAATCCCGGCAGCCGTTGTCAAGGAATTTTTAAATATGTTCAAAATAGCGGTTTTGGGGGTTCCAGGACACTGTGCGAGCCCAGAACCTTAGCCCACCCCTCAGCCCAAGAAGCCTAAGGAGTTAAGGGGTTTAGCGGAGGGAGATTCGAGGCCGGCTCCCGTACGGTTACAGTACTTTCCCGAGGAGGTCTGTCCGGATGTTGATCCGAGTACTCGTCTCGCTATTGCTGCTCGTTTCTCTTGCTTCAGCAGGGGTCACAGTGAGCTCGCCGGCCGCAGGATCCACCAACAGTTCTCCCGTGCATTTCGTTGCGAAAGCCACTTCCTCCAGCTCTTCCGTAGCGATCACGGCGATGCACATCTATGTGGACAACGTAAGTATCTATGCAGTCTCTGCGAACGCACTGGACACGAGTCTCGCTCTCTCCAGCGGCAGCCATGCAGTAACGGTGCAGGCGTGGGACGCGAAGGGCGCAGTCTATAAAAGTGCACTGAATATAACGGTGCAATCAGGTACGGTGATCCCCGCCAACGCTAAAGTGTTCAGCAAGGTTGAAGAGATGACGAACTGGCAATCCTGCGACGCCTGCGCCGGGGCCGGCGGCGCCGGTCCCCCAACCCCGCACTGGATGGCGCAATTCGAGACCTCTCCCGCGCTCGACGGCGCTTCCACCGAATTCTTTGTGGGCGGCAGCAATCCGTATGGCGCTGCGTTGTGGTGGAAACAGTTGGGGCCGATCGATACAGCCACCCACTTCGTTTACGACATGAACTTCTACTTCAAAGACGCCACCGCTCCGCAGGCGCTGGAGTTCGACATGAACCAGTCAGTGAACGGGAAGAAGTACATCTTCGGGAGCGAGTGTGACTTCCACTTAAATAAGACCTGGCGGATATGGGACACAAAATTGAAGTGGCAGGACACCGGCGTCTCCTGCGTCGCCGCTCATACGGCGCTCAAGTGGCACAGCCTGCGTTGGGAATTTGAGCGCACGAGCGGCGGACAGATGCATTACATCGCAGTCACCGTGGATGGAGTGCGTCACCTCATTGGTAAGTTCTATAACCCGCAGGCTTCATCAGTACGTGAACTGAACGTAGCCTTTCAGATGGACGGCAACAGCACCATGACCGACTATCACGTCTGGGTCGATAAAGTTAAGCTTTCTGTTTGGTAAGATCCGCCTTAAACCGGTCGTCAACCCAACAGAATCAGCGACAAAGAGCGGGGAACTCCCCCGCTCTTTTCCTTTTTTCCCTGCTGGCAAAAAACTTTTCCACAGAGGCAAATGTCGGAAGCTGGCGCAGCATCTAATCTCAGTCATCGCGCAGGTCTGCGTGAAAAACCCTCGTCCCCCGTACTTTCACGATCATAGATAGAAGGAAAGTGAATGAAATCTATAGCTCTGAACGCCCAGGAAAAGAACGGCAAAAACTCCAGCCGCGTGAAAACGGGAATCTCCGGACTTGACGACGTACTGAACGGCGGGCTGCCCGAAGGGCATCTCTACTTGATCGAAGGTGACCCTGGGACAGGCAAGACCACCTTGGGTCTACAGTTTCTGCTCGAGGGCGTGAAGAACGGGGATAAGGGAATTTACGTGACGCTCTCCGAATCGAAGCGAGAGTTGGAAGCAGTGGCCGAGTCCCACGGCTGGGACCTGAATTCAATAGACATCTACGAGATGACTCCGGTAGATGAAGAGATGAGCCCCGAGGCGCAATACACCGTCTTTCATCCTTCTGACGTCGAGCTTGCAGACACTACTACCGCCGTTCTAAAAGAAGTGGACCGTGTAAAACCGAAGCGGGTGGTGATTGACTCTCTTTCCGAGCTCCGTATGCTCGCACGCGATCCGTTGCGGTACCGCAGGCAGGTTCTGGGGTTGAAGAGATATTTTGCCGGCCGCGATGTCACCGTGTTGCTGCTCGACGATCGCACTGCGGAAGGGAACGACCTACAGCTTCAGAGCATCGCGCACGGCGTGATCATGATGCAGAGCCAGGAGCGCGAGTTCGGCATCAAGCGTCGTCGGGTAGAAGTGCGCAAGGTCCGCGGCTCCCGTTACCGCGAAGGTTTCCATGACTTCAGCATTGAAACCGGCGGCATCGTTGTTCACCCGCGCCTCATAGCCGCGGAACACAAGCCGGGGTTCAAGCGTGAGATCGTTCCCAGCGGCCTGCCGGAACTCGACAAATTACTAGGCGGAGGCTTGGATACTGGGACGAGCACACTGCTGATGGGGCCCGCCGGCGCCGGTAAATCCACGATCGCAGTGCGTTATGCACTTTCCGCAGCCGAGCGCGGCGAATACGCCATCATCTTCACCTTCGATGAATCGAGCGGCACGCTGCTGGAACGCGCGCGGGGTTTGAATATGGCCTTGGACAAGCACATGGAGTCGGGGCTGATCAAACTGCAGCAGGTCGATCCGGCGGAACTCTCCCCCGGCGAATTCGTTGCGAGCGTGCGCAACTCGGTCCGAAAGGGAGGCGCGAAAGTCGTCATCATCGATAGCCTGAACGGCTTTTTAAACGCTATGCCGGGAGAGAAATTCCTTTCTTTGCAGCTGCACGAGATGCTCTCATTCCTTGGCCAGCAAGGCGTAGCAACGATCATCACGCTCGCACAACACGGGTTCGTCGGCACCACCATGGGTACTCCGGTTGACGTGAGCTATCTCGCCGATACCGTCCTGCTCTTCCGCTACTTCGAAGCAGCCGGCCAGGTGAAGCAAGCAATCTCCGTCCTGAAAAAGCGTAGCGGATCGCACGAACGCTCCATCCGCGAGCTGATCTTTGACAACGGTCACATCACTCTTGGCCCCGCTCTGGCCGAGTTTGAAGGTGTGTTGACCGGCGTGCCAAAATTCCGCGGCACGCTCGTGGAGCTCTCTGGGGAAACGTCCATTGCCGGAAAACGTTGAGCGTAATCACGATTTCAGGGTCTTAGTATTTGCTCCCACCGGAAAAGACGCCCGCCTGATCTGCGACATGCTGCAGAAGGTTCAGATCGACTGCGAGAGCTGCAACAGCATAGAGGCGATCAGGGAACAGATGGATTCGGGCGCGGGAGCTTTGCTGATCAGCGAGGAAGCGCTCACTCCCCACGCTATCGACGCACTCGCTTCGTTAATCGCGCAGCAACCGTCGTGGTCTGATTTTCCTTTGGTGTTGCTCACCATTGCAGGATCCGTCAGCGCTTATAGCGAACGTCGCCGCGGAGTACGAGAGCCGCTGGGCAATGTCCTGTTGTTGGAAAGGCCGGTCCGCCCTGAGACTCTCATCAGTACCATGCAGAGCGCGTTGCGGGCCCGCCGCCGCCAGTATGAGATCCGCGATCAGATAGAGCGTTTTCGCCAGGCGCAGGACGCGTTGCGCAAATCGGAAAAATTAGCTGTGGCGGGCAGGCTGGCAGCGAGCATCGCCCACGAGATCAACAATCCGCTGGAGGCGGTCACCAATCTGTTGTACCTGGCCCGTCACAGTGATTCGATGGCGGAGACGCAAAAATTTCTTGCGACTGCCGAACAGGAGCTTGGGCGCGTCACGGAGATCGTGACCCAGACGCTGAAGTTCTATCGTCAGCAGTCAAGTCCCGCGCCCGTGAACGTGAATGAGATCGTGGAATCGCTGTTGTCGCTGTTTCAGCCGCGTCTTGCCGCGGCGAATATCAGAGTCGAGAAAGACCTTCGCGACGTGGGGCCGGTGATTGGGCTTTCCGGGGAACTGCGCCAGGTCTTCGCGAATATCATCAGCAATGCGCTCGACGCGATGCGCGAGGGCGGCACGCTGAGCATCCGCGTGCGAAGCGCCCGGGAACTTACGAATGGACTGCGGAGTGGTGTGCGCATTTCCATCGGCGATACCGGCTCGGGTATAGCGCCTGAACTCCGCTCCCGCATCTTTGAGCCCTTCGTGAGTACCAAAGCCAGTACGGGCACGGGGCTCGGACTCTGGGTGAGTGCTGAGATCGTGCAAAAACATTCAGGGCGCATTAGCCTGCGGAGCAGATCCATAGCCCCGAATCAAGGGACAGTCTTCTGCGTCTTCATTCCGCAGGGTTCGGCCATTACATCGCAGGCGGCCTGAGCCGCAGCGAACCAGACTAGTAAACCGCACCTCTTGTAGTAGGCCCTCTTCAGAAACACAAATTCTCGTGCTTTCCCCTAAGTCCCCAAATGTCACCGCACCATCAGCAGTGCAGGCGTAAACAACCCAAAAGAATTGTGTTGACAACTATGCACTTAGGCGTAGGATGTGGAAGAAAGTGGTCGAAAGTGGTGAGCACGACCAAGTTTCAGGCGTAAGTGGATGAAGGTGGAGAGCAGCCGATAACACCACCAACAATGGTCAAAAAACCGACAAACACGGTCAATGAACCAGCCAATACGCAAGAAACCGAAGATGTTTGTACCGCTTTTGCAACCAAACTACTAGTGACAGCCGCGATTCTGCATACCCGGCATGGGAGCGGAAAGCGGGCTGGTCACGTTGTGAAGAGTTTCAGGAAGCGCAGATCGAATGTTTCGCGGCAACAATCCGGCGCGGGTGGACGAAAAGGGTCGCCTCAAGGTGCCGGCGGACTTCAAGCGCCTGATCGACGAGAAGTACGGCGCGGAGTTCTACATAACGAGTCGCGACGGCCGCACGGCCGAGATCTATCCGGTGGAGGAGTGGCGCAAGATCGAGGAAAAGCTGGCGAAGCTCTCGAATTTCAATCCATCGAAGAAAAAGTTTTTGAACAAAGTGAACTACTACGGGCAAATGGTCGAGATGGACGCACAGGGGCGGCTGTTGATGCCGCAGATCCTGCGCGAAGCGGCTGGGGTGAAGGGCGACGTAGCTGTCTACGGGAACCTGACGTACCTGGAAGTCCGGAACCTGGAAGTCTCGAAGCAACTGGCAGAGGAACAGTTCACGACTGAGGATGAGAAAACTCTCGACGAACTGGGCATCTAGAAGCAGTAGTCGAGGTCAAGGGATTGGATTCGAAGAAAAACATCCCCGAGCGGGATGGGCGTGGCAGCAAGGGTGGCCATGTTTCAGTTCTTTCAAAAGAAGCGATCGACTTTTTGGATCCCAAGCGCGGCGGGGTCTATATCGACGCGACCCTGGGGCTGGGCGGGCACAGTTACGAAATCGCAAAGCGCCTCGGCCGACAGGGTCGTTTGATCACCTTCGATAAAGACACCAACGCACTGGAGATCGCCCGCAAACGCTTGAGCACTCCGCCAGAGGAGTTGAAAGACGACTGGCCGGAGATCACGTTTCTGCATGCGAGCTTCGCCGAAGTCGGCACCAGAGTCCCCACGAACGTCGCGGATGGGCTTCTGGCCGACGTCGGATTGAGCTCGCTGCAACTGGACGATCCCCAACGTGGATTCAGTTTTCAGGCGGAAGGACCGCTCGACATGCGGATGGACCCGCAGGGCGACCGTACCGCCGATCAAGTGGTAAATCGCATGGACGAAGAAGACCTCGCCAATGTGATTTACGAATTCGGTGAGGAAAGGAGGTCGCGGAGAATCGCCAGAGCCATTGTCCGGGCGCGTCCGATAGCAACAACCGCTCATCTCGCGCAAGTTATATCGAGCGCGCTCGGGACAATGAAACAC
>JBJMGI010000010.1:0-43142 GCA_045807945.1 Terriglobales bacterium | reverse complement strand
CGCCAACGCCGGGTGCGTCCATGATCTCGGCGCGTCCGGTGACGCTGGCGATCGGCAACCCGCCACCGAGAGATTTGGCAGCAACGAGCAGGTCGGGCTCGATACCGTATTGCTCGCAAGCGAAGAGCGAGCCAGTGCGTCCAATGCCCGTCTGCACTTCGTCGGCAATAAAGAGGATGCCGTGCTTGCGGCAGAGAGCAATGAGCTCATGGAAGAATTCTTTCGGAGGCGCCATGAAGCCTCCTTCCCCGAGCACAGGCTCAGCGATCACCGCAGCAACGGATTCCGCGGCGACCAGGCGCTTGAACGCGTCTTCGAGAGCATGCGCGCACTTAGCCTGGCATGACGGAAACTTCTCGCCGTACGCGCAGCGATAGCAGTAGGCATACGGAATGCGGTAAACATCGCTCATGAACGGCTCGAAGCCCGCCTTGTAAGGATGCGTCTTGCTGGTGAGCGTCATGGCCATCATGGTGCGGCCGTGGAAGGCGTCGTCGAAGCAGATGATGGCAGGCCGCTTAGTGTAAGCGCGGGCGATCTTGATGGCGTTCTCGACCGCTTCGGCACCGCTGTTCGCGAGAAAACTCTTCTTTGCGAATCTGCCTGGGACGAGTTGATTCAGTTTTTCCGCGAGCGCGATGTATGGCTCATATGGAGCGACGCTGAAGCAGGTGTGGATGTAGCGCCCGAGCTGCTCCTGCACACGCTTCATCACTCCGGGCGCGCGATGGCCCACGTTGGTGCATCCGATGCCGCCGGCGAGATCGATGAAGCGATTGCCATCCACGTCTTCGAGGACTGCGCCTTCCGCACGGGCAGCGAAAACGGGCGTCGCGTGGAAGACACCGCGAGCGACGGCCTGCTCGCGACGCTTCATCAGCTGCTGCGACTTCGGGCCGGGCACAGCGGTTCGGATTTGAATGCTCGCCACGTTTCTTCTCAGTACAAGTTCTTCTCAGTACCAGCCGATCGGCTGTTCATTCAAGTTGATGTGAACCTGCTTAGTCTCGAGATATTCTTCGAGACCCCAAGGGCCGAGCTCGCGCCCGAATCCTGATTGCTTGTATCCGCCCCACGGCGCTTCCACGTAGGTAGGCTGCATGTGGTTGACCCACACGATGCCCGCGCGGATTGCCTTGACCATGCGCATGGCTTTGAAGATGTCGCGCGACCAGACTGCCGCCGCGAGTCCGTAAGGTGAATCGTTGGCGATGCGCAGAGCGTCAGACTCATTCTCGAACGGAATCACAGCGGCGACAGGGCCGAAAATCTCTTCGCGCGCGATGCGAGCCGAGTTATCCACGTCATAGAAGATGGTGGGCTCAACGTAATAACCCTTGCTGAATGACTTCGCCCGTCCGCCTCCGGCCCCGACTTTTGCTTCTTTCTTGCCGATCTCCTGATACTGGAGCACGCGATCGTATTGTTCTTTGCTGACCAGTGGTCCCATCTTGGTGTCGCGCTCAAGAGGCGGTCCCAGTTTGATGCGCTTGGCTTTTTCGACCATCGCATCCAAAAACTTGGAATAGATCTTCTTCTCTACGAGAATGCGGCTCCCGGCGGAACAGACCTCACCCTGATTAATGAAGACGCCGAAGAGCGCACCGTCGATGGCGTTTTCAAAATCCGCATCGGCGAAGAAGATGTTGGGTGACTTGCCGCCGAGTTCCATGGTGACACGCTTCACCTGCTCCGCAGCGGCTTTCAGGATGATCTTGCCGACGCTGGCGCTGCCGGTGAAGGCGATCTTGTTCACGTCAGGGTGAGAAACGAGTGGCGCGCCGGCGCTCTCGCCGAAGCCGGTGACGATATTCACGACGCCGGGCGGAAGTCCAACTTCTTCAAAATAATTTGCGAGCTCGAGCGCGGTGAGCGGAGTCTGCTCGGCCGGTTTGAGAACGCAGGTGCATCCTGCGGCCAAAGCAGGCGCGAGCTTCCACGCTGCCATCAGCAGCGGATAATTCCAGGGGATAATCTGTCCGGCGACGCCGACGGGCTCGCGCAACGAAAGGCTGAGCGCGTTGTCGGGGACAGGGTTGACCTGTCCTTGAATCTTGGTGGCGAGGCCGCCATAGTATTCGAAGCAGGTGGCAACGTCGTTGATGTCGAATTCAGCTTCGACGATGGGCTTGCCGCCGTTGCGGCATTCGAGCTCGGCGAGATGTGCAGCTTCTTTGCGAACTTTTTCTGCCAGGCGGAAGAGCACGCGTCCGCGGTCTTGCGCCGTCATCGCCGGCCACGCGCCGGATTCGAAGGCTGCGCGCGCGGCTTTCGCCGCGCGATCTACGTCTTCTTTGGTCGCGTCGGGAGCGCGCGCGATCACCTCTTCAGTCGAGGGATCGATCACGTCATAACTCTTACCTTTGGCGCTCGGCTGCCACTTGCCATCGATGAAGAGATCGTAGGTCTTTACGTTCGCTTTGATTCCTGTAGCCAAACTATCGCTCCTTGCTCAAACTCCGACGGCCGCGGGTTGAAGCTGCCGGCGGCGCGAATATACGAAAAAGAAAAATCCAGCCAAAGCCAAAAAGAAAACTGTGCCGACCGTCATCTTCAATTCGAAGATGGGGATGGACTTCACTCCGCTCGGCGGCACGAACGCGACGATCATTCCTATGGCCGTCGTGATCAATCCGCTCAACCCAGCCGCCATCAGAGTCCCTTTTCCGTAGCGGCCTTGACCATCCTTTGCACGTTGCGCGATCCGTACCAACGCCGCATAGACATATAAGAACGGCACCAATTGCAGCACAACCGCCAGCGCCAGCAGGATCTGGAATGCCTCTTTGACGCTCGGCTTCCCGACCAGGTTGTTGAACGCCATGAAGAGCGCCGAAAAAACTCCGTGCACGATCAATGCGATGTACGGCGTCGCGGTGCGCGGATGCAGCTTGCCTAAGCTCGCGGGCAAATAACGGTCCAGCCCCGCGACGAACGGTATCCGCGCCGAACCTGACAGCCACGCCGACGCGATCCCCGCGATCGAGACCGTGAGCACCAAGGCCAGCGGAGTGACGATCCACTTAACACCGACCGCGTTTGCCATGCTCTGGATCGCTTCAACAACTCCCTGCAAAACTCCGATGCTCTCTTTCGGAACAGCTAGCAACAACGTCAATGTTGCGCCGATGTAGAGCACGCCGCTTGCAATCCCACCAAAAATGACGGCCTGCGGAACTGTGCGACGCGGGTCTTTGATCTCGTCGCCCATCACCGAACCAAGTTCTAGCCCGACCAGGCCGAAGCAGATCGTCCCGAAGGTTGCGATGATCCGCCAATCGGTTCCGGCAATGCGAAAATCTGATGCCCGCAATGCTGAACCGTGGGTGGTGAACATCACCACACCCAAAATGATCAGCGCGACCGCGATGATGCCGGTGCCGATCCCGCCAAGGTTGTTCACCCACTTGCCGACGCCGACTCCGACCACATTGAGTATGACCAACAAGACCAGCGCAGCTGATGCAGCAAAAAACGTGAACTGCGGGTCGTCGGCCAAGCCTTTCGCTTTCGGGCCCGCGGCGAACGTCGCTACCCCGACCAAATACAAAAGCACCGTCGGGATGTAAAACACGTTATTGGTCCAGTAGCACCATCCCGACAAAAACCCGTGGAAGTCGCCGAAGTATTTCTTAGTCCAGAGATAAACCCCGCCTTCGCCGGGATACCGCTGCGACAATTCGATGACCGCGATCCCCTGCGGCCAAAAGAAAAAAATCAGCGCCAACAACCAGAGCCAGATGGTGACGCCGCCGTTGGCCGCGATCGAAGGAACCACATTCAGGTTCACGATCGCGACCACGAACAGCAGAATCAGATCCATGCGGCCAAGCACGCGCTTCAGGTTCGGAGCGGCGCTGGTCTGGGCGTTCTCCATTGGGCCTAGTGGGCGACGGCGACCTGACTGCGCTCCTGCTGAGCGACGGCCAGATCGGGCGCGACCTCCGCAAACGCCTGGATGTGGCGGTCGATGTCGGCCTCGGTGTGCGCGACCGAGATCGTCCACTGCTCGTCCCAGTAATGCGGTTGCGGCATCACGCCGCGGTTCACCATGGCGAACCAGTAGTGGCGCCACAGATCGATGTCGATCGCGGCCCAGTCACGATGGTTCTTCACTTCCTTCGGATAGAACATCACCGCGCCATTGGCGACGACGCCGATAGCGTATGCAGTCAGCCCTGACTTCTTGATCACTCCACTGCAACCTTCGACGAGACGTTTGCTGAGCTTGTCGATGTGCTTGTAGCTCTCAGGCGTGAGCACTTCGCGCAGAGTCGCGAGTCCGGCGGCCATGACGAGTGGATTCGTGTTGTAGGTTCCAGCATGAAAGACCTTGCCTTGCGCGATGGTGTCCATCACCTCGCGGCTCGCTCCGAAAGCGGCGAGCGGGAAGCCTCCGCCGATCGATTTCGCCAGGCAAACCATGTCGGGCCTGATCTTGAAGTATTCGCAAGCGCCGCCGGGGCCGAGCTTCGCGCCGGTCTTTACTTCGTCGAAGATCAACAGCGCGCCATGCTTGGTGCAGAGGGTGCGCAAGCCTTCGAGGAAGCCGGGCTCTGGCATGCAGACGCCGATGTTCATCGGCACAGGTTCGAGGATCAGCGCCGCGACCTGTCCCTTGTTCTTCTCGAAGACACGCTCCACGCTGTTCAAATCGTTAAACGTGGCAACCAACGTGTTCTGCCAACCAACCGTTCCTGCACTGGCGGGAACCTGGTTCGGTTCGCTAAGGCTTCCCCACTTTTCAGGCTTGGGCTTCACGCTGACCATGGCTGCGTCGTGCACGCCGTGGTAGCAGCCTTCAAACTTGATGATCTTGTCGCGTCCGGTGAAACCGCGCGCCAAACGGATAGCATGCATGGTGGCTTCAGTGCCGCTGTTGCTGAAGCGCACGTTCTCGACGGGATAGCGCTTGATGATCTCTTCGGCGAGTTCGCGCTCCATTGCATGCGGCATGCCGTACATGGTGCCGCGCTTGATCTGATCCTGCACGGCCTTCACCACCGCGGGATGAGCGTGCCCGGCCATGATGGCGCCGAAGCAGAGTGCGAAGTCGATGTAATCGTTACCGTCAATGTCGCGCAGGCGTGTTCCCTGCGCTTCGGCGATGAACAACGGATACGGTTCGTAGCTGCGGAAGTTGCTGGAGACACCGAGCGGCATGAAGGGCCACGATTTTTTCAGCGCCGCGCTGGATTTCGGCGTGCGTTTTTCGTAGGTCTGGATCTCTTTCTGTAATGCGGAATACATGGTGGAACCTTTGGCTTTAGGGCGGAGGCTGTGCCTCCGCCGGCAGAGTGAACAACGATTTGATACGCCGGGCGAGCCCGGGTGCTAGAAGTTAAACTTCAATGCAAATTGTATCTGGCGCGGGTCGCGCGCGCGCTTCACCTTTCCGAAATCCGTCCCATCGGAGAAATTGCCGTCGGGATTCAGGAATTGGGTGGTGTTGAAGAGATTGAAGAATTCTGCGCGGAATTGCATGTTCAGCCGCTCATTCATCCTTGTATCTTTTTGGATCGACACGTCGAAATTCCTGATGCCAGGGCCGCAGCAGATGGTCCGTTTCGCGCTGCCTAAGCTACCCAGCGCCGCTTCTGTGAACGAATTGGGATCGAAGCCATAGCCGCCGTGCGTCCGCGGATCTTGCGTATGGAACGGAGCAGTCAGATCTGGCTTACCGGGAAGCTCGAAGTCGAAGCTGTTCTGGAGTTCCTGATCGTCTTGCGAGAGGATGCGGATCGGGAAACCGGATTGGAAGGTCGTGATGCCGGATACCGCCCATCCGTTGAACGCCAGCCGCTTCGCACCGCTGAATTTCTGGATGGGAAGCTCCCAGTAATAGCTGATGACAAAACGATGACGAGCATCGAAGAGCGAGGGCGCGATGTTGCAACGCGAGCAGAGTGGGTTCAGTATCTGCTCGAAGCTGGATGCGGTGTCTTCCGCCTTGCTGAACGTATAAGCGGCGAGGAACTGCAAGCCGTGCGCGAGCCGTTTTTCGAGCGACGCCTGCAATCCGTTATAGCTGGACTGCGCAATGGTGTCTTGCGAGAAGATGCTCGAGAAAACGGGGATACCGTCGGTCGGGCAGCCCGCTCCGCCATAAGGATTGCAATTCGGTGATGAGAACGGACGCAAGCCGACGAGCACGAGATCCTGCGTCAACGTAGTTCCCGCAGGAATGAACGTGGGCTGACCGGCGGGAGCGTAGGGTAGCTGGAATCCGCGCTGGCCGATCACAGTGCCGCTGGGAATCACAAACGACGAGTCAGCAAAGTACTGACCGCAGGCCGTATCGTCTGCAAGCGTATCGATGATGTCGAGACACGTTTCCGCGTTGCCGAAGTTTAAATCGTGAGTCGCGAGCAGACGATGACCTTGGGAACCAACATAGCCGACTGACGCGACCATGTCTTTCGCGATCTCCCGCTCAACGCTGATGTTGTATTGCTCGGTGTATTGCGATTTCAACTGCTTGGGCACCTGCCCGAAAAGCAGAATAGGACGGAATTGCGCCCAATCGATAGCTGTCCCCGGAGGGGGTGATAAAAATCCGTTAAATGGGTTGGGAACCGGCCCCCCGCTTTGCAGTTCAAAGGGGGTCTGGAACATTCCTTCTGAAACCAGAGTGCTTCCTCCGAACGGAGGCTGCGCGCCCAGTTGCTCGAGCACGAGCTGCTCGATTGGATTGTAGAAAACACCAAAGCCGGCGCGGATGCTGGTCTTCCCGCTAGAACCGGGGCTGTATGCAATTCCGATGCGCGGGGCCCAAGATTTGTAATATGTGTCGGTCAAGCCTCCCGGAACGCCTTTATCGCCTGGAACCACCAAGCCCAGCGGGAAATTCGGATCAGAAGTTCCGCCCGGGCACGAAGCGGAAGAGCATGGGTAGACGGTGCTTGCCTGACCTGGTCGGAAGGTTTGCACGCGCCGCAGCTTGTCTTCGAACGGTGTGTTCAACTCCCAGCGCAGCCCGTAGTTGAGTGTGAGGTTCGACTTGAGCTTCCAGGAATCCTGCGCGTACAAATAGAGCGAGTTGGTTCGGTAATGCGAAGTCTGCGCCGAACCTTGCAGGAACGAGTCAGGGATTCCAAGCAAATAGTTCGGCAACACGTTCTGGTTTCCGTCCGCGTCAGTCGCAATAGGATCGTTGAGACCGCCGCCGGTAAAACCGAAGTCGCCATTCGGGTCGAAGAAGAGTGTCTGATCAAGGCGCTGATTGCGGAAATCAACACCGAACTTCATGGTGTGCTTGCCGAGGACCTTTGTCAGGTTGTCGGCCCACTGATAGCTGTTGCCAATCTGCGGGATCTCGCCTTCGAAGTTGTTGCCAATCGTGAATCCGCCAGCGACGCTGATGAACGGTAAACCTTCACGAGTGGGTCCCAGATTCGGAGTGATGCCGAGCTTCGGATCGGGCACGACCACACCCGCGTCATCGGTGCCGGTGAAACAGAATGCCTTCACCGTGGGACAAGAATCGGTGACCAGACTTGTGACCTTGGGGTGCAGGAACTTGCCTTGCGCGAGGCGGAAGTAAGTGAAGCGGGCTTCGTTAACCATCGTTGGGTTGATGGTCCAAGTATGGGAAGCATTGATCTGTTGCGTGGTCGTATCGTTCTCAGTCCCGAAACCGGGGATCACGCTGGGACTGAATGACTCAAAATGCGAGAAGGGGCGGTCGAGAGTGCCAGTCTGCAAGTAGTAGTAGATGCTCAGATTGTGGTTGGTGTTGAACTGGTGATCGAGGCGGGCCGTGAACTGATCATCGTTGGTGTGACCGATCGGGATCGCCTGGTAATTGTGGTTCGTGTTCGCAAGATTCGTACAGTGCGGATCTACGTTCGGGCACGGAACAAAGTTGAGCAGGTCAACAGCGACAGGGTCCAGGCAGTTTAGCGGAACCTGGCTGGTGGGAAACACAGTTGTCCATGCGTCTCCCGGCGCGGCTCCGCAACCGCGGTTGGTGAGCATGGTCGCAATATTGGCGTCGGTGATCACCGCGGTCGGATCAAACGGTGTTTGCGAGAAATCGCCGGCGCGCTCGGCAGCAGTGGGCACGTTCGCTGGGTCGGAGGTAAAGCCCTGCATGGTGCGGCGGCCTTCGTACGACAGAAAGAAGAAAGTCTTGTCCTTTTTGATGGGACCGCCAAACGTTCCGCCGAACTGGTTCCCGATGAGGGCTGGGGTGTAGGGATCGAAATATCCCTTGGCGTTCAGACCACTGTTGCGGAAGAACTCAAACGCGCTACCGTGCCAGGCATTCGTTCCTGACTTGGTGACAACGTTGACCACGGAACCGGAGTTGCGTCCGTACTCAGCGTCGAAGGTGTTAGTGATCACACGAAATTCCTGAATGGCATCTGGGGAGGGCTGCACAGCCGGCGCATTGACGAAAAGATCGTTAGCATCGCCGCCGTTCACGTTGAAGTTGTTGGCGCGTCCGCGTCCACCATTGACCGAGACAGCACCCGCCGTATCGCTGCCATAGAAGAGGTCGGCTCCGCCGGTCGAAGTAACGCCAGGCTGGATCTGCAGGAGTTGATAAGTGTCGCGTCCGCCGAGGGGAAGACCGGTAACGGTCTTGGCATCGATCGACGTACCAAGCTGCGTGCTTGAGGTATCCACCAGCGGCGCTTCGCCAGTGACATTCACGACCTCGGTCGCCGAGCCGAGCTGCATGGCGACCTCCAGGTTCAGCACCTGGTTCAGTTCGAGGCGCACGCCCTTGCGCACGTACTTCTTAAAGCTTCCATGGTCGACGGTGACGGTGTACACGCCGACAGGAAGTTGCAGCACAGAGAAATCGCCATTGCCGCCGGACTGCGAGTTGTAGTCCACGCCGGTGGCTTCGTTGGTCAGCGTGATCTTGGCGCCAGGAACGACCGCCCCGGATGTGTCGGTGACGCGGCCGATGATGCGTCCGCCGGTGGATTGGGCCTGCAGCAGGCAGGTGATGAAAAGAATTGCTACAACAGGAAGCGAGCGGAGCAGCGACCTCGACATTTGTACCTCGCGAACGCGATGTGATTTTTTTCGGGCCCTAGCTAAGTGATTGCACTTCCAGAATACCTTGCTATAATCGCGCAAAGTTATTGAAACCCGCCCTGAAAGTCAAGAGAATAGTTTGCGTAATCCGGCAGCAAAATCCCGCCGCGCTTTGCCGCAATACTTCAAGATCGGCGAAGTCGCGAACATGGTGGGCATGTCCGCTACCATGTTGCGATCGTGGGAACGGCTTGGGTTGATCCGCCCCGTACGCACCGATAGCAGCTACCGGCTCTATACGTCGGATGACGTGGCGCGCTTGAAACAGGCGCGCTATCTGCGAAAGGTACGCGGCCTGAACGCGGTCGCAATCGCGGCGCAACTTGGGAAAAGTAGTGACGGCAAACGACGAAACGGGACGCAGGCGGCCGCACGCGATGCCATTGGACCACGGCTGCGCCAGGCACGAGTGAGCACAGGGAAATCGCTGGCCGAGGTGGCGAAGGCGGCGGAGATCTCCGTCGGTTTCTTGTCGGCGATCGAGCGCTCTAACATGAGCGCGTCAGTGGGTACGTTGCGGAAGCTAGCAAAATTCTATGGAATGAATGTGCTGGATCTTTTCGAGCATGAAGACTCCACACATCCAGTCGTACGAAAGAATGAACGCAAGGCGCTCTCAGGTGGGCCGGGCGTGAATATGGAATTACTGGCGCGCGGGCACACTGTACTCGAGCCGCACCTGTTTCGCGTGGCTCCTGGACGCGGCAGCGGAAGCGCATACACTCACGAAGGTGAGGAATTCATGTTCCTTCTGCAAGGAGAGCTGGAAATGCAGCTCGGCGGTGAAAAATATCGTCTGCGCGCGGGCGACAGCATGAACTTTCAAAGCTCGACCCCGCACGAGTGGCACAATCCTGGACGGAAGGAGACGCTGATCCTATGGGTGAACACTCCGCCAACGTTCTAGGTGTCCGCGCACTTTTAGTCGCCGCGATCTGTTCCCTGCTGACCGCGGTCTCCTTTGCTGCGGAGCACAAGAGTGCCGACACCATAATTACGAATGCTCGCGTTTATACGGTGAATCGCGCGCATCCGTGGGCAGAAGCAATCGCGATCAACGATCAACGTATTACCGCAGTCGGCAGCATGAAGCAGATCGCGCGCTGGCGCGGTCCGAAGACGGAAATGATCGACGCCGGCGGCCGGCTGGTGCTGCCTGGGTTTTTCGACAGCCACATCCACTTCATGGAAGGTGCATTAAGTCTCGAGAAAGTGAACGTGGATGAGACGAAGAACGTCGCCGAGATCCAGAAGATGGTGAAGGATTTCGCGGCGGCGCATCCAGATGCTCCGTGGGTGCTAGGTCGCGGCTGGAGCTATCCAGAGTTCCCCGGCAGCATGCCGGACAAAAAATATTTGGACGAGATTTTGCCCGACCGTCCCGTCTACATAGAAGGATTCGATGGGCACACAGGCTGGGCCAACAGCAAAGCGCTCGAGCTTTCCGGGATCACCAAAGACACGAAGAACCCTCCTAATGGGGAGATTGTGCGCGATCCGAAGACGGGTGAAGCTACTGGGGCGCTGAAGGAAGATGCGGCAAACATTGTTGTCCGCCATCTACCAGCGCCAACGGATGAGCAACGAGTGGCTGCATTGGAGAAAGCTATCGCTTGGGCGAACAGCGTGGGACTAACGCGCGTGGTGGGATGCGGCAACGACACGGCTTCGACCAGTGATTATCTTTTTCTCGGACTTCTGCGCGAGATGGAGAAACACGGCAAGCTCACGCTTCGCTTCTCGAACAGCTATTACGTCAGCCCAGAAGGGCTTGGCGCGGATGACTGGAAGACGATCCGCGATCTTCGCCACCAGTATCCGCCGAGCGACGATTGGCTCACGTTCGATGCGGCCAAGTTTTTCCTGGACGGAGTGGTCGAGAGCCACACGGCGGCGATGCTCGCACCCTATTCCGACGATCCTAGCCAGATCGGCTCGTTGCGTTGGGATGTGACGAAGTACCGCGCGACCGTTCAGCAACTAGATCGCGAGGGCGTCCAGGTCTACACGCACGCGATCGGCGATAAGGCGGTGCGTACGGCGCTCGACGCTTATGAAGCGGCAGCGGCAGCGAATCATACGCATGACGCGCGCAACCGCATCGAGCACATCGAGACGATCTCCGCGCAGGATATTCCACGCTTCGGCAAGCTCGGCGTAATCGCCAGCTTCCAGCCGCTGCATGCCTATCCGGATGAAGACACGCTCGACGTTTGGCTGAAAAATGCTGGGCCGGAACGCGGCACGCGAGCATGGGTGTGGCAGAGCATCGCGAAAACGGGCGGAACGCTTGCGTTCGGGAGCGATTGGCCGGTGGTGACTCTCAATCCCTGGTACGGAGTGCAGAACGCGGTCACGCGGCAGACGCGCGACGGCAAACCGCCTGGCGGCTTTGTCCCGCAGGAAAGGATCTCGCTGGAGCAGGCGATCGAGGGCTACACATTGGGCGCAGCAAAAGGAGCGCGCAGGGAAAAGACTGAGGGAACGATCGAACCCGGCAAGCTCGCGGACGTAATCATGCTTTCGCAGGACTTGTTTAAGACCGGTCCGGCGCAGATATATAAGACCGAGGTCGTGATGACCATGGTAGGAGGGAAAGTGGTGCATCGCACGAACGCAGCTCAGGCGCAGAAGGGTGCCGCTGAATGATTAGAAAGTTTCTTCTCTTCCTATGCGTGTCGGCGTGCGTACTCGCGACGAATTCGTGCACACGCCATAGAACGCTCAGTCTGCTGGTGTGGGAGGGTTACGCCGATCCTTCGGTCGTCAAAGGCTTTGAAGAGAAGTGCGCATGCAAAGTGCAGGCCTCGTACATGGGGTCGAGCGATGAGCTCATGGCGAAGCTGCGCGGCGGGAGCGCGGCGAATTATGACGTGATCTCGCCGTCGAGCGATGTCGCCGGGAACATCGCAGCGGACCATCTTGCCGCCCCGCTTGATCTGCGAAAGTTTCCCAGTTACGAGCTGCTCTCGCCGCAGCTCCGCAATCTGCCGCTGGTGAAGGCGAACGGGAACATCTACGGACTTCCTTTCATGTGGGGGCCGAACCCGTTGCTGTACGACACGACGGCCCTCCCTTCCGCACCGCAAAGCTGGGCCGCGCTGTGGGACCCGAAACTAAAAAACAAGATCTCAGTGTGGGACGATCTCTCCACCGTCTACATGGCGGCGCAAGTCCTCGGCTACGACAAACCGGATCCTTCTGCTCTCTACAACCTGAACGATCAGCAACTGGCGAACGTCAAAAAGAAGCTGCTGGAATTAAAGCCGAACATCAGGAAGATGTGGACGCAAGGGGGAGAGCTGACAAATCTCTTCGAGCAGCACGAAGTGGTGGCTGCAATGGGATGGCCGCTGATGACGAACCAGCTGCGCGAGAAGAATTTTCCGATCGGCGAGACTATCCCGGCAGAAAACACGACCGGCTGGATCGACCACCTGATGATCACGTCCGCAAGCCGCAACAAAGAACTCGCTGAACAATTCCTGGCTTACATGATCGAGGCGAATACGCAGAAAGCGGTGGCGGATGTAACCGGGTACACACCCGCGAACGCTCAGTCCGCTCGCTTGATGACTCCTGAACAGCGCACGACGTTGCATCTGGACGACGTGGAGAATTATCAGAAGCACATTTATTTCTGGCAGAACGTGCCGCGGCGCGCTAAGTACACCGAGATCTGGAACGAAGTCAAAGCATCGCAGTGAATCCAACGTTGCTTTCAGTCCGCGATGTTCGCAAGCGCTTTGGCGCGCGCGAGGTGCTGCGTGGCGTTTCGCTGGATGTGGCGGAAGGAGAATTCCTGACTGTCCTGGGCGAAAGCGGTTCGGGCAAGACGACGCTGCTGCGCTTGATCGCGGGGTTCGAACGGACGGATGCGGGCGAGATTGTCATGTCGGGAGAACGGATCGAGCAGCTTCCTCCATATCAGCGGCCCGTTAACACGGTGTTCCAACAGTACGCGCTCTTCCCCCACATGAGCGTCGCGGAAAATGTTGCTTACGGGATGCGCGTGACCAAGGTCGCGAAAGCCGAAGCCATGGATAGAGCAGCGAAAGCACTGGCGCAGGTCAAGATGACCGAGTTCGCCGATGCCTCTCCGAGCAAGTTGAGTGGCGGACAACAACAGCGGGTGGCGCTGGCACGCGCACTGGTGAATCGCCCCAAGCTCCTGTTGCTCGACGAGCCGCTTTCGGCACTCGATGCTAACTTGCGGCGGCAGATGCAGTCGGAGTTGAAGTCGCTGCAGCGTGAGGTCGGGATCTCGTTCATCTTCGTTACGCATGACCAGGACGAGGCGATGGCACTCTCCGACCGCATAGCTTTGTTGCGCGATGGAGTATTGGAACAGATCGCATCGCCCTCAGAGATTTACAACCGTCCCGCGAGCGCGTATTCCGCCGGCTTCATCGGAAAAACGAATCTCATTCAGGCTCAAATCGCGCAAGGAGAAGCGGTGGCTGGAAGCTTGCGATGGAAGACGCAGCAGCCGGACGGGCCGGCGCTCTTTTCGATACGGCCGGAAAACATTCGCCCGGCGAGTGGAGCCGCGCAGAATGGGTCGGCACGCTTCGCCGCTAGGGTGCAGCAGCAAATGTTTCAGGGAGCGACGCGGGTGCTCTGGCTCGAGTGCCAGGACGGCACGAAGTTCGAAGCGAGGATGCATAGCGGTATAAAAGTGCCCGCCGACTGCGAATTCGAGTTCGATAGTAAAGATGCGGTGCTGATCAAGCAGAAGGATTAGGCGTGTACTCCAAAGGATACAAAGTCGCCGTCACGGCACCGCCCCTGTTCTGGGTGACTCTGTTCCTGCTGTTCGCGTACGTCATCTTGTTTGCGCACAGCTTCTGGTCGGTACGCGATGGGCAGATCGCACGCGAGTTCACATTGGCGAATTACAAGCAGATCGCTACTTCGCCGTTATATCTCCAAGTCCTTTTCCGCTCCATGAAAATCGCGGGCACGGTCACGCTGCTGGGGCTGTTGTTGGCTTACCCTGTCGCTTACTATGTTTCGTTCCAAGCGCGTCACAAAAATCTTCTCTATCAACTTATCATCGTGCCGCTGTGGGTCAGCTATCTGGTACGTGCTTACGCGTGGAAGACGATACTGGGGAGCGATGGCGTGCTGAACACTTCGTTGCAGTTCCTGCACGTTACCCACGGGCCGGTGAGCGCGTTACTGTACAGTCCTTTCGCGGTAGTGCTGACTCTGACGCACATCTACACTCCATTCGCGTTCTTGCCGATCTTCGCTTCGCTCGAGCATGTGCCACGCAATCTGGTAGAGGCTTCACAGGACCTCGGGGCGGCACCGTTGCAAACTTTTCGTCGCGTGATCCTTCCATTGTCGCTGCCCGGAGTGATCGCCGGGGCGACGTTCGCGTTCGTGCTGAGCCTGGGCGATTTTTTGGCCCCCTTGCTTGTCGGAGGTCCGAGCGGCATCATGATCTCGAATATCGTGGTGAGCCTCTTCGGTGCCGCCTACGATTGGCCGTTGGGCGCCGCGATCTCGCTTTGCATGCTGGTGTTGGTAGTGGCTCTTCTTTTTGCGACTGAACGTCTGGAGAAGAGGTACAGCTACCAATGAATGTGCAGCGAAGAGGCGGATGGCTGGCCGCGTACAGCGCGCTCGTGTTCGCGTTCCTTTATCTCCCGATCGCAGTGCTCATCCTTTATTCATTCAACGGACCGGGAGTGGGCGGATTTCCTCCACGCGACCTCACCCTCCATTGGTATCGGGTGCTGTTCGAAGACGAGGCGATCTGGAGTTCCGTGCTCAACAGCGTGATGGTTGCACTAGTGGCGGTGGTGCTTGCGCTCCTGATCGGCACTCCGGCTGCGCTGGCGCTTGATCGCACGAACTTTCCAGGAAAAGCGCTCTTCCGCAGGCTGGTGTTGCTGCCGCTCATATTGCCGGGGATCATCACCGGGTTATCGCTGCTGATGCTTTGCGTGTTTTCCGGATTCGAGTTGAGCCTGGTGACGATCGCCCTCGGGCACGGGACCGCACTAATAGCGGTCGCAACAACGGAAGTTTTTGCCGGATTGCAGAAATTCGATCGCCGGCAGGAGGAAGCATCGCTCGATCTTGGTGCGAATTATTGGCAGACGTTCTGGCGCATCACGCTGCCGAACCTGAAGCTTTCGATCATCGGAGCGGCGCTGCTGATCTTCACGCTTTCAATGGACGAGATCGCGGTGAGCTTCTTCCTGGTGGGCCGGGAGAACACGTTGCCCCTGGAAATCTGGTCGCGACTACGTCGCGGCATGACGCCCGAGATCAATGCGGTTTCCACGATCATCTTTTTGTTTTCGCTGTTCACCATCATCATCTGGTATCGGATTCGCACGCGCGGGCAGGCACAAGAGATGCTCGCAGCTTCCATCATTCAAGGAGAGAACCCATGAGTCAGAACCGCCGGGATTTTATCAAGTTCGTGATCGCGGGCAGCGTGGCCGCGGGGTGTCCCGTAGACCACAACCTGCTCGCCGCCGCCGCGCCTCAGGGGACGCGCAAGATCGTGGATGGCGAGCACAACGAGATATGCCACAAGGTGCGCGATGGATTCCACTTCCAGATCCCGCCGGTCTCGGCGCGGAAAGATGTGGTGATCGTGGGCGGAGGAGTCAGCGGGCTCGCGGCCGCGTACTACATGAAGAACCACGACTGGATGCTGCTGGAAAAGGAGCCGCATTGGGGCGGGAACGCCTACGGCATGGATTCCCATGGCGCGACGTATGCGACGGGAGCAGCCTTCATGCTCGACGACAAAGATGATGCGGCGCAGTTAGCGAAAGAGCTGGGAATGGAGTTGCTGCCCATCAACAGTTGGGATGGCACGATCCATAACGGCGAGTTTGTCGCGGACACGTGGGGCGAAGGCACCGATAAGTTGCCATATCCGGAAAAGGTTCGTGAGGACTTCAAGAGATTCAAAAAAGAGATGCTGGCTATCGACCTGGAAAAGCGGCGCGACGAATTGGACCAGCTGCCGCTGACCCACTTCCTAAAGGACTACTCGCCGGAGCTGCGGCAATGGTGGGACGGTTACGGTCCCTCGAACTGGGGTGCAATGTCTCATGAAACCTCCGCAATGCTGGCCATTGATGACCTGCAGTCGAATGCAGCCGAGAACCGCAAAAGCACACGCAGCACCTGGCCGGGTGGGAACGGCGCGCTGACAAAGAAGCTCGCCGAGAAGCTGCAAGCAAAGAACGGCGCGCACATGCTGGCGGGCGCCGCAATCATCGCCGTGGAGGAACAGAAGAACGAAGTCCATGTGACCTACTCGCACAACGGCCAACTCAAGACCGTAACCGCGAAGGCCGTGATCATGGCCACGCCGAAGTTCATTACCGCGCGCATAGTGAAGAACCTGCCCGAAGCACAACGTGAAGCGATGATGAAGATCCGTTACATCCCATACCCGGTAGTGAACCTTGTCTACGAGAAACTGGTCTTCGATAAGGGGTATGACACCTGGTGTCCGGGAAATTCGTTCACCGATTTCATCGTCGCGGACTGGACGATCCGCAATCAGCCAAACTTCAATCCCAAGGTGCACATCATCTCTTGCTACACGCCCCTGCACGAGAACGAACGCTATCGTTTGCTCACGGATGAAGGCGCACGCGAGGTGGCAACAAAGGTGCTGCGCGATTTCAAGCACTTGATGCCGTCGACCAACGTTGACCCGGTGGAAGTGCACATCTTCCGGCGCGGACACCCGATGTATATGGGAACGCCTGGCACATTCACCAAAGTGCAGCCGATCGCGCGCAAGCCTATGAAGCGCATCTTCTTCGCCTGCACCGATTCAGAAGGTCCACTATCGACGACGGTGGGCGGGATCCAGGCGGCAAAGCGAACGTTGAAAGAGCTGGATGCGGCGCTTGCGGGACGTAGCCTGCAAGCAGTCGCGGGATAGCTATGAAAATCGTTCGTGCCGAACGGAAGCACCTGGACCAGGTTGCACCGCTGTTCGATCATTACCGGCAGTTTTACAAGCAGCCGCCGGACGCCGCTGCGGCGAGGGCGTACATCGAGCAGAGGCTGAAGAACGGCGACGCGGTGATCTTCCTTGCGGAAGATGGCGGGAAGGCACTCGGTTTCGTGCAGCTCTACCCTTCTCTGGCCTCGATCTCCATGAAGCCCATCTGGATCCTCTATGACCTGTTCGTCGCGCCGGATGCGCGTACCGCAGGAGTTGGACGAGCGCTGATGGAGCGCGCGCGGCAGCATGGGGAGGAGACCGGCGCAGCCCAGATGATCCTGGAGACGGCTACGGACAATTTCAACGCGCAGAGGCTTTACGAGAAGCTCGGGTACAAACGCGACGATGAGTTTTATCGCTACGCGTTGGCCTTGAGCTGAGCTGGGGTCGTTTTTGAGGTGGGCACCGCTAGCGACTTGGTGACAACAAGCGTGATGTCGTCGGCCTGCTGGTTGCGGCTGAAATCCAGTGCACCACCGATGATCACATCCACCAGCCGGTCGGCAGGTAAATCTTTACAGCCTTGGAGCAATTCGAGAAGGCGCGCTTCACCGAACAGCTCGCCTTCCGCGTTCTCCGCTTCCGTGATGCCATCGCTGTAAAGGACTAGCACGTCACCTTCGCCGAGATTGATCTCCTGGACCTCACATTCCCAATCGGCGAACGCGCCGACCACGGTGGCAGTTGATTCCAAGCGACGCACTCTTCCATCTTGTCTCATCAAAACTGCGGGAGCGTGTCCGCAATTCGCGTAGGTGAGGACGCCAGTCGCATCGTCATAAAAACCGAAGAACAACGTGGCAAATCCACCGACCTCGATGCTCTTACGGAAATGCCGGTTCACCGACTCTAGCGCGGCGGCGATCTCACCCGGCGACCCCATGCGATGGCTCCGTAGATGAGCTTGCAGGCTGGCCATCAATAACGCGGCAGAGATCCCCTTCCCGGCGATATCGGCCAGCACCAATCCGATTTTTCGCTCGCCGTATTCAATGAAGTCGTAGAAATCTCCGCCCACCTGCTTGGCTTGGATGCAGCGGCCCACGCATTCTATAGAAGCAAGCAGCGGAGCCGCGCCCGGAAGCAATTTACTCTGCACTTCACGCGCAATCGCGAGTTCGTGCGCAGCGAGCCGCTCGGCCTGCAGACGCTGTGCGATGTCCTCGGCCAGCGAGATGTTCTCGAGCGCCACGCCAGCTTGCCTGGCAGCCGATTGCAACAAGCGAAGGTCGGTGCTCGAATACGGCTCTTCGGAGAGCTTCGAGCCGAGCACGAGAAGGCCAAGTAATCTGTCGGTGCGTCCGATGATAGGAACGAGACATTCCGGACGGAGCGGCGCGAAGTCCTTAAATTCCGTTTTCTCCCAATCTTGCTCGCCGAGTTCCACGGCTTTGCCGGAGCGGCCGAGCGCTTTCAAGCGCGGCGATGAAGCATCAACCGTCAGCGATGGACGCCCGTTATCCTGGGCAGACTCCAGGTGGCCCTTGAGGTCCTCAATCAGAATCATGAGCACGGTGGGGTGCAACGCTCGGTCCACATTCTTCCGAAGCAACTCGATCAGCTCGGAGCGGCTGGTTGCGCGGCGCGAGAGCTCGGCCATCTCCTCGAGGACCTGCTGCGCGTCGTAAGCGGAGCGAAAGAATGCACGGTCGAGCCGGTGCTGGATGCGCTTGTGCACCAGGCTGCCGAGCCAGATCAACCCAACACCGAAGACAGCGCCGATGGGCACGGAGTAAGTGGCCTCTGCGGGAAATCTCTGCGCAAGCACCCGGGCGAAGATCCAAGTGGAGGCGACGCCGGCCAAGCCAAGAATGATCAGGTATCCGCGTTGCACGAGGAGGTAGCGTCCGCTACGCTGCAGCAGGACGGGGATCTCGAAAACGCGATGCTTCAATACGGCGTACACAAAGCAGACCAGGAACACGATCCGCAGCAGGCCGAAAGCGATCGAAATCAGACCGGAACGAGAGATCAAGTCGGAGTAGACCAGGTCGTGGATGATAGCGGTTGGCACAACTCCACCCAGCCCAATCAGAGCTCCAAGCGACATCAGCTTGATGCGCCGGCGCTCCACCTTATCGCAGCGCCGGAATTTGACGACGAGCGCTATTAAAGCAGCGACTCCGTAGCCGCACAACACGAGCAATAGTGGAATTTTTACAACAGCGAAGTAAACACCTGCCCCCAGTTGAAACATACGTTCTGGCTGAGGCCCGAAACAAAGAGGCAGGTTAAGGAGAATCAGATAGATGTAGATCAAAGCTGCAGGAATACTGAACTTGATGCAGGTGGTCCAGCGAAAAAGAGGCCGCGGAAAACTGGCACAGAAAAAGAATGCAAAAAACAAGATCTCAAGCGAAAGTAACTGCACAGGGTAGATGATGCCCCTTAAAAAGACCGGAAGAATGCGAAAGGCAGCCGCAGAGCCTGTTGCGTGTAAGTTCAAGCCGGTTAGTACCGCGAGGAACAGAGAAGCGGAGAGAGCGGAGGGGTCATGTGGCCGTGCGAGCGCCAGGAACAAAGCAAAAGCCAGCTCCAGCCCGCTTATGACGATCCAGAACAGCAAGGCAGCGCGGTTGATCTTGGTCAGTGAGTCGAAATACGTTCCCGTGATCCTGAGCTGCAACGCGACCGGTCTCCCGTTGCGTTCGACAGAGATCACAGCCGGCTGGTTTGGGGAGATCAGCTGGTCAGGGATCAGATAATCGTTCAGTTCTCGGACGGGTTGGCCATTGAACGCTCGGACCTTGTCGCCGAGGAGAGCTCCGGCGGTGCCACCTGGACTGCCGGGGTCAACGGACCAGATGGTCACCTCATTGTTAGAAACTCCGACTTCGATGCCGACCGGAGGCATTCCCCTGAATGGCAGATAGATGTTGGAGTAGAGAAGGTTGGCAACAAACGCTATTGCTAACGGCGCGATCCACAGTGTTGCTCTAAGCTTTCTCATTTCGAATCGGGTCAGCAGCAACAAAAATCGCCAGCGTGAGGCTGGCGATGTAGGGTACTGATTCGGATTTGAAGGTTAAAAAACAATGTTCCCCGAGCTATTCGCCCGCTGAATCGAGGGACCCGCACCATGGATCCTCAGCATTGCTGATTGCTCCTCGGGCGTGAGTCGTTCAATGAGGGCCTTTTCCTGTTCGGTGACCGTATCAGCCTTCACGATTCCGGCTGCTACGAATTTTTCCAGGTTCGACATAAGGTCTCCTTCCAGCTGCCGACTAATTTGTTCGTTGCCGTACACGGATGATAGCACCGGGCTTTTGCGTGTCAACCAAGAACTCGCAATTCCTGAGTCGCCAATTCCACTTTTGGCATCGCTTCGCCGCGCAGCACGGCCAGGCTTAAATACGAGTTGCCTTCCTGAACCATCAGCCGGTTAGCCAGGAACCGATCGAGCGCGGTTTGGAGCGCATTTGTTGTGGCCTCGGGAAACTTACGTGTAATGGAACCGAAAGACCGGCTCTCGTCACAATGAAGGTAAAGTTCCCGCTCGAATCCAGTGAGGCGGTATTCCCTCTTCTCTCCAAAGCGGGTGTCTATGATGGAGAGTTCCCCGGGTAAGACGTGAGCGTCGAGAACGGCCGTGCCGCCACCTTTTTGCCACGCAGTGATCAAGTCAATGGCAGGCTTCGCGTATTCGTCGATCTCCTGTTTCCCGTCGAAGTCGTACTCGAAGTAATAGGCCAGCTTGGACAAGGTCTCTTCCTCAAAGGGATAAACATACGCGTATGCGGCGTGGGTGTGACGGTCACGCAATCCGAACCGCTCAGATTCCGTAAAGTACGGGCTGAATCGGTCGAACCGGACCTTGCAGCAGACCTCCGGCGGACGCAGGTGAACTAACGCTGGTACATGGCGGGCGACGTCCCGGTATGCGTCCTTTTCCTCGCCGGGGAAGCCATAAAGGAAGTTCCAGATCCCTTCGATCTCGAATTGGCGGGTCCACTTCAGGAATTGCACGTTCTGCAGGAAGGTGCATCCCTTGCGCATCAGCTTCAACACCGACGTGCTCAGGTTCTCGATCCCAGGCTGCAGGTGGACCATGCCGGCGAGTGCAAGCTTGCGCAGGTGCTCCTTTTTAAGATTCACCTTCACTTCGAAATAGAAGTTGTATCCGGCGTCGCGCTCGATCAGCTCGGGGATGACGGTATCGAGATACTTCATATCCATGATGTTGTCGGCGACATGAAAGACTTTGCCGTACTTGCGGCCGAGTTCTTCGATCTCATCGAGCGCGCGCTGCGGAGATTTGCTGCGGTAGCTCATCGTCGAACCATTCAAGCCGCAGAAAGTGCAGTGCTGCTTTGCGCCCCACCAGCATCCACGCGAGGTTTCGAGCGGGACCACGGTTTCAACGCTCTCGAGCAGCCCGTACTCGCGCAGTTGGTCGAAGTGGTCGTCGTAAGAAGGTATGGGGAGTTCGTCCAGTTTCTCGAGTGGGCAGACAATGTTTTTCGGGATGACGGTTTCACCACCACGGCGGTTGATGATGCCGTCGAGCTGGATCCCGGAAGCGGGCTCACCCTTGCTGACGCGCTCGAGGAATTCTGGGAAATTGAGATCGCCTTCGCCGGAGCAGACTACGTCGACGAAGGGAAAACGCCGATGCAGCTCGATCCCCATTTCGCCTTCGCAATTGCTGCCGCCAAAGGCGATCAGAACATTGGGATATTTTTCTTTGATCCGGCGGGCGAGAGCCAGTGACGCCAAGTTCTGTTGGAAGGTACTGGTAAACCCAACGACCGCGTAGCTGCCCCAATCCTTTGCTGTGAGGCAGTCCTCGATGAAGCCATGGGCGGCTTCTTTCAGCTTCAGCAACGACATGACCAGTTCGAAGTTGAAGAAACGGGAGAATTTTTTGAGCGGGATTTCCTCCAGATAATGCTGGGCAAGGCCGGTGGGCTTGCCGAAAATCTCATCGCGAAAGACCCACTCGCCTGCGAGCGATTCTTCGATCATGCTGTAGGCGACCGCCGTGAAGTCCTTTAGTCCGACGCGCCCTGCGAAACGCAGATTGAAATAATGGATATCGCACTCCATGCCTTTTCTACGTAGCCCAGCCTGCAGAAGGGATATACCCAAAACGGGCCTGTTGGCCGTAGAGAAGGGCATGTTGATGAGCGCGATCTTTGGAATGGGGGGCATACAGGCCTTGGTCAGGGAGTGAGTGTCGCGAATACGCGGCGCAGTCCTGCCATCGTGGTGATCGCGCTGACCGATATCAGCGCTTCCTGCTCAGGGCTCAGCGGCAGCGAATCGATAAAGTCATCCAGCTCTTGCTTGTGGTTCGGGTCGAGCTTGGCGTGGCTGATGAAGGTGCGGAACGCATCGTGCGGCAGACCTGTGCGGTTTGCGGCAGCTTCGAGTTCCTCCTCAAGCGGCGGATCGCCTTCGAGCACTGCGACGTAGCCGAGCAAGGCAACGGGATCGGAATGGTGCATCCAGTAATACTGCGCTCCGACGAGCTCGGCGACTTCCGCCGGCGGGATGCGCTGCAGAACTTGGTCGCGAGCCAGGCCGAGCGATTCCATATCGTCGAGCAGCCACGTGTCGTGATCGGCTTCTTCGGTGACGTGGTGAGAAAAATATTCAACCAGGGCGCGGGAGACCGGCTCATGCGAACGGGTCCTAGCGAGATCGACGGCGGTTCGCATCAGCGGAACACTGGCGCGGATGATGCAATGCGAGAGGAAGAGAAACTCCGGAAAGATCTGCTTCAGGTCAGGGCGGATCCAGAAACGTTCGCCACTGGGACCGCGCACGAGCGCCACTTTCTGCCGCAGAGCAGCCGCGTGGCCGCTTCGAACCTCGATGGCGGAAGAGGGACTTCCACTCATACTGTTCACCAACCGTGAAGCTTAGCTTTTGTGCTTGGCGCGTTCGCAAGCCTGGACGATCTTTGTAGGATCAATGGCTTCGCTGTCCACCTGAACCTCGGAGATCTTTCCCGACTTGTCGATCATGTAGGTCACGCGACGTGAGGCTTCGTAGTTCAGCTTGCCGATATTCTGCAGCACACCGTACTCTTTCGAGATCTTGCCGCCCCAATCGCTAAGCAGCGGGAACGTAACACCGATCTGGTCGCCAAAGGCTTTGTTCGCGAAGGGGCTGTCCATGCTCACACCCAGAACCTGGGTGTCAGAAGCTTCCAGAGACTTGATGCTTTTCTGGAAGTTCTTCATCTCCTCGGTTCAACCACCCGTGAAAGCGAAGACATAAAAGGCGAGCACTACATTCTTCTTACCTTTGTAGTCGTGCAAGGAAATGTCTTTGAGACCATCGGCTGTCATGGTCTTGAGGGTGAAGTCAGGAGCGATGTCGCCGACCTTCAGCTTAAGAGCGGGTTTGGCAGCTTCCACCTTCTTGGCGGAAGCTTGAGCGGACGCGAGCGTTGCTGCGCAGAAGAGGGCAATCGCGCTAACGGCCGCGGCTTTTCGGCGGAAAGACATTCTTCACCTCGAGTAGTTGCTCAGCGTACCTGCACAGCAGTGCTGAGTCAACCACTTAGAGACGAATGGCGGGAGATCCGGTTTCCCTTTTGGAACGTTTACCGATACATTGTTCTTGCCGAAACGCTGGCAGATTTGTCCCCTCTCGGCTCACGCTTTGCGATCCAAAGTTTCCATTGACGAGAAGACGCGCATACATGAGCCGAGCGACGGCCGAGTGAGGGCTCATTCAGACGGCAGTGCAGCCCGTCGCAGGCAGTCGGACAAGTATCACCGCATACTCGATGCAGCTGTGCTGGTGATCGCGGAGCACGGATATTTCCAGGCGCGCGTATCCGAAATCGCCGACCGAGCCGGCGTGGCCGACGGAACTATCTATCTTTACTTCAAGAACAAGGAAGAGATCCTGAAGGCGGCGATATCGTCCGCCTTTGCAAAATTCCTTTCGCGCGCGCGAGCTGAACTGAAGGAGATACATGACCCGGCAGCCCAGTTGAGCCATCTGGCCCACCTTCATCTCGCCGCTCTGGGAGCTAACCGCGCCATGGCCGCCGTCTTCCAGACGGAGCTGCGCCACAGCGCGAAGTTCCTGGCTGAGTTCTCGCGCACGCAGCTGAAGGAGTATTTCAACCTGATACGCGAGATCGTGATCCGCGGACAGGAGTCCGGCGCCTTCCGTCGCGGCATCTCCGACAAGATCGTTGCCAACTGCTTCTTTGGTGCGCTCGACGAAATGGTGACTTCCTGGGTACTGAGCGACCACGATTATCCTCTCGAAGGCGCAGCAGTCGCCATCTCTGACGTAATCATCTCAGGATTGAGGGCATAAGCATGGGCCCGTTCACACTGGTCGACATCGTGATGGCAGCGATCGAGCGCGACGCCTCGTGCGTGGCGAAGCATAAGGCAAGTGGGGCCTGGACCGAGATCAGCTCCAAGGAGCTTCATCAGGCGGTGGTATCGCTGGCGGGAACGCTGGACTCATGGGGAATATCGAGCGGCGAGCGCGTTGCCATTTTCAGCGAGAACCGTCCGGAGTGGGCGATAACGGATTTCGCAGCAGTTTCCATCGGCGTTGTAGATGTTCCGATTTATGCGACGCTGATAGCCGAGCAGGCGGCGGTGATCCTGAAAGACTCAGGAGCTCGCGTGTTGTTTCTCTCCACACGCGAGCAGTTCGAGAAGTTCGTCTCCATTCAGAACGCAGTCACGGTCGAGAAGGTGGTTGTTTTCGACGACGTCCCGATCGACGACTTGCAGAAGAAAACCAACGCGCGAGTGTTTTCCTGGAAATCACTGATTTCTGGCGCACCGAGCGGGGATGCAGGGGAGAGATGGCGAGCGAAAGCACGCTCTATCCAGCCGGATGATCTCGCAACCTTGATCTACACCTCCGGAACTACGGGCACACCGAAGGGCGTGATGCTTACGCATGGGAACATCGCGTCCAACATGTCGCACTCGCTGGCATTGTTCAACTTTGTCAACGGGGATATTGGGATCTCGTTCCTTCCGCTTTCACACATCACCGCGCGGCATCTAGATTACTGCCTCTATCTGCACGGCGTGGTTGTCGCCTATTGCCCGCATATCGAGGAACTGCCGCAGGCGCTGCTCGAGATACAGCCAACGATCATTGTGGCCGTGCCTAGGGTCTATGAAAAGGTGCGGGAGAAGGCGCGTTCCAAAGCTTCCAGCGGGCTGAAGAAGAGAATCTTGGATTGGGCGATGAACGTTGGCGAGGCCAACCTGCAGCCGGTGCTCGCCGGGAAGATTCCATCGAACTTGAGTTGGAAGCTGGCGAATGCGCTCGTCTACTCGAAGATCAAGGCTGGCTTCGGCGGACGCGGACGCTTCTTCATCTCCGGTGGTGCGCCGCTGGGCTATGACCTGGCACGGTGGTACGCATGCATGAGCATCCGAATCCACGAAGGTTACGGGCTGACTGAGACCTCGCCGGTGATCGCGATCAATACTCCGGTGAACCATCGCATTGGAACGGTCGGAATGCCGCTGCCGAACATGGAGTGCCGCATCGCTGAAGATGGCGAGATCCTGGTGCGCGGGCCTGCCGTTTTTCACGGCTACTGGCAACGCGAGCAGGAGACGCGCGATGCATTCGCCGATGGATGGTTCAAGACTGGCGATATTGGCGGCATCGATGCCGACGGATACCTGAGCATCACTGATCGCAAGAAAGATCTGATCAAGACATCCGGCGGAAAATTCATCGCGCCTCAGCCGATCGAAGGCAAGCTGAAAGCGAATGCACTCGTCGCTGAGGCCGCCGTATTAGGGGATCGCAGAAAGTTCCCTTCTGTCCTGATCGCGCCGCAGTTCTCAGCTTTGGAAACATGGGCGCGGGAGCACGGAATCGCGTTCTCAGACCGGCGCGAGCTGATCGATCGCAGGCAGGTCAAAGACCTGTACGAAGGCATCGTGCACGAGCTGAATCAGGGGCTCGCCAAATTCGAGCAGCTGAAGAAAGTACTTCTGGTTCCTGACGAATTCACCATCGCGACCGGGGAGATCACTCCCAGCATGAAGCTGAAACGCAAAGTGGTGGAAAAGAAGTATGCTGAGCAGATCAATGCTATGTACGCGGAAGAACCAGCGCCGGTAATGCCTGCCTGAGATGGTAGAATCAGTGTCCCCCTTCTAAAAAAACTATGTCCAGCACTCCAAAAACCGCCTCTTCGTCTACGCTCGCTACCGCCCTTCAACAAAAGATCGAAGCTCGTACTGCACGAGTGGGAATCATTGGGCTTGGATACGTCGGGCTGCCGTTGACGCTGCTCTTCTCGGAGGAGAAGTTTGTCGTCACCGGCTTCGACATCGACCGCAAAAAGGTTGAAACGCTGAATGCTGACGGGTCTTACATTCATCGCATTCCGCCGACGGACATCGCTACCGCGCGCAAGGGCGGGTTTTCCGCTACGACGGATTTCAAGCAAATCGAGACTATGGACGCGATCGTTATCTGCGTGCCCACGCCGCTGAACGAAAATCGCGAGCCCGACCTAAGCTACATCACGTCTACGGCGGAAGCTCTGGCGCCACACTTGAGAGCCGGGCAGTTGGTTTTGCTCGAGAGTACGACGTATCCGGGGACGACGGAAGAAGTTCTGCTGCCGATCCTGGAATCGCAGAACAAAAAGGGCCTGAAGGTCTCGCGCGGAGAAGGGAAAGATTTCTTCGTGGCGTTCTCCCCTGAGCGCGAAGATCCGGGCAACGATACGGTCGCGCGGCGCGACATTCCGAAGGTCGTCGGTGGAGTAGACGCGACTGCAACCGACCTCGCGGCCGCTCTTTATGGCAGCATCTTCAATCGGACGGTGCGCGTTTCCACGCCCGCGGCGGCGGAGATGACGAAGCTGCTGGAGAACATCTACCGCTGCGTGAACATCGCGTTGGTCAACGAGTTGAAGCAGCTCTGCCTGCGCATGGGAATCGACATCTGGGAAGTGATCGAAGCGGCATCAACGAAGCCGTTTGGGTTCCACCCGTTCTACCCCGGCCCGGGACTGGGCGGACACTGCATCCCGATCGATCCTTTTTATCTTTCGTGGAAGGCTAAGCAGTTCGATTTCCACACACGCTTCATCGAGCTTTCAGGTGAAGTGAATACCGCGATGCCGTATCACGTTGTTTCTGCCGTAGGCGCGGCGCTGAACCACTCGAAGAAAGCCGTCAATGGATCGAAGGTTCTGGTGCTCGGCGTTTCCTACAAGCGAGACATCGACGACCTGCGCGAGTCACCGGCGCTGAAGATCATCGAGTTGCTGCAACGTGACGGCGCGAATGTTAGCTACAACGATCCGTATTTCCCCACCATCGGAAGCGGGCGCCATTACGACCTGCAGATGAAGCGCTCGGAGCTGACCAACCTGGGCCAGTACGACTGCGTGCTTATTGTGACCGACCACTCCGACTACGACTACAAGGGCATCGTTCGCGACGCGCAGCTCGTAGTGGATACGCGCAACGCGACCCGCGGGATCAGCTCGCCGAAGATCGTCCGCTGCTGATTCTGAGGTAACATGCCGCTCATGGCCGCACAGGCCAATCGTCCCGAACTGCAATTGCTGCTCGCGTGCGCCCGTTTGTCTCCGGATTTCGCGCGTGTGCAGGATTGTGCCTCCGGAAACCTCGATTGGCGAAAGGTGGTCGGCGCGGCGGAATATCACGGGCTTACGCCGCTGCTGCTCAAAAATCTACTTGCGGCAGATGCGCGACTTCCAGAGCAACAGATGAAACAGTTGGAGCAGAACAACGCTCGTACGGTCCGCCAAAATCTTCTTTTGACCTCGGAGCTGCTACGAGCTGTTTCATCTTTGAGCGAAGCCGGCGTCGAAGCCGTTCCGCTCAAAGGGCCGGCATTGGCTACCCGCATTTACGGTGACATAGGCCTGCGGCCTTTCAGCGACATTGATCTGCTGATCCGACCTGAGCAGATTGCAGCGGCAGAGGCAGTCGCGTTGAAGCTGGGGTACGAGCCAGAGATCTCCATTCCGGCGGCACATCGCGACCGATGGTTGAAGCAACAATGCGAGCTCACCTTCCGCCGCGCGGGAGTCAGCCGCCTGGAGTTCCATTGGGACATCTCTCATCCGCACTTTGCGCTGGGTACCGGCGTTGACGATTTCTGGTCGAGATCGCGGACGGTGCAGATCGGAGACTCGAAGCTTAGCGATTTATCAGAACAAGATCTCTTATTCACTCTGATCGTCCACGGGACCAGGCACGGGTGGTCGCGGCTGATGTGGCTGGTGGACCTTGCGGAGCTGCTAGGAAGCTTGCCGCACATCAATTGGAAGTTGTCCGCAGCAAATGCGGAAGAGCGTGGCGCAGCACGAATGATCGCGACAGCGCTGGTGCTCGTGAGAAAAGTTTTCGACGTCTCGATTGAGGATGGCGAGATGGAATCCGCTTACGCGGATGCTGCGGCGCCGAAGCTTGCGAATGCCGTCGTCGAGCATTGGAACCAGAGCTTGGCGCGAGACGATACTTCCGATCTGGAACCGGGCCCGATGTGGCGGCATCGCTGGATCATGCAAACGCGGGAAAACCGAGAGCAGCGGTGGACGTATGCGCTTCGCGTGATGAGCATGGTGGGTGAAGAAGAATTCGGAGCGGCGCGGCTTCCCGGGGCGATGTCTCCCCTCTACAAAGCCATGCGCTTCTGGAACATATTCCGCAAAGCGCGCCCGAAGACAATGGCGGCCACATCCGCACAGGGCAAGAGCTGAAATGGCGATGATCGAGATCCAATCCGTGACAAAGATCTTCGGACGCCGCGAATGGGCGCGTCCGTGGCGGTGTCCGTCGGAAACTCGCGCGTTGGATGGTGTTTCGCTAAAGTTTGAGACCGGCAGAATCGGCGTCCTTTTGGGTCCGAATGGCAGCGGAAAAACCACGCTGCTCAAACTGCTTTCCACGATTCTTCTGCCCGACTCAGGATTGGTACGCGTCGGGGGGCATGACACCGCAAAGAACGAAGACGCGGTCAGACGAGTTGTCGGGTTCGCGGTCGGAGCGGAGCGCTCGTTCTTCCCTCGGCTCACGGCGCGAGAGAACCTGAGATTTTTTGCCGTCTTCGAAGAACTGCCGCCAGCAACCATTCCGCGGCGGATCGAAGAAGTGCTTGCAGCGGTCAACCTCACGAGCGATGCGGATAAGCAAGCGATGAAATTTTCCAGCGGCATGCTGCACCGCTTGGGGATAGCGCGGGCGATCTTGAAGTCGCCGGCGGTGCTGTTGCTGGATGAGCCCAGCCGCTCGCTCGATCCAGCGGCAAGTGAAGAGCTTTGGAAGATGCTGCTCTCGATGAAGGAGACAGGGACGACTGTGCTCGTGGCCAGCCACAACTTCGAAGAGACTGCCAGCATCGCCGACGCCATCGCAGTACTCGACCACGGCCGACTTGCTGGGTGTAAGAACTTTTCTCCCCGAGGCGACGCGACGGCGGTCCGCGAATTTTATTTTTCTGTGTCCCAAGCGCGATCAGAGGCGAAGCGGCTTGCGGAGGCGCCCGCATGAACCTTTTGCGAAAATTCGTCGCTGTCCTCAGGCGGGACTGGCTGACAGGTTCGCGTTACGGCGCGGCATCCGCCCTGTACGCGGTTGGACTTGTCTTCGAAGCGGCGGCATTCTATTTCGTGGCGAGAGCGGTGGGGCCGGCATACCGGCCGGACGGCTTCGATTTCTTCTCGTTCATCGTGATCGGAACCGGCATATGGGGATTTTTCCTGGCAACCGTGAGCTCCTTCGTCACCGCAATCCGCGAAGCCCAGGTGAGCGGCTCGATCGAGGCACTAATGACGACGGCTACGAAGCCTTCCCTGCTGGTCACGCTTTCGGCTGCGTCGACGATTCTGCGCGACAGCGCCCAACTCATTGCGTATCTTCTGGTGGGATTTTTGCTGTTCGGCGCTGCTGCACTGCACGTGAATGCGCTCGCGCTGGTTGTGCTCGCCGTCCTGATCCTTGCACTCGCGCTGGCCTTCGGCATCCTAGCAGCCGCGGTGCAGGTGAGCATTCAAAAGGGTGGCGCCGTGGTGTGGCTGTTTGGGTCAGTTATCTGGCTTTTCTCGGGGACGATGTTTCCGGTGAGCACGCTCCCTGCTCCCCTGCAAATTCTCGCGAAGATGATTCCGCTGACGTACGCACTGGACGCGCTGCGTGCGGCGATGCTGAAAGGAACTTCTCTATCCCAGATGGGTAGTGGAATGGCTTATCTTGGGCCACTTGCGGTGATACTGCTGCCGGTCGCTGTGGGAGTATTCGGCCTCACGCTGCGGCAGGCGCGGCGACGCGGCACCCTCTCCTATTACTAGGCCTCGTTCGGCGCGCAGCAGGCGCGGGCGGCAATCGTGATCACGAAAAACATGAAGCTCAACTGAAGGAAGTTGTGCGGCATCACGCGAGTGCTGTAGGCCATCATGAGAAAACTTTCTTTCATGATGAGCGCCCGCTCGATCAACCCTAGAAGCAAAAACAACCAGCCGAGTGCAAACGTCCGCTTAGCGATCGCGTTCATTGCTTTCATGTCCGCTCCTGGCAAAAGACAGCCGTATTGAAGGCTATCCCGAAACGGGAACGCTGCCTATTGCCAATGAAGATGCTCGCGTTAGAGCGCAGACATGTTGGAGAGGAAGTCGGCGTTGGCTTTGGTCTTGCCGAGCTTGTCGATCAGCAATTCCATCGCTTCCACAGGCGACAACGGGTTCAACACCTTGCGCAGCACCCAGATGCGGGCCAGATCGTCTTTCGGGATCAGCAGCTCTTCCTTACGGGTGCCGGAGCGCTGAATGTCGATAGCCGGGAAGACGCGTTTGTCTACGAGCTTGCGGTCAAGGATGATTTCCATGTTGCCGGTACCCTTGAACTCTTCGAAGATCACGTCGTCCATGCGCGAGCCGGTTTCAACCAGCGCGGTGGCAATGATGGTGAGCGAACCACCCTCTTCGATATTGCGGGCTGCACCGAAGAAACGCTTCGGGCGCTGGAGGGCGTTCGAGTCGACACCGCCGGAGAGCACTTTGCCGGAAGGCGGAACGATGGTGTTGTAAGCGCGAGCGAGACGAGTGATCGAGTCGAGCAGGATCACGACGTCGCGCTTGTGTTCAACCAGGCGCTTGGCTTTTTCGATCACCATTTCGGCGACCTGCACGTGGCGGGCTGCGGGCTCGTCGAAGGTGGAGGAGATGACTTCGCCTTTCACCGAGCGCTGCATGTCCGTGACCTCTTCCGGGCGCTCGTCAATGAGCAGCACGATGAGCACGACTTCAGGATGGTTCGTCGTGATGGAGTTGGCGATGTTCTGCAACAACATCGTTTTACCGGTGCGCGGCGGAGCAACGATCAATCCACGCTGCCCTTTGCCCACGGGAGTCAAAAGGTCCATTACACGCGCGCTGACGTTCTCTTTAAGCGTTTCCTGCTTGATCCGCTCCTGCGGGTACAGCGGCGTCAGGTTGTCGAACAGGATCTTGTTGCGCGCTTCATCGGGCGATTCGAAATTGACCGCCTCGATCTTTACCAGCGCAAAATATTTTTCGCCTTCGTGTGGCGGGCGGACGTTGCCGCTGACGGTGTCGCCGGTCTTCAGGTCGAACTTGCGGATCTGCGACGGCGAGACGTAAATGTCGTCCGGGCCGGGGAGATAGTTGTAGTCGGGCGAGCGGAGGAATCCGTACCCATCAGGAAGGATCTCGAGGACACCCTCAGCGAAGATGTGCCCCTCCTTCTCGCTCTGCGCCTGGAGGATCTTGAAGATGAGGTCCTGCTTACGGAGTCCGCTCGCGCCAGGAAGGTCGAGCGTGCGGGCGATCTTGGTGAGCTCCGTGATGTTTTTTTCTTTGAGTTCTGCAATCGTCATGGTGTGTGACCTACGGGAGTTTTAGTGGATTTCTAAAGGGGGGATTGGGGCTCGCCGGCGCTGATTATTAGGATTTAAAGATGAATCGTGCGGCCGGCGAGACTTACTCGGTACTGCTTAGATGTCGGTGAAAGTTCATTATCCTGCTTTTTTGGGCAAAAAGCAACGCGAACTTTCGTTAGGCGGCGTGGCGCTGAGCCGTGACAGGCATTTCCTGCGCGGCACGTTTGCGCTCCAGATCCGCCGAAGTCGAGAAGCGTTCCAGGACCTCGTTCATGGTCTCCTGAACACGCGTGTTGGGGCGATGGAACTTGCGCGTCGCCTGAGCCGTGAGCTGGCACAGCTTGTAACGGTTCTGAACGCGGTCGAGAGCGCCAAAGATCTTGTCTGAACGCATGGTTGGTCTCCTATCTTTCTTGCTTCGTAAGTATGGATGATGATGAGTCCCAGTTGGACGCAGCCAAGAGCTGCCTGTCACCAAATTTCGCTAAATCAACACTTAACGGGATTGAAACAGGGTCCGGTATGGCATATAGATGCAAAACCGAGGGCCGGAGTTGCAGCTCTGCCTTCGTGATTACTAGTCAGTAACGCTACCGGGTCTAAGGTACGCGCCTTGGGCATTGAGGTCAAGGAATAAATTGCTGGATTGACGCTTTCTTTTCAAATAGATAGGAGAGTTCATGCACGTGAAAAGAGTTCTGTTGTTTGCCATTTTGGTTGTTTCCGCGGTCGGCTGCCTTGCCCAGACAAAAGCACAAGAGCGCGATCGCCAAGCCATAGCCAAGACCGAGGCTGAGTTTCAGAAGGCCAGGGTCGACAGAGGGTTGGAAGGGTGGCTCTCGTTCTTTGCCGATGATACGGCGGACTTCACGCGCGGCAAACCGTTCTCCTTCACCAAAGACGAGATGCGCAAGCGCCTGGAGAAAGACTTTGATCCGGCTGACCAACTGACGTGGAAAGCGGCAAGGATAGAGGTAGCGCGTTCGGGCGACCTTGCCTATAGCCTGGGCACGTGGCACCTCAAGGGCAAGAACCCTAAAGGCGAGGAAGTCGAGCAGACCGGCAAGTACCTGACGGTGTGGAAGAAGCAAAAGGACGGAAGCTGGAAGGTAGTGGCCGATACCGGGAACGTAGATCCGCCCGCGAAAAAAGGGTAACGATCAGATGAAAAGCTTGAGGCAGCAGACGCTGCCGCCAGACTTCTGAAACTCTGACGTGTTCACCACGACCGCCTCCAGGCGTTCGCGCGAGAGCGCACTCGCGACTTGGGGCGACAGATATGGCGTGATGAACTTGCCTCCGGCTGCGACGCCGTTGCACACGAACTTTAAAGCGTCTTCTTCCCCGACAACATAGACGCGCTCACAGTTCTGCTGAATAGCCTGGTAGGACTGCGGTGTGAACGCCGCGGGATGTACTAGAACCGCTTTTGCCGTAAGCGGCGCGAAGCAAGTATCCAGGTGATAGAAGCGGGGGTCGCGCAGCTCCAGCGGAATCACATGAATTGCGAGCGGAGCCATCGCGGCCGCGAACTTTTTCACCCCACCAGCAGTTGAGCGGAATCCGTAGCCGGCCCAAACCTTAGAACCGTCCGCATGCCACAGCAGGTCGCCGTGTCCCTCGAGGAAGTCGTCTCCATAATCAAGTTCGATGACGCGGTAACCGCGTTTCGCGAACCAGTCGACGTAGTGTGGGACTTCCCTACGCCGCGACTCATACCTCATTCGGCTGGGGACAACAAACTTGCCTTGCTCCTCGCCGGCGACAAAAATTTGATTGTTGGCGAAGACCATGTCTTCCAGATCCGGAACTGAGGCCAGCACGTCGATGCCGAATCCGGCTGCAGCGAACGCAGCCTTCACTTCTTCCCACTGCTTGCGCGCGAGTTCGAGATCCAAATGCTCCCCCGGCTTCATGAACGGATTTTTGGAGTCGATGATCTTGAAATGAGCGGGATCGCAGAAGAGAACTTTGGACATAAAAAAGGGGCTTCGGTGGAAGCCCCTCCATTGAAGCACGAGTTGCGGGTTCAGAGAGAATTCAAAAAAGTAATCAGGTTGTTCTTCTGCGTGAGGCTCAACCCGTTGTAGTTGTTGATCACCCCTGAGGCCTCACCGCCATGCCGCAGGATCGCGTCGTTGCGGGTGAGAGCGCTTCCGTCGTGGAGGAGGCGATCGCGAGTGCGTAGGCCCCAGAGCGGCGGAGTCCGCACTTTGTTCGCAGTTCCCTGTCCACCATTCTGAACGATGCCATCCCCGGTGCCGACATTGTGGAGAAGGAAGTCGCTGTAGGGGTGAATAACCTTGTTGCCGAGAGCAGCCGGAACGGTGAACGCGCCGCCATTGATGACGGTGCCCGCGGGCGCGGTCACGATCCTGGTGACGTGACAGATGTTGCAGCCGATCTGGCTGAACAGCTGCTCGCCCGACTGCGAGGCCGCAGTCGCTGCGAGCGCCGCATCGCGCGGGGGCGCCTTGCTCGCGCGCATGAATCTGGCAAAGGCAGTGACGTCATCCTCCTCATCTTCGGGCTCGGAAACGTGATCGAACGCCGCGACCGAGTTCCCCATCGAGGTATTCTCGTTGTTCAGCAGGCTGTTTGTGATCCCTTGTTCGTTGAGGTACGCATCAGCAGCGAAGGAGACCAGACTCGAGTTCTGATTTTTCCAGCCAAAGCGTCCGCCACGATTGTTGCCTGGCGCTTCTAACACGGGAACCTGGATGAAGGTTCCGGCAATCCTGCCGCCGCTCTGATTGGGTTGGGCGTTCGCGATCGCAGCCAACGTGTTGCTGTCGATCGCTTCAACATAGCCGTCGCCCAAAGTGTTCAGAGACATCCTGAAGGTTCGGATGGTCTCTGTTCCCGGCACACGCTCCTGAAGAGAGGCATCGATCGCGCGGTCGTTGATGAGCGAGCCGCCCGGTGCGTCCACGAACGCGCCCGAAGAACTCTTGTGGCCGGCTCGCAACTCTGACACTTGGCTCCCGGAGCCGGTCACAGGTGTTTGATGGCATTCGGCGCAGGATTGTGCGTTGTAGACGGGGCCTAATCCTTTTTCGACGGTGTCCCGCTCTTCGAATGTCAGGCGATCGGCATCGTGAGTGGCTTGGTCGACGAGCCCGTTGGTGCCGCCGTCGAAGCCTGTAGGCGCTTCGGCGGGTGGGTCGATTGCATTTGCGCTAATCGCCAACGTGAACGCGAGAATCACTAAACAGGTGGTAAGGATATGTAACCGATGATTCGAGAACTGATACATACGTTCATTCCTCCTGCCAGAGGGTCTGAACGCCGCACGCCGAGGCTGGGGGCCCAAGAACGAGCGACTGTTGGGGTGGATCGGAGCCGCCAAAAAAGGGAGCAAAGACTCCGAGGACTGTGGAGCACGCGGAGTCTATGTCGCTGCTGGTTTGTGGTCAACCCAAATTTGGTACATGTACTAGGCGTATAGGCGTCATGCCCAATAGGTCCGATCGAGGGTGCGGTATTGGATCGCCTCAGCGATGTGCTTCGGAGCGATATGCGCCGCGCCTTCCAGATCGGCGACGGTGCGCGCGACTTTCAAAATCCGATCATGAGCGCGGGCGCTGAGTCCCTGCTGCGTCATCGCGCGCTCGAGCAAGCGCTCGCAGTCGGTGGAGAGTTCGCAGTAGCTGCGGATCTGCTTGGAACCCATCTGTGCGTTGGAATAGATTCGCTCCTTGTTCGCGGCGAAGCGATCGAGCTGCACCTCGCGGGCACGCATGACGCGCTGGCGGATCTGCGACGAACTTTCCGGCGCTTGTGCTTTATCGCGCAGCTCTTTGTAGTTCACCGCGGGGACATCGATGTGAATGTCTATACGATCGAGCAGCGGGCCGGAAATCTTGGAAACGTATCGCTGGATCATTGGCTGCGTGCAGTGGCACTCGCGCGTCTTGTCGTTGAAAAATCCGCACGGGCAAGGATTCATTGCGGCGGCCAGCATAAAGCGGGCTGGAAAAGTGAGCGACATTGCAGCGCGCGCGATGGTCACGTTTCCGTCTTCCAACGGCTGGCGCATTACTTCGAGCACATTGCGGGGGAATTCCGGAAGCTCGTCGAGAAACAGGACCCCGTGGTGCGCGAGTGAGACTTCTCCGGGACGCGGCACCATGCCCCCGCCGATCAAACCGGCGTCGGAAATGGTGTGATGCGGCGCGCGAAACGGTCGCACGGTCACCAGGCCAGCATTCGGCTCAAGCACACCCGCCACGCTATGGATCTTTGTGGTTTCAAGCGCTTCTTCGAAGCTGAACGGCGGCAAGATGGTCGGAATGCGCTTGGCGAGCATCGTCTTGCCGGAACCCGGTGGTCCGATCATCAAGATGTTGTGTCCGCCGGCGCAAGCAACTTCAAGGGCGCGCTTTGCGGTCTGCTGCCCACGAACATCCTGGAAGCCCACACCGAAGCTGTGTTCATCGTTCAGCGTTTGAGCCGTGTTCACAGTGACCGGCTGCGCGCCATTCGGTGAATTGATGAGCCGCACGACGTCGAGCAGCGACTTCACCGGATAAACATTCACGCCGCTGACCACCGCGGCTTCCTGCGCGTTCGCTTCCGGAACGATCAGATTTGTGATTTTTTTGCCGCGGGCGGAGATCGCGATGGGCAATGCGCCTCGAACCCCGCGAACGCCGCCGTCAAGCGAGAGCTCGCCGACCATCACGTAGTCGGGAATATCTTTTTTGTTGAGCGCACCGTAAGCACCCAGGATCCCAAGCGCCATCGGCAGGTCGAAGCCGGAGCCTTCTTTCTTAATATCAGCGGGCGCGAGGTTGATTGTGATGTGCGTCGGTGGAACGTCGTATCCGCAGTTGCGCAGGGCTGATCGGATGCGCTCACGGCTCTCCCGGACCGCAGCATCGGGTAGGCCGACCGTGTGGAAGTGGTCCTCGTTGGTCTTGATGCCGGAGACGTCAACTTCCACTTCGATGATGCTGGCATCGATGCCGTAGACCGCGGCGCTTAAAGTCTTGAAGAGCATGGTGAATTGCGGAGTATAGAGGCGCATCACCAAAATTGAAACCTTAGAGTTGGCGCGTAAGCCGACGATAATCGGCGCAGTTCAGGCGATGAAGTCAGAGGGAAATCAAGCCGCTCTGAATCAGTTACTTAGGGGAAAAATAGAATTCTTACCTTTAGCTGTTGCCGGTGCACGAAAGTAACCTCTGAACTCAAAACATACCCTTGTTCACCCGCTGGAATCGAAGTAAACTTCCAGCAATTTAAGGACTTACGAGCCATGGGACGCCGCGTAGACGACCGGGTGCCGGCCACGCTCTCCATTCGCATATGGGGAATGGACAGTGCTGGGCGGCCGTTTTCGAGTCAGGCGCGGACGATAGACGTAACGCGTACGGGGGCGCGCATCACCGGACTGGAACACGTCTGCCAAAAAGGTGATGTGATCGGGATCCAGTGCGGCGAGCAGAAGGCGCGGTTCCGAGTAGTGTGGGTTGGAAACTCAGGCAGTGCTCGAGCCGGGCAAGTCGGGGTGCACTGCGTCGAATCCGGAAAATACATTTGGAGCGTTGTTCTGCCCGCGCGAAAGTGGGCGATCGATCCGCACCCGATCCCGGATACGCCTACGCCCAATGGCATCGTTTCACTGGCTGACAACATTGTCGCGCACGGGATCGGAGTCACTCCGAAGATTACGGGCGCGAAACCAGGCGCGCGGCGAGTTCATCGGCGAGTCTCATGCACGGGCTCGATAGAGATCAGCCCCGAAAGCGGCGCCGCGATCATGCAAGCGTTGCTCAGCGATATCAGTGCTTCCGGCTGCTATGCGGAGATAGGCAATCCGTTACCGGTGAATGCGCGTGTGAAATTTTCGCTGCATCTGCGCCAAAAGACATTGAGCGGCAGTGGGATCGTGCGGCAGTGCCATCCCGGTGTAGGTATGGGTATCTCGTTCACCGACATGTCTCAGTACGACCGCGAGGTGCTGAACGGCATCGTGAGCAGTTTGGACCACGCCATCGCTGTGTCGAAGCCGGACCGCCTCGCAAAGGCGATGGCTGCGGCGAAAGAAGCAATCCCCGCTGAGTTATCGCGACGGCAGCCACCTTCAGTGCCGCAACGCGGCATGCCAACGCCGCCGCCTGCGCCGGTGTTGCGAACTAAAGCTCCTGCGAAACCATCGTTCTCTGAGCCGGCCGCGAGGGCGGCGACGGCAGCAGTGACTCCGCCGCCCGCAAGCACCCCGACTGCGCCGCCAAGAGCTTTCACCGCAAACCCGACGCCGCCTCCGAAGTTCTATACGCCGCCGCCGACAACGACTCCCGTTCCCCCTTCGCAGCATCGCAGCCATGCTCCCTCGCATGAGCCGAGTCTGCTGGAGAAGCTCTCGAAGATCCGCGCCGATTTCAAAGACCTGCACGAAGAGCTGATCGCCGACCACGTGGACCCGCGGCTCGCACAGGACTTCAAAGATTCCGTGGACCATGCCCGACAAGCCGCCTGGACGCTGGAGCAGTGGCTACAGTTGGAGCAGGAGAAGCGCGACCCGTTCGAGGTGATGCCGCATCTCGACGCCGAGCGCGTGAAGCATACGCATCGGTTGGCGAAGCGCCTTGCAGTCGGCATTGATGCAACTGAGATCGGCGAACATACTGCAGGTCTCGAAACTTTATTCAGTGCCATCGACGAATTACGAACCCGCCTGGCCCGGCTGCTCAAGAAGGAACTTCCGAAAGATAAAGAGTTGAAATCGCATTTGCGCGGAAGCGACACCACTTCGATATTTTGATTTATCCTTGGGACCCTCATCATGACCCGACGTGAAGAACGTATTCCTGCCAAATTGCCGGTAAAAGTGTGGGGAGTAGACATGAACGGCATGCCGTTCATGCAGACCGCGTTCGCCGTGGACATCACCCGTTTGGGAGCGCGATTGGTGGACCTCTATTGTCTGCCCGAGATCGGCGAGGTCACACTAGGGCACGCTGGACAGAAGGCACGTTACAAGATCGCCTGGACAGGTTCGATGGGCGGCGCTGAAGCTGGCGAGGTAGGCCTGCGCCTGCTGGAAACCGATAAGAACATCTGGGGAAAGTCGCTCAGCAAGGCAGCTGCGGCAAAACATGAAAACGGAAATGGACACAGTACGGCGCACGGGGCGGCAGCACACGCAAGCCCAGTTGCTGCTCAAGTGATGGCGCCGGTGGCAGCCGGTACCGCGCCGGCCTATGCGCGAAAACGCATGCACCCGAGATATCCAGCTCATGCTCCGACTGAAGTTTTGCCTGATGGCGCTCTCAAGCCGGTTTGGGCGACACTGACGAAGATCAGTGCCTCCGGATTCTACGCAGAAACCCCCTCACCTCTGGTGACGGACACTTGCGTTGATGTAACGTTGAAGACTTTGGTCGGCGAGATTAAATCGCGCGGGATGACGCGCAGCTCGCATCCCGGAATCGGCATGGGCATCGGATTCGTCAGCTTCGAACAAGAAGACAAGGTCAGACTCGAGCGATTCATCGAGCAGGTGGTGAGGAGCAACGACATTGCCTTCGGCCTTGGCGTGGTGAAGGTCGAACCCGTGGACCAAGGGCGCACACATCCGGTTGTGATGGCGCCGAAGACGAAGAAATCAGTGCGAAACGCGGAGGTCTCGGCTGACCGTTTGGAAAGAAATTCGCGGCTGACTGCGCGCTTGCGATCGCTCATCCTTGAGTTGCGTGAGCTACAGGAAGCAGTTGCGTCGGCGGAACTCGACAGGCGCGTGGCACGGGCTTTCGAAAATTCAGTCACCAGCACTCACCAGAACGCCGAATACCTGACGCGCTGGCTGAACTCGGAGAACGAAAACAAAGATCCGTATCCCGTGATCGAGCAGATCAACGCCGAACGGGTGAGGATCGCAGCCGAGCAGGCGCGCGAACTCCTGATCGACATTGACGCGCAGGAGATTGAGCACAGCACCCAAGGCTTCGAGAAGCTCACCGCCGCGGTAACAGCCCTTCACAAGCGGCTCACCAACATGCTGCGGGAAAAATAGAAAAGGCGGCCGGAGTGGCCGCCTTTTTCCAAACTCATCCTTTGTTACCGCTCGATCGCCATTGACACAGAGTTCCCGCCGCCCAAACACAATGCAGCGATTCCCTTGTGCACGTCGCGGCGGATCATCTCGTATAGCAAAGTGACAAGCACGCGAGCGCCGCTGGCGCCAATGGGATGACCGAGCGCCACCGCTCCGCCATTCACGTTGACCTTGTTCAAGTCGAGACCGAGTTCCTTGATCACTCCCAGCGACTGCACTGAAAACGCCTCGTTGAGTTCGTAAAGATCTACGTCCTCGTTCTTCCAGCCGGTCTTTTGCCAAAGCTTGCGCACGCCCGAAACCGGCGCCATCATCACCCATTGTGGATCAACGCCGCTGGTAGCCTGGCCGACGATCTTCGCCATCGGCTCAATCCCGAGTTCCTTCGCGCGCTTGTAAGTAGTGACGACGACCGCCGCGGCTCCGTCATTCACGCCAGGTGCGTTGCCCGCGGTTACGGTGCCATCTTTCTTGAAAGCGGGCTTTAATGCGCGGAGGGTTTCGATAGTTGTGTCTTCGCGCGGCGACTCGTCCTTTTCGAAGAGGATGGTCTCACCCTTCTTCTTGCCCGGGACTTCCACCGGAACGACTTGCGCCTTGAAGCGGCATTCCTTGATCGCCGAAACGGCCTTGCGATGGGAGTTGACGGCGAACTCATCCTGCTGCTCGCGGGTGATGCCGTACTTCTCGGCTACGTTCTCGCCGGTGATGCCCATGTGGTAGTTGTTGTAAACGTCCCAGAGGCCGTCCTGGACCATGGAGTCGATGATCTGGGCGTTCCCGAGGCGATAGCCTTTACGCGCTTGCGGAAGCAGGTAAGGAGCGTTCGTCATGGACTCCATGCCGCCAGCGACCACGATGTCGCTGTTCCCAGTCTCCACCGCTTGGGCCGCGAGTGCGACTGCCTTCAGGCCGGAGCCGCAGACCTTGTTCACGGTCATTGCGCCGACTTCGGGCGGCAGTCCGCCGAAGATGGCTGCCTGACGCGCAGGGTTCTGACCCAGACCGGCGCTGACCACGTTTCCCATGATGCACTCGTCCACCTGCTCAGGCTTCAGCTTTGCGCGCAGCACGGCTTCCTTCACCACGAGTGCGCCCAGCTTCGGCGCCGAGATCTCTGACAAGCTTCCCTGAAACTTCCCTATTGGCGTACGGACGCCCGAGATTATGACGGCATCGTTATCTTTATAAGACGGCATAGCTGGTTAGCTCCCACAGTCAATAGCAACCCTTCATTATAAGATGTTGCCCACGCGCGCCGGACTCAAAACCCACAAAATGGCGACCAATGTCTCTCGTCTGCTGAATCCGCCTCCCGAAGCAACTCCGCCGCGTCCCATTGCGGCTGCCCTTCACACATGGGGATTGCTGGCTGCGGTGCTCATACTCTCTTTCACCGGGAGCGACCGCATTTCGGCGCAAGCTACACGCCCGCATGGACGCTTGATCATGTACGTGGGCACCATCGTTGTGGACTGGGTGATCGTGGGCTACATCTGGATGGGCGTGAAGCGACGCGGGATGAGCTTGCGCGAGCTGATCGGGGGACGATGGGAAAGGCTTGAAGACTTCCTGTTGGACACCGCAACAGCGATAGGCTTCTGGGTCTCATGGTCGATCCTAGTCGTGGTCGCGAGCTTTGCGATCGGCCATGCGAACCTGGATCCCGGAAAGACCATGGGCCGCCTGCACGAATTGAAGAAGACGATCGGATTCATTGTTCCGCAAGGCACGCTGGAGATGGCGCTGTTCCTTGCGCTCACGCTGAGCGCCGGATTCTGCGAGGAAGTGATCTACCGTGGTTACTTCCAGCGGCAATTTAGTGCATGGAGTGGCAACGTGACGCTTGCAGTCGTCGCCCAAGGAGTTCTTTTTGGAGCATCGCACGGATATCAGGGATGGAGTTCGATGCTGGTGATCGCCGTCTTTGGCTGCGCGTTTGGGATCCTGGCGGCGTGGAGAAAGAATCTGCGCCCGGGGATGATGGCGCACGCGTGGCAAGATCTGTTCACCGGCATCGTGCTGAAGATCGCGATGAAGCTCGCGCCGTGATCGGTTTCATCCGGAGTTGACTGCGCTCCTCGCGCCAACCCCACCGCCGCGGAGCTGATTTTTTTCTTGACTTCACTTTTCAATGGCTCTACAAAAGAAGAATGCAACAGATGATCGTTGCTATTTCCATCAACGATGGAAGGGAGAATAGAACCATGGCAACCAAGAAAAAGGCAAAGAAGAAAAAGAAGTAAGAGCTCTACAAGCCAAAACAACGGGGGAGGCGACGAGCCTCCCCCAAAGTTTTTTGTGATCAACTTCCCGCGCCGAGCGCGCGCTTCTTCTCATCGATCAGCGCGAGCTGCTCGCCAGGCGAGCCATCGAGAGCAATGATGCGGTTCTCAAGCCTGCGCAGCTCGCGGTCTCCTGCATCGTAGCTGCCGGCCGCGTTCTTTAAGTGTGTGCCGAGTTTTCCGTACACATCTTCAAAACGTTCCAACTCGATCTTCAGCGATTGGATCTCGCGCAAGATCGCTTCGGCGCGCTGGCTCACACGCATGCCGTTCATGCCGAGAACGATGGTCTGCAGGTACGCATAAAGCGAATTCGGTGATACGGGCAGCACGCGCTTCGCCGCGCAATAGGCATACAGGTCGTTGCCGTCTTCGTCGCGAATAATAGCTTCGTAGTAAACATTCTCCGCGGGAATGTACATCAGCGCGAAAGGCAATGTGCCCTCGGCCGGGCGGATGTACTTGCCAGCGATCTCGTCGATGCGCTTGCGCACGTCTTTCAGGAACTCGCGACGGGCAGCTTTCTTGTCTACGTCGTTCTGCGCGTCCATGGTGCGGCGGAAGTTCTCGAGCGAGAACTTGGAGTCCACCGCGACCTTGCCTCCGGGCAGGTGAAGCACTGCGTCTACGATCTCGCCGGAGCTGAAGCGATACTGCACGTCGTACTGCTCGCTCGCGAAAACCTGCGACAGCAGGTTTTCAAGCTGGAGTTCTCCGAAACCGCCGCGCAGCTTGGGGGCGCTCAGCACGCGCTCGAGGTCGCCAATGCTCTTGGAGACATCGGCGATCTGGCGCGCCTGCTCGCTCATCTCGCCGACTTGCTTTTGGAGAGCCGCAAAGGTGGTCTGCACATTCGCCATGCGTTCGTTCACCTGCTGCGATGAGCTGGTGACGGAGGTAGCGTTCTCTT
>JBJMGI010000009.1:0-44775 GCA_045807945.1 Terriglobales bacterium | reverse complement strand
CCAGCAGGTTAAGGAACTTCGCGAAAAGACCAGCGCTCCCATGATGGATTGCCGCAAGGCTCTCGAAGAAGCCAAGGGGAACATCGAAGAGGCCATCGTCGTCCTGCGAAAAAAGGGCATCGCTACGGCCGCGAAGAAAGCATCGCGCGCCACCAGCGAAGGCGTCGTTAATAGCTACATCCACGCCGGCGGAAAGATCGGCGTGCTTCTCGAAGTGAACTGCGAGAGCGACTTCGTCGCCCGCAACGAGCACTTCCAGGAGATGGTGAAAGACATCGCCATGCACATCGCCGCGACCGACCCGAAGTTCATCCGCAAGGAAGACGTGACTGCGGAGGCGTTTGAGAAAGAAAAGGACATCTACGGAGCCCAGGCCGCCGCAACCGGTAAGCCGGCGCCTGTCGTCGAAAAGATCGTCGAAGGCAAGATGTCGAAGTTCTACGAAGAGGTCTGCCTGTTGAACCAGCCTTTCGTGAAGGACCCGGCTATCACCATCGAGCAGCTGATCGCCACCACGGTGGGGAAGCTCGGCGAGAACATCGCCGTGCGCCGCTTCGCCCGCTTTAAGGTCGGCGAAGTCGCCGAGACCATCGCCTCGACCAAGTACGAGCAGCAGGCCAAGGAAGAGTAATAAATAAAACAGAAGTGATGTAGCACAGAAGTTGATGTAGCACGGCCGCCTCGGCCGTGATTGGAAGAACAATGGCGGGCTTCGGCCCCCCATTTTGTTGTGCTACTCTCACTCAGAATGTCAGCCGCAACCACTGCAGCCGTCGCTCTTGTACCTGTTTTGATCCGCTGGTCTGCGTCACTTGCTAACAGCCCGAGCAGCGATGGCAAATCGTTCCGACCAGTGCCGCCCGTTCGCGTGGCGTACGACGCTGGATTAATAATGTCCGGATGGGGAGTCTGTTTTTACCTGAGTCTGCTTCTCTTTCCGACAGAACCGTTCCGATCAGGGGATTGGTTTGGGCTGATTGCCATGGCTTTATTTTTCACAATGACGATCGGGAGTTGGCCGGCGACAATCATCGCAGCAGAAAACGGACTGCACTGGAAGCGGCTGTTTTTGACAAAGTTCGTTCCCTGGACGGATTTGGAAGACGCAGTAGTTTCAATGGATGGCCGGGCAGTGCTCTACCTGCGTGGGGGCAAGGAGGTCGAATTAACCGAATACTGCGTCGGCCGCTCTGAACTCGTGCAGATGGTGAAAAAGCACGTACGCAGTCAGCAGCGAACTGTCGCCACTACTTAGTCCCAGAATTGCTGCCGCTTGTTACCTGCCTCCTACCTCTTGCTTTTCTGCTTTATACTGAGTACATGCCTCCCGTTTTCAAACGCATCCTGCTGAAGCTCTCCGGCGAAGCGCTCGCCGGCAACAAGGGCTTTGGTGTTGAGACTGAACGCATCCACGCCATCGCCGCCGAATTGGGTGAAGTCCAGCAATTGGGAGTGCAGATCGCGATCGTGGTCGGGGGCGGCAATTTCTTCCGCGGAGTCGCCGATCAGGCCCGCCACATGGACCGCGTCTCCGCCGACCACATGGGCATGCTCGCCACCGTGATCAACGCGCTGGCCCTGCAGGACGCGCTCGAAAAAGCCGGTGTCTACACCCGCGTGATGTCAGCTATTGAAATGAACCAGGTTGCGGAGCCCTTCATCCGCCGCCGTGCTATCCGTCACCTTGAAAAAGAGCGGGTTGTGATCTTTGCCGCGGGCACCGGAAGCCCGTATTTCTCTACCGACTCGGCCGCATCACTCCGTGCGATGGAGATCAAAGCAGACGCCATCCTCAAGGGCACCAAAGTGGATGGCATCTACGACGCCGATCCCGTACTGGTCAAAGATGCCAAGATGTTCGACCAGATCAGCTACCTCGACATCCTGAAAAAAGGCCTCAAGGTGATGGACTCCACTGCCATCAGCCTCTGCAAAGACAACAACCTCCCTATCGTCGTCTTCAACATGAACAAGCCCGGTAACATCAAGCGGGTGGTCACAGGCGAGAAGGTCGGCTCCCTCGTTAGCGCCTGATCCAGCAAGGGCCAGAATCTCCACCTGGAGGCCCGCATGCCGCGTCTCAGAACAGCAAACTTCGACTGGTGTCCACAACACCCCACGCCGTTCGACGCCTGCAGCTTTCGAATTTTTGAGCAGCCACCCTGTACTTGGGTAGAATGACCACGGTTCCCCGGCGTTCGAGCAAGATATGCCAGAGAAAGAATTCCAGCCTGGGGAAGTGGTGCCGGAATCCGGCCTCTACTTCGTCAGGCACAAAGAGCACCGCGGCGAACACGAAGTGACCCTCATCGCTCGCGAGCAGTTTCCGCCCTGTTCTGTGTGTCAGGAGGCTGTTCGGTTTAGGCTCTCGCGCGCAGCTAAGACGATTGCTGAAGATAAGAGTTTCGGCCCATCGAAATCCCCGCGCAATCATTGATCGGCGCGCCAGAAAGCGTCACGATTGTTTGCAACTTTATAAACCTGTGCTAGTTTTACGGTTCACTCAAAACGAAGGGCCACTTCACAATGCCTCGTCTCGCCTCGTTGGATACAACCGGTGCAAGCGCAAGAAATTGGTCGACTCGCTTTCGTTCTGAGCTGAAAGGCAGGGGCCCTGGCGGCCCACATCAGCGCCGCCCCGACGGCCGCATCTTCCGCCCGGGAGCTCCCATCAGCGAATCCGGCATATACGAGATCCTGCACGAGCGCGACCACCGCGCGGCCCATGAGGCCGTCATGATCGCCGGCGACAGCTTCCCCGAATGCGACACCTGCCGCGACCGCGTCCGCTTCCGCCTGGTCCGGACCGCGCCGTATATCTTCCAAGACGCCGACTTCGAAGAATCCGAATAGCTAGCCACCCCAGGCACGTTATCCGGAGCGAGCTGGAAGGCGAGCGCAGTCGAGGGATCTGCATTTGACTTTCCTGACGGCTGATAGCTGAGGGCTTAACCATTCCTTTATAATCTCCAGTTCTTCTATCGAGGTTGACGCACATGGCAGTCATGGCAGGCATTCCCGCCCTCAAAGACACGCATACGCAGTTGAAGGGCCGCATGGATAAGGCGGTCGAGGACTTTCGCAAAGAGATGGGCGCCACTCGTACTGGCCGCGCCAACGTCCATATGCTCGACACCATAAAAGTCGAGTACTACGGCTCGCCCATGCCGTTGAACCAGATCGCCACCGTCCACGCTCCCGACGCGCAGCTCATCACCATCCAGCCCTTCGATCCGACAGCGATGCAGGAGATCGAGAAGGCTATTCTCAGCGCCGACCTTGGCATGAATCCGCAAAACGACGGCAAGATGATCCGCATCCCCGTGCCGCCGCTCACCGAAGAGCGCCGCAAAGAGATGGTGAAGCACCTGCATAAAGTCTTGGAAGAACATCGCACGGCGGTGCGCAACATCCGCCGCGACGGTAACGACGCGATCAAGAAGGCGATGAAAGACAAGAAGATCTCCGAAGACGACGAGCGCCGCGCCCTGGAAGAGATCCAAAAGCTCACCGACGACGAGATCAAGAAGATGGAAGAGATGTCAAAGTCGAAGGAAAAAGAAGTGATGCAGGTGTGATTGTGTGGCCCCTTGCCCTGCGGTTTTCCGCCCGACGTAAGCTGACGTTCCAACCTGAGAAAACAGCTACTCTGGTTATGGCATCTGTGAGTTCCAGGATCTGACCTCTCGATCCGGAAAGAACTCACGTGAAAGCCCGCGTTCCCTCCCTCCTCCTCGTTGCAGTCTTCTCCGTCATCTTCCTCTCTAGCTGTGGTTCCGCAGGAAGCGCGCAAAAAGAAAAACAGGCATCGGACCCTTTCCCCGCGGGCTCCGAGTTCGTGTACGTCAGCTCACCCTCCTCTGCCCAGGTATTCGGGTTTCACATGGACACCAGCACCGGTGCGCTCACGCCCGTGCCCGGGAGTCCGCTGGCAGGCCCGGTAGGCATACGAGGCCGCATGTTCCTCTCCTCCGACCAGAGAACGCTGATTTCGGTGGGGGAGGGTACGCCAAGTATTAAGTATTCCATCAACTCTGAAAACGGATCGCTCACTCGCCTTCAATCCGTCGACTTCACCGACAATCTCAACCAATTCGTCATCGTTGCCATCGACTCGGCTGCACAATTCATGTACGCGATCGATCAGTACCAGACCGCGGACGCGCACTTGCTTGGGGTTCGCATCTCCGATGGCAGCTCAATTCCGGGTCTCGGGATGAACGTTCAGCATGTGGTTTCCCATCCTGACCAGCACACCTTGTATCTCGATGGGCAGGCGTTCGACATCGATAGCTATACCGGCGCCTTGTCTCCGTCAACCATCTCCGATCTTCCGACAAGCACCGGCGAGCTCACGCGTGATGGACTTACGCTGGTGCACCAGGAGGAGGGATTCACCACCACTCCCGCGCACGTCTACCATCGCTCTTCTGCCACCGCGCCCTTCGCCGAAGAGACGGGCTCCCCCGTAAATACTCCCGGCAGCGAGTCCTTTGGGTGGTACCTCGAACCGTCGGGTAAGTTCGTATATTTGTGGAACTTCGATATGCAGTGGTATGGGTATCGGCTGGATACGCTGCAGCCGGTGAGCACGACACCATTCCCTGATCTTGCTGTTGTGGACAACACGGGCAAATTTGGAGTGCAAGCAGAATTCCAAGGCGCGCTGCGCGTCCAGCACTACGATTCCTCCACCGGGATTTACGGGTCAACGATCTCCAACTATTCCGTGCCTCCGTTTTCCAATGTCCGCTTCATTGTGGGAGGAAACTGAAGCCCAGCTAAGGACCCGTGCAGCACCGCCCCGGCGCGGTGCTTGTGCTTGCGAGACGAACTGGCCTGCTTTTGCGACCAGCGACATTCCTGCATCTTCCCAAATCCTCTACAATCTAACCACCCATGCCACGCACCGTGCACGCCGCTTGCCCGCACGATTGTCCCGACGCCTGCAGTGTGCTCATCATGGTGGACGATCTCGGCAAAGCCACGAAGATCCAGGGCAATCCCGATCATGCCGCCACTCGCGGATTCCTCTGTGGCAAAGTCGCGAAGTACCTCGACCGCGTATATTCACCCGACCGCGTGCTCTATCCTCTTCGCCGCAAGAAGAACGCTCCCAAAGGTGGCGGCCACAAGAACTTCGACGACTTCGAGCGCATAACCTGGGACGTTGCCCTCGACGAGATCGCCACGAAGTTCGCGGCCATCAGCAAGGAATTCGGTTCGGAAGCGATCCTTCCCTATTCCTACGGTGGAACACTCGGTGTCCTTGGTAATGCCTCCATGGATCATCGCTTCTTCCACCGGCTTGGCGCGTCGCAGCTCGCCCGCACGATCTGCGCCACCGCCGGCGGCGACGCCATCCTAACCGTGCTCGGGCGCAAGCTCGGCACCGACCTGGAAGCTTTCCGCCACTCCAAGTACATAATCGCGTGGGGAGCGAACATCCACGGCACCAACATCCACCTGTGGCCCTTCATAGAAGAGGCGCGCCGCAACGGCGCGAAACTCGTCGTTATCGATCCGTACAAGACGCGCACCGCCGCGCTCGCAGATTGGTACTTGCCCATCAATCCCGGAACCGACGTTGCGCTCGCGCTGGCGATGATGCACGTCATCATCAACGAAAATCTTTACGACGCGGACTACGTTGCCATATACACGCTTGGCTTCGATGAGCTGAAGAAAAAGGTTCAGGAGTACCCGCCGGAGAAGGTCGCCGGCTTCACTGGGATCTCTGCCGCAGACATCGTGAAGCTCGCGCGCGAGTACGCTACCACGCAGCCCGCGGCTATCCGCGTGAACTACGGCATCCAGCGCTCCGAGAACGGCGGCATGGCGATGCGCGCTGTGACAATGCTTCCCTGCATCACGGGAGCATGGAAATACCTCGGCGGTGGAATCCAGCTCTCGACCAGTGGCGCCCCGAAGATCAACGAAGAGGCGCTCACCCGGCCCGACCTGATGAAGAAGAGTCTCGCGGGCCGCGCTACGCGAGTCGTAAACATGTCCTCCCTCGCGACGGCGCTCACGAAAATGAACGACCCGCCGGTCAAAGCGGTTTTCGTCTACAACTCGAATCCAGCGGCCGTTGCTCCCAACCACAACGAAGTCATCCGCGGATTGGAGCGCGAGGACCTGTTCACGGTCGTGCACGAGCAGTTCCTCACCGATACCACCGACTACGCCGATATCGTTCTGCCCGCGACCACGTTCTTCGAGCACAAAGAACTGGTGAAATCGTACGGACATTACTACCTGCAGATGTCGCACCAGGCGATTTTGCCGCTAGGCGAATCGCGCACCAACGTCGAAACCTTCCGCGCACTCGCGCTGCGCATGGGCTTCGATGATGCCTGCTTCAAAGACTCCATCGAAGAGATGATGGACAGCGCTCTCGACAACCCCGGAAACAAGTTCTTGGCGGGCATCGATCGCGAACGCCTGGAGCGGGAAAATTCTGTTCCGCTTAATTTTGCCGCGTACTCAAACGGAGGTCATCGCGAGGAAAGCGACCTGAAGGCGAGCGCAGTCGAGGGATCTGCATTTCTGCCTTTCGCGCACGGCGGCTTCGAAACGCCTTCGGGCAAAGCCGAACTGTACAGCGAATCGTTAAAGCGCGCGGGCCTCGATCCCGTGGCGACCTTCATTCCGCCGTCTGAATCGCGCCACTCGGCTAAAGCAAAGAACTATCCCCTCGAGATCCTCACCCGCAAGTCCGACAATCACCTGAACTCCAGCTTCTGCAACCTTCCCGCGCACCAGAAGATGGAAGAGCCTCGCCTGCTCGAGATCAGCATGCAAGACGCTGCCGCGCGCAACATCCGCGAGGGCGATCGCGTGCGTGTTTTCAACGATCGCGGCAGCGTTCATTTGAAGGCGCGCGTGAACGGAGCGACGCAGAGGGGCGTAGTCGCCGCGCGCCTCGACTGGGCCAAGCTCAATCCGGACGGGGTGAACGTTAACGTCCTCACCTCGGAAAAACTCACCGAGATCGGCGCCGGCGCTACCTTCTACTCTTGCTTAGTGGAAGTAGAAAAAGCCTGATCACGCTTCTTTTCTGACACGTTGCTGGAATCTGCGCACCTTTTCCCTATTCCCACAAATCCGCATGTCACACCAGCGTCGCTTATGGTTGCGGCTCATGTCGACGAACAACCACCGGCACGGCTCCGCCGCACAGGCACGCACGTTGTACACGAGATCGGAAGTGAGCAACTCTGCTCCCGCCTTCGCCACCTGCCACAAGACAATATCTAGCTCGTCGCCATCGGTGCGCCACTGCCAACCGTATCCGCCCTGCGGATCGCGCCCGATCCGGCGGTGCGCCATCGCCTGCTTGTCGAACGAATCCAGCAACGCAACGTCGGAGGGCGAGGGCTGCTTTTCCTCTGCGATGGCGCTGAATATCCGATACAGTGCCTCGCGTAATATTTTGGCGCGGCGCAAGGCTGCGCGTGCTTGGCTTGAAGATTTGGTGGCCTTGTTCTTCAATCCTTCAGCGTCTGCTTGCGTCAGTAGATGGGCTTCAGTTGCCCAGGCGAGCAGGTCGGAGTACGTGTTGAGCAGCTCCTTGCGACGCTCCGGGTCGTTTCGATTATCCACCGTATTCACGAAGTCCAAAGCCGGATCGTCGCTGATGAACTCGAATGGGGATTTCTGCATCGCTCTGATTAGATTATAACCGTTTTATGCAACTTGACAGGTTATATGGTAATCCAATAACCTTAACCATCGTTATTAGTTAAGCAGGTTATATGCGCAATCATGTAGTTCCGGCAACTTCCGCCGAGAGGGCGGCGTTTCTGCGGGTGTTCTTGGCCTTCGCTGCCATTTACCTGATCTGGGGCTCTACCTTCCTTGCGATCCGCTTTGCTGATGAAACCATCCCTCCGCTTATCAACGCGGGCCTGCGCCAATTCTTTGCCGGGATGATTCTCTTTTTCTGGTGCTGGATACGAGGTTGCCGCCCTGAGAAGCGGCACCTTCTCCCCGCAATCATCTTAGGCGGACTCTTTTTCCTGGGCGGTCACGGCACTCTGTACTGGGCAGAGAAGCGCGTCCCGTCAGGATTAGCGGCGCTCTTTATGTCCACCGAGGCGATCATCATCGCGCTGCTGGGCGCGCTGGTCCCGCCCAAGGTAAAGCCGACCGGCAAATCGTGGTTCGGACTGCTCATGGGAACGGTTGGCGTCGCGCTGTTGATGGGCTCAGATGTTTTTCAGACGAGTTTGGCGGGACTGCTCGCCGGCGTAGCGCTTTTGTTCAGTTCTGCATCCTGGTCAGTGGGCGTGGTGTATTCGCGACGCGCTACCCTGCCCCGCGATCCATACCTCAACGCGTCTCTCACCATGATCGCCGGCGCGCTTCTTCTTTTCCTGGTAGCAGGAATCGTCGGCGAGTTCAACGCGTTTCATCCCGGCAATATCTCCGCCCGCTCGGGTCTTGCGCTCGGATACCTCATTATCTTCGGCTCCGTCATCGCTTACAGCGCCTACATGTGGCTGCTTGAGCATCGCTCGCCCACCATGGTCGCCACCCACACGTTCGTGAACCCGGTGGTCGCCGTCATTCTAGGCTGGCTGCTTGCTTCCGAACCACTTGGATTGCGGACGATCGTCGCCGGCGCCCTCATCATCGGCGCGATCATGTTCGTCGGTCGCGGCACGAAGAACGAAGTCGTGCAGGAAAAGCCTGGTGCGGAAGGCAATCCCGTTAGTCCCGCGGCTGCTGCGGAGTCTGCAACATTTACACAGTCCCGAGAAATGGCGTGAAATAAGCCGTTCAGAACCAGCCAAGCTGTCCAAAAATTCGTCTATCCCTTATAATCTTCGTTTTCCCATACGACGCTAATTACTTGAGGTAGTTATCATTCCTGGTTTCGATAAGACCCTCCATCGCGTTACGCGATGTGTGCCGAAGGCCGCATTTTTGCTGGCCTTTTTCCTGTTTCTGCTAGCACCATTTCTTTACGCCCAGGAAAATATCGTTCAGGAGATTGTGATCCACGGCAACCGGCGGATCCCTGCCGATACCATCCGCGCCCGCATCTTCACCAAGCCGGGTGACGTGTACGACGAAGCCAGCCTGCAGCGCGATTTCAACTCTCTTTGGAACACCGGCTATTTCGACGACCTGCGTATGGAGCGCGAAGAAAGTCCCAAGGGATATCGCATCCACGTTTACGTCAAGGAAAAACCCACCATCCGCAGCATTGAATACAAGGGCCTTTCTTCTGTTTCGCAGTCCGATGTGCTCGATCGCTTCAAGAACAACAAGGTCGGCCTCTCCGTCGAAAACCAGTACGACCCGACAAAGGTCAAGAAGGCCGAAGTCGCCTTGAAGGAACTCCTCTCCGAACATGGCCGGCAATTCGCTAGCGTGCGTACAGAGATTCGCCCTATTCCTCCGGCCGCCGTCGCTGTGACGTTTGTTATTAAAGAAGGGCCCAAGGTTAAAGTCGGCAAGATAAAGTTCGAAGGCAACAAGCGACTTAGCAGCCGCGAATTGCGCGCAGCGATGAAGAACCTGCGGCCCATTGGTGTTCCACACTCTATCTTCCTGGAAAATCTCTGGGCCAAGACCTACGACGCTTCCAAGCTCTCCGAAGACTCCGAACGTATTCGCGACGAGTATCAGCAGAAGGGTTATTTCAAGGTGCTGGTGCAGGATCCACAGACGAAGATCCGCGATACTGGCGGCATCCCGATCCCGATCATCCACCATACCGGCGGCAAGGCCGTGGACATCACCATTCCCATTGAGGAAGGCGATAAGTTCAGGCTGAAGCAGATCACCTTCAAGAACAACAAGGCAGTTCCCAACAGCGCCGGGCTGCGCAAGCTGTTCCCCATGCAAGATGGTGACGTCTTCAACACTTCACTCGTCCGCAAAGGGCTCGAGAATTTGCGCAAGGCATACGGCGAGCTGGGATACATCAACTTCACCGCCGTTCCGGACACGCAGATCGACGACGAGAAGAAACTGATCTCGCTCGCTATCGATGTTGACGAAGGCAAGCCCTTCCTCATCCGCCGTATCGAGTTCAGTGGCAACACCACCACGCGCGACAAAGTCATTCGTCGCGAACTCGCCGTGGAAGAAGGCGGTGTTTACAACAGCCGTCTTTGGGAGCTCAGTCTCCTTCGGCTGAATCAGCTGCAGTACTTCGAACCGCTCAAGCCTGAGACGGATTCCGAAACCAAGCAGGACGCCGTCAACAACACCGTCGATCTCACTTTGAAAGTGAAGGAAAAAGGAAAGAACAGCATCGGCCTCACTGGCGGATTCAGCGGCTTGGCGGGCGGCTTCATCGGCATCAACTACCAGACCAACAACTTCCTAGGCTTCGGCGAGACGCTCACGCTGGAAGCGAACGTCGGTAACCGCGAGCGCAACTTCACCTTCGGATTCACCGAACCTTATTTCCGCGATCGCCCCATTACGCTTGGATTTACTGTCTTCACGCGCTACTTCAATTACAACGAGGCGCAGCAGACGGCGCAGGCTCTGGGCACCAATCAGCTGAACGTCTCGCAGAGCTTCTTGAACGGCCTGCAGAACTATAGCCAGAACACCACCGGCTTCACGGTGTCGAGTAGCTATCCGCTGCACCGCTCATTCAAGCGCGTCTCACTGACTTATTCCTTCGATGTGTCGAGCATCAAGGTGTATAGCGGCGCCTCTTCGGCTTATTTCCAGGCGCTCGCATTCCGCGGCTTCGCCGGTCCGAACGCATTGGATGGGGTTATCACCAGCAAGGTGCTGCCCAGCATTTCCTGGAGCACGATTGATAACCCGCAACGTCCTCACACCGGCAGTAGCACCTTTATTGGCGGCGAGATCGCCGGATTGGGTGGGACCGTCCGCTCCATCCGTCCTATTTTCGAATACAAGCAGTTCGTCCCGGTGAACAAGGGCCGTAACGCTCTTGGATACCGCCTTCAGGCGTCGTACCTCACAGGCTTCGGCGGTGTGGTTGCACCACCATTCGAGCGCTTCTACATGGGCGGCGACAACGACATCCGCGGCTTCGACGTGCGCTCGCTTTCGCCGTATGGATTCCTTCTCAGCAACAACGCCATTCCACTGCTTAATCCTGATGGCAGCACGATCCCTCGAGACCCATCGAATCCGCGGCAGGGCATCGTCACCGTTCCGCTTCCGCTGCGAACTTTGGTCGCTACCGGCGGCGACACGAACGTAGTAGCCAATGTTGAATACCGCATTCCGCTGTTCGGGCCGGTCACGCTGGCGCCTTTCTTCGACGCCGGCATCAATGGTGTGTTGCGGACTTCGCAACTCCGCATTTCCGATCAGGCCCTGGAATCGCTGAATGCCACTGCCTTCGGGTGTACCGCGTTCATCAACTTGGAGTGCACCGGAAGTCAACATTTCACATTCGACAAAGAGATCCGCCCCGTTCCTGGCACGAACTGGCAGCCGCGCGCCTCTACCGGACTGGAGTTGCAGGTCATTCTGCCGATCGTCAATGCGCCTTTCCGTATCTATTACGCTTACAATCCGCTGCGGCTCGACAAGATCATTTCTACGCCCAACCAGTGCTTCAACACGGTGACCGGAATCTCGAGTTGCGTTGACCGCAGTCAATTTCCGGCCGGCGGCGCGGGAGATTTCACCTTCTTGACCACGCAAGCTGCGTCGCAGCAGAGCTACTTGCTGCGCGAGCCTAAGAGTTCATTCCGCTTCACCATCAGCACCACGTTCTAGGCGTCAGAGCCTATTTCGTCCAGAATTGACGCTAGTTTGCGCGCACCCTATAATGAAAACTCCAACCTTGTAGTTTCGGAGTACCCGGCCAAGGTTGCAGTAGCGCCGACACTCCCTGTCCGTTGACTCGGGCCGCAAGAGATTCCCCGGCGAGATCAAAAATCCAGCAATCAGCTTCAAGGAGTCGAAGCAAGCAATGACACGCAAGTTCATGAACGTGATCGCGGTACTGGCCCTGTTCTCATCTGCCAGCGCATTTGCGCAAGCAGGTGCGGCCGCACCCGCGCCAGCAACTGGTGCCACCAAAGTTGGCATCATCAACGTGGAAGAAGCCATCGTCAGCTCCAATGAAGGCCAGCGCGACTTCGCTGCCATGATGGCAAAATACAAAGCTCCGAACGATCAGCTCCAGGCCATGAGCAAGGAGCTAGAAGATCTTCGCAACCAGTTGAAGACTCAGTCCGGTGTCTTGAGCGAAGACAAAAAAGCTGAGATCGCCAGCTCGATCCAGGAAAAAGAGAAGAACGCGCAGCGTTTTTACGACGACAATCAAGCCAGGGTCCAAAAAGAGCAGGGTGAGATCGCGAACCGCATCGGCCAGAAGATGCTGAAGGTGATCGACACCTATGCCAAGGGCAATGGCTACGGTCTTATCCTCGATGTCTCCGCTCCGCAGAGCCCGGTGCTGTGGGCGAATGCTCAGGGCGGCGTGGTCATCACCAAAGAGATCGTGGACGCTTATAACGCGCAGTCAGGCGTTCCCGCGCAGCCGAAGCCGGCCGGTGCTGCCCCTGGTGCTGCAGCCCGTCCGGGCGGTGCGGCGACCAGGCCAGCCGGTACCACCACTGCTCCCAAGGCGCCCGCAACCACCACACCGAAATAGTTCTGCTTTAGGACCACAAAGGCCGCCTACTGGGCGGCCTTCTTTTTGACGCGCGACACCACCTCGCTCCTCCCGGTTCCCACGTCGCGCAAAAATATTCCCGGCACAACTCATTCGCAATCCGTGTCAATTCATTGCGGAGGCGTATATGTTCGAAGACGCATTACTGGAATCCGCGAAGCACTCACCCGGGAAACAGCGCACCTTGTCCACTGCCGCATCTCTTCTGCTGCAAACAAGCTTTCTTGCGATATTCATCGTGGTTCCGTTACTTGTGAGCCACGCAGTCCCGGACCTTGCCGCTGCACACGCGCCGATCTGGCTGCCTCCGCTTCAGAATCCAGTGCCAGACGCGCCGGCATCGGGCAGTGATGCCGTGCCTGGGATCTTCACCGAAGCTCCAGTTCTCACGCAACCAAAGGTGATCGGAGATCTCGACCGCCATCCTCAACCCACATCTGATGTTCCTCCGGTTCAACTTCACCCGACTGGCGGGGCCGGCCCGCTCTCCGTTTTCAGCAACAGCTCAGGGCCCGCCTTGCCAGCGAATCCCGCGACCAAACGTCCTCCGTCGGTGCTCGAACAAGGAGTCGTGCTCACACGCGTGCAGCCGATCTATCCGCACATTGCTATCGTGAACCGGGTCCAAGGTACAGTCCACCTGCATGCGGTTATTGCTGCCAACGGAAATCTGGAAGCGCTGCGCGTGCTCGATGGACACCCCATGCTGGCAGAGGCAGCACTTGAAGCGGTTCGCCAATGGCGTTTTCGCCCTTACATTTTGAATGGGCGTCCGATCGAGGTGCAGACCGCAGTGACCGTTAATTTCACGTTAAATTGAGTTCTGGAATGGAGCGAACCGGGTCTGTTTATCTGTGGAAATCTCTGTGCATTACCGGTTGTCAAGTTCCATTTCGAGGATTTTGTCAGCCCGTATACTGAGGTATTTGGTACGAGGATTCCAGGGTAAATCATTTAATCTTAAGGGGATGCGAAGAGATTGTAAGTGGCTGGGCGAATCGGCAGGCTTCAATTCGAGAGCGGAGCAAACACTTAGATTTGCACAAAAATCAGGTCTGTTAAGGCTTGGTTAAGAGCCTTCCCCGACTTTGAGGACCGCAAGAAAGGCCTCTTGCGGAATGTCTACTTTGCCTACGCGCTTCATGCGGCGCTTACCTTCTTTTTGTTTCTCCAGCAGCTTGCGCTTGCGCGTGATGTCACCGCCGTAGCACTTCGCGAGCACATTTTTGCGGATCGCCGCGACCGTTTCGCGCGCAATGATCTTCGCTCCGATGGCCGCTTGGATCGCGACTTCGAACATCTGTCGCGGGATCAGTTCGCGCATCTTGTGCACCAGCGCGCGCCCACGTTCATATGCGAAATCTTTGTGGACGATAAGCGACAGCGCGTCCACCGGTTCGCCCGCTACCAGGATCTCCAGCTTCACCATCGGCGATTCCCACGCCCCGGCGATGTGGTAATCGAGCGAAGCATAGCCGCGCGACACCGATTTCAGGCGGTCATAGAAATCGAGGACGATTTCGTTTAGCGGCAATTCATAAGTGAGCATCACGCGCCCGGAGCTGACGTATTCAAAGCCCTTTTGCTTGCCGCGCTTCTCTTCGACTAGTTTCAAGATTGCGCCAACATATTCTTCGGCCGTCAGGATCGTCGCCATGATCACCGGCTCGTAAATCTTGTCGATCTCGCTCACGTCCGGCCACTTCGATGGATTGTCTACTTCGATCTCGGCGCCGTCAGTCTTGATAATGCGGTATCGCACACCTGGGGCCGTGGTGATCAACGCGAGATTGAATTCGCGCTCCAGCCGCTCCTGGATGATCTCCATGTGCAGCAAGCCGAGGAAACCGCAGCGGAAACCGAAGCCAAGCGCTACCGAACTCTCCGGCTCGAAGAAGAACGAGGCATCGTTCAGCCGCAACTTCTCCAGCGCTTCCCGCAGCAACGTGTGCTCATGCGCTTCAATCGTATAGAGGCCTGCGAAGACCATCGCCTTGATCTCTTCGAATCCCGGTAGCGCTTCGATTGCGGGCCGCTCGTCGTCTGTGATGGTGTCGCCGATCTTGGTATCCGACACCGTCTTGAGATTGGCCATGAGGAAGCCGACTTCACCCGCGACCAGCTCATCGATCTCCACCGGTTTTGGTGTAAGCACTCCCAGCGTCTCGACCTGCGCAACTTTGCCGTTCCACCACAGGCGTATCTTCTGGCCTTTCTTCATCGTTCCCTGGAAGATTCGCGCCAGCACGATCACGCCTTTGTAGGGATCGAACCACGAGTCGAAGATCAGTGCTTGCAGCGGGACTGTCGGCGAGCCCTTCGGCGGCGGCAATCGTTTTACGATCGCTTCCAGAACGTCGGGAACGCCTTGGCCGGTCTTTGCGGAAATGAGGACCGCATCACTCGCGTCCAGCCCAACGGCAGACTCGATCATCTCTTTCGCCCGCGCTACATCAGCGCTCGGAAGATCGATCTTGTTGATCACGGGGATGATCTCGAGCCCATTATTGATCGCGAGATACGCATTCGCCAGCGTCTGCGCCTCTACTCCTTGTGACGCGTCTACAACCAGCAGCGCGCCCTCGCACGAGGCAAGTGAGCGCGAGACTTCATAAGAAAAGTCGACGTGTCCCGGCGTGTCGATCAGGTTCAGCTGGTACTCTTCCCCATCCTGCGCGATATATTTCATGCGCACGGCATGGGCCTTGATGGTGATTCCGCGCTCGCGCTCCAGGTCCATGGAGTCGAGCACCTGCTCCTGCATCTCGCGCATCATCAACGACCCCGTGAGCTCTAACAGACGGTCTGAGAGCGTGGATTTCCCATGGTCAATATGGGCGATGATCGCGAAATTGCGGATGTGTTTGCGGTCCATCTGGCGTGAGCAAAAGCAGTGGCGCGAACTTCTATTCTAACAGGCACTGATTTCGCCCCACTTCTCGTCACACTCTGCTTTTCGCCGGCCCGCCCAGCATTTATGCTGTTCTCCTTCCAAAAGGAGCTCTCGATGCGACGTCTCGTTCTCGTTTTGCTGATTGCGATCTCAATCGGATGTGCGGCCCAGACCAATCTATCGCCAGCGCTAAAAGAATTCGTGAAAGTGGACTCGCCCGTTGTCGCTCTCACGCATGTCCGCGTTCTCGACGGTACCGGCGCCGCCGCTCGCGAGGATCAAACGATTGCTATCTCGGGCGGAAAAATCTCCGCCATGGGTCCGTCCGCGAGCACTCCTGCGCCGCAGGGAGCACAAGTGGTCGATGGAACCGGGCGTACCGCTATCCCCGGTCTGGTCGGAATGCACGACCACCTGTTCTACCCTATGGGCGGATTGGTCTACGGCGAGATGGCGTTCAGTTTCCCCCGCCTTTATCTGGCCAATGGGATCACGACCATCAGAACGACCGGCAGCATTGAGCCTTACACCGATCTCGAATTAAAGAAATGGATCGACGCTGGCAAATGGATCGGCCCAAAAATGTGGGTCACCGGCCCATACCTCGAAGGCAAAGACGCATTCATCCCGCAGATCCACCAGATAGCCAATCCGCAAGAGGCACGTGACATGGTGGACTTCTGGGTCACGCAGGGCGTCACCTCGTTCAAGGCTTACAACACGCTCACCCGCGAGGAGCTCGGTGCTGCCATCCAGCAGGCACACAAGCACAACATCAAGCTCACCGGACATCTCTGCTCCGTCACCTTCCCCGAAGCGATCGCGCTCGGGATTGACGATCTCGAGCACGGCATCTTTGTAGACACTGAGTTTGTTACTGACAAGAAACCAGACGACTGCCCTGACGCTGCTTTCTCTGACCAGCCGCTCGGCAACGTCGAGATCAGTGACCCGCGCATTCAAGCTCTTATCAAGAACCTTGTCGCTCACCACGTCGCGCTCACTTCCACTCTCCCGGTCTTCGAGCCAGATGTTGTGGGCCGCCCGCCGCTGCAATCGCGTGTGCTCGATGCTATGAGTCCGGAAGCAAGAACGAATTACCTTGCGACACGTGTTCGCATCAGCACGCCAAAGGCAGGCAGTTCGCCCTCGAAGGCTGCCCACAATATGAAATTGGAGATGGACTTCGAGCACGAATTCTCGAAGGCTGGTGGCCTGCTGCTCGCCGGTGAAGACCCCACCGGGATCGGTGGGATTCTCGCCGGCTTCGCCGATCAGCGCGAGGTCGAGCTGCTGGTCGAGGCCGGATTCACTCCCGCCGAAGCGATCCACATCGCGACATCGAACGGCGCCGAATATCTCGGAGAATCCGAACGCATCGGAACGCTTGCCCCTGGCAAGCAAGCCGACATCGTCCTGATCAAAGGCGACCCTTCAAAGAACATCACTGACATTGAGAACGTCGAGCTTGTCTTCAAAGACGGCGTCGGATACGACTCGCCCAAGCTCATCGACTCGGTCCGCGGCCTAGTCGGCATCAGATGATCTACATCGTCTGGCGCTTCACCGCGAAGCCGGCTCGCGTCGCTGACTTCGAGCGCCATTACGGCAGCGACGGAACTTGGGCGCAGCTCTTCCGCCGCTCACCCGGATACCACGGGACAACGCTGCTGCGCGATTCCAGCGCGAACAACAAATATTTGTTATGGGATTGCTGGGACTCACTTGCGAGCTTCGAGCGTTTTAGGCAAGACCACGCCGCCGACTACGCGGCGCTCGATAAACATTGCGAAGCTCTGACTGAAAAAGAAATAAAACTAGGGGTCTTCGAAACCCTCACGTAGAGACGCGGCATGCCGCGTCTCAGGATCGGCAAGCCTCTACGCAGGTCATTCCGACCGAAGCCGAGCGTCAATAAGGCCGAGTCGAGGGATCTGGATTTGTCTCCACCACCACCATGCACCCATCCTCGTCACTCACCAATTCCAGCTTCCACGAGCTATCCGCGATCACCTTGCCCGAAAAATTGACTGACACTCGCAGCACCGGCCTCTCGCGCGGGATCTCCATGACGATCGCTTCGTCGCTAAACTCCGCCTTGCACGTCCGCTCTTCCCGGATCACATATTTCTTGCGCACCTCCAGGAGCTTCCAGTACCACTCCAGCATCTCCTGATCTAGCTGCCAGCTCAGCTTCGAGCGCGAGAAGGTCTGCGCATCTTGCGGATCAGGCACCTCGCCCCAGGAGGCAAATTTCTTGAATTCGTTTCGACGCCCCTCCACCACGGCTTTCTGCAGCACCGGATCCCCGAAATCAGTAAAGAACTGAAATGGATTCTTCTCGCCGTACTCCTCACCCATGAACAGGAGCGGCGTCTCCGGCGCAAGCAGTAACAGCGCCGCAGCGCCCTTCTGCGCCCCACGCGATATCAGTGTTGTCAGCCTGTCGCCTCGCGGGCGGTTCCCCACTTGATCATGATTCTGCAAACAGAAGACGTGCGCCGACCGCGGCACGTCGCCGCAACCGGTCCCGCGCAGCTTGTCCCAATATTTGAAGTGCTCGCCCTGGAAGATGAATCCCTCATTCAGCGCCTTCAGAATCTGTTCTGTCTGGCCGTAGTCCTGATAGTAGCCGTCGCGTTCCCGGGTAAGCACAGCGTGCATCGCGTGATGAAAATCATCGCTCCAAACTCCGTCGTATCCGAAGCCGCCCTGCTCCGGCGGACGCACCAGCCTGGCATCGTTCTGGTCCGACTCTGCAATGACGCACACCTCGCGCGCCAATTGCTTTCCGAGCGCATGCACGTTGCTCGCGATCTCCTGCAGGATGTGCGGCTGTGAGTTGTCGAAGATCGCGTGCACCGCATCCAGTCGCAAGCCATCCATGTGGTATTCGCGGATCCAGAACAGCGCATTCTCCATGAAGTAGCGCCGCACCTCCGCCGCCTCCGGCCCGTCGAAGTTGACCCCCGACCCCCAAGGAGTTTTATAACGATCTGTGAAATACGGCCCGAACATCCCCAGGTAATTGCCTTCATTGCCGAGGTGGTTGTAGACGACATCGAGCGTGACGCCAAGCCGGATCGCGTGCGCCGCATCCACTAGCTTTTTCAAGCCATTCGGGCCGCCGTAGCTCGCCTGCACTGAATATGGAGAAACGCCGTCGTAACCCCAATTCCGGGTTCCCGGAAATGCACAGACCGGCATGATCTCCACCATGCTCACGCCCAGCCGCTTCAGATAAGGAAGCTTCGCTATTGCTGCTTCGAATGTTCCTTCGGAAGTGAAGGTCCCGATGTGGAGTTCGTAAAACACAGCCTCCGGGTACCGAATGCCGCGCCAGTGCTGGTCAGTCCACTGAAATGATTCCGGATCAACTATCTCGGTCTGCCCGTGGACCCCTTCGGGCAACAATCGCGAGACCGGATCCGGCACCGGCTTCTCGCTGTCCACGAGGTAGAAATACTTATCGCCTGCAGCCGCGCGCGCGTCCGTCTCGAAATATCCATTGCCAGCCGCGCGCATTTCGGAGGCCCGCCCATTTAGCCGCAGCACCACCTGCTTGGCTTTAGGCGCCCACACTTTGAAGTGGCAAGTACCCCCACGAAGCTGCGCGCCAAGGTCGAGTGTTTCAAGAGCAATGTCCGTCAGATTCGGCACATCCGTAAGATGCGAGATTCGTGGCAGGTAAAATGGCGCGAGTGAAAGTTCCCGCCATCATTTTGGCCTCCGCCTCGCCACGGCGCGCCGAGCTACTGCGCAGCGCCGCAATCCCGTTCACGGTCGACGTGGCGAATATCGCAGAAGACTTGCACAGGGGAGAGAAGCCGGCTGAACATGCGGAGCGGCTCGCACGTGAGAAGGCCGAAGTTGTCGCGAAAAGGAATCCCGGAAAGCTCGTGCTTGGTGCCGATACTATCGTTGTGGTCGATGATGAGATTCTCGGTAAGCCACGCGATGCTGCCGATGCGGCGCGCATGCTGCGCATGCTCTCTGGTCGCCCTCACGAAGTGATCACTGCAGTGTGCGTGGCTCGACTAGCAGCCAGCAACCAGCAACTAGCAACCTGTTCTGAGCAGACGAAGGTGTTTTTCCAAGAGATTGCAGCGGACGAAATCGAAACCTACGTCGCCACGCGCGAGCCCATGGACAAGGCGGGCGCCTACGCTATCCAAGGCATCGCCTCACGTTGGATCAACAAGATTGAAGGGGACTACGCCAACGTGGTCGGGCTACCAGTAGCGTTGGTTTGGAAGATGCTGCAGAAATTCCCGAACGGTTAGGACTTCTTCTCCGGCTCGTTGCCTTCTTTCAAGCCGCTCTTGAAATTCTTGATGCCTTCGCCGAGGCCCTTGCCAATGTCAGCAATTTTGCCCGGCCCAAAGATCACCAGCGCGATGGCCAGGATCAGCAACAACTCCATTGGTCCTAATTTACCCATGATTCCTCCTGCGGAATGAAGCTCGATTCTACCACCCGCCCCGCGCGCTTACTGCGCGATTCGCTCTATCAATGACGCTACTAACGCCGTTCTCCACGGCAGCGCGTCCACCACAACATGTTCGTGGATGGCGTGCGCGCCATCCCCTATCGCGCCTAGACCGTCTAAAGTGCTAACTCCCAAAGCCGCCGTAAAATTCCCGTCCGATCCGCCGCCCACGGAGGCTTCGTCCAACTTGAACCCCAGCTCTTTGGCGATGTCGCGCGCCTGCGCGAACAGTGCTTTCACCTGCTGACTCCGTTCGAGCGGCGGCCGATTGATGCCGCCGGAAATCGCCAGCTTGCATTTCTTATTGATCGCCTTCAGCGCGCGGAAGCGCTTCTCCATCGTCTTCGCATCCCGCATGGTGGCGACCCGCAGATCGAACTGCGCCTTCGCCTCTGCCGCGATCACGTTGCTGCGGCTTCCTCCCGCCACAACTCCCGCGTTCACCGTGATGCCGCGACGCTTGTCCGTGAACGCGCTCACCTTCGCGATCTGTTTTGCCAACTCGAGTACGGCGCTCTGCCCTTTGTCGAAGTCCAACCCGGCGTGTGCCGAGACGCCCTGCACTCGCATCGTGAATTCGCCCACACCTTTGCGCGACGTCTTCAGCGCACCCTTCGCCCCGAACGACGGCTCCAGCACCAGCACCGCCGCGTGCTCCTTCGCTAACTTTTCCGTGATCGCGCGCGAGCTCGCGCTCCCAATCTCTTCGTCGGAGACCAAAAGCACCGTCACCGGCCGCGGTAGCAAACCATGCACCTGCTGCAACCACGAGATCGCAAACACCATCATCGCGATTCCCGCCTTCATGTCGAAGACGCCTGGACCGTAGAGCTTGCCTCCGCTCTCGCGCACCGGCATGGTGTGCACCGTTCCGACCGGCCAAACGGTGTCGAAGTGACCGAGCAGCAGAACGGGTTTGCCGTGTTCCCGGCCGCCAAACGTGACCTGCAGATGGTCGCCTGCCTGCGCCTGCGGATGCAGCATCACTCGGCCACCCAGGTTTGCAAACCGCCCGGCCGCGAACTGCGCCATACGGTCGAGCGCCGCCTTATCGTCGCTCGGCGACTCGATCTCCGCCGCCTCACGGATGAGGTTCACCATATCCTCGCGCCTTTGCGCGAGCCGAGACTCCAATTCTCTTGGCGAGGTAAGCAGTTGAATCTCCTCTCAACGGGATGCGGTCGCCCGCGAGGGGTGCAGTATAATCGTTGCTCTTTGGATATGTCTCATTCGGCTGAAAAAGCGATGGATCCCGCTCCCGGCGCACCTGCTGCGGAGGCGGTCACGCTCGACATTCAGCAGATCCAGCAGATCTTGCCGCACCGCTATCCCTTCCTGCTCATCGACCGCATCATCGCATTGGAGGTTGGCAAACGCGTTACCGCCATCAAGTCCGTCACGATGAACGAACCGTATTTCGTTGGCCACTTCCCCGGCCACCCGGTGATGCCGGGCGTGCTCGTCGTCGAAGCTATGGCGCAGGCCGGCGGATTGCTGATCATGCGCGAGTTCAAGCCGAACTCGAAGCTGGTCCTCTTCACCGGCATAGATGACTGCAAGTTCCGCAAACAGGTCACGCCCGGCGACCAGCTCCGCATTGAGGTCGAAGTCCTCGCCTTCCGCCGCAATATCGGACGCATGCACGGGTCAGCCTACGTCGGTGACAATCTCGCCTGCGAAGCCGAGCTGAGCTGCATGGTCATCGATCGTCCTGCTTCCAACCATTCCGCGCGCTGACGAATGAAACCTTCCGCCGCTGCCGCCAACGTGCACGCCACCGCTATAGTTGATCCCGGCGCAAAGGTCCCCGCTTCCTGCCGCATCGGTCCCTATTGCGTCGTCGGACCCGAGGTCGACCTTGGTGAAGACAACGAACTGGTCGCTCACGTCGTTATCAACGGCTCTACTAAGATCGGCAGCAGCAATCGGATCTTCCCCTTCGTATCGCTCGGCATGGAGCCGCAGGACCTGAAGTTCAAAGGCGAGAAGACGCGGCTTGAGATTGGCGACCACAATCAGCTCCGCGAATGCGTCACCATTCACCGCGGCACACCCGGGGGCGGCGGCTTAACCAAGCTCGGCAGTTACTGCCTGCTCATGGCTTATTCGCACATCGCTCACGATTGCTTCGTCGGCGATCATGTAATCATGGCCAACAACGCGACCCTTGCCGGGCACGTGATCATTGAAGAGTGGGCCACCGTTGGTGCGTTTTCGCCTGTACACCAGTTCACGCGCGTCGGCGCGCATGCCTACATCGGCGGCGGAACGGTCGTGACGAAAGACGTTCTTCCTTTTTCTAAGACAGTCGCCTCACGCGAGGCTCGCGCGTACGGCGCGAACTCCATCGGTCTCGAGCGCCGCGGGTTCAGCAAAGAGCGGGTGCGGCAGATCCAGAAGGCCTTCAAGACGCTGCTTAATTCGCGGCTCAATACCTCACAAGCTCTCGAGAAGATTAAGGCCGAAGGTGAACTCGGCGAAGACGTGCGTCAACTCGTCAGCTTCATCGAAGATTCCAAGCGCGGCGTTATCAAATAGCTCGGTCACTTCCCGTAAGTAACTCTCCAAATCCTCTTCCCACCATCATCCACGATCAGCAGCGACCCATCCTGCATCACCAGCAATCCCACGGGTCGCCCCCACACCTTACCGTCGGTGAACCAACCGTCGATGAAGTCGTCGTAGCCGCCCACCGGCTTCCCGTCTTTCATGTGCACACGGACGATCTTGTATCCCGTCGGCTCGGCGCGGTTCCACGACCCGTGCAGCGCAATGAACGCGTCTCCCTGATATTCCGCCGGAAACATCTTGCCGTTGTAGAACGCGAGCCCCAGCGCCGCCGAATGCGATTGGATCAATACATCGGGCGTGATCGTCTTCTGCACCAGGTCAGGACGCTTGTTCCCGTTGTCCGGATCGGGATGCGGACCGATGTACGAGTACGGCCAGCCGTAGAAGCCGCCATCCTGGACAGAACTGAAGTAATCGGGCGGAAGATTGTCACCCAAGCCGTCGCGTTCGTTGATGGTCGCCCAAAGCTTTCCTGTGTTCGGCTCGAACGCGATGCCAACGGCGTTACGCAGCCCACTCGCGAATATCCGCTGCCCCGATCCGTCGGGGTTGTACTCGGAGATCGCTGCACGCCGGGGATCGCTCTCCGGCGAATCGTTCACCGACGATCCAACCGTCACGTACATCTTCGTGCCCGCGGGATTGAATGCGATATCGCGCGTCCAGTGCTGGTTGTAACCGAATGGAGTAAGGTCGGCGATGTGCTCCGGCTTGCCTTCTGCCTTCGTCTGTCCCGATGTGTACTTGTACCGGACCACCTCGCCCGTCTGCGCCAGGTACAGGTAGTTCTTCCAGAACGCCATGCCGAACGGCTGCTCGAGTCCGGTGGCGAAAGTGAATTTCTGCTGAGCTTTTCCATCCGGTCCGATTCCGCGCAGGATGCCGATCTCGCCACTTCCGGAATCACTGACGAAGACGTCTCCATTCGGCGCCAGCGCTAGCCAGCGGGCGCGACGGAAAGTCCCATCGTCAAAAACGCTGATCCGGAATCCCACGGGCAAGTGCAGCCGCGCTCCGGGTGGATGGTCTTCTGAGCGCTGATCATTTGTCGAGCTGCGCGTTGCGCCCGGTTTGGGAAGCTCCGATGCCTTGATCTCGTAGTGCTGCAGGAATTTCGCGTCCTGCGGCGTTCCTTCGAACGTGAGTGTCTCTTTTTTCGCCGCCCCGCACGCAACCGTGGGCAGCAGCAAGCTCGCAACCACCAGCCTCAGTAGCATTTTCTTCATTTCTGTCTCGCCTTCCGTTCAACCGTGATCAAAATCTAAAATCAACAATCAAAAATCAATCCAGTACACTGTTGTTCGTGCCCGCTGCTCCCAAACTCGGACTCATCGCCGGCAACGGCCGCTTTCCCTTTCTTGTCTTAGACGCGGCTCGCGCGCAAGGGAACGAAGTTATTGTTGCGGCGATCAAAGAAGAAACCGATCCGGCCATCGAGAGTAATGGAACCAAGGTGCATTGGCTCTCTCTCGGCGAGCTCTCGAAATTGATCGAAACTTTCAAAGCAGAAGGCATCACCCGCGCTCTCATGGCGGGGCAAGTAAAGCACAAGCAGATATTCAGCAGCATCCGCCCCGACTGGCGCCTCGCTAAGCTGCTGCTCTCGCTCGGGACCCGCAATACCGATTCGCTGATCGGCGCGATCGCCAAGGTCCTTGAAGACGAGGGCATCTACCTCATGCGCTCGACCGAGTTCCTCGAGCCGCTGCTCGCAAAACCCGGCATTCTGACGAAGCGCGCTCCGACCGAGGAAGAAAAGAAAAACATTGCCTACGGACGTGACGTCGCCCGCCACATTGCGCATTACGACATCGGCCAGACCGTCGTTATCGCTGAAAGCGCCTGCGTCGCTGTCGAAGCCATGGAAGGCACAGACGTGACCATCGAGCGCGCCGGCGCGATCATGGGTAGCCTTGGCGACACCGCTTCAACTCTCTCCCGCGCTCTCACTGTCGTAAAAGTAGCGAAGCCGAATCAGGACATGCGCTTCGACGTCCCCACCGTCGGAGTGAAGACGATTGACATCATGGCCACCACCGGCGCGACTTGCCTCGCGATCGATGCGGGTCGCTGTCTACTGCTCGACGGCGAGAAGATCATCACCGCCGCCGACCGCGCGAACATCGCGATTTCTTCCGACTGATTTAAACTGAGAACCGGGAACTCGCACTGACAACTGCACTCAAAACCGCCGCCATTGGCGTGGGCGCCTTCGGGCGCAACCACGCGCGTGTCTATCGCGACCTCGCGCAAAAAGGTGAAGTCGAGTTCGTCGGCATCGTCGACCACGACCACGCCCGCGCGTCCGCCGTGGCGGCCGAGTTCGGCACCCGCGCCTTCACCAGCATTGACGAGCTCTTACGCGACGCCAAGCCCGAAGCCGCTTCTGTCGCTGTTCCGACCGTTGAGCACCTGAACGTCGCGCGCAAGCTGATGGAAGCCGGCGTGGACGTGCTCATCGAGAAGCCACTCGCTGCGTCGCTCGGCGAAGCCGACGAGCTGATCCGCTTGGCGCAGCGTACCTCGCGCATCGGGATGGTCGGCCACCTCGAGCGATTCAATCCAGCGGTTCGCGCTACTGTTCCGCTGCTCACCCAGCCGATGTTCTTCGAGGTCCACCGGCTCAGCATCTTCACGCCGCGTGCCCTCGATGTAGACGTCGTGCTCGACCTCATGATCCACGACCTCGACGTTGTGCTCTCGTTCGTGGACTCGCCCGTGAAAGAGGTCCGCGCCGTCGGCCTGCCGATCCTTACCGAGAAGGTCGACATCGCGAACGTTCGACTGGAATTCGACTCCGGCTGCGTCGCCAATTTCACCGCCAGCCGCGTTTCCACCGAGCGCGTGCGCAAGCTGCGCTTCTTCCAGCCGCACCAGTACATCTCGCTCGATTACACCCGGCAGGACGTGATCGCCTTCACGGTGGAAGGCGGCGGCGGGGATGGGACCGGCGTGGCACAGCCGTCCTCGGCTGTGCAAGGATTCAACCCGATGGAATTTATGGGGAGCGAAGATCTCGGCGCTCACCCTTCCAGCCCGAACATCAAGCTGGCGAAGCCGCCGATCGAAAAAGAAGAGCCGCTAATGGCTGAGATCAAGGAATTTCTGCGCGCAGTCCGCGAGCGCACAAAGCCGCTCGTCTCGCTCGAAGATGGCCGCCGCAATCTCGCACTGGCGCTGGAGATCCTTGCCGCCATCCAGCAGCACTCGCGCCGGCTGAATCTGCATGGGCCGGCAGTCGCAACAAGTAAAAGCTAAGCCGTCTCAGAAGCCGATTCCGCTTCTTCCTTCGCGAACGGATTGAAGTCTGTTCCCTTATCGAACACGTCGATTCCCTCCGCCCGCTTCAGCCCATTCACCACAAGGTAAGTGAACGGCGTCATCGCCGCCTCGTAAATCACTTTGAAAAAGTACGCAGAGATGATCAAGTTACCGAGCTCGCCGAGAGTCTTCTTTCCCGCAAAGAGGAAAACGATCACGACCACCGTATCTACCAACTGTCCTGCAACCGTTGAGCCGATGGTCCGCGACCACAGCATCTTGCCGTTCGTCCACAGCTTCATCTTGGCCATGGTGTAAGAGTTGGTGAACTCGCCACACCAATACGCGACCAGGCTGGCTACGATGGCGCGCGGAAGCTGGTAGAACACAGCCTCAAACGCCTTCTGATTCGGCCATGAAGGATCGTACGGCAGCAGCACCACGAAAGTGGACATCAGCGCCATCAGCACCGAAGCAAAGAATCCTATCCAGATCGCGCGCCGCGAAGCTTTGTATCCGTACACTTCGGTGAACACGTCGCCAAAGATGTACGTGATCGGAAACAGCGCCTGCGCACCGCTTACATGAAACGTGAATTCCCGGCCAAAAAGATGAAACGGCCCGATCGGCACGATCTTCTGCGCGACCAGGTTCGAGATCAGCAAAACGACCACGAACACGTTCACCAGCAGCTCAAAATGGCGAAAGCCGCTCAGGCGGGTGTCTTTTCCGGTGAGTTTATGGATCAGGTTGGAGGGCATTGGCTCCCATCATCGGCAAGGATGGGTGCTGCGTCAATCAATCTTCTGACGCAGTGCTCTTCTTCAGTGGCTGCACGAACTTCGCCCGCTCGCTGGTCATGAGTTTCAGATGTTCTTTCGTGTCGCGCGTCAGTTCGGTGAACTCAATCCCGACTCCGTTTCGTTTGCGGTTGCGCACCACTCCGATCGCGCGTATCTCCGCGTTCTCGACATTGATGGTGAGCTCCAGGCGCATTCCCGGGGTCAGATTGCTTGCCGTCTCTATGAAGCAACCGCCCAGGCTGACATCCGTGCACATGCCCCAACCGGCGGCTCCGCCGAGGGCTGGCTTTATGCGCGCGCCTGCCCGCACCGGCTGCCGCTTCGCATCGCGGCGCTCGGCCCGGTACTCAAAATAGCTGACGCTGTCAGAGTCCTTCTTCGACTCGTGGATCCGCTTCGGAGTGAAGCTATCGATCGGATGCGCGGGGAAGCTCACGCCCCAGTCGGGAGTGATGTGCCCTTGCACCTGCACGCCGATATGTCCAACCAGCGGCGTATCGTGGCGGCCCACCCACATAACGGTGCAGCGGTATTTCTTGCCCGCGATGGAGAACCCGATGGTCTGTCCCGGCTTGAAATAGTGCTGCACACCCGCGATCTGCGCGCCAGTCTTGCTGACCTCTTTGGTCGTAGCAGTGGCGGTAAACGGCTTTTCCATGCCGTCCATACCAAACAGGCGCACTTCTATGGTCGCGTCCACGCGCGGCTGTTTACGTTGGCCCATGGTTGCCAGATTGTAACCCGAAACAGAGTCAGCTATGAAACACAGCAGAGTACTTAAGTACCCATAGGCTGGAAGCCCTAGAAACGATAGACGATGTTGCCGTCGACCACGGTCGCCATCACCTTGCCGTATAGCTGCCAGCCGCCGAATGGGGAGTTCTTAGATTTCGAGGCGGATTTCTCGGTGTCGTAAGTCCACCGCTTAGCTGGATCGAAAATCGTCACATCTGCATGTGACCCGACGGCGAGCGACCCTCGTCCTCGCAGGTTGAGCAGCCGCGCCGGGGTCGCCGAGAACAACTCCACTAGACGGCGCAACGTGATTCGCTTCTCCCGGTACAGGTGCGTGACCGCGAGCGCGAGCGCCGTCTCGAGCCCAGTGATGCCAAAGGGCGCCTGCTCGAACTCCGCGTTCTTTTCGCTTGCAGAGTGCGGAGCGTGGTCAGTCGCGATAGCGTCGATAGCTCCATCGGCGAGCGCCGCCAGCATCGCTTCGCGGTCCGCCGCCGAGCGCAGCGGAGGATTCATCTTGAAACGCGAGTCGTACATTGCCAGCGAGTCTCTCGCTTCCACGTCTTCATCGATCAGCGTGAAATGATGCGGCGTGATCTCGCAGCTCACGGCCAGCTTCTCGCGCTTCCCCTTGCGCACCGCTTCCAGCGCTCCCGCTGTCGAGATATGAGCAACATGCAGCCGCGCCTTGGTTGCCGCTGCGAGCTTCACGTCACGCTCCACGATGGCTGCTTCCGCCTCGTCGGGCATTCCGCGCAGACCTAGCCGGAATGCAGTCGCGCCCGCATTCATCGAGCAGCCAGCAGTCATCCGCGTGTCTTCCGCATGCTGGATCACCGGCAAACCAACCTGCGCCGCCGCGCACAATACCTCGCGCATGATCTCGTCTTCCAGGATCGGTTTGCCATCGTCCGTAAGTGCGACCGCACCTGCTTTTTGCAAACCGCGAAAATCAGTGAGCTCCTGGCCCTTGCTCCCCACCGTCGCTGCCGCGATCGGAAATACGTTCACGATTGCGCCACGCTCAGGCGAAAGCATCCACGCCGTGATTTCTGCAGAATCGTTTACGGGATTCGTATTTGGCATTGCGCACACGGACGTGAAGCCGCCCGCTGCCGCCGCCCGCGTCCCGCTGGCAATCGTCTCTTTGTGCGCCTGACCAGGTTCCCGCAAATGCACGTGCATATCAATGAACCCAGGCGCAACGATCATCCCGCGTGCGTCAAACTTCTCGTCCGCAGAGCCGCGTGTCTTTCCCTTTTTCGCGACCTCGGCCACCTGGCCGTCGCGCAGCAAGATGTCCATTTCAGCGTCGATGTTCGACGCCGGATCGATAACGCGCCCGTTCCTGATCAGCAGCGATTTGGGTTTTGCGCTCACTTCGCCGCTCCTAGGCACCATGCCAGTATCGCCATCCGCACAGCGACGCCGTTCTCGACTTGTTCGCGTATGACCGACTGCGAACTGTCGGCGACTTCCCCAGCGATCTCCAGCCCGCGCAGCATCGGACCGGGGTGCATCACGATGGCATCTTTCTTCGCGATGCGCAGCTTGTCCGCCGTGAGCTGATATGCGGCGACGTATGCCGGGATATCAAGGTTCATTCCCGCCAGCCGCTCCTTCTGTATGCGCAGCATCATCACCACATCAACGCCGCGGATCGCCGGATCGAGGTGCCGAACGACGCTAGAGTTCTTCGCCAGCGTGCTTGCAATCTCCGGGCAAAGCTCCGGAGGTCCACACAACGTCACGTGAGCTCCAAAGCGCGTCAGCAACTGCGTTGCTGAGCGAGCCACGCGGCTGTGGAAGATGTCTCCCACGATCGCGACCCGCAATCCCTTGAGATTTTTCTTGTGCCGCAGGATGGTGTACGCGTCAAGCAGTCCCTGCGAGGGATGCTCGTGAAGGCCATCGCCGGCGTTGACTACAGGAATGTCGAGATTCCGCGCGAGCACGTGCGGCGCTCCCGATGATGGATGCCGCATAACGATCAAATCAGTCCCCAGCGCGCGCAGCGTGTATCCCGTATCGAGCAGCGACTCGCCCTTCTCAATGCTTGAGGCTGTCGCTGTGATCACAGAGGTCGTCGCACCCAGCGCCTTCGCGGCGAATTCAAAAGACACACGCGTCCGCGTGGACGACTCATAGAACAGCAGAGCGATTCGATTTCTTCGGAGTAAAGGACGTGGGCCGCCGCGTTGCATGCGCCGTGCGAGCCGCAGCAGACCGGTCATATCGTCGGTGCTCAGATGCTCAAGATCGAGCAGACTCCGGCGTTTGGCCATGTTCAGGCGCGTTCGACGAGCAACACCTTCTCACTGTCGTCGGTCTCTTTCATTTTCACTTCGATGGTCTCGTTCTCTTCGATCTGCACGCGGCGGCCGACATATGCTGCCTCGATGGGAAGTTCGCGATGTCCACGGTCGATCAGCACGGCAAGCTGCACCCGTCGTGGACGCCCATGGTCGAATAGCGCATCGAGGGCCGCGCGAACCGTGCGCCCCGTGTATAGGACGTCGTCAACCAAAATCACGTCGCGGCTGACAATCTCGCAGCCAATTTCGCCCTTCTGCACCACCGGCTTCAGGCCGACGAGCGTTAGGTCGTCGCGATACAGCGTGATATCCAACATCCCGACGGGGACTTTCTTCTTCTCGATCTGCTGGATTATTTTCGCGATCCGCTCCGCCAGTGGGACCCCGCGGCGCTTGATTCCGACCAGCGTCAGGTTCTCGACGCCATTGTTCTTCTCCACGATCTCGTGAGCCAGCCGTACCAGGGTGCGCTCGATCTCGGACCCGGACATCAATTGGGCTTTTTCGCGCAGCGGCGCGTTGCGTGACGGTTTGCGTGGTTGGGCCGGAGAACTCATGCGGGAAGATTGAAGATGGATGATATCAGACGTCGAAAGTAACTTTTCCGCAGTCTAAAACAGCGCTCACGGAGCCCGATTTTTAGGTGCAAACACCGTAATGCCTGCCATCGCTCCGATCACGGCGAAAACGATGAACAGCACGGCGAACATCCCATTCACTAGCAGGATCATTGTCGCGAAGCCATCGGGAGAAGTAAGGATCTCGGCAGTTTTTTGGGAGTTCGGAGCCGGGTTCTGCTGCGCGACACGGTCGACGGTCGTCTTCATCTGCTGTCGCAATGCACTAGAAAATTCGGGACGCGCCATTGCCATCAGAAACACAGATAAAAAGACAGCGAACGCGACCACTCCGCTGAACAAGCCAAGCCGCAGCGCCATCGCGCGCGTCACGGGTGCTTGTGTCCGCTTGCGGTAGCTGGATACGCTCAGCGCGCCCGCGCCGAATGTCCACAAGAAAAATAGCGGGTTTAAAGCAAAAGCGAGCAGCCCTGCCGGCACGGCTACAAAGAAAGCAGAGGGCCACGCGCTACGCCAGTCGATCGGAGATGATTGCACCGAGGGCAGCGTGGGTTCGGGTGCATCTTCCGGCTCCGGCATTCGGAGCGGCTCGATATCCGATTGAGGAACGGTCACTACTCGTATCTGCGGCGCCTTGCATTGCTTGCAGAACGGCGTGCCGTCATCGACCGGTGCGCCACATTGATGGCACGGGTGCTGCATGCAAAAAGAATAGCAGGAGCCCCCGGAGTTCACATCGTGTTGTCGTGATCGCCCCGCACGCGCACATAAACCAGCGCAAACTTTGTTCCCTGCCCCTTCGGCTCCACGCCCACTACGTGTTGATTGTCTTGTGTCCCGGCTTTCAACTCTGTGGTGTGGCTCTTTGAATCTTCATCCTTATCGCACGTGAGTTCGCCGCCCTTCCCATGCACCTCGCCGACGTTCACATCATCCGGGTTATGGCTCGGATGGCACTCCAAAACCTTCTTACCGAACTGCCGCAACTCCTTGCGATAGAAATCTGCGACCTTCTCCGGCGGATCGTCGGTTTCGTATTTCACCGCGATCACCTTCAGTCCGAACGCTGGTGTGTCGATGACTACATTCCCGCCGTGATCATCGTTCTTTTCATGCAGCACCCTTGCTCCCGGATAAATGGCCAGCCCTGTTGCTGCCCCATCGTCTTCATTGCGCGCGCGCAGTGTGCCAAACGGAGTTGTGATCTCGGCGCCTTTGGTCTCGCTGGCTTTGTCCCCGTTATCGCCGTTGCGGCGAGTTTCGCGAACCGTGCATCCGCTTGAGATCAGAAGAAGAGAAAGCAGAAGAGTAGAGCATGCGATGCGAACAAAACCGGAAGTCATGGACCTGCCTCCATCATCGCTGACGCGATGTCATGATCGGGCGCTCCAAGCCTGCTCCGCGGTCTGCGATCCCCGGGATCGTCACCGGACTATGTCCGTGTATCCCGATCTCGCCGAACAAGGCCCGCGCCGCTGCCGTCTCTGAAACGCTGGCGACCGAGTAGGTGCAAAGATAATTCTGCACCTCGGGGAACGACGCCGCGACGTACGGACTTCCCATCGCGACAACCGCCGTCCGCTCGCCCGCGCGTTCCAGGATCCCGTTTATCAGCCGCGTCTCCGCTTCTGACAAACCGATCGTGCGGTGTGCCTTGCCGCCAGTTACGACTACCTGGCCCTGGCTGGTCGGGTTCTCATACACCGCGACCACCACTTGCTTCGACCCTGCCACCCACGCAAGCACCGAATCATTCAGCGCTGCCGCATTGCGTGGATCTATGTAGACCATGGCCGCAGACGGAACGCGTGATTTCAGCTCGCGTTCCAGCACCCGTCCCTGGTCTAGCCGCTGGTCGTCGGTAAACACGATGCCCAGCAGCTCACGGCCGGAGCCACCCACCGGTATGTACGGGCTCTCTGCGGCGGAAGTTCCACTTTTTCTAAGCGGGATCATCTTCCCGTTTTCTCTCAGCAGAGTAACGGCCTCGTCTGCCACCTTCTGGGCGAAAACCGCACTCTCCGGCTTGCCGACGGCGTAGCTGATCGCGTTCAAGTCCACTAGCCGGGCTTTGTGCAGACCGAGCGAGGCCTTGGCATAGAGGATCTTGCGCACCGAATCATTCAGCCGGGGCATGCTGATCTCGCCGCTCTGGACGGCATGCACCATCGCGTCGAACGAAGTCTCAAGATCAGCGGGGATCACGATCATGTCGTTCCCTGCCTTGAAGGCCTCAACCGCCGACCGGCCCGCGGGAAACATCTGCGTCAGCGCGGCCATGTCCATCGCGTCCGGGATTACGATGCCCTGGAATCCCATCTTCTCTTTCAGGTACTCGGTCACGATCTTGTGCGAGACGGTGGCCACCCGCCGCGGATCAGGCTCGAGCGCTGGCACGGTCACGTGCGCCACCATAACCGAATCCACTCCGGCGCGGATCGCTGCATCAAACGGCGCAAGTTCTACCGACTGCAGCCGCCCCACGTCGCCGCTTACGCGCGCAACATCGAGATGGGAATCAGTCGCGGTATCGCCGTGGCCGGGGAAGTGTTTCGCTGTCGTCAGGATGCCAGTCGCTGCCGACGAACGTATGAACGCTGCAGTGAAATCTCCGACCTGCTTCGGGTCCTCACTCCACGCGCGCGCATTGATGATCGGGTTCTCGGCATTCGAGTTCACGTCTGCGATGGGGAACAGGTTCCACTGCACTCCGATCGCACGCGCCTCCTGGGCCGTGATGCGCGCGAATGTCTCGGCGTACGCGGTGTTTCCCGTAGCCGCAAAGGCCATCGAATGCGGAAACACTGTCACTCCATAAAAGCGGTTGGAAAGTCCACGCTCGAAATCGGCAGCGAAGAGCAGCGGCAGCTCGGAATCGCGCTGCAGGCGATTGGTAAGCATCGCCGCTTCGTAAGGCTGGTTCTTCAGGATCAGCTGACCGTCCACCGGAACGGTAAGCAGCATCGCGCCTACGTGGAACTGCCGCACGCGGTCACGCATCGCGGCATATTGGGGGTTCGCAACGTTGAAGAATTCCGTTGGAGCGCGCAGCATGAACAGCTGCCCGACTTTTTCCTGAACAGTGAGTCGCGCCAGCGTCCGCTCCGCCCAGCGCTGTCCTTCGACGGTGATGTGGATGGGCTCAGTGCGCTGATAGCTTTCTTTGCGGTGGTAATCCTGGGCTGGTGTTCGCTGAACGTGTTCTTTTTGGGTGCTCCGGGGGTTTTCTTTGCAATATGCGAGCGCACACGAAAGAACCACCCAACTGATGAGCACCACACGGCGGGACATGCCGCGAACATATCAGAGCGCGTCACCGTTGCATATAGTTAAGCGGCTTCGGCCGCAACCAGCGATTCCGCTTGAGCCTGCACGTTCGCCTCGTCACCGAATCCACGCAACCAGTGCACGTTGGGCTCTCTACGGAACCACGTCATTTGTCGCTTAGCGTAGTTCCGATGCCCTTGTTGGGCCGCCGCGATCGCACTTTGCTCATCCATTTCGGCGCGGATCACCTGCATTGCCTGTTTGTACCCGAGCGAGCTCAACGCGGGCGCAGCGCCACCGTACTGCTGAACCAGTTTTCTCGTTTCTTCTACTAGACCGTGCGCGAACATTTGCTCAGCACGGCGGTTGATCCGCTCACACAGTGCATCCCGCTCCGGGTCGAGTCCGATCCGCAGAATCCGGAACCCTTTCAGCGCATCTCTTCCCTGCTTCCACATCTCTGTCATCTTCGAACGTGATGCCAAACAAACTTCTATCGCGCGAATCAACTTCGAATGGTCGTTAGGATGGATTTTCTCCGCGGCAGCCGCGTCGAGGTGCCGTAACATCTCGTGCAGATGATTGGGGCCGTGCTCTTCGGTAGAAGCCCGCAAGCGTTCGCGCAATTCTTCTGAGCGTGGCGGCCCGGAAAACAATCCTTCCAGAAGGGCCCGCAAATAGAGCCCGGTTCCACCCACCACGATCGGCATCTTCTTCCGTGCGGCGATCTCGTTCAGCACTGAACGCCCGATCCGCGAGTAGTCCCCCGCCGTGAAGGGCTGGTTTGGTTCAGCCACATCCAGCAGATGATGCGGCACTCGCGCCCGCTCTTCGCGTGCAGGCTTTGCCGTTCCGATCTCAAATCCGCGATACACCGCGACGGAATCGCAGCTCACGATCTCGCCGCCGAACTGCTCGGCCAAGGCGATGGAGAGCGCCGTCTTGCCGCTTGCCGTTGGGCCAACGATCACCACCAGCAGCGGATCGCGCGCCATCAGCGCCATCCCCAGTACATGGATTTACCAACCCGCACCAGCAGAAAAATAAGAATGAACAGCGCAGTGAGCACGAGCCCGATTGTCTGCTGGCGGCGAGAGGTCATCGCCCGCGATTGTAGCAATGGTGGATTGAAGCGAATTCGGTTAGCGGAGCTCCGCCATCCGGTCAGGGTTGTAAAGGAAGCGGAAGCGAAGCGCAAGGTATTGCCCGCGGAAGTTTGTAGGCAGCGGCTGGAAGGGATTGACGGCGGTTATCCCGCCATAAGCAGCGCGGTCGAGCGAGATATCTCCCGAGGGGCTCATGATCTTCATTCCGCTGATGCCGCCATTCTTCGTGATGACAAAGTCGATGGTTACTTTGCCCGTCTTGCGCAGCGGCGGACGCGCCACCTCCGGCACCAGGTTGTACCAGTTCAATCGGACGTCGTGCACCAGCCGCGCCAGGTAAGCGCTGAAGTCCACGCCCATCGTGTCGCTCAGTACTTCCATGTCGCTCTGCACGTTCCCGCGCGGATTCATGGGCGGCGGACCGTAATCTCCGCCAGAACCCGTCTTCGCGCTCTCGCGCGCCGCCTCTTCGATCGCAGATCCTGCGGAAAGATTGCTGTTGAATGCACCGCGTGCTGGCCGCGGCGGTATCGGGGGCGACTCCAGATGTGCCAGCTGGTTCTCCGGCTGATGCGGCTGCCCCTGCTCCGGCGGTTGCTGCTGGGCTTCGCGCGGCTGCTCGGGAGCACTCTTTGGTAACGCCGGCATGTTCATTCCCGGAGCGCCGGGTTTGGCCTGCGTCGAATCCAAAATCTCTTTCAGCCGCTTGCGGTCGAGCTGCGGCTGCTTCACCGTAGCGCTGCGGTTCTGGTCAGAAATGATGCTCGAATCTTTCGGCTGCACTACCGGTGCGGGCGGAAGCTGAAGGTATGTAAGTTCCTTGTCCTTGAGAGCCTCTTGTGGCGCCGTTTCGCGCACCTGCGCCGCCTGGCGCGCCTCTTCCCAAGCTACGATTCTTGGCCAATAAATAAATCCTAAAATAACGAGGATGAGGTGGACGGATATCGAAGCCCAAAGCGCCACCCAAAGATGCAGTTTCGAACGCTCGTCCTGCCACTCCAGCCGCTCCAGCGTCAGGATGGGGTGCTCTATGTAGATCGGCTTGGCGGAGGAAGGCTCAGGCATCGTCGATTTAGACGGCGAAGCCGCTACCTGCGGTTCAATGTCGAGCCGGAGCATGTCTCTTTATTGTCGCACTTATTAGATGAGTGTGCGGTGAATCGGGCGTGAGGAATATGCCTTAGAACTGGCGCGATTATCGCCAGTTTGCGCGTTTTTTCACCTGTTGATAGTTACAGGATGCCCATGCGCTTTGCGACCCGGCCCAGCACCTCCAGGGCACGTTCCATCTGCTGCTGGGTGTGCTCGCTGGTCATGATGGTCCGGATGCGCGCCTTGCCTTCGGCAACCGTCGGGAACGCGATGCCAGTGGCAAAGATTCCTTCCTTGAATAGCTCGCGCGAGAACTCCATCGTCAGCTTGCCGTCACCGATGATGATGGGGGTGATCGGCGTCTCGCTGGCTGGCGTGTTAACGCCGCCAATATTGAAGCCCAACCCGCCGAGTTCCTTCTTGAAGAACTTGGTGTTGTTCCACAGCCGCTCGATGCGCTCGGGCTCGTTCTGCAGGACATCCAACGCCGCAATGCACGTCGCTGTGACTGAGGGCGGGTGTCCGGTCGAAAAAAGGAAGGGACGCGCGCGGTGATAGAGAAATTCGATGAGATCGCGCGAGCCACAAACGTAGCCGCCGATCGCGCCGATCGCCTTCGAGAGCGTCCCGACCTGAATGTCCACGCGCCCGTGCACGTTGAAGTGGTCAATCGTTCCGCGACCGTTGCGCCCGAGGACGCCCGACGCGTGCGCATCATCCACCATCATGATCGCGCCGTATTTCTCCGCGAGGTCGCATAGTGCTGGAAGCGGCCCGATGTCGCCATCCATCGAGAAGACACCGTCGGTGATCAGCAGCTTGTGTCCTGGCTGATCGGCAACCGACTTCAACTGCTCTTCCGCGTGCGCAATGTCCTTGTGGCGATAGACCAGGATCTTCGCCTTCGAAAGCCGCGCGCCATCAATGATCGACGCGTGGTTCAGCTCGTCAGAGACAATGAAATCTTCTTTGCCCAGGATCGCTGAGACCGTTCCCGCATTGGCCGTAAAACCCGACTGGAAGACCACGCATGCTTCCACGTTCTTGAATCGCGCAATCTTCTCCTCCAGCTCCATGTGCAGCTTCATCGTGCCCGCGATGGTGCGCACCGCGCCCGGACCAACTCCATACTTCTTGGTTGCCTCGATCGCCGCCTCGCGCAGCTTGGGATGTGTCGTCAGCCCGAGGTAATTGTTGGAGGCGAGATTGATGACGTGCTTGCCGTCAAAGGTGCACTCCGGCGCCTGCTCGTCCTCGAGCACGCGCAGCTTGAAGTACGTCCCTTTTTTCTTGAGCTCATCGAGCTGCTGGCCGAGATAGGCGAGTTGCGGGCGGGTGGTTTGGACAGGCATTTTCAATTCCTCACCGCGGCAGAATCCGCCCAGAAATTGTAAATCAGGCAGCCTTCGCCAATGCGGGCGCGTCGGGAAATGCAATCAATTTGGAGGGTCCAACACCGTATCTGTCGCAGATCTGGTTTGTGAGCTGCCAAATATCTTCGAAAGAATTTTCTTCCGGGACGCTGACGTGAGTCACGAAGTCAGCGATCAGATCCAGCAACTTCCGCTCGCTTTGTTCCAGGCTGCTCATCTGTCCGCCTACTGAGTAGATGAGCAGGGACCCAGAAGGTTACGCAATCACTCTTCGACGCGAGCGCCGCGACATTACTGCCGCGATTACCGAGACCAGGAACAAACACGCGATGATGACCTGCGAGCTGACGCAGTAGATGCACCACACTCCGATCACTTTCCACTCGAAGTAAGTGAGGCGCAGCGCGAAACCCAATCCGCCGAGCGCAGCCAGCGCGGTCAGGATGGGAAAGCGTCCCGCGAGGATCCCGATCAGCGCATAACCCACGATCCCGATCATGGCCACCGGAATCCCGCGGAAGAGCGAGTACGGCGTGTGATTGACGATGCCGCAGTCCCACTTGGCATTGATGTCGCAGACCGAAGTCTCGTTCGAGTAGTGCTCTTTCAGCACCACGGTCGAGACCACCACGCCGGCGAGGGCAAGGATGATGATGAGAACGGTCAAAGCTTTCATGTGTGCTTAGACATTCTAAAGCCCACTTCGTTTCCCATCGTCATCCCTGTTTCGTAGCCGTCTATCTACCGCGTTTGCAGGAATTGAACTTGAACGATCCAATGCGTGTCGTCCAATTGAAGGATCCGGTTGTCGAGTAGTACTCGTTCGTGTACCAGAAGGTGCAATCGTCGGTTGGGTCCACCGTCATCGCGCTGTAGTCGCCCCAGCGCTTATAAGACTGAACCTGGACTCCGCTCCCACCCGCCAACACCAGCGGCCCGCCTAGTACTCCCGCCGGATCACCCGGCGCGCGCCCAGCGATGTAGATGCTCGGGTTTATCGCCTTTCCAGACGCGCTGAATCCCAGCGCAACGTTGCCTGCTTTGTCGCTGGCGATGCTTCCCAGCCAGTAGTCCACATTCGGGTCCACAACGGTTCCCTGCTGGAAGACCGTAGGGGATCCCTGCGGGTTACGGATCTCATACCAACGGACGCCTCCGAGCGCGCCGCCCGCAACGGTATGGTTAACGAATAGAGATTCGTGGTCGCCGAGGTTGCGGTATGCGAGCCGGAACATCAGGCGGTCGCTTAATCCATCCACTTTCTCGCCCGGGTTCGGCTCCGGGATGCATGACGCGCTGTTCGCGCCCGCGCAGATTTCGTTAAACGGGGCGACCGCCACCGCAGTCGGACCGCTGAAGGTCGAATTCGCCGGATGCGCGAAGTCGGCGTGAAACTTGTACAGGTTCAAGTGGGTGCCGTCAGCGATATGCAAAAAGAAATTAGGCTCGCCTGCTGCGGCTGGTGCTGCTCCGTCGAGGTCCGACGGCAGCAAGCTCCCGATGCTTGGGTCGCCTTGGAAGCAGATCGCGCTCGCCGCGGCTCCCGCCAGCATGGCATTGCGATCGAAGGCGCAGGCAGCCGCGCCACCGAATCCGTTCCCGATGAACATATTCACTGTGTTGTAGTAGGCGTCGGGCCATATGCCGTACTTCGGATAGTCGGGAAAGTTTGCGCCGTAGTCGAACTCGTAGCGGTTATACGTTCCGGTCGCGTCCGAGGTGGTGGAGATGGCCACGCATTGTTCGTTCTGAGTGAACTTACTGTTGTATTGCAACTGGCTCACCAGCCAGCGGTTCGCGAGATGGTCGTAGAGCACCACCGGGTCGCCGCCGTCAGGCGACTCGAATTCGCATGGACCGCCGAATCCGTTCCAAATGGAATGGATCGCAGCGGGGCCTAACACCAGAGCGCCGCTGGACTTGTCATACACAGCGATGGTGATGTTCACCATTTGCACGTACTGCGTCGCGCCTACAGCACCGTTCGTGTCCGGCGGGACAAAGGCGAATCCGAAGACGTTGCGGTTATCATTCGCGCTTTGCCCTTCAAAGTTCAATCCGGCAGTCACGCCGGGCAGGGTTCCGGTGAGCTGATGCGTAACGGGGTCGGCAGTCGAACTTGTGATGAGAGCGCGCGTTGGTCGCGGCTCGTGCTTTTCGCTTGCAGTGCCTTGCGACGGAGAAGACGTGATCAGGTTCCGCAGTGGCTTCGAGGTATCGTGTCGAGCCGCTTTAAAGATTTTTTGCGTCGTAGCGTTGGCTTGCGTGAAGGTCAGAACAAGAGATGCGATCGCGAGCAGGGTTGCGCGCTTCATGCGGTAGGCTCCTGGTCCCCGGGGGAGGACGTCTCGAGGAGGCCCAGATTCTACGCCCGCAGGAACTAGCAACGCTAGTACATGACAAGTGCGCTAGAATTCACCGCCATGCCCCGTGTCCGACTCACATTCACCTTTCTGGCCATCCTCTGTCTTTCAATCTCGATCGCGGCAGCGAAGCCGAAGCATTCTTACCTATATGTTTGGTCCGGCGACGCCGACCACAGCGCCAGCGACTTCCTCGGGGTGATCGATGCTGACCCGAATTCAAAAAGCTACGGCCACATCGTCGCCAGCGTTCCGACAGGTGTGGTCGGTACGCATCCACACCACACGGAGGATTTCATCGGTCCGAACAATCACCTGCTCGCCGACGGATTCCACTCAGGCCAGAGCTGGCTGTTCGATCTGAACCAGCCGCTACGGCCGCGAATCCTGACGACCTTCAACGCAGTCGGTGGATTCAATCATCCGCACTCCTACCTGCGCCTGCCTGATGGCAATGTACTCGCGACCTTTCAGTACAAAGGCGAGCACTCGACCGGCGGGTTGGTCGAGATGACCGAACGCGGTAAGCTCATCAAAAGCTCTAGCGCACTCGATTCCAGCGTCGGCGAGGGCAAGGTCTATCCCTACGCTGTGCTGCCGATTCCCAAGCTCAATGTTGCGGTCTCGACGTCGACCGACATGGACCAAGCCAACACCGCTGCGACCGCCCAGTGGATCCAGCTCTGGCGTCTCAGTGATCTCAAACTCCAGAAGACGATTGCGCTCGAGGCGGGCCCCGGCGGCAAGGAGAACCAGCTCACCGGCGAGCTACGCCTGCTGCCAGACGGCAAAAGCGTTTACATCCACACCTTCCAGTGCGGGCTCTATCTCGTTCGCGGGATCGATACCGATTCACCGACCGTGAAGTTCGTGCGCGGCTTCAAGGGGTTCGGCTGCGGAGTTCCTATTCTCACCGGCAACTACTGGCTGCAGCCCGTCCCTGATGAGCACACGCTCTATTCCTTCGACATCTCCGACCCGGAGCATCCGAAAGAGGTGTCACACGTAACGCTTTCCGACGATGAAGGCGGGCACTGGGCCGCTATCGACCCGAGCGGCACGCGCATCGTCCTGAATTCCGCCGGATACACGAAGAGCAATCGCCTGTATCTGATCAATCTCGATCCGAAGACCGGCAAGCTCGCGCTCGATGAGAAATTCGCCGATGCCGATGACCACCAGCCCGGCATTAACATGAACGGCAAAGCGTGGCCACATGGCTTTAAAGGCAACGCCGCTCCGCACGGCACGGTGTTTTCGCGCTAGCTGCCATAGCGACGGCATTATAGAGTTGTCATCCCGAGCGCGGCGCGAACGCGCCGGAGCCGAGGGATATAGGTTTCGTTGACAGCTGACTACTATGAAGTTACTCATCTTCGGCGCTACTGGCGGCACCGGACGCCAACTCGTTGACCAGGCGCTCGCGCAAGGGCACGAGGTCACCGCTTTCGTCCGCAATCCAGCAAAGATGCCGACAGAGCATGAGAAGCTGAAAGTCGTGAAGGGCAACGTAAAGGACTGCCACTCCGTCGGCGCCGCCGTTGCCAGTCAAGATGCGGTGTTCTCCGCTCTTGGCGTGCGCTTCAACTGGCTGCCGCTCATCCTCGCTGTTGTGGTCTCGCAAGTCCTGGTGCGGACGATCGCAATGCCTCGCTGGCTGCACCTGCTCACCGACATCGGATTGCCGGTGCTGGCTCTGCTCTACACAGCGCGCACCCCGCCTGTCGTCTCAGAAGCCACCAAATGCATCCTTGCCGCAATGGAGCGCGAAGGCACGAAACTCTTCATCTGCGAGTCCTCGCTAGGCGTCGGCGATAGCAAGGGACAACTCGGTGCCTTCTATAACTACTTCTTTATTCCTGTGTTGCTGCGCCATGTCTTCGCCGACAAAGAGGTACAGGAGAAGGTCATCCAATCGAGCCACGTCGAGTGGGTGATCGTTCGTCCCGGCGCGCTGACCAACGGCCCAAGAACGGGTAAGTATCGAGCAGGCTTTCCCGTGAACGACAAGAGCATCGCAGGAAGCATCTCGCGCGCCGATACTGCCGAGTTCATGCTGCGCCAACTCACCGATTCCACCTACCTCCGCAAGACTCCGGGCCTGAGCTACTAGCTCACAGGTACCCCAGCCACCAATCATTGCGCCGGCGCTTGAGTTCCATCCACCATTTGCAGGCCGGATAGAGCGACGCGAAGACGAAGATCCACGCGGCGTAGACCACCCACAGCTCGAAGCCGGAGTTCGCAGGCAGTGTGCCCAAACGCATCGCCGGGTTCAGCCACGGCACCGGCTTGCCCGCCCCCATTGCGAGCAGCACGCCAACGGTGTGCGCGAGATAGACGTGAAGGACGTAATAGAACATCGGCACGCGTCCGTAGACGAGCACCCACTGCGCCACGCGCCCTTTGGCTTTCTCGAGCAGCGGCAGCAGCGCGATGCCCGGCCCGAGCGTCATCAGCAAGTAGTCGAGCGACGGTGGATACTTCGTCACGTCGAAGAACGAGAGCGTCGTCAGCACCGCAGAGTCGTAGTGCACGCGATGCCACAGGTTTCCGTACACATCGAACCAGCGCAGCGCGATGAACGCGAGCGTCAGCCCGATGCCGAGCGAGTACAACACGCGGTGGCGGCGGGCCGGTTCCATCTTGAATATCGGGCCCGCGGCATAGCCGAGCGCCATCACGCCGAGCCACGGGATCAGCGGATACAGCACCCTGAGGACCACAGCTCCGTCGGCGTAATGGCCGAAGTTGCCGGACTCATGCAAGATCGCCCAGAGCCAGCGCGCCTTGCCCAGGAACTCGGCGTGGAAGCCGTCGAGCGTATTGTGCAGCAGCACCATCACAAGCGAAATCCCGATCATCAGGGCGCGCGGCAGGTGGATCATTCCCGCGAGCACGATCATCGACATCCCGATCGCGAAGAGGATGCCTGACCATAACGGCGCTCCCAACCTGAAGTTCCAGCCAAGTCGCATCACCGTCTGCTCGAGCACAAGCAGGAACAGCCCACGCGTTATCAGGAAGCGCGACAGCTCGCGCGTGGTCTTGCCGCGACCAAGCGAGAGGAACGAACCTGTCCCCGCGAGAAAGATAAAGATCGGCGCGCAGAAATGAGTGATCCAGCGCGTGAAGAAGAGCCCCGGCGTGGTGTGCGCGAGGTCGGTCGGGCTGTACGGAAAGCCGCTGACGTAATCGCGTACGTGGTCGAGCGCCATGATGATCATCACCGCGCCGCGCAGCAGATCTACAGATTCCAGCCGAGCGGGCTTGTGCTGGAAATTCGGCCCAGAACCAGGCTGCTCTACTGCAGCATTAGTTGAGAGCCCATTCTTGGGGATACGTGCAACGAGGACGGTCGACATCTTTTGCGCTCCGATGCGGCTCTGATGTGCACGCGAAGCGCTCAGCTTCAAAATGTGACCAGTGGTTAGTTTTCCGCTGCGAATCCAAAGAATCCGACGCGAGCGGTTTGAAGTCCTTGTCGCTGCTCTCTACCGCTCATCTCAAATTTTCCGGGATCAACCGCCGGCCGCCAGGTTCCGCATCTTCTGCGTGAGATAATTTCCCTTCATTTCGGAGGCGGCATGATTCGTTTTGTTGCACTTCTCTTTCTCTTCAGCACAATGTTTGCGGCGACCACGAGCCCGAAGGGCGTTTACGACTTCACCCTCGACTCCATCGACGGCCAGCCAGTTTCGCTCGGCTCCTACAAAGGCAAGGTCCTGATGCTGGTGAACGTGGCCAGCAAATGCGGCTACACGCCGCAGTACACCGCGCTCGAAGCGACTTACGAGAAGTACCGCGATCGCGGGCTGGTCATCGTCGGCATCCCAGCCAACAACTTCGGTGGGCAGGAGCCCGGCACCAACCAGGAGATCAAAACCTTCTGCACCCGCAACTTCAGAGTTTCGTTCCCCATGATGTCGAAGGTTTCCGTGAAGGGCGAGGACACCACTCCGCTTTACAAGTACCTCACCGGCAAAGCTACTGACCCGAAGAACGCGGGCGAGATCAAATGGAACTTCACCAAGTTCCTGGTAGATCGCAACGGCAACATCGTCTCGCGCTTCGAGCCGGAAGTGACTCCGGATTCGCCGCAGATCACCGCAGCGATCGAGCAGGCGCTCGGGAAGGACTAGCCGTCCAGGCGTGCGCGCTTCGCGCAAATGCCGAGCCAGAACGGTGCCGGTTGCTCATTGCTATTAACGGCAGCGAAGACACTCACCGCTTTGCGCGCGGCTTCAGCGTAGGCTCCGGTGCCGGCGCTAGCGGAGCCAGCGGCTCGACGCTGGACTTGATGTAGTCATCCGCATTCGTCTGGTAGCACGGCAGCGGGATACGTCTGCGGCCCAGGTCCTCTCGCGGCACGTTGCGCGAATAGATCAACGGCTCATGACGACTCGGCAGACTGCGCGCCGTCAGCTGCGAGATGGTCTCGTCGCAATCCGGATCGCGCGAGGCGCCTACCTCGTGGACCACGGAGTAATCGAATCCCGTTTCCGACAGGCGCGGCTGAAACGACAGGAACCTGAAGACGAGCTTGATGAGCCTCCACTCTCCCTGGTCGATCTCAGTCTCGGCAACGAAGACCTCATAGCTCGCGCCGTAAGAAGTCGGTGGGAGAGCCCAAGCCAGAGCGACGAGCCGCACTCGCATCGGCGTTGTCTTAGGCGGATACTCGGGCCACCGGAGCTGCGCCTCCGCCTTCGTTCCCAGACAACCGATACAGACCGCAGTTAGGAACAGCAGGGCTCTCGTCCAGTTCATCATCTGACCTAAGCAGAGTGCCGAAACAGCGCGAGCGGTTGCCCAGAGGCAGTTGCTAGTTGCTGGTTGCTAGTTGTTAGTGAGATCAAGAGCAAAAGCAACTTCCTGCCGCGGATGAACACGGATCGGCACGGATCAAAGCGCAGGCTGGTGAAGCTGGTTAACTGATTTCAAAGAACTTCCGTCGCTACGGACGGATTACAGAAAATTTTGCTGTCCTGTAGAGCCCGAGTGAATGGAATCAGCGAGTTAGTAGGAGGGTATCCGTCGAGATCCGAGGGGTATCCGTTCCGGCCTCCTGCGTACTGCCTCCTGCGTCTTGACCTACCCCTCCCCCACCCCCCTTGTTTTTCGCAACATCTCTGGAATCAGAGACTTAGCACGTGACGAAAAACGTGATCTTTGATTCCAAAGGCTTTAGGGATCGTGGTCTTTGATTCTATTAAGCTTATTCTTTTAGCTATATAGAAACGATTTATGATATCTAATTAGACGAGAGTAGAAGGATTTTCGCTTCAAGATTTT
>JBJMGI010000008.1:0-13367 GCA_045807945.1 Terriglobales bacterium | reverse complement strand
GAGAGATCACTGACGACGCAATCGAAACCCTGATGCGCTACTCCTGGCCGGGAAACGTGCGCGAGCTGCGCAACGTCATCGAGCGCATCGTGATCATGAACCCGACCGCCACTCGCTTCGACCGCAAGCACCTTCCGCCCTTGGTCTACCGCGAAGGACGCGCCCGCAACGGCGGGAGCCGTGATTTCACCACGCTGCATCAGGCGCGCGCCGCCTACGAGCGCGATTACATTTTGAAGAAGTTAGACGAAAACCACGGAAACATCTCGCGCACAGCGGAGGTGCTGGGGCTCGAGCGCTCCCATCTCTACCGCAAGATGAAGACCCTCGGAATCGCGGTAAAGGAGTGACTGAGCGTCTACTAGAGAACGAAGTGAAACTTGACAGCGAGTTCTGTCTGAATTTCCACCGACCGTCCGTTTAGCTTATACGGTTGGAACCGCCATTGATCAATCACATCGGAAAGCGCCTTCGCGAGATCTGTATCACCTTTCAATATTTTGACATCATGAGGTGCTCCCTGCCCGTCGATTTTTATTGACAGCAGCAATGGTCCAAGGGCGCCGCGAGCCCTGGCACTCGCCGGGTACTTCGGACTAACTATCTTGTTTAGCGTGGGCCCTTTCAGCACTGTACAAATCAACCGACCAGGCTTGTCCGGTTTCGCCGCCGTTTGGGCGACGAGATTCGGCAATGCAAAAATCACCAAAGCAACAGCGGCGAGTCGGGGCAGGTGATTCATTCTTGTAATGACACCTCAGCCGTGTCAGTTGTTCCAATTCACTTGCTTCCCATATCTTCCAACTGTCGTCGCCAGTCCAGCTGATCAACAAACCCGCGCGACTCTCGCCATCCCGGCTCCACCTTCACGAACAATTCCAGAAACACTTTCATCCCAAGTAGACGCTCTATGTCGAGACGTGCGGCCGTCCCGATCTTCTTCAGCATCGAGCCGCCTTTGCCGATGAGGATGCGCTTCTGCCCTTCGCGCTCGCAATAAATCGTCGCTGAAATCCTCGTCAGCTTCGCGCCTTCCTCGAATCGCTCGACTACCACGGTGGTCGCGTACGGAAGCTCCTCGCCAGTTTCGCGCAAGATCTTTTCGCGTATCAGCTCGGCAGCGATGAACCGCTCGGGCTGGTCAGTCATCTGATCCGGCGGAAAATATGGCTGGCCTTCCGGTAACGCGTTCACTACTTTTTGAAGAAGCTGCTGTAATCCATCTTTCTTCAGGGATGAAATCGGGATCACTTCCTTGAAAGCATGCAGTTGGCTGTACTCGGAGATGAGCGGAAGGAGTTTCGTCTTTTCGATCAGATCGATCTTGGTGAGGACCAAAAACGCAGGGCCACCCGCTCGCTCCAGCATCTGCAGTGCGAAGCGATCGTTGGCATCGAGGTTGTGCGTGACGTCGAGCAGAAACAGCACGAGGTCGCGGCCTTCGAGCGCCTCCTGTACCTCGTGCATCATCTTGCGGTTCAGGTTCGAATCCGGCTTGTGGACGCCTGGTGTATCCACGAAGACGATTTGCCCGGCGGGCGTTCCCTTCGCGGCCTTTACGTTCACGATGCCTTGTATGCGATTGCGCGTGGTCTGCGGTTTACGCGAAACGATGGCGATCTTCTCGCCAACGAGCGCATTCAGTAGGGTGGATTTTCCGGCGTTCGGCCGGCCGATGATGCTGACGAATCCCGCGCGGAACTTCATGCCGGCTGCTTATCGGAGCGCGGTTCTTCGGCGCGCGCCAGCCGCTGCACGCGCACCTTCTCGATGCGCCGTTTGGTGGACTGCAATACTTCGAATCGCAAGCCGCCTTCTTCGACAATGGCGCCCTTTTCCGGAATGCGCCCCATCAGCTCGCTGACCAGGCCCGCAACGGAGGTCGCTTCATGCCCCTCCGGCGGATCGAATTGAAAAAGCTCGTTCAACCGGTAAATATCCACCGTGCCACGCACGATGTAGGAATTCTCGTTCTCGCGCGTAACGTCGGAGTCGGTCTCGTGCTCGTCGCGGATCTCGCCGACGATCTCTTCCAGCAGGTCTTCGATCGTCACCACGCCGGCCACGCTGCCGTACTCATCGATCACGATCGCCATGTGGATCTTGTCTTTCTGCATCTCGCGCAGCAGCGTGCGGACTAGCTGCGTCTCCGGCACGAAGTGCACGGCGCGCATCAGGTCGCGCACTCGCCGTTGCGACGCTTCCGCATCGGGGATCTGCAGCACGTCGTGCGCAAGCGCAAGACCCTTGATGTGATCAATGTCGTTCTCGAAGACCGGCACGCGCGAGAACGGCTTTGCTCGCAACAGCTTCTTGAATTCGTCGATGCTGGTGTCGATGGAAACGGCGAAGACTTCCGGACGCGCCGTCATGACTTCGCGCACCGTCGTATCGCCGAACTCCACTACTGATTGGATCAGTTCGCGGTCGCTCTCTTCCAGGATTCCCTCTTCGCGCCCGGCATCGATCAACGCTTCGACTGCTTCCGACGGCTTCTCCGGCTCTTCCGGCGCGTGCTGCTCAGCGAGCGCCGCCACGGACAAACAGAAGCTCAGGATGAGCGTGACGGGAAAAACCGCATATCCGAGCAAACGCAATAGATGCGTCAGCGGCACCAGCCAAAGTCCCTTCGTACGCGTGAACAGCACGAACGGCACCAGCCGATTGAAAACGATCACGATGAAGATGATCAGGACGGCGGCTTCGGCGATCTCCGCTGCGTCCCAACTCCCGTTATGAAAGATCTGGTAGCCAATGAGCAACGCGATTGCTGCCGTCATCAGCTGTTCGAGCACCGCAATCGAGAGCGAGAACCGCGTTCGGCTCATTCCGACGTGCGGTTCAACCTTCTGCTCGAAGGCCTCTAGATTTTCCTGGAACTCGCGCGAGAGGAATTTGCCCATCTCGGTGTACAGCCGCTCCACGTAGGAGACGAGCGTAAGCAGAGCGACGAGTAATGCGATCGCGATGGCGATGCCCGGAGTCATCGTGTTCTCTCCGTGAGCGCCAAAGGAAGCTTCAGCTTTTTTCGGAGGCGCTGCTCAACACGCGCCATCACCCCATTATCAGTCTCGTGATCATGTCCTTTAAGGTGCAGCGCACCATGCAGGATGAGGATCTTGAGCTCGTCAGTCAGCTCGTGACCCAGCCCGCGCGCGCTCGCCTTCGCCATAGGAACCGAGATTGCGATGTCGCCACCGTCGGTGGAAGGAAAAGAAAGTACGTCAGTGGTCTTATCTTTGCGGCGAAAGCGGCGGTTGAGGTCGCGCATCTTGCGGTCCCCGGTCAGCAGCACATTGACCTCGCCTCGCAGGCGCGCCGCGCGGCACACCACTCCCACAAAGCGCTCCAGCGCCTTCGGAGAGACCTCGCCGGCTTTCGATTCCATGATCACCACGTTGCCATCAAAAAGAAGGGAGGGCGCTTTTGCCCTCCCATTCCATTGTAGCTGGTCTAATTCGCAACCGCTGAATCCAGGGGTTCGTCACCTTCGTCTTGCGGATCGAGGGTGAGTGAAAGCTGAGCGTCCACGCGGGTTTTATGCTCGTCGTAGGCGCGGACTATGCGCTGCACCAGGTGGTGCCGCACCACGTCGGAGTCGTCGAACTTGCAGAACGCCAGGCCGTTCACGTTCTTCAGGACGTCCATGGCTTCGATCAGTCCGCTCCGTTTCGCATTCGGCAGGTCGATCTGCGTGATGTCGCCGGTGATGACCGCCTTGGAGTTGAAGCCCATACGGGTCACGAACATCTTCATCTGCTCTGACGTCGTGTTCTGCGCTTCGTCCAAGATGATGAACGCATCATTCAACGTGCGCCCACGCATGAAGGCGATGGGCGCGATCTCGATGATGTTCTTTTCCAGATAACGGTCGATCTTCTCTTGGTCGGCAAGATCGTAGAGCGCGTCGTACAGCGGACGCAGATAGGGATCGACTTTTTCCTGCAACGTTCCCGGCAGGAATCCGAGCCGCTCGCCCGCTTCAACAGCCGGACGCGCCAGCACGATCCTGCTCACCTGCTTCGACATCAGCGCCGAAACGGCCATCGCGACCGCGAGATACGTCTTGCCTGTGCCTGCCGGCCCGATGCCGAACACCATGTCGTTCTTCTCGATGGCCTCGAGATACATCTTCTGGTTCAGGCTCTTGGGCTGAATCACGCGCTTCGATATTCCAGACGAGCGCTGCCGCCCCGCCTCCGCCAGCTCGCGCAAGGTCGCATTCGGGTCCGAGATGGCGATGCGCAACATCGCCCCGAGATCGCCGTTGTGGAAGACGTAGCCGCTCTTGATGAGCTGCGCGTAGTCGGTCAGGATCTGCTCGGCACGCGCCACGTCTTTTTGCGCGCCTTCCAGCTCCAGTCCGTCCGACTTCAGCTCCACAGATACGTTCAGGCCGTCTTCCAGCAAGTGCAGGTTCTCGTCGCGCTTGCCGAAAAAGGATTCGATGTTGGGCAGAGTTGCGATGATTTTCTTCATCAGTTTTGGGCCGCTATCCTCACAGTGCAAATGTATTCAGGCGCATCCGCCAAAGCGGACGCCCAATTATTGTTTTTAACGACAGAGATTGTTTTGGAAAGACGACAGAAGGCTCGGTGTTGGCCGCCACCCGGAGTGGGAGCTGATCCATTGGCCGTAGAGTACCGCCGTCGCCCTTGTGAGTCAATATCCGAGTTAAAGCGTTCAAGACTCTTTAACACTACTGCATTAGATGAAGCCCCGAGGTCGGCGGGTGCGCCAGAAAAAGCTACTTAGAGGGCCACCCGTGCAGCCTCAGGCAGAGATGCCGGCGGACTGAAATTGGTGAATATCTCAGCCGGTCTACTTAGGTTCGCATGATTATTTAGCGGAATTCAACAAATCTGGGTTGAAGCCAAATGGTGTGAAAGGTCCCTTGCTCGTCGGTGAACTCAAGCTCCGCTCGCCCATCCTGGTCATAGCCTAGAAACGAAATAGGCTTGCCTACGATGGCGGTAATTGCTGCCTGATGGTTGTCTAGCCAGCCCGGAGGCAGCGTTTTCACAACCGCCTTTTTCGGAACTTTGGTTTTCTTGGTCACGTTTGACCCCTTCGGCAGCAATCCCGTACAATAACGTATTCCGCGCAAAGTGGAAGAACTTTCTAGAGAGTCCCTCTCACAAAGGTTAAAGCAGCATTATGGCTAATCATTTTTCGGCGCTGAAGCGCGCCCGTCAGACAGTGAAACGCACGAACGTGAACCGCGCCAACGCCTCGCGCCTGCGCAGCGCCCTGCGCTCGTTCCGCGAAGCCCTCGCCGCCGGCGACAAGAAGACCGCCGGTGCGAAGTTCGCTGAGACCACGTCCGTGATCGACAAGGGCGTCCAGAAGGGCTCGCTGCACAAGAACACCGCCGCCCGCTATAAGAGCCGCCTTGCCGCCCGCCTAGCGAAGCTGAAGTAAGCAGTCAGCACTCAGCTGTCAGCGCCAGAGCCAGCACCCTTGCTATTGTCATCCCGAAGCGGAGCGAGCTGAAGGCGAGCGCAGTCGAGGGATCAAGGTTTTAAAAACATCGGCAGCCCCTAAGGGCTGCCGTTTCCTTTTCCGGCATAGAAGCTACCGCACCAGCGGCCGCACTCCACTTCCATCGGCATTCATCACCCAGATGCGCGTCGCTCCATCGTGAGTCGCCGTGTAGAAAATCTGCTGGTCATCCGCCGACCACGTCGGGTGTCCGAATTCTTCGCAATCTTCCGTAAGCAGCTTCGCGTTTTTACCATCGGCTCGCATGACGTAGATGCCCCATTTCCCGCTGCGATCCGACTTGAACGCGATCCTCTTTCCATCGCCTGACCAAACGCCCGTCTTGTTGTTATGCGCGCCGTCGGTGAGCATCCTGCGATGCGTGCCATTGGCCTTCATCAGGTAGAGCTGATCACTGCCCGAGGCGTTGGTATAGAAGAGTATCTTCTTACCGTCGTGCGACCAGCGCGGCACCTGATCGTTCGCCGTGCTCGGCGAAAGTGCGTGCTGGTGCTTGCCATCAACATCCATCAGGTAGATCTGCCAGTGAACGTGTTCCTGCAGGTCGGGCCCTTCGTTCACCATGTACAGGATCTTCTTGCCGTCCGGCGACACGAGCGGCACTCCTGTGAAGCCGGTATTGTTTGTGAGCCGCCTCTGATCGCTACCGTCGGCGTTCATCACGAACACCTGCGGCAGCGCGGTCTCGCGCGGCGACTGGAAGTAGATCTTCTTGCCGTCCGGCGACCACTCGGGATGCGCGTCGCGCCCCGGCGAATGCGTCAGTCGCTGCGCACCGGTACCATCCACACCCATTACGTAGATCTCAATGTAACCGTCCCTGTCGGACATGAAAACGATCCTCTTGGCATCAGGAGAAACCGCTGGAAACTCGTCGGTGTAGGTCGCGGTCTGTGACAGGGCTGCTATTGCAGCTGACGCGATCAGGATGAGAAAGGAGGGCAGCCGTGACATGCGGCTTAGACGTACGAAGAGGGATTTAGGCAGGATTCAACGACATGACTCCTCGACCATCGCTGGTATCGAAGACGTAGCTGACTCTAAGCCTTCCCCCAGTCCCATCGACTGTGTCGCCATTTTTCATGTTGGCTCCGGACGTCAGGTTGTAATGGGCCAAATCATAGGCAAATCCCACCTGAGCAGTCATCGGCGCACTCGTAATGGGTGTTCGATCTCTGGCGCATCGAATTGCTTCATTCCATAGGTGCGAAGAAGCCCAACACCCATCGGCCTTGTAATCGGGTGACAAGCAACCCAAACAGCCAACGGCAGAGGCTTGCGGGAGAGATCGATCGTGTGTACGCGAAACAGATCGCCGCGGGTGAATAGCGGCGCATCGCCCCAGTACGCGGCCATGAACGAACAGCTATCAGCTACGGCGAGCAAAGCCTTGGTCAGGTCAAGAGCCATTTCGATCGGTGTTCCTTGAGGCTTTGAGACAGTCACTATGAAATGAGCCGGGTGTTTCGGAAACTCCTCCTCAAACTTAGGCCAACTCCAGGTTGGAGGGGGCGCTCCATCGATCTCGGACTCGGGGATCGGCACTGGGATGTGAATCACGTCAATCCTAAAATCGCCGAACTCAAGCGAGAACGGTCCAACACCACCCTCATCCTTCTCATCCACATTAAATTCAAATGGGCGAGACCAGTGGGATTTGGCGGCGCTCCGAAGCGACTCGAGATTGAAACCGCTAGAGGCAGCGAGCAGCATTGCCACCTTGAGGTTGTGCTTGTCTGCTGGTCTTGTCATCAGAAAACCAGATCTGGTTGAAACTCTTCGATCGCGACTGCCTTCTGCTCAGACGCCAGATCCAGCACCAGATTCTCTAAAATCAGCCTCTTGCTCGGTGGATTCGACCTGAGCGCCAGGTCAGCACGCGCAATCAGCCGGATCGCCCGGGTGATCTCGCGTTTCGATTTATAACGCCGCGCCTGCTTGATGATGTCGTCTGCCGCGAAGGGAGGCACGCGGAAGCCCTGCCACAACGCCTGCCAGATGGCACGCGAATCGCGTACATTCTTTTCCAATATCACCAGCATCTGCCGGAAGGTCTTCGCCAGCATGTAGAGATGCCCGATGGCGGCTTCGTCACCGTCGCCCGTGTTCAGCATCGCGTCCATCATCTCCAGGGCGCGGGCGCGGTCTTTGGCGGAGATGGCATCGGTAAGTTCGTAAAGCGAGCGCTGCTTCGCGGCGAGCACCATCGTCTCGACGTCGCCGAGCGTGATGCGCTTCTTGTCCCCGACATAAAGCGTCAGCTTCTCCAGCTCATTCGCGACCAGCATCATGTCAGAGCCGAGCGCGTCCACCAGCTCGCGGGCGGCGTCGTTCTCCATCTTGACGTCCTGCTCCGCGGCAGCGTCGGTGACCCAGCGCACCGCCTCAGTCTCTTCCACCCGCGCCAGCTCGACGATCCCGCAATACTCGCCCAGCGTCTCGCGGATACGCTCGAAGCGGTCTTTGTCCGTGAGCTCCATGCGGCGCACATCGGCGGGAATCGAAATATGGTCAGCAATAAAGATGATGAGCGCGTCCGGATTCGGCGATTTGCAGTACGTCTCGATGGCCGCGAATTCTTCGTCGTGCTTGCCTCGTCCGTAGAGCGTCTTCACCCCGCGCACGAAGAACACTTGGAACGGCGCCATCAGCGAAGGCGTGCGCGCCCGATCCAGCACTTCGTTGACGTCGTTCTCCAGTAGGTCCATCTCGTACAGCGAAAAATCCCGCACCTCGGGCGGCGCGAGATACTTCAGGATGGCTTCGCGGCAGCGCTTGCGGAAGAACGCCTCATCGCCAATGAGGACGTACGCCGGCCGCAGCTTGCGCTCGGCGACTTCGGTCTCAAACCGCTGTGCTGTCTTGAATCCTGACATCAGTACTCTTCCAAAACGTTGCTCACAAGCGTGCGCGCGAACTCACGCGACATCCGCTCCAGCGCCGGGCTCGATTCCTCGAAGAACGACGATATCTCGCGCGAAATCTGGTATTGCTCGCGGAAGTTGTAATTCTGGTTCTGCCACAGGATCTTGCCGTTGCGGTCGGTGAGCGTCACCCGCATTGCCACTGTGACCACCGCGCTCGATGCGCGGCCGGTTCCGGAGTCATAGGTCACCGGATTCAGCGACGCTGCAACGACGGTTCCTTCAAGGATGGCGTCCGCAGAGCGGTCATTCTCGGAAGGCGAGATGTGATAGTTCGTCCGGCTCACGAATTCGCGCACCACGGCCTGCGTGAGCAGCTGTTCCACCTTGTATTGCGCAGTCTTGTTGACGAACGCCGGGATCGCTATCGTGCGGATGTCAGCAGGAAGCTTTGTCGCGGTGCTGCCGGTCGTATGATAGCCGCACCCGGAGAGAAGCAAGCAGAGACTCGCCACGGCAACGCGCGCGCTCCTCACTATTGCACCCTGCCTTGCGTGCGATTGGCGACCAGCACCGCCGCGCAATCCACCGCCGTAAGAGCTTGTATGCGCAAGTTGTCCTCGGCTCCCCAGATCCAGAATCCGTTCTCGTGCGCGGGATCGCGTTTCACGGTCAGCATGATCTCGTCTCGCCCCGCCGCGCCCACGTTGCTCGGCGTATCTTCCAAGTCGGCCGTTCGGACTACGATCACGTGGTCTCCCTGGATCGCCTTCACGAAGTCGCCCTCAGAAACCGTTTTCTCCAATTCAATGTAGATGGAAAACACGTGCGCATGGAAGGTTGGAGCTTGAACCAGCATCAGCGAAGGCACGGGGATCGCGTTGGCCGCGATCTGGTTGAAATGCGAAACGATCCGCTTTTCGACTGCCTCCAGCGGCTGCTTCGCCTCTGCGCCAAGCCGCCCTTGTAGATTGAATGCGACTTGCGTGTCGAAGACGGCTTTGGGCAATGTCTGGAACGAGAGCAGGCTAACGGTCTGCTGATGCAGCTCGTCCATCCCTGCCTTGCCGCGCTCGGAGGCCGGCTCAAAGATCACCGCCGACGCATGTCGCACGTTCGCAGCCTTTTTCGCGCGTGCAAGTACTAAAGCTAGAGTCACCGAGGCCGGATGCGCCGCAATAGCCGAGTTCGCCTGGATGTCTTGCGGGCTCGAGGCTGCGATCTCGCGCTCCACCCACGGCGCGCGCACTTGCGACTTTCCTTCGATCGCGTAAGACATGTCAACGGCGGTACATCCGGCGCGCATGGCCTCTTCCCAATGCTTTGCCGTCAGCGTAGCGTCACCCGCGAAGAACGCGACGTCAGCTTCCTGAAAATGTTCGGGACGCGCTGTCTGCACGAACGTCGGCTCGTCTCCAACGGAATCCAGCTGACCTTCCGCTTCATCGTCGAGAAGTTTGATCTCGCCTGCGGGAAAATTTCGTCCCTCTAGCACCTCCTTCAGCTCTTTGCCTTTGAGCGAAGAAGCACCGACGATGGCGACACGGTAAAGATCGCTGCTCATGCCAGCCCCGAGGATTGCGGCTCCTGCACCTCTGATGCCGCGTTCGCCTGCGGACTGCTGCGCCGCAGCGCGAAGAACAAGCGAGCCAGCACTCCAGAAAGCATGTACGTGAGCGATAAGAACAGAAGCGTGGGGCGAGAGAAGAACCAAACCATCGCGATGATTCCGGCGATCAGAATGATGGTGCGGAAAGTATGCGGACTATGGAGGTCGATTCCCTTGAAGCTGGCAAAACGCCAGGTGCTGACCATCAGGAAACCCGTGGCAACGATGAGCGCGCCCCAGATCAGAGACGTCCACCAGCTCGTGACCGGGTCACCGCCAGTGAAGTGGACGACTGCGGCAAGCACGCCCGCGCCGCCGGGAATCGGCATGCCTACGAAATACTTTTTGCCCGGCTTCCCCGGATTCGAGGGCTGCGGATTCTTCGCGATATTGAATCGTGCAAGCCGGCTTGCCCCTGCGGTGAGGAAAAGGAAACTTGCGATCAAACCCAATTGCGCGATCTTCTTCGCTGGATCCTGCGTGTCGCTGCTCAGCCAAGTTGGAAGTTGCACGTGCGCGAGAGATGGAAGAAAGCGGAAGCCCCACATCCACGCCAGAACCGCGGGCGCGACGCCGAAGGTGATCACGTCGGCAAGCGAATCGAATTCGCGTCCGAAATCGCTGGTGGTGTTGGTCATGCGCGCGATGCGTCCGTCAAGCCCGTCGAACAGGATCGCGAAGCCGATCGCGATCGCGGCGTGATCGAAATGCCAGTACTCCGCGACCGAGCCCTGCATCGCCTGCACGATGGCGTAATATCCGGCGGCGATGTTGCCGGCGGTGAACAACGAAGGCAGCAGGAACAGGCCTTTGCGCAGCTTGCGGCGCGGGGCATCGGCTTCGCGGCGGCGTAATGGGACGCGCATCTCGTTCATCGTTGCCCTTCCGGCAGCACGGCGATCAGGCTAGCGCCGCCGCGCACGCGTTCTCCGACTCTCACTTTGATATCGGCCGAGGCGGGTAATATTACATCCGTCCGGGACCCGAATTTGATCAATCCGACGCGCTCACCCAACTCGACCGTGTCACCCACAGTTTTCTTGAAGACGATGCGTCGCGCGATCAGCCCGGCGATCTGCTTAAAGACGACGGTCCGCCCCTGCCCTTGCACCGTGACAATATTCTGCTCGTTGCAATCAGCCGAGAGCGGGTCCATCGCGTTACAGAATTTTCCCGTCTGATATTTCACTTCTTTGATCGTGCCCGCGATGGGCGATCGGTTCACATGTACGTCGAAGACGTTGAGGAAAATGCTGAGCTTCACTTTGGGCTCGCCGTTCACCACGGTGGGCGAGACGTCCGTCACTTTGCCATCGGCGGGCGAGACGACGGCTCCCGCAACGCTAGGCATCTGGCGCTCGGGATCGCGGAAGAACCACAGGAAGAAGCACGCCAGCAAAAGCGGCGGAATCGCCAGCCAGGGGGTCGCAAAATAGGAGACCACCCCTGCGATCAGCAGCATGCCAAGCGCATAAAAGATGCCATCACGGACCATGAGAGCTTGATTATATCGTGTCGCTTACCGGCAGATTTCTTCGGCAAAGCGGCATGGCCAGACGCTTGGATTCCGTTAGAAACAACTCGATACGAAGGTCATCCCGAGCGGAGCGAGCCAGGCGAGCGCAGTCGAGGGATCTGCATTTCGGGTACAGCACGGCTCTAGCCGTGCGACAAGCTGAAGAGAAGCGGCTTCAGCCGCTGGGTCAACGGGTGTAGGCACATCGCCCGCGCAGTACCTCAGTCACGAAGAAGCCTAGCGAAACCTATTGTCATTCTTCGCTCGCATTCTCTGCGAGCGAAGAATCTTGTTGGCAAAGCCATACGGGCGTACCTTTGCAGTCGCGCACTCTCATCGCGCTTAGGGACGATCAAAATTTTCGGCTGGCTGCGGTGCTGGAGACGCCCTTGCGGGCGTCTCCACCGTGAGTTTTCTACGCGACCTGGTGCGGCTGATTGTGCTGGTGCACGATCTGCTCCATCTGGTCTTTCAGGCGCAGCTTTAATTTTTTTAACCGGGTTTCTTCGACTTGTTCTTCTTCAGAAAGGAACCGCTTGGTGACGAGGCTTTCGAGGCGTTGTGCGTACTGCGAATGTTCTTGCGCCAGACGACGGTACGTCTCGTCGCTGGCCATGAGCTCATCCTTGACCTGAGTGGCCATCCAGCTCTACCTCCTTGCAGGAGAATCAGGTTGGTAAACGCTACCACAGGGGCAGAGTGCCTACAACAATTTTTCCAGCTACTCTGGACTTGAAAATTTCAGTATCAAGGCATCCTCTACCGGGTCCTTATAGTAGGACTTCCTGCGGCCTTCTTCGGTGAACGCCCACTTCTCATAAAGCGCTCTGGCTGCGCGGTTCGACTCGCGGACTTCGAGGAAGATTGCTTTCGCGCCGAGGATCTTCGCGAGGTTGATGAACTCGCCCACCATGTGCGACCCCAGTCCCCGTCGCCGCGCATCCGGCTTCACTGCGACGTTCTCGATCTCCCACTCGTCGCCGATCTTCGACCCCACGATGAAGCCGCCCACGTCGCCATCTTCTTCGATCACCAGCGCGTGGCGGCGGTCATTCTGTCTTCTGGTGATCATCAGGTAGTGTTCGCGCGTCCACGCGGAGGCTGTGACCGAGTGCTGCTGGATCGCCATCACAGCATCAATGTCGCCGGCGCGAAAGTCGCGAACGCGGATCATGGCTTTGCGAATATCTCGGCATCGGAGCGGCGGATGTAATTCGCGTCGAGCTCTTCTACAGTCACTATTTCTCCGCGCGCAATCTTCTGCAGCCCGATGCGGGCGATATCGGCGCTCGTCGGCCGCTCAATGCGGAGCACGACGGCGCTTCGCGCGGTTTTTACAAGCTCCTCATCCGGCGTGACCGCCACTCTTCCCTGCGCCCGCGTTACGAACTCCTCGCGCGTGACTAGGAGTTCATCCTTCTTTGTCGCAATGCCGCGGCTCAGCATGTACTCGCCCAGATAGACCTCATTGCGTTGCGCATCGAGCGCAGCGAACACACACGCATCGTCATAGTTGATGCCAGACGTCAACACGCAAGCTTCCAGTACCGAAACCGCCGCGATCGGTTTGCGCAGTATTTCCGCAAGCCCTTTCACGGCGGTCAGTCCGATTCGTAACCCTGTGAACGAACCCGGCCCTGTCGCCGCGGCGAATGCGTCAATGTCAGTTTTCTTGAGATTGTTTTCTGAAAGTAGCCGCGCGATCTGGGGAATGAGCTGCGCAGAAAACGTCCCACCCTCGACCGGACTGGTCGCGATCAGCTGAAACTTCTCAGCGTCGCCATGCGCCAGCGCCACGCTGCCATTCTTGCCGGAAGTGTCAATGGAGAGAATCAGCATGAATAAAAAACACTGTCATCCCAAGCGAGCCGGGGTT
>JBJMGI010000007.1:0-25048 GCA_045807945.1 Terriglobales bacterium | reverse complement strand
GAAGTCTTCTACTGACAGTGACTGCAATTCAACGCGAATAGGGAAGCGGCCTTGCAACTCGGGAATCAGATCACTCGGCTTTGAAACGTGGAACGCGCCCGCCGCGATGAACAGGATGTGGTCCGTCCGCACCATTCCATAACGCGTGTTCACGGTTGTTCCTTCCACGATCGGCAGAATGTCGCGCTGCACGCCTTCGCGCGAAACGTCCGGCCCGTGTCCGCCTTCGCGCCCCGCGATCTTATCGATCTCATCGAGGAAGATGATGCCGCTCTGCTCCACACGGTCCACAGCGATGCGCTGCACCTGGTCCATGTCGATCAGGCGCTGCTCCTCTTCCTGGATCAGGTACTCCATCGCATCGCCCACCTTCATCTTCCGCTTCTTGGTCTGCTGGCCGAAGATGTTGGGCAGCATGTCTTTGATGTTGACGCCCATCTCCTCCACGCCCTGGTTGGAGATGATCTCGAATGACGGCATGCCTTTTTCACGGACGTCCAGCTCCACCATGCGCTCGTCAAGTTTCCCTTCGCGGAGTTGCTGACGAAGTTTTTCGCGCGTACGGTGTTGCGAATCGCTCTCTTCGATCGCCGGCAATTGGAAGCCGGTCGTCGAACTCGTACTCGATGGCGACGACGGTGCCGCGGGCAGCAGTAGATCGAGCAGCCGCTCTTCGGCGTTCATCTCGGCTTTTTCTGCGATGTCCTCCAGCTTCTCCTCACGCACCATGTCGATAGCAATCTCAACCAGGTCACGGATCATGGACTCGACATCACGACCCACGTATCCGACTTCGGTGAACTTTGAGGCCTCCACCTTCATGAAGGGCGAGTTTGCGAGCTTCGCTAAGCGGCGCGCGATCTCCGTTTTACCGACGCCAGTAGGGCCGATCATGATGATGTTCTTGGGGATGATCTCTTCCGCCAGTTCGGGCGTCAGCTTCTGGCGACGCATGCGGTTGCGAAGCGCGATCGCCACCGCGCGCTTGGCCGCGTGCTGGCCGACCACGTGCTTGTCGAGTTCGCTGACGATCTCTTTCGGCGTCAGCTCGTCCAGCTGTATTTCGGTCTCTTCAGCGGTAGGTGGAAGATAAATGGCCATTGAAGTTTGATTTTAATCGAGTCAGATGGATCTTGCCGACCGCAGTCGCCAAGCAATATAGACACCAAAGGTGAGATCAACGCCGGCGCACCATATGGCATAAGGGCGCGGGGCGAATGGCGTGTGCGCACCGTGGACCACCAGGTCCCACGCAGCGTGAGCAGCCCATCCAATAGCTAGCCACCACGCTGAACCGCGCCACCCTGCGATCGCCACAATGCCATAGACCAACAGGCCGAGCAGCTCGACCGCGATCCACTTTGCGCCGTCTCCGTACAGCGCAAATCCAACATAGATGATCGCCGCGATGATGAGACCGATTACGTAAAGCCGCTTCTCGCTGCCAGGACGTAGTCTGAAAATGAGGATGCCGGCGATGCCAACCAGGACCCCTACGGTGAAAAGGACGAGAGTGTTCACTGAAAAAGGCGTGCCACAGGTGGGAGATAATTGGCCATGGAGGTTTGTAGATGGGATTGTAATGGTTTCGGATTCAGGCCGCACGGCACGGACGAAAAGCTCTACCGAGCTGGTTCTTACGCGTCAAATCGTGCAACAGCCCTCTTGCAGCTCACATTCCGCATCCCTACTCCGAAAGGAGTCATAGAATGCGCAAACTTTTCGCAGTGGCCGGAATCGTCTTACTCCCCTTGCTCCTCGCGGCACAATCAACTCAAACCGAATATTCCAAAGTAGACGCCTTCGCCGGGTATTCCTATCTGCGCAACAGTGGCAACGGTTTCAATGGGTGGGAGGGTCAACTCACCTACAACTTCAATCACTTTTTGGGAGCAACCGCCGATTTCAGCGGACACTACCGGACGGCAGCTGGGTTCTCGCCACTCAGCGGTTTTTCTGCGTCTGCTAATCAGCGGATGTATACGTTTCTCTTCGGACCGACCGCAACCGCGCGATTCGGCAAGCATGACGTGTTCGCTCACGCACTTTTCGGCGGCGTGCATTCCTCAGTGGGCGCAGGATTTAGCATCCCGATCCTCGGCAGCTTCAACACCGGCGTGAATGACGCAACAGCTTTTGGCATGGCGCTCGGTGGTGGTGTTGATATTGGTCTCAGTCGCAGGTTTGCGATCCGCGCCGCACAAGTCGATTACCTGTACACGCACTTCAATACTTTCGATGCGTTGACGACCGGCTTTGCCAATAACACCAACAACCATCAGAACAGCTTCCGCTACTCTGCCGGGATTGTGTTCCGCTTCTGATCCACGAGGGTGCAGTGGCTACAACTCTTCGTAGTTCACCTTGTCATTGGTGAAGATGCAGATCTGCCCGGCGATCTTCATGCTCTCTTCTGCGACTTTGCGGGGCGGGAGGTCGGTGTTGTTCATCAACGCGCGGGCTGCAGCTAAAGCATACGAGCCTCCGCTGCCGATCGCGGCAACGCCCTCATCCGGTTCGATCACATCACCCGAACCGCTTAGCAAATACGTCTGGTCTTTATCGGCGACGAGCAAGAGCGCTTCCAGCTGACGCAGCATCTTGTCTGTGCGCCAGTCTTTCGCGAGCTCAACGGCAGAACGGCCGAGATTGCCGTGATATTGCTCGAGCTTCGATTCAAAACGTGCGAAGAGCGAGAACGCGTCCGCCGTCGAACCCGCGAATCCCGCGATGATCTTTTCGTTGTACAAACGCCGAATCTTGCGGGCAGAGTGTTTGATCACGCCCTCGCCCAGCGTGACCTGTCCATCGGCAGCCATCACCACGCTGCCATTGCGGCGCACGCACAACACCGTCGTCGACCGTATAAGTTTTTTCTGTGCCATAGGAGAAACCGATTATATAGGCGCTTACGCGACCACCCCCTTCGGCTTCCACGCTCCCAGGATCGCGCCCATGATGACGCATCCCACAACCGGATAGCCTGCCGAAACCAAGATGAAACTGAGCGGCCTTGCTTCAAAGACATAAGCCGTGGCCATGGCGGTGAACGCGACACCCAGCCCAAGGATGAATCCCACGCGCGCTCCCCCTCCAGCTGACCATTGGCCCACCCACGAAATAACCTTCGCGATCACCAATGCCATCACAACATTTGCAACTAACGCCGTCACGTACATCCACGGATCAGGATGCGCCTTGCTTGCCGCCATCTGCTCCGGCGTGATTCCCAGCCCGGCGGTATACGTACCGCTGAGCGCGGTGAACCAACCCGCCTGCACGAACCAATCCACGATTGCCGCTACGATCACCGCTCCCGGATTTACCTTGTTCATCATTTCCTCCGATTGCAACTGGAAAGCATAGGTGCGCCATTGTCGCTTGGCAATCGAAATTCCCGATTGAACGTTTGCAACTTCCGCTTTCGACTAAGGAACCTTCTTCCGTCCGCAGGTGTCCATTCCCCTATGCCCTGGCCCAAACTCGCCTTCCGGGCTGAACCTGCTCCGCTCGCCGGCTCGCGCGGAATCGCCATCGCCTTCGGCATCTGGATCCCCTGGCCGCGGCGATTTCCCGACCCTGTTCCTTCCATCGCGATCCTATTCATCCTGCTCACCGGTCTCGCATTCCAGTCCTTCCGCTGGTTCTTTTTGCTTGCAATTCCCGCCGGATTTCTGTTCACCATCGCCAACCGCTACGCCCGCCTGGTGCAGCTCCGGGTGCGTCTGTTTGGGCGCGATTTTGCACCCTAACTCGTGCTATAATTGCAGGTGTTCTCAACAGACTTAAATTGCTTTGATTCCAAGCACTTAGCCGCTTCCTGTTTGGGTCGCTAAACCGCCCAGAAACGCTCTCGCAGCGCTTTCACTGGGTACTGGCTTCTGGGTACTGGAAATTTAAAAAATGGCTGACGATAAGAACCCGCAACTTCCTCTGACTCCTCCTCCCGGCGACGGCAATCCTCCTGGTCCGGGTGCGCTCAACATCGTTCCTGTCAACGTTGAAGAGGAGATGCGCCGCAGCTATCTCGATTACTCAATGTCCGTCATCATCGGGCGCGCGCTCCCCGATATTCGCGACGGACTCAAGCCCGTGCATCGCCGCATTCTTTATGCGATGAGCGAGATGGGCTTGCAGCACAACAAGAAATATACGAAGTGCGCAAAGATCGTCGGACAAACGATGGGCCAATACCATCCGCACGGCGACTCCGCGATTTACGACACCATGGTCCGCCTGGCTCAGCCATTCTCTATGCGTTATCCGCTGGTGGATGGGCAAGGAAACTTTGGCTCTGTCGATGGCGATCCGCCCGCGGCAATGCGTTACACCGAAGCGCGCATGGAGCGGCTCACAGAAGAGCTGCTCGCAGACATTGATAAGGACACAGTAGATTTCCAGCCGAACTACGATGAGAGCACGCAGGAACCGACGGTTCTTCCTTCGCGCGTCCCCAACCTGCTCATCAACGGTTCGAACGGAATCGCCGTTGGCATGGCGACGAACATCCCGCCGCACAATCTCACTGAGATCGTGGACGCGACCATCACGCTGATCAATGAGCCGAAGACGCAGCTCAAAGACCTTCTGAAGATCGTGAAAGGCCCCGATTTCCCAACCGCCGGAATCATCCACGGTAAGAGCGGCATTCAGCAGGCCTATACCAACGGCCGCGGACGCTTCGTCATGCGCGCCAAAGCCGGCACCGAAGATATCGCCGGTGGACGCAAGGCAATCGTCATTACAGAGATTCCGTACCAGGTCAATAAGTCGAAGCTCATCGAGCGCATCGCCGACCTGGTCTCCGACAAAGTCGTCGACGACATCTCCGACATCCGCGACGAATCTTCGCGCGAAGGCATGCGCATAGTCATCGAGCTAAAGCGCGGCGCCGAAGCGCAGATCATCCTTAACCAGCTCTACAAGCACACCGCGATGCAGGAATCGTTCTCCATGATCTTTTTGGCTGTGGTCAACAACCAGCCAAAAGAGATGGGGCTCATCCAGGCCATCCAGCACTTCATCGATCACCGCGTGGATGTGGTGCGTCGCCGCACCGTCTACCTGCTCACCAAGGCGCGCGATCGCGAACATATTTTGGAAGGCTACAAGCTCGCGCTCGATAACCTTGATGCAGTAATCAAGCTCATCCGCGCCAGCGGCTCACGCGACGAAGCCAAGACTTCGTTGCTCGAAGCCAAATTCAAGGTCCTCGACAAATCTATGGCCGCGCGCCTCGGCACTGCCGAAGCAGGGCGCCTGAGCGCGAAGCAAGCTGACGCCATTCTCGAGCTGCAGCTCTATCGCCTCACTCGCCTTTCGACCGACGAGATTCTGAACGAACTTGGCGAGATCCGCGAGAAGATCGCCGAGTACGAATCCATCCTGGCCAGCGAGCGCAAGCTGCGCGGCGTGATCGTGAAAGAGATGGAAGAGATCAAGAAGAACTACGGCGACGAGCGCCGCACCGTCATCCAGGACGAAGCCGCCGAGATCACTCTTGAAGACCTGATCGCCGACGAGCAAGTCGCGGTCACCGTTTCGCACACGGGATATCTCAAGCGCACACCCATCTCCACCTATCGCCAGCAACGCCGCGGTGGACAGGGCCGTACCGGAATGAAGACGCGCGATGAAGATTTCGTCGAGCGCCTCATCATCGCCAGCACGCACAATTATTTGCTGTGCTTCACCAACACCGGCCGCGTCTTCTGGCTCAAGGTCTACGAGATCCCCGACGTTGGCCCCGCCGGCAAGGGCAAGCACATCGGCAACCTGATCGCGCTGCAACCAGGCGAGCAGGTCACGTCGATCTTGAATGTGAAGGACCTCGAAGAAGAAGGGAAGTACGTCTTCTTCGCGACTCGCAACGGAACTGTGAAGAAGACCGAGCTCAAAGATTTCTCCAACGTCATGGCGCGCGGCATCATCGCCATTGGCATCGAGAAGGAAGATGAACTCGTCTCCGCCAAGCTGACCGACGGCAAGCAGATCGTCTTCCTCGCTTCGCACGAAGGCCAGGCCATCCGCTTCTCCGAAGAAGACGTCCGCTCCATGGGACGACCGGCTTACGGGGTCCGTGGCATGGACCTCGACAAGAACGACTACATCGTCGGCATGGCCATCACACCGAAGGATGAACCCAAAGCTAATGGCGGAAACGGCAAGAAGAAGAACGGCGAAGCCGAAGAAGAAGTCGTCGCCGAAGCCAAGAACGCGCGCCTCATCCTCTCCGTCACCGAGATGGGATACGGCAAGCGAACGCACGTTGACGAATACCGCCTGCAGTCGCGCGGCGGCAAAGGCGTGATCAACGTGAAGACCACCGAGCGCAACGGCAAGGTCTCAGCCATCATGCTGGTGGATGAGAGCTCGGAGTGCATCCTGATCAGCCAGTTCGGCAAGATCATCCGCATCGACACCGGAAAAGTCCGCGAAGCCGGCCGCTCGACGCAGGGTGTCCGCTTGCTGCACGTAGAAGCCGGGGACAAGGTCGCAGCCGCAGTCGTGATCCCGCCGGCAGAAAAGGCCGAGGAGCCACCGACGCTGCTGCAGTAAACCGATACCGAACCAACAAAAGGCCGCTCACCCGAGCGGCCTTTCTGCTGTGATGCGTCACGCAGAGAACCCGGCTTTCCCGCTCCGCATCGCAAATGCATGTCCTTCTTGCGATATCCCGTCGCAACCATCGGCACCGCCGCCGCGATCGTCGCCGCCTTCCTCGTTTACTTCATTGGCGTGCAGATCATCAACCGCCGCGAGCTTCACCCGCCAGACCAATACCGGCTCCGCAAGACCCTGATGACGCTCGACGTCATCTTTGTCGTGCTCGCCATCGCGCTGCTCTGGGCACGGCTCTTACAGCACACCGGAACCTTCCTCGGCTTGATCGGCGCTGGCGTTGCGGTCGCACTGCGCGATCCTTTGCTCAGCATCGCCGGACGCATCGCCATCTTTGCCGGACACATGTACACGGTCGGAGACCGCATCGAGATCAGCAAGATGAGCGGCGATGTGATCGATGTCGGGTTCTTCTACACGCGCCTGCTCGAGATCGGCAACTGGATCGGCGGCGACCAAGCCACCGGACGCGTCGTCCAGTTCAGCAACAACGTCGTGTTCGGAAATCCCGTGTTCAACTACACGCAGAATTTTTCTTATATCTGGGACGAAGTGAAGCTGCCCATCAAATACTCCAGCAACGTTCAGGCCGCGACCGAGATCATGATGCGCGCCGCCAGCGAATACACGAAAAAGTTTCTGCACAAGGCCGAGGCGGACCTCGAGCAGATGCAGAAATCATTTCTCGTCCCGAAAGTCGAGTTGAAGCCGGCCGTATTCCTGAAGGTCACCGACAATTGGGTCGAGCTCGCGATGCGCTACATCGTCGACCCGAAGAAGCGCCGCGCAGCCGGCTCCTTTATTTATACGAAGATCTTCGACGCCATCGAAGGCCGTCAAGACATCCAAATCGCGTCTTCGACGATGGAAGTCACCGTGAACTCACCGGACCTTCAAACTTCGCAGCGACCGAAAGCTGCATGAAAAAAGCCGCTCGCGAGAGCGGCCCCTTCGAACCTGAGCCAAATCACCTGCGCCTGCGTTCCCATCGCTCGTCGAACGCGATCTCATTCAGCGGCAATCTTCCGGCGAAAGTTTTGTCTTTCCCTTTGCGACGTCCGATCGCGAGCAGCGCGACCACTCGCACGTGGTCCGGGATCCCGAGCGCTGCGCGCACTTTGCTTTCGAAGAAGCCTTCCATCGGAGCGGTATCGTAGCCGAGCACTTCTGCCATCCACATCATCGTGGTGAACGCGATCATCACGTGGCGGTTCACCCAGACGGCGAAATCCGGCGCGAGGCCCATCGCGTCTCCGGGCTGCGCGTTGAAGTTGCCGCTCACGATCTGCTTCACCTTCTCGTTCTGCTCTTTGGGATATCCATGGTGCGCGGACATCGCCAGGACGCGGTCGAACTGCTCGCCCCGGGCGGCGTTGATGTCCCCGCAGCAAACGATCACCGCGCCCGCTTCTTCTACCTTCGGCTGACCCATCGCTGCTTCGCGCAACGCCTGCTTTCCTTCCGGCAAACGGACAACCACGAATCGCCACGGCTGAATGTTGTAGCCGCTCGGCGACTTCATTCCCGCTTCCAGGATCGTCTTCAAATCTTCGTCTGCCATCGGCGAACCATCGAAGCTGAGCGTCGCGCGACGCTCGTTCACGACTTCGGTCAACAACTTCTCTCTTCGCGGCTGGTTTCGGGTAATGGGAATCGTCGCCATGCTTCCTCGCTGTAGGTCTTGCTCTGCAGACCGGATTCGAATGGGATGCTGCCCGCAGCCGCCGGGTGCGTCCGAAATCAACGTTTGTCGTTTTCCTCAATCCAGCTTTAAGATGATGGCTTCTCTTGATCGGCCAAACCATCTCGCATTACAAGCTGATCGGGCTGCTCGGTTCCGGCGGCATGGGGTCGGTCTACGAAGCCGAAGACCTGAAGCTCGGTCGTCACGTCGCGCTTAAATTCCTTCCGCCCGAGCTGGCCCGCGACTCTGCCGCGCTCGAGCGCTTCCAGCGCGAAGCCCGTGCTGCTTCCGCGCTGAACCACCCGAGTATCTGCACCATTTACGAGATCGACGAAGACAACGGGCAGTGGTTCATCAGCATGGAAAAGCTCGAGGGCTCCACGCTCGACCACGTGATCGCCGGCACGCCGATGATGCTCGACCGCCTGCTCGATACGGGCATACAGATCGCCGATGCACTCGACGGCGCCCACCAGCAGGGCATCATCCATCGCGACATCAAGCCCGCGAACATCTTTGTCTCGCCCCGCGGCAAGGTGAAGGTGCTTGATTTCGGACTGGCCAAGCTCGCCGGCATGCGCGCCGCAGTCGCAGAGACCGTGGGCGCCCCCGAACATCTCACCAGCCCCGGCACCGCGGTCGGGACGGTGGCGTACATGTCACCCGAGCAGGCACGCGGCGAGGTCCTCGATGTCCGCACCGATCTGTTCTCGGTCGGCTGCGTGCTTTACCAGATGGCGACCGGGCATCTTCCGTTCGAAGGCAATACCAGCGCCGTTATCTTCGACAAGATCCTGAATCAGCCGCCGGTCTCGCCGGTGAAGCTGAACCCCGGCCTGCCGCCGAAATTCGGAGACATCCTTAATAAGCTGCTGGAGAAAGATCGTGAGCTGCGCTTCCAGACCGCCGCCGAGCTGCGCGGCGACCTCAAGCGCTTAAAGCGCGATTCGTCTTCCGGCAAAGTCGCCACAGTTTCTTCCGGCACCAGCACTGCGGTTCCAACCGCGACTCCCGCCAGCTCCAGCCGCGAAGTCATTCTCGGGGAAGTGCGCCGCCACAAATTCGGCCTGGTCGGAACTATTCTGCTACTAGTCCTGCTCGGCACCGGAATCGGATATGGCATCTTCCGACTGGCGAATGCCGGCAGCCCCGAAGTCAGCTTCCAAAACGCAACCGTATCGCGTGTCACCGACAACGGCCGCGCCCTCGCATCCGCTATTTCCCCGGACGGACGCTATCTCGCATACGCAACTGACGAAGGCGAGAAACAAAGCTTATGGCTGCGCCAGGTCTCCACCGGGGCGGACATCAACCTTCTCCCTGGCGAAGAGAGCGATTATCTCGGGCTCACGTTCACTCCCGACGGCAACTATCTATATTTCGCGCGCACGGATAAGGTGTCGCGCGGTTTCAGTTACCTGTATCGAATCCCTTCCCTGGGTGGCACGCCGGCGAAATTGGTCACCGACGTGGACAGCACGGCCACCTTCTCGCCCGATGGCAAGCAGCTCGCGGTCTTGCGCAACCAGCCGTTTTCGAATCAGGCGACCATCTTCGTTGCCGACCTAGACGGCAACAACATGCGGCCGCTGTACGTGAGCAAGTACCCCGCCTTCATCCTGGCCGCCCCGGCTTGGTCGCCGGACGGCAAGACGATCCTGATCACGGTCCGGCAGAGCGAAAAATTCAGCGTGATCGCCATTTCGACGGCAGATGGAGGTGGGCGCAACGTGCTGACCCTCGATCACGCTGTCGGGCAGGTGGCTTGGTTGGGGAGCGGACGCGGCTTCTTATACGTTGCCTACGAGCCCAGCGTTGCCGGCGGCCAGATCTATTACGCCTCATTTCCCGAGGGGCAGAGCAAGCGGCTTACGAACGACCTGACGCAGTATGCGTTGCTAGTGCTCAGCGTGACACCGGATGCATCCGCGATGGCGGCCCTGCAGTTCCAGAATTCCTACGGCATTTTCGTCGCGTCGACCGAGCACCCCGATGAAGGCAAGCAGGTAACACCCACCGGATTCGTGGGCGAACACGTCCGCTGGCTGCAGAATGGCAAACTGCTGTACAACCGCGATCACGGCAAGATGCTGGTCAGCGAGGTTGATGGCACACAGCCGCAGCAGGTCGGCGATAAATTCATCCCCGCCGAAGTTTGCGGAAAATACATTATTTACTCTCGCCTGGAGCAGAACACAGACGCTCGCGTGTTTCGCGCGGATGCGGATGGCAAGAACGCCACTCTGATAGGCGGGGAGCCGCCGCAAACCTCACCCTCTTGCCCGGCCTCCGGTGACAGCGTCTACTATTTGCGACAGTTCAAGGGAATTGCTCGTACGCCGGTTCAGGGGGGCGCCGAGCAAGCGGTGCCAGGGGCGTTCGAAGGCACCCTGGGCGCGGTCATCTCGCCGGACGAGAAGATGTTTGCTGCCATCGATATCGGTTATCGCGAAAATCAGGCTGCCCAAAAGCCGAACCAGTTGCGAATAGTCCCTGTCACTGGTGGAGCGCCGATCGGGCAGTTTGATATCCCCAGCGGCGCTGATCCTACTGGTTACTTCACCCAGTTCGTCGATCGGGCTTGGACTCCGGACTCGAAAGCGGTGGCCTATCTCGAAACGAAGAACGGCGTAACCAATATTTGGTCGCAGCCGATCTCGGGAGGGCCACCCCTGCAGCTCACCCACTTCACCTCGGAGCGCATCATGAGCTTCGACTTCTCGCCCGACGGCAAACAGATCGTTTATTCCCGCGGCCACTCCAGCTCCGACGCCGTCCGCATCACCAACCTGAAGTAGCCTTTGTGATTCTGTAGGCGCGAGATTTCAGCCTGCCCCGAGCGAAGCCGAGGGGTCCTCGTGCGCACGTTCTTCGCCACTCATTTCCCGTAGCTCAACCCAAAGATCAATCCCGCTCACCCCAGCTCCTCTGGCGCGTCATATACTGGGTCGCCCTAAATCCAAGGAGAGCCCCCAACATGAAAAAGTTTGTTCTATGTTTATCCCTGCTGATGATCTGCGCCGGCGCATTCGCGCAGGATGCCACCCCCGCGCCGAAAGCGAAAGCCAAAAAAGCCGCTGCCGCCACTCCGGCCGCTCCGCCCATGAAGATGGACGTAACCTCCATCCTCGAACGCAACCTCAAAAATCTTGAGAACGACATCGTCCCCGCTGCCGATGCCATGCCGGAAGACAAATACAATTTCAAGCCTACGAACGATCTTGTCAAAGGCAGCGAGTTCACCGGCGTGAAGTCGTACGCCGATCAGGTCAAACACATCGCGGTAACAAACGAACTTGTAGTTGCTTGTCTGAACGGCCAGCCGCAACCAGTACCCGACGGCGAATCCGACCTCGGCCCGGCGAAGCTCACCTCGAAGGCTGACATCATGCAGTATCTGAAGGATTCCTTCGCGCACGCCCACGAGGCCTTCGCGAAGATCAACAAGGCAAACATCGACGGGCAGGTGCGCAACCCCTTCGGCAAAGGGACGCGCCCGCGCCTCGGCCTATTGATCATCATCCTCGGTCACAGCCAGGACCATTACGGACAAATGGTCGAGTACCTGCGCATGAACGGGATCATCCCGCCGGCCAGCCGCCCGCCAGCGAAGTGATGTAGGCGCGCAGGTCCTCCTGCGCGCGGATTTTCAAAAGCGAAAATGCAAAGGCCGCTCGCTCGAGCGGCCTTTGCTCTTGCTAGAAAATGTCTTACGCTACAGCCGACGCAGGATGCTGCTTGGTCGGCTGATACTCTCCCGGGACCGAGCGCAGCGTGATCGCCAGCCGGTTCCAAAGATTGATGGTCGCGATCGCCAATGTCAGGTTAACGATCTCGGCTTCGTTGAAGTGGGCACGAGCTTCTTCGAATACCGCATCCGGCACGTGACCTTCTCGGATCAGCGTGACTGCTTCCGTGAGCGCCAAAGCGGCTCGCTCTTTGTCGGAATAGAAAGGTGTCTCTCGCCAGGCATCGAGCGCGTAGATGCGCTGCTCGGTCTCGCCGGCGGCACGCGCGTCTTTGGTGTGCATGTCGATGCAATAGGCGCAGCCGTTGATCTGCGATGCGCGGATCTTCACCAGGTGCAGTAGTGTGTGGTCGACGTTGCTCTGGACGTACTGTTCCACTCCGAGCACGGCTTTATAAGCGGCGGGCGAAATATGGGTGAGATCGACTCGAGGTTTCATGGCGGGTTCTCCTTTTCGCGAGATTGATTTTCCTTAAGGATGCTATAGCTACCTAGTCGGACGCAACTTAACAAAAATTTCCGCGGTGCAATAAAATAAGGGCATGTCACACGCCCCCGGATTCCTCGCCATCGTCAACGACGCCAAATCGCGCGTCAAAGAAACCAACGTCGCCGAAGTCAAGAAGCGCATGGACGGCGGCGAGAAGCTCACTCTAGTCGACGTCCGCGAGGATAATGAGTGGGCCAAGGGACACATTGCCGGCGCCATCCACCTCAGCAAAGGCACGATCGAGCGCGACATCGAAAAGACGATCCCGAACAAAGATCAGGAAGTCATCTTGTATTGCGGCGGCGGCTTCCGCTCCGCTCTGGCTGCCGACAACCTAAAGAAGATGGGCTACAAGAACCCCGTCTCCATGGATGGTGGCTGGCGCGGCTGGAACGAGCAGGGCTTTCCAACGGAAAAATAACCGCAGCGCAGCTCAGGATCTCTGGCGTCTGTCGCCGTACGGTGCGACCGCAGGATCATTCATCCAATCTTTATTCCAGCAAGGATTGGTGAAGCCGTTGTCTGCTCGTCTTTTGCCCCACGTGCCGCTTAAGTTCGTTCCTCTGGCCCTCGCTCTTGCCGCCCTGCTCTCGTGTGGCGGACACGATCTGACCACCCAAGCGTCTCAAGATCTCTGTAACTGTCAACCCAAAGAACCCTGGTCTGTCGATTTCCGACATGCCGAGAAGCACATTCCGCTACCAAGCGGAACCGCTACTCCGGTCACCGTGCAAACGATTCTCTCCTGGCCGCAGCATGAGATCGTCGCAGACGGTCCGCGGCAGGGGCGCGAGAATACGCTGTTCCAGGTGAACCAGGCATATCTACAGTGGGCGTCAGTGCAGACCGGCGACTGCGATCTCCACCTGGAGATATCGGCCACTCCAGACAAAAACGCTCCGCGTGTGATGGTGGAGACTCCGGTGGATGTGGAATATTGTCCCGCCCGCCAGACCTTGCAAGCGCAGCTGAAGCAGCGTGGCCGCACTCTTAGTCAGACCGAAGGCGGCGAACTTCCGCAACCGTTTCTCGTCACGGTGCAAGGCTTGGCTTTCGAGGATTTCGAGCACAACCGCGGGACCGCTCAGATCGCCACTAGCTGGGAGTTGCATCCTGCCATCGTGACTCTGCAGTAGTGTCTCTGGCGCGCCGCCGCACTCGCCCAAACCCGCCTTGGTATGATTACCCCTCTGCGCCATGAACCCCACTCTGCACGTTCCCGAACACATCCACCTGCCTGACAAGCAGCATCGGGATGTCTACGCGCTGCGCAGCGTTGCCGTGTTCGAAGCTATCAAGGGCATCCTGGTGCTCGCCGTCGGATTCGGCGTCTGGCACTACCGTCATCGCGACATAGACGACATCGTCGACCGGGTGGTCGCTTTCTTCCACCTCAATCCGGAAGGCCATCTTTCCAACATCTTCAGCAAAGCGGCCGAGCGAATGACGGAGAAGACGCTCGTCCTCGTCGCCATCGGCGCCGTCATTTATTCCATCATTCGCTTTGCGGAAGCTTATGGTCTCTGGCGTGCGCGCGCATGGGCAGAATGGTTCGCGCTCATCTCCGGCACCATCTACGTCCCCTTCGAGGTCCACGCGCTGATGCATCACCCCAACCCTATTAAATGGGGAATCCTTGTCATCAACATTTTGATCGTGCTTTACATGGCGCATCTGCGCATGGAAGCTAGCCGCGCGAGAAGAGAACGCGGCCCGGTTGCATCAGACTAATTTCAGGATTCCTTCAGCCTTCGTTCAGGTCGGGATAAAGGCGGCTCTTGCACTCCGGACAAATGCCGTGGGTGAACTTTGCCTCTGAGTGTTCGCGGATGTACACCTCTACGGGCCCCCACTCTCCCTCAGCATCGCGAATCTTCTTGCACGAGGCGCATATGGGCAGCAGTCCGCGCAATACCTTCATGCTGTTCGCGGCTTCCGTGAGTTCGGAGACAAGTTTGTCGCGCTCCGCCTCCAGGTGCTTGCGGTCGCTGATGTCGCGGTAATTCAGCACCAGCGCCTTTACCGCTGGATCGTGCATGCGGTTCTGCAGAACGCACTGCAGCCAGCGATAAGTTTCATCCTTGTGCCGCAATCGCAATTCAAGCGTGTAGGGCTGCCCCGCGCTCCGCAGGCACGCGGTGAAGACGGCCTTGCTCGCCGCGAGATCATCCGGGTGCACCAGATCGAAGATACTGCGATGGATCAGCTCATCGGGTGTGTAGCCCGTCAACGCGATGCTCGCGTTCGAGCTGTAGATCATCTGCCCGCGCACATCGGTGAGTGTGATGCAGTCGCTGCTGTACTCGATCAAGGCGCGGAAGCGCGCCTCGCGCTCGCCACCCACCTTCTCTTCCAGGGGTTCGCGCCCGGTATAGCCAGCCGCCATCGAGCCGATCAGGCTCGCGCCTATCCCGAAGCTCTCTCCTATTTGCTCGACCCTCACGGGCGTTGGCGTATAGGTGATCTGCATTTCGCCCGGTAAACGGAGAGTGCAGCGTATCCGTTTGCGCAGCGGAAGTTCGCGCCGGCTGACGAACGATATCCCGCTCGAGCTGATGTCGCGTAGCACCACCTTCTCCACCTGGCCAGAGGTGATGATCTCCGCGGGAAGCTCGAATGGGTATCTTGGCTCCGAACGGCGTTCGTCCAAAACGAAGCGCTCCTGGTTAATGGTTCTTGGTTGAACACCCTGGGGCCGACTAGCTGGAAGGCCTCGAATGTATCGCTGAATCCGCTCATCGTCAACACCTCAAGAGTAGGTGGATGACTCTCGAATACCCGACGTAACTTGGCGAACCTCGATCACATGTGGCAGTATGCCCATTCGCCTTTCGGAGAAGAAATGTCACTGCCAGAGACCCCCGTCGCTTCGTCACCGCAAGCCGCCGCTGCCGCACCCGCACCTGCTCCCGCTTCCGCTTCCGCTTCCACCTATCCGCCGACGGCGAAAGTCATCGAGATCATGGTGAAGATGAGCGACAAAGTCAGCGATCTCATTTTTTCTCCTCTCCGTCCGCCGCAGGTTGAGTTGAACGGAGCGCTTACTCCCGTCCCGGGACTTCCCGCGCTCACCGTCGCCGATACCACGCGAATCGCCGGAGATCTGCTCGGCGGAAATAAGCGCTCGATCGAGGTCTTGAAGAACGAAGGCTCCGCTGACGTTTCCTACAGCGTCCCTCACGTCGGACGTTTTCGCGTCAACATCTTCCGCCAGCGCGGAACGTACGCGATCGTGATGCGCGTCATCCCGCACACCATTCCTAGCCTGCAGGAGCTCATGCTTCCGCCGCAGCTCGCCGATATTGCGTCGCTCAAGAACGGGATTGTCCTCGTAACCGGACCCACAGGCTCAGGAAAATCGTCCACGCTTGCCGCCATCATCCGCCTGATCAACGAGACGAAGGCGTACCACATTGTCACCATCGAAGATCCCATCGAGTTCATGCATCCTCACAATAAATCCACCATTCACCAGCGCGAACTTCATGCGGACACCTCAACCTTCTCGCTCGCTCTTCGCGCCGCTCTGCGCCAAGCCCCTAAGGTGATCCTGGTCGGCGAGATGCGCGACAAAGAAACCATCGAGATCGCCATGATGGCCGCTGAAACGGGCCACCTCGTCTTCTCCACACTGCACACAATCGACGCTTCCAAAACCGTCGAGCGCATCATCGGCGAATTTCCCATCACCGATCAGGGAGCCGTCCGCAATCGCCTCTCACAATCATTCCGCTACATCGTTTCGCAACGCCTGCTGCCGCGAAAAGATGGCAAAGGCCGCATTGCCGCGATCGAGATCCTGAAATCCACCATGCGTACCCGCGAATATGTCTTGAAGGGTGAAGCCGACGGCCGGTCGCTCGTGGATGCTATGGAAGACGGCAATCTCGAGGGCATGCAGCACTTCGATCAGGTGCTTGAGGCCATGGTGCGCGAAGGTGTCGTGAGCCAGGAAAGCGCGCTGCTTTACTCCTCGAACCCAGGTAACTTAAAACTAGCCCTCTCCGACCTCCCCGCTGAAGATAGCGAGTTCGAACCGTAACCGCTCCCCCTACAGTAAAGGCAGTATTTTCAGCAGAGTAGCTGCATGGTAAGATGTTCCTGAGCCTGTTTACTTTGTTGATAACTTTCCGACGGCCATTGGCCTTCGGTACCTTGGACAACTACAAAGGTTAAGGTAGTCTCTAACTCCTGAGTTGCAGATGGTGAGGTGCACAGCACCCCCGGCTGTGCAAGTAGCAGAAACAATATTGAAATCCAGGTAATCGGTTCCTCAAAATGTTTGCAGTAGCAGCACTAGCCATTTCGTTGATGTCGCAGCCGGCACTGCCCGCGCTGAAGACTGCCACCACGACCAAGACTGCTGCGTCCACGCAATCTCTTGAGTCGGGCAAGCGCCGTCCTGCGGTCTCCAGCCGCCGCCATCATTCGCGCCGCATCGCAGCGCGCGTCAACTCATCGCGCCGTGGCCGCTCGAACAGATTCCGCCGTATCGTTTTTCCGTTCACGCCGTTGAAGGGTTCGCACGAATCTATGCTGCGCCAGAATGAGCGCACCTTCGGGGATGATCTCGAACGCATCCAGGATGACGACCAGCTCCAGCTGCTCACGGAAAACAAAGAGCTCGTAGATCTTCCGCAAGACGATTCGCTTCGCATCGCAGCGAACCTGCCCATCGAGCGCCGCTATTGCCGTCCTTGGACACGCACCTTCCTCGACGACATGTCGCGTGAGTATTACACCCAGTTTGGCCAGCCCCTGCAGGTGAATTCGGCGGTGCGCACTGTGCTAGTGCAGAAGAAGCTGCGCCGCCGCAATCGCAATGCAGCCATGGTCGATGGTGATGTCGCTTCGCCGCACCTCACCGGCGCGGCCATTGATATCGCGCGCCGCGGAATGACCAAGGCGCAGATCACCTGGATGCGCAACTACCTGGTGAACCTGCGCGACGCCGGCCAGATTGACGTTGCTGAAGAATTCCGCACCCGCTGCTTCCACATTACCGTTTACAAGGAATATGAGCTCTCGCGCCTGGAAAGCCCGGGCTCGCTAGCTGCTCCGGTCAAAGTGATCGAGACCTCGAGCGAAGTTCCTCCCGGACCGACCGCCGAACCGATTCGCGTCCTCGATAACGAAGATTTGCAGCAGACCCACTGAGTTTTCAGCATCTGAGAGAAAACGCCGACCTGCGGGTCGGCATTTTCATTGCCCAATGAAACTTCTTCATAGCCCTGCACGCCCATGTCCCTTGCGCTAGAATTTTCCTATGCGCACCATCAACATCGCCCAGAAGCTCTCTCTCTTCTCCGACCACTTCAATCAGAGGATCATCGGTGAAGTGAACGACATGTACGTGAAGGTCACCAAGATGAAGGGTGAATTCATGTGGCACCACCACGACCATGAGGACGAGATGTTCCTCGTCGTCAAAGGGACGCTGCGCATGAAGCTCCGCGAGAACGGCGCCGAACGCGAGGAGCTTATCCGGCCCGGCGAGTTCATCATCATCCCGCACGGGGTCGAGCACTTTCCCAGCGCCGACGAAGAAGTCCACATGATGTTGATCGAGCCAAAGGCCACGCTCAACACCGGCAATTTGAAGAACGAGCGCACCGTCGAAAAGCTGCAGGCCATCTAGTCACGCGTGCAGGTACACTGGCATGTGCCGCTCCACCACGCCATCCTTTTGTTCTTCGCCGCCATGGTTGGTGGACTATTGAATTCCGTCGCCGGCGGTGGCGGGTTCATCGCTTTCCCCGCGCTGCTCTTCACCGGCGTCAATCCCATCCAGGCCAATGCCACCAACACCGTCGCCCTGTGGCCCGGGACGCTCGCCTCCGTGGGCGCTTACTGGCGCGAATTTCAAGACCGCAGCAACTGGACTCTGCTCCGCCCATTATTCATAGTTACGTTTTTTGGATCGATCGTCGGCGCACTGCTCTTGCTCAACACTCCCGAGCGTACCTTCGTGCAGCTCATCCCCTGGCTGCTCGGCGGAGCCACGTTGCTCTTCATCTTCGGCGCAAGGATCACCGCCTTCGTCCGCGGACGGATCTCTCAGCACGCCGACCAGCACGCCTCCAAGCTTACGGTGATCGGCGGGACGCTGATCCAGCTTGCTGTCGCGATCTATATCGGATACTTCGGCGCGGGCGCCGGCATGCTGATGCTTGCACTCTTTGCGGTGATGGGAATGGAAAATATTCACACCATGAATGCGTTCAAGAGCCTGCTCGCGATATGTGCGAATGGCGTCGCGGTGATCACATTCATCATTTTTGGAAAAGTTCTATGGATGCAGGCCGGCATCATGATCGTCGGCGCGATGATCGGCGGCTACTTTGGTGCTTGGTACGCGCTGAAAATGGACCCCAAGGTCGTGCGCTACGTGGTGATCGCGATTGGCTGCACCATGACCGCCTACTTCACCTGGAAGTTGCTCTAGCGCGCGCTACCACTGCTTGTACCACGGCGTCTTCTTCTTCTCGCCTTCCTTCTGTTGCTGCACCTGGCCCTTTCCCATACGGGTGTAGTGGACAGGCCACATCACATTCCAGGTCGCACCGCCGTCGGTCGAGCGCTCCCAACTCCAGTCAAACTCGTTCTTGTTGAAATTCTTGTAGACCATGCGCTGCTTGATGGGATTTCCATCTTTGTCTTTCGCATCCCGCATGAAGATCGCACTGTCGTCATGCACGTCGCCGACGAAATCTAGATACGACCCGGTGTTGTCGACCCAGGTCTGCTTCCACTTGCCTGATTGTTTGTCGTACGTCGAAAAACTCATGCCGTGCAGTCCGATCGGCTTATCGGCCTCGAATAGCTCCTGGATCACGCAGTTATCCAGCGTGCGCACCACCTTGTTCGTGCCGGTGCCCGCGGGCGTGCCGCCCGGAGAATCCGGCCAGCTGAGCGACCAGTCCCCGACCCAAAAATCCAGCAGCCGGTAGTAGCCCGTCGAGCACGGCTTCTCTGCCGGCGCGTTTTTTTGCTGCGCGCTTGCGGATAAAGAGATAGTCACAAATGCAATGACGAGCAGAAAGAGGCGGGAGCTCCGCATAGTTGTTCCTCCGCAGATCGGGTGTGAACTGCGAATTGTCTCGCATGCGGCGGCTTTCGACAATCGAAAAGGGACAAAAAAGGCGTCCGCCGTGGCGGACGCCTGCTGCAAGATCGCTGTAACGCTATTCTTTCATCGGCACGCTGGCGTGCTCGTGCACGATCAGCCACTTGGTTCCGCGCTTCTGCCATATTTCCGTTGCCCGCAGCGTCAGATCGTCCGCGCCACCATCTTTCTTTGGCGCGTGGCAGCTTACTGTTCCCGCCGTCCACGCCATGTTGCCTGAGCGTCCGCCGTGCACATCATCGTTCACGGTGCACTTCATCGTCGAATACGGCTCAAACACCTTCATCACGCCCTTCTGATACTCAGCCCATCCGTTGTACTTCAACGGGGTGATATCAAAGAAGATCAGGTCGGCGTCCGGGGCGAACAGCGGTGAGACCTTGGCCGAATCCATCGTGCTCCAAAGGTCGTACTCTGCCTGCATCATGCCTTTGTAATCCGGTGGGACCGCGGCGGCAGCCGTCGCAACTTTCTTCGTTTTGGCGAATGCCAAACTGCTGAACAGGACGAGACACAGCACTACCGTCATTCGAAGTTTCATTTGGATCCTCCTAAAAGAGCGAAAGAGATTCTACCCCCGCTCGTAGGCATGTTTGGCGTGCAGGGCCTCAAGCGAGGACTTCATCGCGTTCTCGAACTGGGTGGAGCGCGCGATCAGCGCGTCCGTGGGGCGTGCCGCTTCGCCTTCCAGTTGCAGCAACCGTTCCTGCGCGAGCGTGCCCGCTATCTCGAGTAAGTGTGCGGGAGTCGTTCCCATGTAGTCGGCGTCGTACACGTCCGCGATCCATACTTTCGCCTTCCGGTCGTCGTCACTCATGCGATATGCAAGCCAGTAAACCTTCGCCTGCAGGAATTCTTTGATCTGCGCATCATCCGCCTTCGCGAAGACCAGCTTTCGGTTCCTGATGCTGTAGTGGCGGCTCGATATCGGCACCGGCTGCTTCTTGCCGGACTTCAAAAGCTCGAGCTGCTTGCGGTCGAGTTCCTTGCGCAGCGCGTTCACAACCGCCGACTCTGAATCCTGACGCTCCAGCGAAGCCAGCTGCTCTTTGAACGTCTGCGAGAGCTGCACCGCGACGTCGGCGTGCAAGCCACTTCCATCCTCGAGGTTCATGCGGCCGTGCAGCAGGTAGAAATCTCCGCCCGAGCCTGAGCCGTGGAAGGGCCACTGCATCTCGATCGTGACCGGCAACCCGGCGAGCGTCAGATAAGCATCGGGCTTCGGGTTTTGTGAACGTTGCGTATGCATGGCAGAAGACTGCTGTAGTGGCATTTTTTAACGGCTTCGAGTCTTGGTTATGGAGCGCGAATCGCAGAGAACGGGAACGATTTCCTCAGCGCCTCTTCGCCTCTGCGGTAAAGGGGTTCCTAGCCGTTGCGCGAAACGCGTTCGCGCTCGATTCCGTCGAGAGCCGTCCACAGCGCCTTGGCCGCCGCTTCAGCTGCGTCCAGCGCGAGCGTGGCGGAAGCCTCGTCCGCAACTTCCTTGCTGAGCAGGTCCTTCCACACTTGCGAGTGGCGAACGTCAGCGGCCGTATGCAGCGTGAAGTAGCGGCAAGTCGCGTTGTCAGCGCCGTACATTTCTTTCAAGCCGCGTGCTTTTTCCTTCGCGACCCGGGGAACCTGCGATTCATACGCGTAGAAAGCAGCCAGTGCTTCGGCTGAGGAACCTTCGCGCGCGACGCGGCGGAACTCAGCGATCAAGTTCAGCATCTCGGGTAGCGACTTGCGTCCGCGGACATCTTGCTCCGAGCCGCCAAAGCCGGCGGCAAAATCCATCCACAGTTCGGCGTGCGAGCAGCCGTCAGCTGAGCCGATGCCTTCTTCATCCGCGCAATTCTCCGCTACGGCTTTGCGCATCGCGCCATCTTCCAGGCGCGCGTGGAACGCGCTCAGGTATGAAGGGAATGCGGCGACGTGCTGATAGTAATCAGCCGCGTACTCGCGCAGGTCCGCGCCGGTGAGCTTGCCTTCTGACCAGGCTTTGTAAAACGGATGGCACAACAGGTCGTACTTGTTGATGCGGGACTCGAGTTCAGAGAGGAAGGCTTGTAGCTTCATAATCGCACCTTTCGCGAAATAGGATGGAAGTAAAAATATACGGCATCCCGCCAGCATCAACAAGGGATAGCTAGTCGGTGCCGCTGCGGCGGCGGGTATCGTCGCGCTCGGAGGAAGGTGGCATGCCCTCAGCTGCTTCATTCTGCTCGCCCGTTGGTGCCTCGGCGGCAGCGGCCGAGCCGTCTAGCCGGATGCCGTTCAAGGTCTCCAGCTGCGGCTCGACGGGCTCCAGATAAGTTTCCGCGCCGGCGGCAACCGCCGTTGACTTCTCAGGGACAGCTTCTTCGATAGAGAAGTTGAAGCCGGCTAGCCGCTGGAACAGGTCCTCCACCGAACTGAGCAGTCCTTCCACCTCGCGCCGCTCGAACTTGAGCTGCAACGCGTCCATATCGTTGGTCAGGTTCCTGCAGAGATGGGTGGCCAACCGGATGCGCTCGTTATTCAGGTACGCGATCACCGGGAATGGATCGTCGCGCTTGGCCTGCAACTCCAGCCACTGTTGCAGCGCCCACGCCGTGTGGCGCACGTGACCCAGCGCCGAGCGGAACTCGCGTAGCACTACGCTGTCAACATTCGCGCCCTTGATCATCTCTTCGATCTCGCGCAGCTCGGCGGTCGCAGCTTGCAGCCTCTTGCTCGCTTCATCGCTCGCAAAAGGCGGTTCCTGGTCGGTCATTTCGCCACGCGAGAATTTTTCGATCAGGTATTCCAGTCGCTCGCGGTCCGTATCAGGGATGCCGACGAAATCCACGCCCATACCCGCACCCGTCACGGAAGCGCGGATGACGCCGTGCCCTTTGATCTCGACCGTGCCCACCCGGATAACGAAGTCCACGGCGCTGTCTTTCGGATAGGGCGAGGTCATTTGCGTGTAGCATCCGCCCAGGCTGATCTCGGTCAGCGAGCCCCAAACACCCGTGCGCTGCGAGTGCCGCACGCGCACCTCGATGCCGCCGCTGCACGCGTAGCGTTTCAACTCACGCTTGTCCTCTTTCTTCTTGGCGGATGGCGGCGGGGTGGGCGGCTCGTAGTTGTCGCGCATCTCCAGCGTCGGGAGCTCGACCGGCCATATCTCAGGCTCGCCCGCCATGCGGGTCACGCCCAGCTGCTCCTGGCTTTTCGTGCCGGGCTTGCCCAGCCACACCACTTTGAATCTTGCTTTTTTGTGTTTGTATTGAACGCCGACGATCTCGTCAGTCCCTACGATCACGCGCACTCCGCCCAAACGCGCGCCGCTCTTGTTCACGTTGAGCGTGTGCGCCATCTGGTGGAAGGGCTTGCCGGTCGTGTCCATGCCCCAGATGCGGACAGGCAGCACCAGCTTGAGCCGGTCAGTGATTCTTTTACCCATGAAGAGACCCGCGGGCGAAAACAGGAGCTATATTGTACCCGCGTTTGCCCCCGCGCAAGTTACCTTTGATTGACCTATTTTTGCCTTAAACCGTCCCCGCAGGGCTCCATTTGGTGGAACTTCTGCCCTGCCGCTTACGTTTTCCTATAAGCTGAAATCTGAGCTTTTGAGGCTTTTTCACGAATGAACGGTCAACCCAGCGATACGAATCCCGCAGCGATAGTTCCGCCAGACGGATGCGTCCAGCCGTCTGACGTCTCGTCTACAGCGTTGAATCAAGACCCCACGCCGGCTGTCCACAAGATATTTCTCGGTCCCAACGGCCTGCGCGCCGGATGGCGGGTGCTGATCTACGTCGCACTCGTGTTCGCGATCGTCTGGACCTCGGTTCATATCCGCAGGCTTATCGGGTTCAAGTTTTCGGAGCTGGGTGGGCAGAACGCCCCCGCCTTCATCATCGCGACACGTGTAGAAGCAGTTTTCGCCATGTTGCTGGCCGCCTTCGGCATGTCGAAGATCGAACGCAGGCCCATTGGCGATTATGGGCTGCCCGCGCGCGGCGCCTTCGGAAAGCTCTTCTGGGAAGGTCTGCTCTGGGGATTCGTTTCGCTCAGTCTGTTACTGGTGGTGCTGCGTGTGACCGGGGCTTTTTATTTCGGGAACATCGCACTTAATCCGCAAGCGGCCCTGCAATACGCTGCGATATGGGGCGTGGCATTTCTCCTTGTAGCTTTCATGGAGGAGTACATGTTCCGCGGCTACGTCCAGTACACGCTCACTACTGGCATTGGATTCTGGCCGACCGCTATCTTCCTGTCGCTTCTATTTGCTTGGGCCCACAAATCCAACCCGGGTGAAACCTGGCTTGGTGTGATCGACGTTTTTCTGGCCGGCCTCGTTCTTGCAGCCATGCTCATCCGCACCGGAAACCTTTGGCTGCCGGTCGGCTTCCATCTGGGCTGGGACTGGGCTGAATCTTATTTCTACGGTGTTGCCGACAGCGGGATGCAGGCGCAGGGCGCTCTGCTGCACCCCAACATTCCCGCCAACCGGCCGGCTTGGCTCACCGGAGGAACAGTGGGCCCGGAAGGCTCAATCTTCTCCTGCATCGTCGAGATTCTGCTGATCGTCTTGATAATGTGGCGCTTCCGTCAGAATCGCTATCCCGCGCCGGAGCCGAAGTTCATCGCGAACTTGAACTCGGGCACGCTGCCATCTTCGACTTAAAGTAAGCCGCCGAGCGGCGGCTGTTCTCGATGGTCCCCGTCCCCCATACGATCAGCCGAACTCCCGCTGCGAAGATCTGGATCCCGAAGAATGCCGGCCAGATCAGCGCCCAATCGCGGTGCCAGTCGTACAGGATCATCGGCGCGCCGATCGGCAGCAGCGCGACCCCGAACCATATCCGCTTCCATCCTTTGGCCGCGGTGTTCTCCAGACTCTTGTTGTTTTGATGAACGATGCTCGCCACCGGCGGGTTCGCCTTGCCTTCCGCGTCATAGATGTCGCACCGCAGTGACGGTTTCGCGTCCACTCGCGCCTGCGCGAAATCGAGCGCTTCGTCGAGGGAACTCGCGACTAAACAAATGCTCTCTTTCGGTAAATCTCCATCCGCGGTCAGCTCTTGCCCTGATTTCACATCTTTGAAGAAGAGCGCGTACTCGCCCTCACGGATGTGTCCCATCCAATTCGGAGGACGCCGCTCGGCGTCGAAAAGCTTCACCTCGCGCAAACTCATCTTTGCACCGCATTCACCGGACACCGCGCCACGTGTCCCGGCGCAACTTCCACTAGCGGAGGCAGCGATTCCTGACACGCCGCAACTTTTGATTCGCAGCGCGGCTCAAATGCGCATCCCGGCGGCAGGGAAGCGATAGCCGGAACGGTTCCATCGATCGTAAGCAGCGGCTTGGTGCGGTCCGAGCGCAGCGTCGGCACAGCGCGCAGCAACCCGCGAGTGTAAGGAT
>JBJMGI010000006.1:0-3308 GCA_045807945.1 Terriglobales bacterium | reverse complement strand
CGATAAGCGAGCTCGCGGCCGTTAACGCGGCCGGTTAGAGCACTTGTGCTTCGCACATTGTGTGGCTCGTTAGGCCATGAGCTGGATGGATCAAGTCACAAACGTCTTGCAAAACTATGGACAGGGTTCAGGCGCTCCGGACGAGCGTGAAGTCGCAACGCACTTCAATCAGGTCGCGCAGGCTGCGCCGCGCGAAGATCTAGCGAGCGGACTCGCTTCAATGTTCCGGAGCGATCAAACTCCGGCGTTCCCACAACTCGTTAGTCAGCTGTTCGGCAATTCGGATCCGAACCAGAAGGCGAGCCTGCTGAATAACCTGCTCTCCAGTGGCGCAGGCGCGGGCGTGCTCGCGCAGCTCGCGAAGTCGGCCGGCATCGCCATGCCTGCCGGTGGGGGAACGCCGCAGATCACGCCGGAGCAGGCGGCACAGATTCCGCCTGAGGCGGTCCAACAGGCGGCGGCGCATGCGGAGAAACATGACCCGTCGGTCGTCGATACGGTGAGTAACTTCTATGCGGCGCATCCGACGCTGGTGAAGACTCTCGGCACAATGGCGATGACCATGGCGATGTCGCATCTCGCCGGCGGTCGCCGCGCTTAGCGACGCGAGCGGCTACGGTGCGATGAGCAAGCGGCCTCACGACACTGTTTCCGTCCAGGTCGGCGAGTTCCGGTTTCACAAGGTAAACCTCGCGTCACGCAAGTGGCGCGATCTTTACAACTGGATCCTCTCGCTCACCTGGTCGCAGTTCGCGCTGTTCCTCGCGGTCGTGTATCTCGTTGTGAACGCGATCTTCGCTGGCCTGTACACCATCGGTGATGGGATCGAAGGCATGCCGCCGCATTCCTTCCTCGATGCCTTCTTCTTCAGCACGGAAACACTCGCCACGGTGGGCTACGGGCACATGTATCCGAGGACGCTCTATGCCCACATCGTGAGCACGGTGGAGATCGTCGACGGGATGTTTTTCCTTGCCATGATGACTGGCATCATCTTCGTCCGCTTTTCGCGACCGCGACCGGGGATCGAGTTCAGCAACACGCTCGTAATCGCGCCGTTCAAAGGTCAGCCGACACTGATGCTGCGGGTCGCCAACCTGCGCGATCGCAGTCTCGTTGAAGCGGAGTTCAGGATCATGTTCATGCGCGATGAGCCGATCGAGAATGACGAGCAGTTTCGCCATTTCTATATGCTCAAGCTGCACTTCGATCGGGTGATCTCGTTCCCGGCGGCGCTGACGCTGCGGCATGCGATAGATACGTCGAGCCCGCTCTTTGGCGAGACGCTGGAAACGCTTGCTGCGAGCGGGGCGCGCTTCGTCGCCTCAGTAAATGCGATCGAGACCGTGATCCCCGCGCCGGTGCAAACCCAGCGCGAATACTCGTGGCGCGACGTACGGTTCAACCAGCGCTTCGTCGAGATGTACACCTTCCGCGAAGAAGGCCAGATCACGGCCGATTACGCGCGGCTCCACGAGACGGAGCCCTTCCCGCCTAACGAATGATTCCCGTGGGGCGCGACATCGCGATTTGCCTTCGTCGCGCAACGTTGCATCAGTGACGCGAATGACAGAAGCGGAGAAGGAGACGGTGCGGGCGAAGCCGGCCGAGATCGATGACGTAGAGGAGACGACGGGTCGCGAACGTGCGCTTCGGGTGTTCGGGCTCGCGGCGCTGCTGATCATCGCGACGCTCGTGGCATATCAGCAGGCCTGGCGAGCCGGGTTCATCTGGGATGACGACATGTACGTCACCACGAACCACCTTCTGACCGCGCCGGATGGATTGAAGAAGATCTGGTTCTCGCTCGAGTCACCTTCGCAATACTTCCCGCTCGTCTACACCAGCTTTCGTTTTGAGCACCTGCTCTGGGGACTGAATCCGGTCGGTTATCACTGGATCAACTTCCTCCTGCACGCGGCGAACGCGCTCTTACTCTGGCGTGTTCTTGCCAACCTGCGCATTCCCGGAGCATGGCTGGCTGCGGCGCTCTTTGCTCTTCACCCGGTGCAGGTGGAATCCGTCGCCTGGATCAGCGAGCGCAAGAACGTGCTCATGGCGTTCTTCTACCTCCTGGCTGTGCTTGCCTGGGTTAAGTTCGTAGCCGGGAAGCACAAGGACGAGCTGAAGTTTTATCTCCTGGCCTTCCTTTGCTTCCTGCTCGCGCTCTTTAGTAAAACGACCGCCTGCACTTTGCCGATCGCGCTCCTGCTCATCTCGTGGCTAAAACGTGGCTCAATTTCGCTGCAACGGATCGTGCAGCTAGTGCCGTTTCTTGCTGCCGGAGTCGGGATGGGACTCGTCTCGATGTGGTGGGAACGCTACCACCAGGGAACACAAGGAGAGGTCTTCTCGATAGGTATCATAGAACGCCTCCTGGTCGCAGCTCGCGCCTTATGGTTTTACCTGATCAAGCTCGCCTGGCCGGCGCAGCTCGCCTTCAGTTATCCTCGGTGGGATATAGCCACAAAGGATCTGACTGCCTACTACTGGCTAGGCGGCTGTCTGCTTCTGGTCGCGGCGATCTGGGTTCTGCGGCGGTGGCTTGGTCGAGGACCTGAAGTAGCTCTGGCGTTCTTCGCCATCACGCTCGCTCCGGTGCTTGGGTTCGTGATGCTCTATACGTTCCGTTACACCTTCGTCGCTGATCATTACGTATATATCGCCAGCATAGGCCCGCTGACCCTCGCCGCGGCGGCGATCACGACCGCACTGAACCCGCTACCGCGAATTGCACGCCAGTCTCTCATTGTCTTGTTAGCTGCGGCCTTATTGATCCCGCTAGCTTTCAGGACGTGGCAACACAGTGCAGCTTTTGCAAATGAGGAGGCTCTGTGGCGCGATACTCTCAAGGTCAATCCAGGTAGCTGGATGGTGCATAACAACCTGGCCATCCTGCTTGTTCGCCAGGGAAAGACAGACGAGGCGATGGGTGAATATGAAGAAGCGCTACGCCTCGATCCAGACTACGCCGAGGCGCATTACAACCTCGCCACCGCACTAATGCGCCACGGTCGCTTCTCCGAGGCGCGGATGCACTTCGAAAAAGCTATCGAATTAAATCCCAAGATGGCGGTTGCGCGCGCTAACCTCGGCGCCGCTCTTCTTGAACAAGGCGAAACAGAGAAGGCCATCGAACAATTTCAGGAAGCTTTGAAGACTGATCCGCGTCTGAGTCTCGCGCGCGAGCAGCTTGCCCAGGCTTTGCTCTTCCTCGGGCGCAAGGAAGAAGCCTTGCCGCAACTGGAGAGCGCGGCGGCAGGCAATGACGATAGTTTTGAGGTCCACAACAAAATCACCTCGCTTCT
>JBJMGI010000005.1:0-11439 GCA_045807945.1 Terriglobales bacterium | reverse complement strand
GGTTGCGCATCTTTATATGGACGAGGTGTTCAAGAACGGCGCGAAGGATACCGACGTCCTGGTGCTCGGATGCACGCACTATCCCCTTTTGCGGCCGCTGCTTCGTCGCGTGGTGCCGCAACATGTCGCCATCGTGGATTCGGCAGAGTCGACGGCGGAAGCAGTAGCAAACGCGTTATCTGCACAGCCGAGGACGGCTGTGCCACACAGAATCAGGAGATTCCATGAACACCGAACTCACCAAGCAATTCCTCGAGAGCAGTGCGCGCCTGGCTGCCGCCTCTGAAGCATTGGAACAGACCATTGCGCGCCTCGACGCGCAACACAACGAACTCACCACCAAGATCGACCGTATGGTCGCCGCGGTGGACGACACGGCCGAACGCAAGACTCTCGAAGACCGCGTGAGCGAGCTGCTCAGCAAGAAAGACGAGCTGGAGAAGCAGAATGCTGAGCTGAGGGCGCAGGCCGCTCGTGCGACATCTTCAGCAAACATGCGGAAGACCCTCCCACCCATCGTCAGTGCATTACTGGCGAAGAACGGAATGGATACCAGCGATAAGTTCGAGGTCAGCGCGCTCGACAAGATCCTGGCGCCACTCTCGGTCGAGCAGCGCATGGCGGTCAAAGGCGAGATGGCCCGGGCCGGAGTGATCAGCTAGTAGATTTTCGGTTGACGTGGGCGAAAATTCGCGAAAGGCCAAAACCCCACAACCCGTAGCACGCAGATTCCCTCACAGAGTGTGAGGACGCGCCTCGTCGGGTCGATTCTCGATGGGGCCGAGTGCGTTACAAACGATACCCCGCAATTGCGGTTCTATTCGCAGTATGTTCCGCCTTCGAACACGGCAATTGCTGTTCGATATCGAGGCGCCGGTCGCGCGCTTGCTCGCCTGCAAGATACAGCCAGCATCGCCGCAAACGCGAATGGCACAGACGATGGCACCCGCGGCGCCGTGCGTCATGTACTGCTTCCGCCTCCGCGTACGGAACCCGATTGTGAGAATGCCGCGCTGGCGCTGCTCGACGATTCCGTGCAGGATGCATGGAAGGGAAGTTACGCCCTGTGGAGTGACTTTCTGCCGAGCGGCTTCGCATCCGACGTTTGGCCCGGAGATGCGGTGGCGGTGAACGTTCCTTCACGCGGCGCCAATCTCAGCGCCATCGTCCGTGCCGTGGCGCTTAGCTGCGACGACTTGATGAATGATCGCAGCCACTACAAGATCAGCTTCAGCAACGACTCTGCTGAGCTGCTGGCGACTACCATGCAGCTCGACAACTTGGGTCAGCCGCTGGATCTGACCGCGACCACCGTCACATCGGGCAATGCCTACATCGCCGACGTTCCCGCCGCTGAAATCACCAACATCACCTCCACGACGGTCGCGATTGATACGGGGGCGGCACCGCCCGCAAGTGGCGGATTCGAAGTCCGTTTGAGCGATTCGGGATGGAGCCAGTCCGAAGACCGCAACCTGGTTGGCCGCTTCACCACGCAGACGTTCACGCTGACGCGCTTCACGCGCCTGATCACTTATTACGTGAAGCAGCACGATGCGTCGTCGCCACCGAAATACTCGCGCAATGCGACCGCGCTGCATGTGGATTATCCACTATGACCGATTTTGAAACCCAAGTCCTCTCCGATCTTTCTGTCCTGAAATCGCAGATGAGGTCCCTGCTCGGCAACGGGCAGCCGGGGCGGCTGCACGAACTCGAGCAGCGGGTGGAACGGCACGAGGCTGTTGTGCAGCGGGCGAAGGGGATGGGGGCAGTCGGCGGGCTGCTGCTGACGTGTGCACACTTCGCGATTGACTTTTTACGTCACCGCTAAAACTCATGAACAAACAAGAATTCATTGCGCTCGCAATTGCCGCCACGAAGGAAGGCAAGTACCCCGCCGGCGTCACCGTCGCGCAGGCCGCGCTGGAATCTGCGTGGGGAAGTTCGCGGCTTTCGCTCAGAGCCAACAACTACTTCGGCATCAAGGCACACGGCGATGCTGAGAGCATCGAGCTGCCGACGACTGAAATTGCGAACGGCAAAGCGGTGAAGGTGTTGGCGCGATTCGCTGCTTATACCGACATCGCCACCTGCGTCGCGGATCGCGAGCGCATCATCACCCAGCTTGCCTGCTATCAAGACGCGCGCGCAAACGCGTCCGATCCGGAACTCTTCGCGCGCTGCCTGGCGCGGCACTGGGCCACCGATCCGGAGTACGCGGAGAAGCTGCTGAAGATCTACTGGGATAACAACCTCGACAAAATTTAAGGAGAAGACATGAACTTTCTCGCCATACTACTTCGTGGTATCTCATTCATTCCTGCCGTGGTCCACGGCATAGAGGCTTTATTCGGTTCCAAGAGCGGGGCCGACAAAAAGGAAGCCGCGCTGTCCTTTGCGTCGGCAGCGCTGAGTTTGACGGACGCCGTCGCAGCGAAACAAATCGTCGACGCCGACAAGTTCCGCGACGGCTTGGGAAAAATTATCGACGGTGTGGTCGCATGCCTGAACGCGAGTGTTTGGGCGAAAAGCTAGGCGCTGCGCCCGCGGCCACGGCGATCGAGTTGTTGCTTATCGAGCAAGTAATGGATGGTCTGGACCAAGTCGTCTGGGCTGACCTTGGCGCTGAGCACAGCGTCCGCCATCTCTGCCTTGCGGATCCCGCCTTCATAGAGCATCACGATCTTGATATGCGGGCAGTTGCGGATCAGAGCGGCGGCGAACTTGTTGCGAGTGGCCTCAGGCACGCCGGATCCGAAGATGGCGACGCGGAAGCGCGAATCGCTCGCGAGCTGCTTCAGCGTGTCCCCCAGAGTAGAAGAGACCACATCGAAGCCCGATTCGCGCAGCAGCTTGTGTCGCTGCGCGAGCAACTTTTTCTTCACACCGATAGAAAGAATGGACGCCATTCCCAAAATCTCCTGAGTCCTGAATGTGTTTTTGGAACCGGGAGAGGCGTGCTTTAGCAGCGCAGAGAAAAAAGGTCGGGCGACGGCGCGAGCGGCTGTATCTGTAATGTTTGAGAGGTGAAGAGCGGTTCGCAAATTGCGGGAAGATAGAACAGAACGGCGATAAGGCCCGTGATCAGCAGGAAAAACAGCTGCATCCATTGCAGCGCGCGGAGCGCGGTCTCCTGCAGGTCTATTTCCGGTGCGATAAGGATCACCACGCAGATCGAAAGCACCACAACCAGCAGGACGGATCTCCAAGCCCATCTCATCGCGCGGTAGTGTAACACGATAAGGTGTGTGATTCGGCCCTATTCATGGTCGCACAAAACAAAATCGACACACCGTTGGGTGTGCCGAGTGTTTTTTGCGAGTGAAGCTCGCGCCTGCCTCGACGGCAGTCGTCAGCCGATGTCCTCGTTCCAGGTCTCCAGGATCTTCTTCACATTTGCCATGAACTGATCGGCGATCGCACCATCGATCACGCGATGGTCATAGCCGAGCGTCAAGTGAACCACCGAGCGGATGGCCATGTAGTCGTTGCCATCCGGATCGGTGAGCACAAGTGGAGTCTTGGTGATTCCGCCCACGCCCATAATGGCGACGTTCGGCTGATTGATGATCGGCAGTCCGAACACGGCGCCGAACTGACCCGGGTTGGTGATTGTGATGGTGGAGCCCTGGACCTCTTCGGGCTTCAGCTTCTTGGTGCGTGCGCGCTCGCCCACGTCGGCAATGGCGCGTTGCAGTCCGACAAAGCTGCGCTCTTCCGCATGCTTCACCACCGGAACGATCAGACCATTCTCCAATGCGACCGCGATGCCCAGGTTGATGTTCTTGTGATAGATCACGTTCTCGTTATCGAACGACGAGTTCACGATCGGCCACTGCCGGATGGCCTTCACGATAGCGCGCGCGAAGAACGGCATGAACGTGAGCTTGGCCGAGTTTCGCGCTTCCCAATCTTTGCGGATCTTGGCGCGGTAGTTCACGATGCGCGTCATATCCACTTCGAACATGCAGTGGACGTGCGCGCTGGTGCGCCGCGACTCGATCATGTGGTGCGCGATCTTCTTGCGCATCACGGTTGCGGGCACGACTTCGTCGCTGATATCCGCACCCAATGTGACTGAGCCCTGGAACGCGGGCTGCATGGGTTGCGCTGCTGGACGCGCCGGGGGAGCCTGCATCGGTGCGCCGCCGGCGGAAGGCTGAGCAGCGCGGGCTGCCGGAGCGGGTGCTCCGCCCTTACCGTATTTATCCACGAACCCGAGGATGTCGTCGCGGGTGATGCGATTCCCGAGACCGGTACCGGGGACCTGCGAAAGATCGACGTTGTTGTCTTTCGCGATGCGCCGCACCAGCGGGCTGGAGCGAATGCGCTCTCCACTTTGCGGCTGCGAAGAAAGCTCTGTGACCTGCTGCGATTGTTGCGCGACGGCTTGCCGCTCGAGCGGCTTTGCCGCCGGCTCGACTTCCGGACGCCCACGCATCTGCGTCGGAATTTCCGTTTCGCCCGCTTGGACCGCGCGTGTAACTCCGGGAGAGATAGGCCCGGCAGCCTTCGCAACCGGAGGCGCAGCCGAAGCTCCGCCTGCCCCGCCGATCACGCCCACCACAGAATTCACTTGCACGGTCGTTCCAGCCTGCACTTTGATCTCGCGCAGAACGCCCGTCGCAGGTGCGGGAATCTCCGCGTCAACTTTGTCGGTAGAAATCTCGAACAATGGTTCGTCGCGCGTCACTTTATCGCCGACGTTCTTCAGCCACTTCGTCAGCGTGCCTTCGAAGATGGATTCGCCCATCTGCGGCATGATGACGTCCGTGCCCGCGCCGCCTCCGCCACCGCTCGGCGCGGCGGCTTCAGTGGCTTGCGGTTGCTGCTTCGCAGGAGTTCCATCCGCCTGCGGTGTTGCTTTTTCTGTGGATGCTGGCTTCGCTTGCGTGGGTCCATCGGTGGAAGCTGCGCCACCTTTGGTCGCGCCGGCAGTTTCCGCGGGAGGTGCTGCTTTGGCAGGGGCGCTCGGCGCAGATGCCGCAGCCCCGGCTCCATCGCCATCGATCACGCCGACCACCGTGTTTACCTGAACGGTGGTCCCTTCCTTCACTTTTACTTCCTTAAGCACTCCGCTGGCAGGCGCGGGAATCTCGGCGTCAACCTTATCCGTCGAGATCTCGAACAAAGGTTCGTCGCGCGTAACCTTCTCACCCGGCTTCTTCAGCCACTTGGTGAGCGTGCCTTCAAAGATCGATTCCCCCATCTGGGGCATGATTACGTCGGTCGGCATGGAGCGCTATCCTTCCTGAATCTACGGCGAGTCCGATGGAAACCCACAATTATAAACTTTCGCCTTAAGGCTTGGGAAACCGGGCGTTCTCTCTGTATCCCAGAAAAATAGATACGAATCGTCACATCTATTTCTCAGGCCCCATCCGTATGGCAAACCGCTGCAGCAAGGCGGCATCTCTTCTGGTACAAGACTGCTCCCCCTAAAAGGAACTGCTATGCCTGCTCGCACCAGGATGCTCCTTCTTGCCGGCATCTTTTCGCTCAGTACATCTTTCTCTGTGGCGGCCACGAGTAATCTGACGCCTAACTCGTACACTCGGGGAGTCGCCATCACCTTCCAGCAAAACGCGGGTCAAGCACCGTCACAGGTCCAGTTCATTGCGCGGGAGAAGGCCTATAACCTGTTTCTGAATCACAATGAAACTGTGTTGCAGTTCTTCCCGACTTCTTCCAGGAACGGCGCTGTGCTGAAGACGAGTCTGCTTGGCTCCAACCAGGATTCCGTGATGAGCGGTGAAGAAAAGCAGCCGGGCATTGTGAATTATCTGAACCCCAAGGACCCGGCGAAGAACATCACCGGCGTCCCCACGTTTGCAAGGGTGCGTTACGCGAGTGTCTACAACGGTATCGATCTGGTGTACTACGGAGGAGCGCGCAAGCTGGAGTACGACTTCGAAGTCGCGCCCGGAGCTGATCCGTCAAAGATTCAGATGGAGATCTCGGGCGCTGAATCGCTTGCCACGGATGCTGATGGGAATCTGATCATCAAGGTGGGGAATCGGAAGATCGCGTGGTTGAAACCTGCGGCGTACCAGCAGTTCGGGGAGAGCAAGAGGAAAGTTGGTTCAAGCTACACTCTGTTGAACCATAACCGCGTCGCGTTCAAGCTTGCGGATTATGATCGCACTAAGACGCTGATCATCGATCCCACCCTGGTGTACTCAACCTATCTCGGAGGCAGTTTCGGGACGACAAGTGAAGATACCGATCCTCATGGTGGGGCCGATGCATTCGGTGCGGCGGCGGTAGATTCCTCGGGGAACGCGTACTTGCTTGGAGTCACCACATCTTTCGATTACCCCACAACGCCGGGCGCATATTCTGAAACAGCTCATAGTGGCTGCGATCCAAATGGCGGATGTCCCCATGGGACAGTGGTGACTAAGCTGAGCAGCGGTAGTGGAAGCCTGGTGTATTCCACTTATATCGAGTTTTTCGTCAGTGACTTTGCGAGCGGCGGCATCGCCGTCGATTCGAATAATCGCGCTTTCATTGCGTTCTCCCGTAAGGACACACTTGCAGGAGATTGTTTTTGTGCTGCCGGAGAAGTTGACGTGTTGAACGCAACCGGTTCCGCGCTCGACTACGAATTCTTCCTCGGCGACGGGATCAACGATACTTATTTCAAGGATATCGCGGTGGGCGCGAGCGGCATTGCTTATGTGGTCGGCAAGAGCAACAGTCCATCACTTCCGAGCACTTCGAACGCATTTCAACCAGCCCTGAGTGGTGGATTTGACGCGATCGTAGCCAAGCTCGATACCACGAAGACTGGTAACGATTCCATTCTTTATCTGTCGTACCTGGGAGGCACACAGGACGACCAGGGTACGGGAGTTGCGACTTCTGGTGGCCAGATGTACGTCAGTGGCTCGACAAGTTCGGCAAATTTTCCGGTTAGCAGCAGCACTGCCCTCCAAAAGACTTTTGGCGGTGGGGCAACAGATGGTGACGCATTTGCCGCCAAGTTCAACACCAACGCGGCCGGAGCCAGCTCGCTTGTTTATTCCACCTACCTGGGCGGCAATGGAGATGACGCAGCGAAGTCCGTAACGTTGGACGCAAGCGGGAACAGCTATCTGACCGGGTACACCAGGTCCACCAATTTCCCCACGTCCGCTGGAGTCTATAGCCGAAGCCTGAATGCCAGCGGCCTGCCGGATATGTTTGTCACCAAAATCAACGCAAGTGGCAGCGGACTGGTCTTCTCAACTTATGTTGGGGGCGAAGACCGGGAGGTTGGGGAAAGAATCCGCATCGACGGGAATGGGTCTGTATTCGTTGTTGGTAATACCGATTCCGCCCACTTCCCAACCACCTCGGATGCGTTGCGACGAACAGCGCCGGGCGGTCCGGGGAGTTCCGATCAAACGAACTGCAAAACTTTTTCACAAAGCCAATTCATGAATGACTGCGACTACAAGGACGGCATTCTCTTTCGCCTGAACTCCACCGGTTCAACCTTGCTGTATTCCAGTTACATCGGTGGATCGCAGAATGAGGCGGCCTACGGATTGGCGCTTACCCCTAGTCCGAGCGCAGTTGTAGCCGGTGGCACCGCGTCCAGCAATTTTCCTGTGAGCAGCAATGCCATCCAAAAGACGCTGCGGGGGCAAACGGATGGTTTCGTGATGAAGCTCAGCTTCCCGGCTACAAGCACGACCACTTGCTCCACTCCGTCCACCGCGCGCACCATTCACATCTGCTCACCAGCGAACAGCTCAACGGTTTCGTCGCCGGTGCAGATCTCGGCAACTGCCAAACCAGGATCGTCTGCCATCAAGGTGATGCAAGTGTATGTGGATGGAGTGAAGAAGTATGAGAAGACGTCCACTAGCACCATCTCGACCAGCTTGAGCATGAGCACGGGCACGCATCGCGTGACTGTGCAAGCGCAAGACTCGGCGGGATATTTCCATTCAACCGTGAACATCACTGTTCACTGAGTCGCTCCAAAAAGGAGCCCGCAGCGATGCAGGCTCTTTTTTCTGGCTGAGGGCGTGATTACGTCGGTTCGCATGGAGCGCTATTCATTCCTAAATGGACGGCGGGTCGGACGGAAACCGACGACATAAGCTTTCGCAGTTAGGGTGGAAAATCGCGTCGCTGCAACCGCTACACCTGAAGGTAGCCGCCATCGACGACCAGCACCGAACCGGTGGTGTAGGTGTTTTCGATCATGTGCTGGACGGCGCGAGCGATGTCCTCCCCTTTCCCAATGCGTTTGAGTGGCAACTTGGCCGAGGCTTCCGCGAAGAATGCCTGCTTGGCTTCTTCCGTCATGAAGTCGTTCCACACGGGTGTCTCAATCAGCCCAGGGGCGATCGTGTTGACGCGAATAGGAGCGAGTTCCACCGCCAGAGTGCGGCCGAATGCTTCCAGCGCAGCATTGATGGCACTCCCAGCTGCCAAAGTCGGTGCGGCGCGGTGGCTGGCAGCACCGGAGATCAATGTGATCGAGCCATTTCTTGCGATGCGTGGAGCGCCGTAAAAGGCAAGCCGGTAAGAGCCCCAGAACTTACTCTCGAAGAACTCCTTGGCGGCTTCGATCTTCATTTCCAGAAATGGAGCTACCGCGACGCCGGCAGAGGAGATCACCAGGTGGTCGAAGCTGCCGATTTTTTCAAAGAAGCTTTCTACGTCTCTGTCCGACGTGACGTCCAGCGCATGCTTCTCAACTTTGCCGATAAGCTGCTCGGCTTTTTCTAGCTTGGGCAGCGAGCGGCTCGCAATCACGACACTCGCACCCGCACCATGCAAGTGCGCGGCTGTCGCCAAGCCAATGCCGGAACTGCCTCCCACCACGACCACCCTGCTCTTGTTCACGCTTCCCATCCAGAGACCTCCGCTAAGGTGGATGAGACTCTCATCGACCCGCTGCGGATTCAGAGCCGTCGCAAACCGTCCCTCTATCGTTGCGCTTCGTCACATAAAACAGGACGTTATCGCACTTACACCGTCGGAGAGTTGGAGGCTTTGAATCGCTCATGAGTCGCTTTCGTTCGTTAAGGTGCGGTGCAGTGCTGATCTTCGGTCTTGCGACGTTCGCTTTTGGGCAGCAGCGAAAACCCGATCCGGCCGCTGCCGAAGTGAGAAAGGTGATTCAAGACGGCAACACCGCGTGGGGCGAGGCCCGTGTTGCCCATGACCGCGCCACCTTCGAGAAGATGCTGTCGCCGGATTTCTTTGTGCAGCTTCCAGAAAAGAAAGTCTCGCGCCAGGAATTCATCGACCTCATCTCCACCGTCTCTCCGAAAGGGAGACTCACGCGCTTCGATCCGATCGTACTCACGGTCGAAGCTGCGGGGGACGCATGGGAGGCGGTGATCCTAGAGCGGTTAGAGTACGAACGAAAAAGCGAGGACGGTAAAAGCCAGAAAGGCTTCGCCCTATGGGTCACCAAGGACAAGTGGAAGAAAACCGGAGACAAGTGGCAGATCTACTCCTCGGTCGCCGTGAGCAACGAGATCTGGAATGACAATCCTCCGCCACTATCGCTTTGGGCTCCGAAGGGTGCTTAGCTACTCTGCTATTTCACCCTCGCCCAGCGGCTTGCGCGCGTAGTGATAGAGCGCACCCGCCAGGACGAAGAACATTAAAATGCCGATGATGTTTGCAACAGCAGTGCTGCCGCCCAGCAGATTGGCAAGGCGGTAATGGCCGTCTGGAGTGGCTCCCCAACCGAGGGTGTGCCGCAGCGTGTCAGCGTGTTGTGTTGAAATAGCTGTGCCCGCGTCCCGCATAGTTGTCTCGAGATATGCAAACGCGATACCAATCAGGCCGACGATGCCGCCGGCAGCGATCAAGCCACTAGCGAATAGCGAACCGGGGCTTACGTCGGTTTCGATGGGATGTCCGCCGAATTTCTTGGTGCGCGAATCCACCATCCAACGCACCATTCCTCCGATGAACATTGCGCACGTCGTCGCAATATCAATGTAGAAACCTACCGCGAACGACAGCGAACGGATTCCCAGCAGCTCCACTCCCACCACGAGGAAGACCCCGAGCATCACCAATCCCCACGGCAGTCGCTGATTCAAGATGCCGCTGATCACCGTGGCCATCAGCCGGGCCTGCGGAGCAGGCGCCTTTTCGCTACCGATCCCTTGCACCCATTGCACGTCTATTTTTTGCGTTTGCGGATCGTAGAGATATTTGCCGTCCGGCAGCTCCTTCGAGCCAAGAGCATTCAGGAGCCAGTAATTTCCGGCAGCTTTCGATATCTCGCCCTGGTCGGTGGTGCGCACGCGGATCTGCGGATGATCGAGGTCGAGCGACTTGCTTTGAATGTCCACGCCCGGCGGCAGATCGTTGACGTTGATCGCGGTGGGGCTCATTGCCTTGTAATAGGCAAGACCTTTGTTCATGCCGATCAGGGTGAGGCCGATGGCCAAAACGGAGATCGCCACTCCCACCAGCAATCCGATCTGCTGATTGCGCGGAGTCGCGCCGACGAGATATCCCGTTTTCAAATCCTGTGAAGTGTTGCCGGCATTCGCAGAGGCGATGCAAACCACGCCGCCGATCGAGATCGCCAGAGCTCCGAACGCGGCAGCCGTCCAATGCAGGATCAGGAAGACCGCGCAAGTCGCCATTAACGTCGCGATCGCCATTCCCGAGATCGGGTTCGAAGACGTGCCGATCAATCCGGTGATGCGCGAGGAAACCGTGACGAAGAGGAATCCGAAGATGACGACGAAAATCGCCGCCGCGACGTTTGCCCCAGCCGAGGTGTAAGCGCCCGGAACAGGTTTGAAAGTGAGCATCGCCCACATCATGAGCATCACCAGCAGTGCGCCGCCGAGTGCGACCTTCATGCTCATATCCATGTCAGTGCGCAGAGTCCCGACGGCATCCTTCGCGCCTTTGCCTAAGTCTTTTGCTCCCGCGCGCAGCGCGGCGATGATAGTCGGGGTCGTCTTGAGGAGCGTGATCAACCCGGCCGCGGCAACCGCGCCCGCGCCCATCGGACGGATGTAGCTCTTCCACAGATCCAGTGATGACATGGTGTCGATCGGCACCGTGCCGGGGTAGATGATCGAGTGGCCGCCGAAGAATTTGACAGCCGGCATCACCACCAGCCACGCGAATACGCCGCCAGAGAAGAGCACGCCTGCGATTCGCGGTCCGATGATGTAGCCGACGCCGAGGTATTCAGAGGTCGTGTTGCAGCGCAGCGAAGCGCCGGGAAAATTCTTCGGCGTGATGGCCGGAGTGTCGGGCCAAACAGAAAATAGCGCTCCGTTCTGGAACAGCGTGTAAAGCGCGCCAAGTCCCAACCCGTAGAAGACGCGCGAGGCAATGGACCCGCCTTTATCGCCGGCGATCAGAACGTCAGCGCAGGCGGTTCCCTCCGGATAAAGAAGATTGCCGTGCTCCTTCACGATGAGCTGGCGCCGCAGCGGGATCATGAAG
>JBJMGI010000004.1:0-42902 GCA_045807945.1 Terriglobales bacterium | reverse complement strand
TCTTTTGAAGACGGCTTCGGCATGGACGGATCTTCGATCCGCGGCTGGGCTGCCATTCACGAGAGCGACATGCTGCTCATCCCCGACACCAACTTTTTCATGATGGATCCGTTCACCGAAGTCCCCACGATGGTGATGGTGGCTGACGTGATTGATCCCGTAACCAAGCAGCGCTACGACCGTGACCCGCGTTACATCGCGAAGAAAGCCGAGATGTATCTGGCGTCCACCGGCCTGGCCGACACCGCGTACTTCGGCGCCGAAGCTGAATTCTTCATCTTCGACAACGTCCGCTTCGACCAGCGCGAGAACGAAGGCTACTACCACATCGACGCCGACGAGGGACGCTGGAATTCCGGACGCAAGGACAACAATCTCGGGTATCGTCCGCGCTTCAAGGAAGGCTATTTCCCGGTTCCGCCCACCGATCACTATCAGGATCTGCGCACCGAGATGACGATGACGATGATGCAGTGTGGTCTCGAAGTCGAGTGCCATCATCACGAAGTTGCTACCGGCGGCCAGACCGAGATCGACCTGAAGTTCAACTCAATGGTGAAGTCGGCCGACAACATGATGCTCTACAAGTACATCGTGAAGAACGTGGCCAACCAGTACGGCAAAACCGTGACGTTCATGCCCAAGCCACTCTTCCAAGATAACGGCTCCGGTATGCACACCCACCAGTCGTTGTGGAAGGGCGGCAAGCCGCTCTTCGCCGGCGATGGCTATGCGGGACTTTCGCAGATGGCGCTCTGGTACATTGGCGGATTGATCAAGCACGGCCCCGCACTCTCTGCCCTCATCGCTCCCACCACCAACAGCTACAAGCGTTTGGTGCCGGGCTTTGAAGCTCCCGTCAACTTGGCGTACTCGCGGCGTAATCGTTCCGCAGCGTGCCGTATCCCGATGTACTCGGCGTCGCCGAAAGCGAAGCGCGTTGAGTTCCGTCCGCCCGACCCGAGCTGCAACCCTTACATGGCATTCGCTGCCATGATGATGGCTGGGCTCGACGGTATCGAGAACAAGATCGATCCGGGTCAACCGCTCGATAAGGATATTTACGATCTCGGGCCGGAGGAGTTGGCGAAGGTTCCATCCATGCCGGGCGCGCTCGACGAAGCGCTCGATTGCCTGGAGAAGGACCATGCCTTCATGCTCAAGGGCGATGTCTTCACCGAAGAGCTGATCAGCACCTACATCGAGTACAAGCGCGAAAAGGAAGTGAACGCGATCCGTCTGCGTCCGCATCCGTTCGAGTTCGCTCTGTATTACGACATTTAAGAAGCGGTGGTCACAAACCCTGGCCCAGCAGAGATGCTGGGCCTTTTTCTTTCTTCAAGCAGCGTCGCAATCGGACACAAGCCCATCCGCTCCGAAGAGAAGAGCATCGGAAAAAGAAACCTTCTGAGAGGGAGCAAATGGCAAAGGGATTGGCAGTGGTAACGGGCGCTTCGAGCGGCATCGGCTATCACCTTGCGGCGGAGCTCGCCGAGCGCGGCTACGATCTGGTGGTCTGCTCTTCCGGCGAGCGGCTGGACCCTGCGGCGGACGATTTCAAAAACATTCAAAGTCTCGGTGACTGACGTACAAGCTGACTTGGCGACGCGCGAAGGTGTGGACGAACTGTGGCACCGCGTCGAGTCGCTGCGTCGTCCGCTGGAGATCGCCTGCCTGAACGCCGGGGTCGGGGTCGGCGGATTGTTCGAAGAGACGGACCTCGAAAAGGAAATCAACATGATCGAGCTGAACTGCACAGGAACAGTTCGGCTAGCCAAGTATGTGGTCCGCCACATGCGTGCGAACAATGCGGGGAAGATCCTGTTTACAGCTTCTATTGCGGGCGAGATGGTCGCGCCCCGCGAAGCGGTATATGCGGCGACCAAGGCTTTTGATCTTTCATTTGCCCACAGCCTGAACTATGAACTGCGAGACACAGGAATCACTGTGACCGCACTGCAGCCCGGACCCACGGACACTGACTTCTTCCATCGCGCTGGAATGGACAATACAGAGCTCGGGCAAACAGGGAAAGAAGAGAGCCAGCCCGAAGATGTCGCAAAGGAAGGCATCGAGGCCCTGCTCGCGGGCAGAGACCACGTGTACTCTGCCTCTGCCAAGGTGAAGATGGAGGGCATGCTGGCCAACGTGATTCCTGGGAAGCTGAAGGGCGCAATGCATGAGAAGCAGGCGCGTCCCCAGGAAGAGAAGAAGACCGGAACTTAATAATTGTGGAATGCTGTTCGGTGGCCCTCGCCAGAGTAGTCACTGAGCAGCTATTCAGTTGCAGCTACTCGGCTTAGAAGGACAACCCGCCCTGTTCCACCCCCATCCTTCTTCTTACTACTCCCCCTAGTAGTACAGCTACTGACAATTGAATTGAGGAGAACGCCAGCATGCGACGGTTCGGGCCTGCGTTTTTTGTTATCGCTATCTTGGCGATCGCACTTTCTTCGATCGCCTCCACACCAACATCCGGAACATTGAACGCACCGGCGAGCGGCGCAAGCTCGAGCGTGACCTGGGGAGGCGGACCGTACACCGGCGCAACCGCCGATCCTTCCGCGTGCACCAGCGTGACCTGCGACAACTACACGCTGAACGTGAACGTGCCAGCGACCTTCTATTCAGCGAATCCGAATTACTCGGTACAGGTCGCGATCAACTGGTCGACTAATACCAACGATTTTGATCTATATGTGCATGACAGTTCTGGCAACGTTGTCTGCTCCTCAGGCCAGAGCATGACGACGTCTGAAGGCGCCGACTGCGGACAGCTTCCGTCGGGGGCTTACACGGTACAGGTAGTCGCCTTCGCAACTGCTAACGCGACGTATTCCGGCAACGCGACGCTTGGGCCCGAACCAGTCAGCCCGACGGGGAAGGCGCGGTACAAGAGCGGCAACTTCACCTTCACCAAGCCGCTGACGCTGCCTGGTCCTCCGGATGTGGCATTTAATCTGCAAGGCATTGAGCCGCGGGTGAAGACGGACGCGCTCGGTAATCTTTATGCCGCAGCGATCCAGGGAATACCTGCAGGAACCGACGCCTGGAAGTCCATGGACGGTGGCAACACCTGGACGTACCTAGGCCAGCCTGATGGTGCGCAGGTTGCAGCAGCCGCTGGTGGACGCGGGCTTGGGCTCGGAGGCGGCGACGAAGATTTAGCGATTGCTCCAAACGGAACGGTTTCAATCAACTCATTGTGGCTTGGCTCGCTCACGCAGAGCGTATCCAAGGATGGCGGACACACCTGGGCAGTCAATCCGGTCTCATCTAATGTCCCAGAAGACGATCGCCAGTGGATCGCAACGCACGGGAACAACGAAGTCTATCTAACGTACAAGCAGACTGGTGCGTTGCTCACCGGGACGGAATCCATCATCGCGTTGAAATCGTTTGATGGCGGGCTTACGTTCCCACAGACGACGCTGGTTACCACGCCGGAGATGGGCGTACAACCCGGCGACCAGGGCAACATTGAAGTCGACCCGAACAACGGAAACGTTTACACCGTGTTCTTCGGACAGGACGGCAAGACGCTTTACATCGCGCGTTCAACCGACGGCGGCAAGACGTGGATCGTAAAGCTAGTCTACACCGCCACGTCGTCGCTGGTGAATGTGTTCCCGTCGGTCGCAATCGATAATGCCAGTAACGTTTACATCGTGTATTCGGACAGTCATAACGTTTTCCTGACCGTGTCAAAGGATCAGGCAGCGACGTGGTCTGCGCCGGTGCGCGTAAGCAACGGCACGGCGTCGAAGAGCGCAATCGGTCCGTGGATCACCGCGGGTGATGACGGCAAGGTGAACATCACCTGGTGGGGAACGACGGCCACGAACAATAACGATGGGACGGCGCAGTGGAAGGTCTTCTTCTCGCAGTCGCTGAACGCGACGGCGGCGATTCCGACCTTTGCGCAATCCACCATCACCGGCGTGATGCACGTCGGCGCCATCTGCACCAACGGTACGGGATGCGCCAGCGGCACGCGCAACCTGGCGGAGTACTTCGCGCCGGGCCTCTCGCTCAATGGCTCGGAGCTGATCGTTTACTCCGACGACTTTAACAATGCGAACCCGGTGGCCACGTTCATCAAGCAGACCGGAGGAAGCAGGTTGCTGAAGTAATCTCTGGCTGAAGTGGAAAGGCCCGCCGAAATGGCGGGCCTTTTTTTGTCGCTAGGTCGAAGTGGGATGCCGGTTGGTGTTCTCAGTGCGCGCGTCTTGGATCGCCTTGATCAACTCCCGGGCGATCTTGTGGTAGGCAGTTCCGCCAAGCGAATTCACTCGCCCAGCTGCGACGATCACTCCCGTGTGTGGATCAGAGACGCTGTAAGGGAAGCTTGTGGTGAATGGCGATCTTTGCACTTTCACCACAAGGTCGGGGGAATGTTGTCCCTTGATGGCGGCGCACGGTCCACAGTCTTCTCCGACCACAAGTTCCAAGCCGAGGGACTTGAACTCTGGCTGGGACAGAAGGTCGGCTTCCAGATTCTCCTTTTTCATCAAGTCGGTCCAGGATTGGATCTTTATGCTGTGGGCAGTTGCCAAGATAGCGACGGCATCGTGCGGAGTTTCGAGGTCATTGTGCTGGGCCTGACTGCCAATGCAGAACAGCATGATAGACACCACTAGATACATGGTTGCCTTCATTTGGCACCTCCTAAGTGCGGCAGCGAGTGTGTGCTTAAGCAGCGCTTTTAGATATGGGAAGGCAGCGAGCTGTGGTTTTTCCCCTGTGAATGACGTTCATTGGTCTATTCGTAGCGAAGGGCTTCGATCGGATCCATCTTCGCGGCTTTGAGCGCCGGCCAGAATCCGGAGAAGACGCCGACGATGGCGAGGATGACAAACGAAACGGTCATGACGAGGGGTGAGGTGCGGAGGAAGATGTCGCCCTCATGATTCAAGGTTTTAAATTGCTCGGAGTAAAGCGGCATGGGAGGAATCGCATGCGCGAGCGCGGTCGCGACCAGCATTCCGATGATGCCACCCACAAAGGTAAGCACCAGGCTTTCGATCAGGAATTGCGACAGGATGTTTCGACGCCGCGCGCCGAGAGCTTTGCGCAAGCCGATCTCTCGCGTGCGCTCCGTCACCGAGACCAGCATGATGTTCATCACGCCGACGCCGCCGACACCCAGCGTGAGCGCGCCGACGAGTCCCAGCAAAACCTGCAATGCGAATGAGAATTGCCGCAGCTCCTTGCTGTCTTCTATGGTGTTCCACTCCGGCGTAGCTTTGTCGTCCTTGGGATTGAAGTGATGGCGGCGTCCTAAGACGGCACGCACGGCAGCAAGCGCTTGCATGCCAAGCTCAGGCCGGATGGGCTCGAAGACGATCATCTGCGGGTCGCGGACATTGTTTGTCGGCGTGGAAGTCGCGATCTCGCGATAGGTTTCGAAGGGAAGGAAGATGTTTTCGTTGTCGGGACCGTTGTTCGATGAATCCTGGATCTTCAAGCGAAGCACGCCGACAACTGTAAAGCGCTGTCCTTCGCAGACAACGTCTTGCCCGACGGCAGGTGCGTTACCGAAAATCTTCTTGGCCGCGCTCTGGCCGACGACCAGCACGTGGCGCGATTCGATGAAGTCTGCCTCTTCGAAGTAGCGCCCGAATTCCACATCGAGCTTTCGCATGTGCCCATACGGATACTGCACCGCTTTACTGCCGACCGAGACAACGCGATTGCCGACCTTGCACGCAAGATTGTCATCGGTTTCCGCACTGACGCCGCGCACAATGGGAACTTCGTCGCGAATCGCCTGGAGATCCGCGTACTCGTAATGAATTTTCTTTCCGGCACGTTCGCCGCCAGCCTGCATGCTGGTTTGTCCGCCCCAGAGGAGAATCACGTTGTTACCAATCCCCAAGAACGCACTAAGAATGCTTTCACCGACGCCCTGTCCGTAGCCGAGCAGCAAGACCACGGATGTGATGCCCCACACAATGCCGAGCATGGTCAGCGTGGAGCGCAGGCGATTGCGCATCAGGGAGAGCCAGCTCTGGGTGACGACCTCGCGAACTTCCATTACTCATACCTCAGGCAATCCACCGGAGTTAGTTCTGCGGCGCGAGTTGCGGGGTACAGCCCTGCCGCAATCGTGATGACCGACAAAGTCACGACGGCCACGACGACCGGCATAGCGGAGATGACCGGCGACGGAACAAAATCCGGCTTGGGCATGATGTTGAGCACGAATGAAAAACCCAGACCGACAGCTAGACCGAGCACGCCACTGACAAAGCTGATGATGATGGCTTCGGTGAAGAACTGCATCGCGATCTCTCGCTTGGTGGCTCCGAGCGCCTTGCGCACGCCGATCTCGCGGGTGCGTTCGGTGACTGACACCAGCATGATGTTCATGACTCCGATACCGCCGAGAAAAAGTGTCATGAGCGCGACTGCGCCGAAGAACATCGTCATCACGCTGAAGATCCGCTGTGTGAGTTTGGCGCTGTGCATCGTGTCCCAGATCATCAGCGCGTCTTCGTCCTTCTCGTCGAAGTGATGGACGCGCCCAAGCGCTCTGTAGATCTGCTTGATGGCGGCTTCGTGGTCGTCTGCGTTGTCCACCTGAATCACCAGGTTGTTGATCCATCCTGGAGTCATGTAGGGGCGGTCAGTCACTGATGGCGGGAGATCGCGCGCCATGGTGGAGTAGGGCACGAAGAGCTGTGTGTTGTCGGGGCCGGAGCCGTAGCTGCCGTTCTGTTTTTTCTTCTGCAGCACTCCGATGACGCGAAATGGAATGCCGCCCATCTGCAGGTTTTCGCCAATCGCAGGCTTGCCAGGAAACAGCTGCTCGCGCGCTTCGGTGCCGAGAAGGACCACGCGTGCGGCGGTGTCTTGATCCTCCTGCGTCATCAGTCGGCCCTCGCTGACTTTCAGGGAGCGGAAATTCTGATACTCAGGCCACACGCCTCGCACCGGCCGGTTCGCCTGGTTATAAGCGCTCACCTGCGGAACGCTGCGACGCAGCTCTGGGCTGGCGTTCTTGACGAGGTAACATTCTTTTTTGATCAGCTCGACGTCAGAGACGTTGAGTCGAACTTCGCGCCCAGCGGCGAGGCCACCTGCTTGCGCGCTGGTGCGACCTCCCCAAACTATCGCGATATCGGTGCCGATGGTTTTCAGCCGCTCCTTTTCATCTTTGCTGAAGCCGCGACCGAGTCCGACAAGAAGGATTACCGACGCGATCCCCCACACGATCCCGAACATGGTCAGGAAGCTGCGCATTTTGTGTGCGCGGAGTGTGGCGAAGGTCTCTCGTAATGTCTCCAGCAGGTTCATCGAGCCGGTTTTCGCAGTCGCGGCTTAGACGTGACGCCGAGGGGCGAAGTTAGCAACCGCTGTGATGAACAACGCTGAAGCGAGAGAAAAAGTTCCTCCGCCCAACAAGAAAAGGCCTGCTTGCGGCAGGCCTCTCTCTCTGATGTTTTTGATTCAGCTAGGCCGGTTGTAGCTCCGACATCCGTCGCTTCATCTCTTCCGGCGACACGTCTTCAATGTGCGTGCCGATGGTCCACACGTGGCCGAATGGGTCCTGCAGAGTTCCCATACGGTCGCCGTAGAACTGATCAGCAAGCGGCTTGAGTGACTTTGCTCCCGCCGAGATCGCCGCGTTGAACATTTTGTCGGCATCTTCGGTATAGATGAGGAGGCTGACCGGCGTATTTCCGGTGGAGTTCGGGCTGCGATATCCCATCTCAGGATGTTCGTCAGCCATCATCACATGCGAATCGCCGATCTTGATCTCGGCGTGTCCGATGCGACCGTTCGGACCGGGCATTCGCACCGTCTCGACCGCGCCAAAGGCCTTCTTGTAGAAATCGATCGCCTTCGCCGCGCCATCAATAATGAGGTATGGAGTTACGCTGTGATATCCCTTGGGGATAGGCTGAAGTTTATTAGGCATGTTAATTCTCCTTTAGGGTTAGGCGTATATTTTAGGCCACATGGGCGACCCACAAATCGTTTTTCTTTTTGACGTAGACAACACGCTTTTGGATAACGACCGCGTCACCGAAGATCTGCGGCACTTTATGGAGCGCGAGATCGGTGTTGACCGTCAGCAACGTTATTGGGAGATATTCGAGAAGCTGCGCGCAGAACTTGGGTACGCGGATTACCTCGGCACCTTACAACGCTATCGCGCTGAGTATCCGCATAATGCGTCGATCCTGAAGGTCTCCTTATATCTGGTCGATTACCCGTTCGCCAACCGGCTGTTTCCGAACTCACTGGACGCGGTGGAGCATGTAAAGCAGTGGGGAACAGCGGCCATCCTCTCTGATGGTGATGCCGTGTTCCAACCGCGAAAGATCGAGTGCTCCGGGCTGATGGACGCGGTAGACCGGAACATCCGAATTTACGTGCACAAAGAGACTGAGCTGGCTGATGTGGAAAAGAAACTCCCGGCGGAGCACTACGTTGTCATCGATGACAAGTTGAGGTTGCTAACGGCAATCAAAGAGCAGTGGAAAGACCGCGTGACGACTATCTTCGTTAACCAAGGACACTATGCACGCGATCCGAAGAACCTAGCGACGTATCCGGCTGCAGATTTGAGTATTGATCGCATCGGGGACATGCTGAAGCTAGCCATTGCAGACTTCCTGCCGGCTGCGAAACGATTGAGCGCTGGGTGATATCCTCGTGAGCGAGTGACCGCGATCTCCATCGAGCGTGTCCCGTTCAACGATTTGGACCGTGCACGGGCGAACGCTGAAGCCATTCGCGCGCGCGTCCCCGCAGCCATCACAGAGCTGCTTCCGACCTTACTTTCCGATTCGCCGGACCCCGACGGCGCGATCAACCTCTTCGAACGCCTCACCGCCAGCGCTGATGGCGAACTCGTCCGCACCCTTAACAAACATCAATTCCTGGTGCACTACGCCATCGTTGTGTTCGGTAACAGCCAGTTCCTGGGCGAAACGCTGCTGCAGAACACCGATCTCTTCCAGGCATTCGTGCGCGAGAAGAAGCTTGACCGAACGCGCTCGCGCGAGGAATTCGCCGAGAACTTCGCGCGGTTTCGTTCGCGATCGCTGGAGAACGACATTAGCCTGCTGCTCGCGAGGTTCAAGCGCCGCGAGTACGTCCGCATTATGCTGCGCGACATCCTGAATACGGCGACGTTGGCTGAGACCACCGGCGAGATATCCGCGTTGAGTGATGTGCTGATCGAGCAGGCGCTGGCCGAGGCTACGGCTTCGCAGCAGAAGCGCTACGGAGCTCCGCAGAGAGTGGATGCGGAGAACAGGCTGGCCCCGGTTTCGTTCACCGTGCTCTCCATGGGCAAGCTAGGAGGCAATGAGCTGAACTACAGCTCCGACGTTGATCTACTATTCGTTTTCGGGGATGGCGAGGGGCCCGCGGATGCGGCAATATCGAATCGCGAGTACTTCATCCGCTTGGCGCAGGCAACAACTGAAACCTTATCCCGGCCGACGAACGAAGGCGCAGTTTTTCGCATTGACCTGCGGCTGCGTCCGCAAGGGCGGGAGGGTGAGCCGGCGGTGTCTCTGAAGTCGGCACTGCGGTACTACGCAGAAGTTGCGCACGATTGGGAGCTGCAGGCGCTATTGAAGGTACGGCATTCGGCAGGAGACCAAGCGCTTGCTCGTGAGTTTATTCGTGGCGTGCAGCCGCGGGTCTACAGCCCGCACGTGAACTTTGCCGCGATAGAGACGGCGTTCAAGTCGCTGGAGAAGATCGGGGCACGGAGGAAGAGTGCTCTTGTCCATGCGAATGGGATTGACGTGAAGCTCGATCGAGGCGGAATCCGCGATATCGAGTTCCTGGTGCAGTGTTTGCAGCGCGTGTATGGCGGAACGGAGAAGTGGCTACGCTCCGGTGGGACAATGTTCTCGTTACAAAAGCTGCATGACAAGCGCCACCTGAGTGGCAAAGACTTTCATGACCTCAGCAGCGCGTACGAGTTCTTCCGGCGCGTGGAGCACTATCTGCAGCTGCGCCGCGGGCAACAAACGCATCGCGTCCCGGAAGATGAAGTCGAGCGGACGGTGATAGCGCGGGCGCTGCGACTGGACAATGGGAATCTTCCTGCCGAACTGCAGAAGAGGATGTCGGCGGTGCAACGAATCTACCAGCGGGTTATCCATTCTGAGGAGACGCACGCGCAGGAAGAGGCCGGGCCGGGCGAATTTCAGCTTCGTCCGCCGGAGCCGGGACGGGAAGTCTCGAATGAGCACGTGCTGCAAAGACTGGCGGAAGATTCACCCGAGCTGCACGAGATCGCATCACGTCGCGACCTGAGTGCTCGTACCCGCCGCAACCTGAACCGCTTCCTCTCCGCAGCGTTCACCAGTTCAGAGCGTTATGCCGCTGCGCTGCGTTCGCCCCATGCTGTCGAGTCGGCGTTGCGTGTATTCGAGTTGAGCGATCACCTGACTGACATTCTTGTGCGCTATCCGGAGGAGGTGGCCGCTTTGGATGAGGTCGGGACAGCGGCGGGAGCCCCCCAAGAGCAGGGGCTCTTCCCGAAGACGATCAACCCCGCGTTCGTGGCGACGAGCGACCCGATTATCGATTTCCTGAAGCACTCCGACGAGAGCTACACGGAGAGCCTTGCGGTGCTTCGTCGCCACTTTCGCCAAACCAGCTTTCGCAGTGCGGTGCTCGATGTGATGAGTGGACGGAATGTCTATCTCTCACTTTTCGACATGAGCGGCTCGGCGGAGACGGCGATCCATGCCGCCACGGTGATCGCCAAACCGCCTGAAGGACTCGCCATCCTCGCGCTTGGGCGCCTCGCGACTTACGAATTCGATCTCGCTTCAGACGTGGATCTATTGTTTGTGCGTTCAGAGAAGACGGACGTAAAGCGCGCGACAGCCGCAGCGGAGCAGATCATCGAGATATTGACCGCGTACACGCGGGAGGGAACGGTTTTCTCCGTGGACACGCGGCTGCGTCCGCATGGGGCGGAAGGCGAGCTGGTCACAACGCCGGCGATGCTGGAACGATATTTTGCGGACGAGGCGCAAGCCTGGGAGGCGCTCGGCTTTCACAAGCTGCGCCACGTTGCCGGGAACGAAGACACGGCCCGACAGGCACAAGGCGCCGGTGCGCTGCTGACGCGCCGCTTCGCCAAAGACCCCTCGTTTCCAGCCGCTGTCCGCGAGATGCGCGACAAGCTGGAGAAGAGCGACGGGGACAAAGGCAATTTTAAGACTGGCCGCGGCGGTTATTACGACATCGATTTCCTTGCCGGCGCCGTGGCGGTGCAGCAAGAGTGGGAGTCGAGCGCTATGAACATCCGCGATCGGCTCTATCGGCTTGCGGCTGCCGGTCTGCTCGACGATGCTGATTGCGCAACGCTGGAATATTCCGCGGAGCTGCTGCGCGTCACAGAGCACTCAGTGCGGCTGCATCTCGGGCGTTCGCGCAAGTCTCTGCCGGGGACCGAGCAGGGCAGGCACATTGTGGAGAGGCTCACCGCGAAAATGATGCGGCGCAGCTTCGAAGGCGGCCTGGAAGCAGAGTTGATGCGCGTCGGCGAGCAGGTGAGGGAAGTCTTTCTACGCGTGCTCGGCTGATTGCACTCCGGTTCGAATACCTGATACCTTAAATAGTTTGGCACATTGAATAGTTTGCACATGGCGCCAGAGCCACGCCGGGCGAGGCGCTTCGGCGTCTAATCCATATAAGGTCAAGAATGCGGTCCTCATACAACGGAATCCCCCTACCCTCGAACGGCCAGGCCATCGAATTCAAGATCGGGCGCTTTGAAGTTCCCGCAAACCCGATCATTCCTTTTATCGAAGGTGACGGCACCGGACGCGACATCTGGCGCGCCTCGAAGCTGGTGTTCGACTCGGCAGTGGAGAAGGCTTACGGCGGCAAGCGTCACATTGCCTGGTATGAGATCTTCGCCGGAGAAAAAGCTTTCAATCAGTTTAAGGACTGGCTCCCAGAAGAATCGGTGGACGCGATCCGTGACCTGCGCATCGCGATCAAAGGACCTCTGACGACGCCCATCGGCGGCGGGATTCGTTCACTGAACGTCGCGCTGCGGCAGAAGCTCGACCTGTACGCGTGTGTGCGCCCGGTGCGGCATTATCACGGCGTCCCTTCGCCGGTGAAGTATCCCGAAAAGTTGAACGTTGTCATCTTCCGAGAGAACACGGAAGACGTTTACGCGGGGATCGAGTGGAAGCAGGGAAGCGCAGACGCCAAGAAGGTCATCGATTTTCTGAACAATGAATTCCTGAAGGCCAAGAACAAAGCCATTCGCGAAGACTCCGGCATCGGCATCAAGCCTATCTCCATTTTTGGCAGCAAGCGGCTGGTGGCAATGGCGATCAAGAACGCGATCGAGAAGAAACTTAAAGTGGTGACCCTCGTGCACAAGGGCAACATCATGAAGTACACCGAGGGCGCGTTCCGCGACTGGGGATACGAGGTCGCGAAGGAGCAGTTTCGCGAGCACATCGTGACCGAGCGCGAGAGTTGGATCCTCGGCAACAAAGACGACAACCCGAAGATCACCGTGGAAGAGAACGCAGCAATGATCGAGCCCGGGCTTGCGACCACTCCGTGGGAGCATAAAGACGGCGTCTACAAAGAAGTGCGCTTCGCCATCGAAACGCTGTGGAAGACGCACGGCGATGGGAAGTGGAAGAACAAAATCCTGATCAACGATCGCATCGCTGATTCCATCTTTCAGCAGGTCATCATCCGTCCGGAGGAATACAGCGTGCTGGCGACTCCGAACCTGAACGGCGATTACATCTCTGACGCTTGCGCGGCCCAGGTCGGCGGTCTCGGGATCGCGCCCGGCGGTAACGTGAGCGACCAGCATGCCGTCTTCGAAGCCACGCACGGTACGGCGCCGAAGTATGCTGACCGCGACATGGTCAACCCGGGCTCGGTGATCCTCTCTGGGGTGATGATGCTCGACTTCATGGGATGGAGCGAGGCTGCGCGACTCATCGAAAACGCGCTCGAGCGGACCATCGCGCAGAAGATCGTGACCTACGACTTCGCGCGGCAGATGGAAGGCGCCAAGAAGGTGAAGACGAGCGAATTCGGCGCCGCTATTGTCAGCAATATGGACCAGGCGAAGTTCTCGGCAGCATAGGCCCTTACAACATCATTCTTAAAGTTCTACTTGAGGAGAAGTTATGCGTAAGAAAGTCTCGATCGTAGGTTCTGGAAACGTGGGCGCGACCGCCGCGCACTGGATCGCCAGCAAAGAGCTGGCAGACGTGGTGCTGGTCGACATCGTGGAAGGCGTGCCGCAGGGCAAAGGCCTCGACCTGCTCGAGGCCATGCCCATCGAGAAGCGCGACGCCAGCATCATCGGGACGAACGATTACGCCGACACGGCGAATTCTGACATCGTGATCATCACCGCCGGCATTCCGCGCAAGCCCGGGATGAGCCGCGACGACCTCCTTAACACCAACTACAAGATCATGCAGGACGTGGTTGGAAAAGTGGTGGCCGCGTCGCCAAACTGCATCATCATCGTGGTCTCGAATCCGCTGGACGCTATGGCGCAGGCCGCATACAAGATCAGCAAGTTCAATCGCAATCGCGTGATCGGCATGGCAGGCGTGCTGGACTCAGCCCGTTTCCGCACGTTCATCGCGATGGAGCTGAACGTCAGCGTGGAGAACGTGACCGCTTTCGTTCTCGGAGGACACGGCGACACGATGGTCCCGCTGCCGCGTTATTCGACGGTGGCTGGAATCCCGATCACGGAGCTGATCGCCCCCGATCGCCTGAAGGCAATCGTCGAGCGCACCGCAAACGGCGGAGCGGAAATCGTGAAGTATTTGAAGACTGGCTCGGCGTACTATGCCCCTTCGGCGGCAGCAACGGAGATGACGGAAGCGATCCTGAAAGATAAAAAGAAGATCATGCCGTGCGCTGCTTATCTCGAGGGGGAATACGGGATCAAGGGTCTCTTCGTCGGAGTGCCGTGCAAGCTCGGCGCGAAGGGATTGGAAGAGATCATCCAGATCAAGCTGACCCAAGAAGAGCAAACGGCGCTCAACAAGAGCGCCGATGCGGTGAAGGAATTGGTGAACGTTATCGGGGTCTGACGGCCGCTATTTGGCGTTAGATCTCTCGATCATCTTGGCGAAGCCTGAGACGAGATCAATCGGAAGCGGGAAGACAATGGTTGTGTTCTTCTCCACACCGATCTCGGTTAAGGTCTGCAAGTACCGCAGCTGCATGGTGGTGGGTTCGGTCGCAAGCACGTGCGCCGCTTCCGCCAAGCGTTGCGCCGCGCTGAATTCACCTTCCGCGTGGATGATCTTGGCGCGCTTTTCGCGTTCTGCCTCCGCCTGCTTGGCCATCGCGCGCAGCATTGATTCCGGCAGATCGACCTGTTTCACTTCCACGCTGACCACTTTCACTCCCCAGGGTTCGGTACGTTCGTCGAGAATGGTCTGTAGACGCACGTTGAGCTTGTCGCGGTGCGCGAGCAGCTCGTCGAGTTCGACTTCGCCCAGGACGGAGCGCAAACTGGTTTGCGCGAATAGGGAAGTCTGATACCGGTAGTTCGACACCTGGACCACGGCGCGGTTCGCGTCTACCACGCGCAGGGTGATTACGGCGTTCACCTTCAAGGTGACGTTGTCGCGGGTGATGATGTCCTGCGGTGGAACCTCGAGGGCTTCCTGCTGCAGTGTGACGCGCGCCATAGTATCGAACGGCCGGAAGACGAGGATGAGCCCCGGTCCTTTCGGCTGCGCAAGCATGCGCCCCATGCGGAAGATCACGGCACGCTCGTACTCGCGCAGGATTGTGATGGAGCTGATGAGATAAATGCCAATTATGATTGCTGCAAAAAGCCCCAAGCCGCCGCCCATACCGCCTCCTCAAATGTGTCGGGAAATCTGCGCGATTGTATATGAAAGGTGAAGTCGCGCCTACTCGCGCAGGTTTAAGAGTGCTGTGTCTCTGGCTCAACTTCGACTGTGAGCCCGTGAACTGAGCGCACGCGAACCGGCTCTCCGCTTTGTACCGGAGCAAGCGCGACGGCGTTCCATATCTCGCCGTTCACGAAGACTTTGCCCTGCGGAGTCAGCGGCGATCGCGCGACTCCGATCATACCGATCATCCCTTGTTCGCCGGTCACGACCTTAGCAGCGCGGGCGCGCATGGCGATGGTGGTCAGAAATACGGTTATCAAGCCGAAGGGGAGTGCGACCCCGACCGCCGTCTTCCAGTTGATGCGCATCTCGGGAATGGGCCCATCCACCAGCAGCATCGCTCCGATGATCATGCAGACAATGCCGCCGATGCCGAGCGCTCCGTGGGTTTGGAACTTTGCTTCGAGTGCAAAGAATATGAATGCCAGCAGGATGAGAGCCGCGGCCGAGTAGCGAATGGGCAACCAGTGCATGGCGAAGAGCGCCAGCAGTATGCAGATGCCGCCAATCACTCCGGGGACAACCGCGCCGGGGTGATTGAACTCGGCGTAAAGCGCCATCATCCCGATAGCAAAAAGGATGTAGGCAAAGTTCGGGTCGAGCAACGATGACATAACCCGCTGCTTCAGTGACATGTCGAGCAGCACGATGTGATCGTTCGCCGTGTGAAGGGTTACTTTGCTGCCGTCGAAGCGCGTGATGGTGCGTCCGTCAATCTGCTTCAGCAGGTCGGCATCATCCTTCGCAATCACGTCGACGATGTTTTGCTTGAGGGCTTCGTCGTCGGTGAAGGAGAGAGACTTGCGCACTGCGTTCTCGGCCGCGTCCACGTTCCGTCCACGTTTCGAAACGTAAGAGCGGATGAAGGCTGCGGAATCATTCTCGATCTTCTGCTTCATCACGTCGTCCATCGTGTAGCCCGGAATCACCGGGTGCGCGGCGCCAGTGTTCGTGCCCGGAGCCATGGCAGCGATGTCGGCAGATTGCAAAATGAAGAAGCCGGCAGAAGCTGCCCAGCCGCCCGGTCGCACGTAAACGATCACCGGCACTTTCGAATTCAGGATCTTGTTGACTATGGAGCGAGTGGAATCGTAGAGGCCACCGGGGGTTTTAAGCTCGATAATGACCGCGTCGGCATTCTTGCTCGCGGCGGTATCTATAGCGCGGGCGATGTAATCTTCGCTGACCGGCTGGATGGTGTCATCGATATCGATCTTGTAGACGTCGGCAGCGGCGGAAAATCCGCAAAGCAGGAATAAAAGTACAGAAACGAGTGCGGTTTTCATCGACCTTCCTCATTGCGCCGGTTGCATGCGCGTTACCACCATGCGTTGCACAGCGAGAGCAGAAGCATTCTTGGGATCGAGCTCCAATGCCTTCGCCACCCATTCCGACGCGTTCTCAGGCTTATTCTCTCGCAAATCGAGCCGCGCAAGAACAAGATACGCTTCTGCATTCGGTTTCAGGCGAATAGACGTATTCGCCTCGCTGCGGGCGGCTTCCACAATGCTTGCGGCGGGGATGGTCGCGGAGCGGGTCTCGAGAGTCTGTGCGAGCCCTGTGTGCGCCTCCGGCAGCGCGGGATCGTGCTCGATGGCCTCTCGAAATTCCTTCTCAGCCTCGAGCACGAAGCCTTGGCTCAACATCTGTCCACCGCGCTCACAATGGAAGCGGGCATGCTCTTCGGGGGCCGCGTGCGCGAGGCGATCTTCATTAGCACGGCGGATCTGCCACTCGAGCTGTCGGAACGAAGCTTCGTCGTAATTTGTCTTGAGCCGCTCGAGCGGGAGGTGAGTATCGGGCGGAACAGAAGGGGCGGAAGCGATCTCGAGCAGCGACTTCGCTTCCTGGTCGGAGCTTTGCAGCACCAGCCCTTCTTTCAAATGTTTGGCCGCATTCCCTGAGTCACCGGAGCGAAGCAAAGACAACCCGAGATTGAAATGCAGGTCGGCATCTTTCGGATCGCCCTGAACCGCCCGTTGAAAGTACTCTGTCGCGCTGCGCTTGGCGCGGCGCGCAACCACCACTCCACGATCGTTGATGATCTCAGCCAGTGGCAGCAACGAGCCGACGTAGGTGAAGGCGTTTTCCGCGGTGTCCAGATCGTTTGCGTAGAACGAAGCAAGGCCGAGGTAGAAATTCGCTTCCAGCGCTGCCGGATCGGAACGGTTTACGGCGCCCAGAGTCTTGGTTGCGCCGGCGTAATCGCGCGATTCATACTGCGCTTTCCCCAACTGCAGGAGTGCCTGCGCATAGGCCGGATTCAACCGAACCGCTTCGCGCAATCGCGCAATCTTTTCCTGTTTGCTCGAAGCCGTTACGCCACGCACATAGTTCTCAAACGCGTCGAGCCGGATAGGTGGCCAGCTTGCGATGAAATCGTTACGCGACGTTGTGAGCGCGGGAGCCGAGAGGCGCTGCAGGTCCCACGCGAGCGCCGTCATCACTTCAATGATCTTCGGGAGCGGCCCGCTTTCGACCATCTCGGACGAGAGGCGCAAGCTCCGCATGTTCAAGAGCTGCGAGTGGGCGGAGAAGTTCGTGCCGTCGTATGCGAACCAGCCCAGCACGACCTGGTCCACGTCCATCTGTTCGGCGATTCGATACAAGGTGGCGCGCGAGAGCTTCGCGTTCGAAGGGACCCCGACGCGCTCGAACGCGTACTCACGGCTTTGGCGCGGCACTGCGAACATGGAGGGTGATGCAAGCCGCTCGCTCAGGACTTCGGGAAAAGCTTCGCCGATCCATTCGAGCCCGGGAGCCTGAGCGCGGTTCTCGAACGGCAAGACGACCAGAGTGTCCCCGCTGCCTTCGTCTTGGCCTATAGCAAAAGGCGCAAGCAGCAGAAATGCAAGTAGGCACGCAGAGACTCTGGCTGGCATGCGGCTGATTATATGTGGATTCGCTCTGAGCCCTAGTTATCGGAAGGGCACGTACGGGCGGGCGGCGGCAGATGCGCCGCAGTGAATATAATCGTAGACGAGGGAAACATTTTGGCTCACGGACATTCGCATGGGATCCCGCCGGCGCCTCAACCGCTGCCCGGAATCCAGAACATTATTGCTATCGGCTCGGGGAAGGGGGGAGTGGGGAAGACCACCGTCGCGGTGAATCTCGCGGTCGCGCTCTCCAAAATGGGCCACAAAGTCGGACTGCTCGACGGAGACATTTACGGCCCCAACGTCCCGCTGATGCTCGGTGCGCTCGACGCGCAACCGCAGGCGCTCGAAGGGAACCGCATTCAGCCGGTCCAACAGTACGGCATCAAGATGATTTCCGTCGGGCTGCTGAATCCAGGTGACAAGCCGGTGATTTGGCGCGGCCCCATGCTGCACTCCATCATCCGGCAATTCCTACAGCAGGTGGTGTGGGGCGAACTCGATTACCTGATCATCGACCTGCCGCCAGGTACGGGAGATGTTGCGATATCGCTGATCCAGACCGTCCCTGTAAGCGGAGCAGTCGTTGTCTCGACGCCGTCCGACGTTGCGCTGCAGGACGCGCGCAAAGCAATCGAGATGTTCAAGCAATTGAAGGTGGATATCCTCGGCTTAGTCGAGAACATGAGCCACTTCACTTGTCCGCATTGCCATCACGAGATTGACATTTTCTCGAAAGAAGGCGGCAGCCGCACCGCGAGGCATTACGACCTTCCGCTATTGGCGCAGATCGAACTCGACCCTGAGCTTCGCCGCGCCGGAGATGCCGGGCAGCCTTTAGCGCTCGCTGGAGAAGACGCTCCGCACGCACGTGCACTCTATGAGATGGCGCGTGCGGTTGTTGCCAGAGCGAAGGAAGTTGGAAGCAACGAGAGCGTTATCCAGGTCAGGTAGTTTGCTCGCCGCGGTTAGCCTCCGGTAGAGTGGCACTCCCATGTTTGCCCGCCGCACGGAGTGGAACCTAAATCCGAATCGCTTCAGTGCGGCGCTGGAAGAGGCCAAGCGGGCGGGCAAGAAGCTAACTGACCTCACTGCGTCGAATCCTACAGAAGTCGGCCTCGAGTACGACCGGGCCGGCATCCTGAAAGCGCTCAGCCGGCCGGAGGCTCTAGTTTATGAGCCCGATCCGCGCGGGCTGCTTTCAGCGCGCGAAGCTGTGGCCGGCTACTACGCCGATCGCGGGGCGAACGTCTCACCTGAACAGATCATCCTGACCACTAGCACGAGCGAGGCCTACTCGTTCCTCTTTCGATTGCTTTGTGATCCGGGCGACGAAGTCCTGATAGCGTTGCCCAGTTATCCCTTGTTCGATCTGCTGGCGGGAATACAGGACGTGAAGCTCGCGTCGTACCCGCTCTTCTACGACCATGGTTGGCACATCGATGTGCACGCGCTAGAGTCGGCGGTTAGCGCACGCACGCGGGCAGTGCTGGTGGTGCATCCGAACAATCCGACAGGTTCGTTCGTCAGTGAGAGCGAGCGGCTCGCGTTGCTGAAGCTTTGCGGAAAAAAGGAACTGGCTCTCATCGCAGACGAAGTGTTTCTGGATTTTGCGCATCCGGGCACCACGGTCGAAAGCTTTGCGCGCGAGCAGCAACTGGCTCTCACATTCACGCTCAGCGGACTTTCGAAGATTACGGCTTTACCGCAGCTCAAGCTCGCATGGCTAGTTGCGAGCGGACCGGCGGAAAGTCGGGAGCGCGCTATGGAGCGTTTAGAGGTGATAGCCGATACATATCTCTCTGTGAATGCGCCCATACAGCACGCCCTTCCTGACTTGCTAAAAATCGGCGTCCGCCTACGTGATCAACTGGGCGAGCGCATCGCGCAAAATCTGGCGGAGCTCGATCAGCAATTGGCTGGGCAGAAAAGCTGCCAACGGCTAGCCATCCAGGGCGGCTGGTACGCAGTCTTGCGAGTTCCCGCAGTGCAATCCGATGAGGATTTAGCTCTGCGGCTGCTCGAAGAGCACGATGTTGTCGTCCATCCCGGCCATTTTTACGATTTTCCACAAGAAGGTTACTTAATAGTCAGCCTGATCACGCCTCTAGAGGATTTCGCCGCAAGCGTCCGAAAATTGCTGCGGGGAATGTGAAGAGATTTCGTGGAATGCAGGCTAAGTTCTGGTTTTATACCTGTTTCGTCCGCTGCGTACTCTCCGCTCCAGCAGGAAAACTGCTTCTAATCCAATGATTTCCGTGGTAAGTTAGCTCACACCTCGAAGTGCGCTTTGGCACCCCCAGGCTGAGCGCTGAGGCACGTCGGGACGGCCGAAACGGCGCCCTTGCGTGAGTTGTGCGTCGTTCACCCCAGGGCAATTGAATAGCATTTTCAGGGCACCCGAGCGGACATGTCTTCGAACCCGAATAGCGTCACACAAATCATGCAGTCGTCCAAAGGCCAGAATGAGCTTTTGGCTGAACTGGAGAAATTCCGGCGAACTGTCATTGTGATGTTCACGGATATCAAGGGTTCGACCGCATATTTCGAGAAATATGGCGACGTTGCCGGGCTCATGATGGTGCACCAGTGCAACGACGCGTTGCAGAAGATCGTGGAAGCGCATACCGGGCGCGTGATCAAGTTTATCGGTGATGCCATCATGGCGACCTTCGATGATCCGAAGGAATCCTGCATTGCGGCGATGGAGATGCAGAAGCAGTTGATCAAATTCAACGCTCCACGGCCGGAGCAGGATCACGTCTTCATCCGTATCGGCTTGAACTACGGCTCGGGGATCGTGAAATCTAACGACGTTTTTGGCGACGTGGTGAACGTGGCCTCGCGGGTTGAGAGCGCGGCACAGCCGGAGCAGATCGTGATCTCCGACTCGCTCTACGACCAGGTGAAGAACGCTGGACTTAAGATCTCGGGGATCGGACGTTTTGCGCTGAAGGGAAAAGAAGGCGATCGCGATCTCTATGAAGTGGTATGGCGCGAGGGCGGGCCCAAGAAGCCGGTGGTTGCGCACACTACGGTGCAGAGCGCGAAGGCGGCGCAAGTCTTTCCAAGTTTCAAGCTGCAACACATCCGCAAGGATGGCAGCATTGGCGGCGAGCACGCGCTGAAGAGCAACAAGCTGACGATCGGCAAAAGCCAGGGAGATATGCAGTTCGCCGGTGACTCGCAGTTGGCTCCTTTGCACGCACGTTTTTACGCGGAAGGCTCCCAGCTGTTCGTGGAAGATTTGAGCGATGGCCGCGGCGTATACGTCCGGCTGATTTCGACCTACACCTTGCAAGACGGCGACGTGATTATGATGGGAAAAGAAGTCATGAAGTTCCGCGAGAAAGCTGACGCGTTGGCCGCGGCGGCGAGTACGGGAACGACTGTGCTCGACATGTCCGAGATGCTGGCCGAGCCAGTGGCTCAGTTCGTCAAGCTGACGCCCGAAGGCAAGGACGATGATGTGAAATTCCCGCTGCTTGAGGCCGAGATCACCTGGGGACGCAACAAGGGAACCTACATCTTCCCCGAAGACGGGTTTATGAGCCGCTCGCATGCCAAGGTTTATCAGCGCGGCGACAGTTACTTTCTGGAAGACATGGGGAGCAGAAACGGGACGTTCATCAGAGTCCGCGGGCTGGCTCCGGTGCCGCAAGGAGCAATGGTGCTTGCGGGTGGTCAGCTTTTAAAGGTCACGGTTTAAGGGTTCAATAACACATGGCTCAGAACACGCTCACGAAGATCGGGAAATACGATGTCGTCGAAGTACTAGGCAAAGGCGGCATGGGCATCGTCTACAAGGCGACGGACAGCCGCATCGGCCGTTTGGTCGCCATCAAGATGATGACCGGTGGCTTCGCCGAGAACCCCGATCTGCTCAAGCGCTTTTACCGGGAAGCCCAATCGACGGGCATGTTGCAGCACCCCAACATCGTGATCGTTTACGACCTGGGCGATCAGGATGGGAATCCCTATCTGGTAATGGAGTACCTGGAAGGCGAACCGCTCGACAAGATGATCGCCGGCAAGCGCGAGCTTTCGATGGTGGAGAAGCTCGGCTTTATCATCCAGTGCTGCACGGGATTGAACTACGCTCACCAGCGCGGCATCGTTCACCGAGACATCAAGCCCGCAAACCTGATGGTCCTGAAGAACGGCGATTGCAAGATCGTGGACTTCGGCATCGCGCGCGTCGGCGACAACTCGCTTACCCGCACCGGGCAGGTGGTAGGAACCATCACGTATATGTCGCCCGAGCAGATCAATGCTCAAGTGGTGGACGGGCGTACCGACATCTTCTCCGCCGGTGTGATGCTCTACGAGCTGCTCACTGGGGTGCTGCCGTTCGACGGTAAGGACACGGCATCGACTCTGCTCAAGATCATCCACGAGCCGCCACCGCCGCTGAAGAATTACCTCGACAACTATCCGCCCGACCTTGAAGACGTGATCAAGAAGGCGCTGGCGAAAGACCGCGAAGAGCGCTACGCGACTGCGGAAGATTTCGCCTTCGAGCTCGGACGCGTGCAGGAGCAGATCAAGAAGACGATGGTCTCTGACTACGTCAGCCGCGCGAAAGCCGCGGTAGATAAGTCTGACCTGCCGAAAGCGAAAGAAATCCTGCAGATCGTACTAAAGGTAGACACGCAGCACTCCGTCGCCAAAGAGCTCATGATGGAAGTGCAGCAGCGCATGCAGCGCCAGCAGCGCGGCGAGCAGATCAAGCAACTGCGTTCGCACGCCGAAGAAGCGATGTCGCAGAAGATGTACGAAGACGCGCTCGCGTACGCGGAGCAGGCGCTCACGCTCGATAAAACGAATCCCGAGCTGGTCAATCTTCGCGAGATCGTCGCCGCGGCGAAGGCGAAGAAAGACAAGGTCGAAGGCGCGATCCGCCGGGCAGAGAACGCGCAGCAGAACGGTGACCTGGACCTCGCAGTCAAAGCGCTCGAAGAGGCGCTGGCTGCGGACCCTGACAACACGAAGGCGCGCACGATGCACGCGACGCTCGCGAAAGAGTTCTCGGAGAAGTCGAAACAAAAGGAATTGCAGAGCTTCATCGACGAAGCGCGTAGAGACATCTCTTCCCGCAAATTCACCGCCGCGTTCGACGTCCTGAAGAAAGCGGAGGCGCTCGACGCTTCCAGCCCTGAGGTGATGTCACTTCTCAACCTCGCTTCCTCCGGCCGCGAGCAGGAAACCAAGCGCAAGGAACTCGAAAGATTCACGGGCGAGATAGAAGAGGCACTGGCGAGAGACGACGCAAAAGCCGCGAGCGCCAGGGCTGACGAAGCGCTGAAGAAGTTTGCCAACGATCCGGGATTACTGAAGTTGAAAGCACTCGCTGACAGACAAAAGGAATCCAGCGAGAAGAAGAAATTTGCCGAAGAGCAGATGGCCGCCGCGCGCAAGCTGCTCGACGCCGGTAAGGCCGCCGAAGCTCTCGAGGTGCTGCAGAAGGCCGCAATCAAGGTGCCGGGCGATACCAAGTTGAAGTCGTTCATCAACATGGTGCGCGAAGCTGCCGAGAGTGAGAAGGCCGAGCAGCTCAAAGACGGCTACATCCAGAAAGCGAAAGAGGCCATCGGCAAGAAAGACTATGCCGCAGCCGTCAAAGTGCTGGAGATCGCGCAGACCGAGATCGAAGGCTCCGCCGAGATCCAGGATCTGCTGCAGTTCGCGAAAGACGAAGCTGCCAGCATCTCCAAGCGCAAGAAGTTGGACGCTGCCGCCGAAGAAGCGCAGCGGCTGATGACCGACCATGAGTACGAGCAGGCCGTCTCTGTACTCGAGAGCACTCTTAAGCAGACTCCCGACGAAGAGTTGAAAGTTGTGCTGGCGGAAGCCCGCCGCGCGCTAGAGGAATACAACAAGCGCGTGGAAGGCGTCGTCAGCAAGGGAGAAAAGCTCCTCGAGCAGCGCAAGATCGACGAGGCGGTCACTTTCCTGGAAGGACAAGCCAAGCAATTCTCTCGCGCTACTACATTCAGTGCTCTTCTTGAGAAGGCGCGCACCGAACAGGACCAGGCGAAAGGTGTTAGTGGCGCCCTCGATAAAGCGCGAGCGGCGCTGGAAAAGAACGATTTCAACGGCGCGCTCAAGATCATGGAGGCCTGCAAAAAGACTTACGGCGAAACGCCCGAGGTCAAGAGCGCCTTCGCGAACTTTGAAACCAAGAAGACCACCATGGCCAAGTCGGCCGTGGATAAGGCGCTCCGCGATGCCCGCGCGTACCTGCTTGCACGACAATATTCCGCTGCCCTTGCCAGTCTGGAAGCGGTGATGCCTCTCGTCTCCAGCGCTCCTCCGGAGCTTCAAAAGCAATACGAGACGGCGAAGAAAGACGCCAGCGCGGGGACGCAGCGTCAGCAGAAGGAGATGGACCTGAGCAAAACGATCGTGGCCGGCTCGCAGGACGCGAACGCCACTATTGTTTCAGGCTCCGCGGATTATTCGTCTTCTTCCATGCGGGTCGCCGCAGCAGGCGCAGCAGCCGCTGCACCGGCAAAGGCCCATCACGCACCGGTAGCCCACCGGCCCGTGGCGGTTGTGCCGCCTACTCCCAAGAAATCTCCAGTTGTACCGCTTGCGATAGCCGTCGTGCTCATCGCCGTTGTCGGCGGATTCTTCGGATACAAGAAGATGACCGCCGTTCCGCCCACCACGACCTTTATCGAGATCAACGCGATCCCATTCGCGACGGTGAAGTCCATCACCTCGGCTGATGGCAAGGTGAAGCTGGCGCCGAATGAAGTCACGCCGGCACGTATTGGCGTGCCGCCCGGTGACTACGAAGTAGTACTCACGGGCCGTGATGGCACCGAGAAGACGGAGAAGGTAACTGCTTCCGATGATGCTCCCGGTTCGGTGCGGTCGGTCTTTGAGCCAATCGACGTCGAAAAGCAGATCATGGGGTCGAACTGACATGAATAGAAAACTTTTCACCTTCGCCCTGATATTGGCCGCCATTCCTGCCTTCGCCGGGAAGAAAGAAGATTTGATCAAGCAGGCGCAGGCTGCTGCCGGGAACGGGAATGTGCAAGAAGCAGCGCGTTTATATTGCGCTGCTGCGCAGATGGACTCCAGCGACAAAGACGCACAGCAGAACTGCAACATCATGGCACAGGAAGTCGCGAGAGAGAATCGAAAGAACGATGACCGCTTCACGGATGGTGTGAAGGCATTCAACTCTGGCGACTTCGATACTGCCGAACAGAAGTTCAAGAACATTAAGACGGGGTCCCACCTGGCCGACGCACAAGGGTATCTGGCGAGGATCCCGCAGGCCCGCGCAGCCGCCGCGAGTGCATCGAACGAAAGCGCGATGGCAGCGAAGTTCGACCAGGGTGTGGCTGCTTACCAGCGCAATGATTTCAGCTCCGCGAAGGCGGATTTCAGCGGCATCAGCGGAAAGCATCAGGCAGATGCGCAAACCTACCTGCAGAAGATCAAGAATTATGAGCAGGCCTACGCAGAAGGGGACAGACTTGCCGACGCAAAGAATTATAAAGGTGCGGCGAGCGCGTACAGCGAAGCTGCTTCGGTGAAGCCAGACGGACCGAACGATCCGCGCGGCCGCATCAGCCAGATGAACCAGCTTGCTCAATCGTCAAGCACGCCTGGGGTGGTCGCGAAGAACAACCCGCCGCTAGTCACGAACAACAATCCGCCGCCGGTCAGCCGTCCGGTGAGTGCCGCCGTGGTTGAGAGCCGTCCCAAGGTGGATGTGAACGCCACGTTGCGTGATGCGGAAGGCGCCCGCAAGAAGGGTGACCTCTCGAAAGCGATCGGTCTCTATCAGAAGGTTCTTTCGGCTGATTCCGGCAATGCACAGGCGCGCAATGGGATCGCTGATATGAAGAAAGAAGCCGAAGCCAGCAACAAAACCATTGTCGCCGGCTCCGAAGCTGACTTCATGCTGGCGAAGGGCATCAACGAGTTCTACCGCCAGGATTTCGAGAGCGCCGAGACGCACATCCGCGATTACTTGGACGGCGCAGGCTCAAAGGCTGGCCTTGCGAACTTCTATCTGGGCGCCAGCAAGCTGACGCGCTACATCCTTGGCGGCCAGCAGCAGAACGACCACAAACTGCTGGTGCAGGCGGAGGACAACTTCCGCAACGCAAAGAAAGTTTCCGGGTTCACGCCGCCGGAAAAGTTCGTCTCACCGAAGATCGTGAAGAAATTCCAGGAGACCAGCTAGACAAAAAGCTGTTGCAGGCAAAGGGGAGCTCAACAGCTCCCCTTTATTATTTTTGCAGGTAGGGATTGGTTGCGCGCTCGTCGCCAATGGTCGTCAGCTCGCCATGGCCCGGGACCACTAGCGTCTCATCGGGCAACGCAAGCACCTCGCGGTGAAGCGAGCGCATGATGGTGTCGAAATCACCACCCGGCAAATCGGTACGACCTATGCTGCCGGCGAACAAAGTATCGCCTGCAATGAGCTTCTGTTCGGCAGGGAAGTAGAGGGAAACGCTTCCTTCGGTGTGTCCGGGTGTATGCATCACGTTTCCCTTGAGTGCTCCCACCGAGATCACGTGTCCATTGGGCAGGCTGGAGTCGATCGTCACCGGACCGGGAGACTTCATCCCCACCCAAGCGGCCTGCAGATCGAGCGTTTTCAGCAGTGCGGTGTCATTTTCATTCAGCAGGACGGGCGCTCCAGTCAGCTTCTTTAACTTCATAGCACCGCCAACGTGATCGATGTGCGCATGCGTGATGACGATCTGCTTGACCGTGAGATTGTGCTTCGCCAACGCGGCGACCACGGCGTCAATGTCGTCGCCGGGATCGATGACGATAGCTTCGCGCGTGGTCTCATCGCCGATCACGGAGCAGTTGCACTGCAACGGGCCGACGGGAAAAATCTCGTGGATCATGTGAACGATTCTATAAGGAACAAGAAAAAGACCTCCCGCGGGAGGTCTTTAAATAAAGTTGTGCTTACTTCTTCGCGGGCTGAGAGTTGCTGCTGCCCTGGCCGGAAAGGATCGACGACCCGGAGCTGTTGCGCGAAGAGTGGATCGAAAGAGTGATCGAGGTGATCATGAAGATGATCGCCGACCACGTGGTCAGCTTAGTGAAGAGCGTCGCACCGGCCGCAGGGCCGAAAGCTGTTTGGCTGCCGCCGGAGGTGAACATGGAAAGGTCTCCGCCTTTACCGCTCTGGACCAGAACGACCAGGATCAGGAACAGCGAAACCAGGATGTGGATGACCAAAACTAAAGTGAACATGAATGTCCTTGAAATTAATGGTGCGGAAGGCGGGACTTGAACCCGCATGGCGTTTTTTCTAGGGCTTCGCAGCTCCGCTACTACGCCCTCGCTTTCGGCGCGAGCGCGACAGCTCGCGCCATCGGCTCACCCTTCATACCCGGAACTTTAATGGTGCGGAAGGCGGGACTTGAACCCGCATGCCTTTCGGCGCCACCCCCTCAAGATGGTGTGTCTGCCAATTCCACCACTTCCGCAGGGATCGTTCGACCACAGCGCTGGTTAGCGAAAACGCCGGCGCGCGCCGTTCAAAGGTCCGCTTACGATTATAACAAATCGGTGTTTTCGGCCTGAGTAGGCTTCGAGGCGCTGGCAGACTCGCGCGAGCGGTAGCGGAAGGCGAATATCGAGAGTCCTGCGAAGATCACGACAGAGGGAAGCGCCAGGATCAGGATGCCGTGGTTCAACGATCTTTGCTGCTCCGCGGCGGCCGCTTCCGAGCTCGTCTTGCACATTGAGCAGCCTTGCCCAAGGGCGTGGCGGGGCAATATGAGCAACGCGATGGCAACGATCCAAAGTTGAAGCAGCTTCATTGCGCGAACCTGAGCAGCAGATAAATGTATATCCAGAGCAGCCCCATGAAGTGCCAGTACCAGCCGGTCACGTCTACCACCACCACCTCGCGCTCCAGCTTCGTCGAGAAGAATGCTAATCCCGCCGCATACAGTAGCGCGATAATCCCGCCAGTGAGATGGGCCGCGTGTGCGCCAGTCAAGATGTAGAAGAAGGAACTACTCGGGTTACTGGCAATGAACACACCAGAGCTCTGCAACTGCTCCCACGCAAAATATTGTCCCGCAAGGAACCCGAATCCAAGAACCAGGGTGATGGCAAGCCATGGCGCGCTGCGTTTCCGCTCCCGTTTTACGCCGGGGACTGCTACTGCCGGCGCTATCGCGGCCAGCCGGATCAGGTTCCTGCGGGCTACCTCGAGGGTGCAACTGCTCAGCACCAGCAGCAGTGTGTTTATCCAGAGAATCGGCGGCAGCTTCAGGGGCTGCCAATCGCGGATATAGGCGCCGGTCTGCCAATCGGTGTGGCCGCCGCCGCGCCGGATGATGTACGCGCTGCTCAGCGCAGTAAAGAAGATGAGCACTCCAATAAAGATGAGGAAGACGAACAGGCGATAGCGGCGCAGATTCTGATAGTGGTCTGGATAGGGTTCGCCGGCGTCCCCGTCCCCGTCGCCGCCTCCGTAATGTGGGGTGCCGGTCCCGCCGTGGTCGATACGGCTGGGAGCTTCAATCTCGTCAGAACGCAAAAACGCCATGGTGATTAAGATGCTTCCGGCTCGTTGCACTGCATCAGGAATTCGGCACTCGCGCCGGGCACGTTGAACTCGTAAGGCCCGCGGACGATCTCGCCGGGCTCTTCAAGGGTACTCCATTCGCAAGTAGTAGATCGCCACGGGTTCGTTTCGGCTACTTTCCCGCGATGCATGCTCCAGAACAGATTGACGAGAAATAGGATTTGTCCAGCGATCGTGATGAAAGCGGCGAGGGAAATGAACCGCTGCAATGGCAACAGAGCTTGCAGGTAATGGACGTCGGTCAACTGCGAGTAGCGCCGCGGATGCCCTGCCATGCCGAGGAAGTGCATGGGAAGAAAGATCGCGTACGCGCCGATGAAGGTGAACCAGAAATGCGCATAACCGAGTCGGATGTTCATCTCGCGCCCGAACATCCGCGGAAACCAGAAGTACGTCCCGGCGAAGATGGCGATCACGGCTGCTACGCCCATGATGAGATGGAAGTGCGCGACCACGAAATAAGTGTCGTGCAGATACATATCGAGTGCCGGCTGCGCCAGGATCGGCCCGGACAATCCCCCGGTCACAAATATGGAGACGAAGCCGATAGCGAACATCATGGGAACGGTCAGACGGAGCGAGCCGCGCCACATCGTGCCGAGCCAGTTGAAAGTCTTGATGGCGGAGGGGACGCCGATCACCATGGTCATAATGCTGAAGGCGAACGCTGCGAAGGGATTCATTCCGCTAACGAACATATGGTGTCCCCAGACCACGAATCCGAGCGCGCCGATAGCGATCATCGCGTAGACCATGGCGCGGTATCCGAAGACCGGCTTGCGCGAAAACGTGGAGAGCAGGTGTGAGGTCAGGCCCATCCCGGGCAGAATCGCAATGTAAACCTCAGGGTGTCCGAAGAACCAGAACAGATGCTGCCACAGCAGCGGCGAGCCGCCCGCGTGCGCGAGCGGACTTCCGTTTACGACGACGCCCGACGGAATAAAGAAACTCGTACCGGCGTGACGATCGCAAAACAGAAGCAGGATGGCGGCGTGCAGAACGGTGAACGCGAGCAGCGAAAGTATGGCGGTGATGAACCACGACCAAACGGTTAGCGGTAGACGCATCATCGTCATGCCGGGCGCGCGCCGATCGAGCACGGTGACGATGAAATTGATCGATCCCAGCACGGACGCGAGACAGAACAAACCGATGCTGAAGATCCACAGGTCCATTCCTGTACCTTGCCCCGGCCCCGCACTCGACACGGCGCTCAAGGGAGGGTAGTGCGTCCAACCAGATATCGGTGGGCCGCCGCTTACGAAAAACGCGGACAGCAAAACAAGAAATGCTGCGAGCGTGATCCAGAACGACAGCATGTTCAGGCGCGGGAAGGCCATATCTCTCGCGCCGATCTGCAGTGGAAGAAAATAATTTCCGAAAGCGCCCTGCGGAGCTGTGGTCAGAACGAAGAAGATCATCAGCGTTCCATGCATGGTCAGCATGGCGAGATACTGCTCAGGCTTTATGGCGCCGAAGAAGGGAAGCGCCGCATGCGGCCAGACGAGGTGGAGGCGCATCAACGCGGAAAGGGCAACGCCGACCAGGGCAGCCGCGAGCGACAGAAAGAAGTACTGCTTACCGATCACCTTGTGATCGCAACTGAAGATACGCCCAACGATTCCCAGCGAGGTGCCGCTATCGGTGCGCGGAGCGTTGCTCATCGCGCGGCTCCCTGGTGTTGCGCCAGCCAAGCTGAATATTCGGCCGCGGCCACTACTTTCAAAGCTCCGCGCATACGGTAATGTCCCAGTCCGCAAAGCTCGGCGCAGACGATCTCATACTCTCCGGTGCGGGTGGCGCGGAAGTGCGCCTCCACATTCAACCCGGGTACCGCGTCCTGCTTCAACCTGAGCTCAGGAACGAAGAAGCTGTGGATCACGTCCTGCGCGCGTAAGCGTAGGCGCACCTCGCGGCCCACCGGGACGACTAGCGCGCTACTTACGAAATCATCTTTCCCGTCGGGATCCATACGGTCAACGCCGAGTGCGGCGGCGCTTCCGAGAGTTGGGTCGATATCTTTCGTATTGGTGCGGCCGAACTTACCGTCGGGCCCGGGGTAGCGGAAGTACCAGACGAACTGCGTGCCCGTAACCTCAACTTCCACGTCGCTGTTCGTCGGAAGTGGAGGGCGGCGCAATTCCGCCCAGGTGTGTTCGGCGGAGAGTGCGAGAGTAATGAAGACCGCGGCGGTGATTAGGGTCCACGCGATCTCCGCACCACGATTTCCGGTTGAGTGCTCGACCCGAGAGCCGGTGCGGAACTTCCAGATAAAAATGGCAAGAGCAAGTTGAGCGGCCAGGAAGACGATTCCAAGGACCAGAAGCGCAGCGACGAATTCGCGATCAATGGAGAGGCCGGCAACTGACGAGACTGGCGGCATCCACCAGATTCGTGCCGCAAAAAGAAAAATCGTGATTCCGGTCAGGAGTGCGAGCACGATGGCGAGCGCTCTGGCCATGTGCTCCTATTTCTTCCCATTCACGAGCTTCAGGAATTCGCTGTGCACGCGGGTGTCGTCGGAGAGTTCAGGATGGAAAGTCGCCGCCATGATCTTGCCCTGACGCACCAGGACAGGGTCGTCGCCTTCGCGCGCGAGTACTTCGACACCTGCGCCGACTCGCTCGATCTTAGGTGCGCGGATAAAAACCATCTCGAGCGGATCTTTCCCGAGGGAAGTCGAGCCCTGGTGGATGGCGCTCTCGAGCTGGCGTCCGTAGGCGTTGCGGCGCACGCGGATGTCGAGCGCGCCCAAGCCTTCCTGCGAAGGATTCGACACCTCTTTCGCGAGCAGGATCGCGCCGGCGCAGGTTCCAAAAGCAGGTTTGGTACGCACGAACTCACGCAGCTTTTCGAGGAAGCCGCCCTGCTCAAGGAATTTCAGGAAGGTTGATGATTCGCCGCCGGGGATAACGAGCGCGTCCACAGAATCGAGTTCTTCAGGTTTGCGGACCAGGCGGACGGTGGCGCCAAGGCGCTCCAGCATGCGCCGGTGCGCGTCGAAGTCGCCCTGCAATGCGAGAACGCCGATGTCCATGGGGAACTCTGGAGTATTACCAGCCGCGCTTTTGCAACATGTCGGCTTCAGCGATCGCTCCGACAGCAAGGCCTTTCATTGCGCCGACCAGGTCCGCGCTCACTTCGAGCAGCACCTTCGGGTCGTCGAAATGTGTGGTCGCTTTCACGATCGCGCGAGCGCGAGCTTCCGCAATCTCGGGCTTCGCGAATTCGCTGGAGCTCTCCATAAAGATTCCGGAGCCAACGAAGACCGCTTCTGCGCCAAGCTGGCGGACGAGCGAAGCGTCTGCCGGAGTTGCGATCCCACCCGCAGAGAAATTCGGGACGGGGAGATTGCCCGTCTTCGCGACCATGCGCACGATCTCGAGTGGCGCCTGCAAATCCTTAGCGCGCGCGTAGAGTTCGTTTTCGCTGAGGACAGTCAGCCCTTTCATCTCCTGCACGATCGCGCGCAAGTGTTTAACTGCGTGGACGACGTCGCCGGTGCCGGCTTCGCCTTTGGTGCGGATCATGGCGGCGCCTTCCGCGATGCGACGCAGCGCCTCGCCGAGATTGCGCGCGCCGCAAACGAACGGAACGGTGAACGCGTGCTTGTCTACGTGATGGGCTTCGTCAGCAGGCGTGAGAACTTCGGACTCGTCGATGTAATCGACGCCGAGTTCCTGCAAGATCTGCGCTTCCGCAAAATGGCCGATGCGGCACTTAGCCATAACGGGAATCGAAACCGCTTCCATGATCTCCCGGATCTTCTTGGGAGAAGCCATGCGGGCCACGCCACCTTCGGCGCGGATCTGCGCGGGGACGCGCTCGAGGGCCATGACGGCGCACGCGCCGGAACGTTCGGCGATCTCTGCCTGGCTTGCATCGGTGACGTCCATAATGACGCCGCCCTTCAGCATCTCTGCCAAGCCGGTCTTCAGCCGCAGGCTGCCGGCGCCGTTCGATGATCCGTTGTTCGTGGCCATGGTGACTCGTTTCTGTCCTGAAGCTTCTGGAAGATGCTCTGGAACCTTCTATTTTACTACTTTGCGCCGCTTCTTCTGTACGCCGTCGGCGTTCGCGACGGGGCCGGTGCGCTCGCCGGGACGAAGATGCTTGGCGAACATCCTGGCCGGGTCTATGGCAATGAATAACCCGCGACTGCGCGCCAAGACCTCGCCTTTGTCGTTCAGGATCTGCGCGACGTTCACGTGCTTGCGTCCGCGGACGGAGCGCTCGCGCCCTTCTACTATCAGACTCTTGCGCAGCGGCACCAGCTTCAAATATTCCACGTCCATGGTCTTGGTGACGGCAATAACCGAGCGCAGCTTGTTCACCTTGCCCATGGCTTCGTCCAAAATAGTGGCGATGATGCCCCCGTGGGCGTGCCCAGGAGGGCCCTGGAAGCGCAGCGGCAGGCGGAAGCGGCACCAGGCGCGGCCGGCCCGTTCGTCGAAGCGGAATTTCAGGTGCATGCCATCGGCATTGTCCGGGCCGCAGGCAAAGCAGTGGTTTTTGGCGATGCGGACGTGTTTAGTGTCGTGCCCGGAGGCGCTGGTCTTGGTCATAAAAGTGGCGATTGGTGATTCTAATTGGCGTTCGCTTCCAGAACCCCTCAAGTTGAATTTTTAGCCGAGAAAGTGAAAAAGTGGCCTATAATCAGCCGCCCGATTTTCAGGGCACACTATGCGAGCCGCCACTGCCACCGCCAGCGACGCACGTCGTGTGGCTATCGTCACCAAAGAAGAGGCCGTGCTGCCCGACGTGCAGCAGTTCCTGGCGGAGGCGTTCCATACTACTTTCCTCAATTCCGCCGACCAGATACTTCCACTGCTTTCGCAGGTGCCGCTTGACGCCATAATTCTCGACATAGACACAGTTTCCGAAACTACTAACGACGGCCTCGACGTATTAGGTGAGCTGCGACGCATCAATGAAGATTTCGTTCTGGTCGCGCTCACGCGCTCGAAGAACCGCACAATAAAGGTAAGAGCCGGCGATTTAGGTGCTGATGAATTCTTTGTCGCCCCGGTCGACTTCCGCGAGCTGCAGATCGTGCTGGAGCGCGCGCTGGACAAACGCGGCATTGAAATCGAGAGCCGCAGGCTACGAGAGCAGCTAGTCAGCAAGTATTCCTTTTGTGATCTGATCGGCGGCAGCGAGCCCATGCGGCGCGTCTACGACGCGATCATGCGCGTTGCGGATAGTCCGACGACGGTCCTGATCCGGGGCGAGAGCGGCACCGGCAAGGAGCTGGTGGCACGGGCCATTGTTGCCATGAGCTCCCGCGCCGAGCAGCCATTCATCAGCGTGAACTGCGCCGCGCTGCCAGACAACCTGATCGAAGCCGAGTTGTTCGGGCACGAGAAGGGTGCCTTCACCGGGGCCGTTGCGGCCCGCGCGGGCCATATCGAGCAGGCGCATAACGGGACGCTCTTCCTCGACGAGATCGCCACGCTCGATCTTCCGCTGCAAAGCAAACTGCTCCGCGTCCTCGAAGAGCACACGGTGCAAAGGCTGGGCAGCAAGGCTTCCAAGAAGATCGACTTCCGTCTGATCACCGCCACCAACGACGATCTGGAAGAGATGGTTCGGGAAGGGAAGTTCCGCGAGGACCTCTATTACCGGGTGAACGTGATCCCCATCTTCCTTCCGCCATTGCGCGAGCGCGATGGCGACATCGCGCTGCTGGTGGAACATTTTCTGCGTATTTATTGTGCCGCGAACCGTCTGCCGCTAAAGAGGATCGAACCGGAAGCTATGGAGATCCTGGAGGAGAACCAGTGGCAGGGAAATGTCCGCGAGTTGGAGAACTTGATCCAGCGATTGGTGCTGATGACTGAAGGTTCGGCAATCGCGGCCAAGCACTTGCCGCAACAGCTCCTCTACAGCAGCGCGACCAAGCAGGAGGCACTGCTGATCCCGGAGGATGGCATCGACTTTGACGAGGAGATGGAGCGCATCGAGGCAGCCTATCTCCGCGCTGCGCTCAACCGCACAGGTGGAAAGAAAGCTGCGGCAGCGGAGCTCCTAAATATCGATCGCCAGCGTATCCATTATCTCTGCCGCAAGCATGGATTCAAAAACGATTGATTTTTCATCCAGTGGGGATGAATTTTTAAAATCTAAGCGTGCGCGCCAGTGAGGCCCCTGCGGTGCCGCGTAGGGTTTGCCCGCTAAGTGCCTTGTTTACTTCGCGTTGCTCTGATAGGCCAGGTGGCCGTCAGTTTGGCCTCAATCTTGCAATTATGTAAGTCGCAGCGGGCAAGGTTAGACCAGCCGCAAAGAGATCAGATTCAAAATCAAATTCAGGAGAGCAGAAATGACAATCGAAAAGAAATCACTGATCAATAGCAGAACGGCGGCAAAGAAAGCCATCGTCGCAACCAAAGGCGTCCCGCTGAGCCGGCCTATTTCGCTGGGCAAAGCAACCCACCTCGGTAAACGGATCCAGTTGGGCAAGAACATCGTAGCCGGAAAGAACTCGCCGCTGGGCAAAAGTACGGTCCTGGGAAAGAACATCGTAGCCGGAAAGAACTCGCCACTGGGCAAGAGCACGGTCCTGGGAAAGAACATCGTAGCCGGAAAGAATTCGCCCCTCGGCAAGAGCACGGTCCTGGGCAAAGGCATCGTAGCCGGGAAGAATTCGCCACTGGGCAAGAGCACGGTCCTCGGCAAGAGCACGATGCTCGGGAAGAGCACGATGCTGGGCAAAAGCACGATGCTCGGCAAGAGCACGATGCTTGGCAAGAGCACGATGCTTGGCAAGAGCACGGTCCTCGGCAAGAGCATCGTCTAGCTCTCAGAGAAGAAACAGTCAAGGGCTGCGGTTGACCGCAGCCCTTTTCTATTTCTTACCAGAGCTTGCGGCGAACAAAGTCTCGCGCCGTTAGATAGGCGCTTATGATCAACGGGCGATGTCCTATATAGATCTTGGCCGTGCCTGTCATCCCTTCGCGGAGATCACCTGAACGATTATCCGTGCGGACGGTCACCTCATAAAAGTGTGGGGCTGGGATGCCTTTGTAGTCCTGTACGTGAGCAACGCCGGAGGGCATCGCCGTCGATGCGGGCGCGATAGCCGAAACCAGGGCGGGCTGCGAGCTGAAGAGCCCATCGAAGTGCATCACTGCCGGCGCACCCTTTTCGGACTGGAATGCCTGCTGAACCTCGCCGATATCGAATTCAGGCACATAGACCCGAGCGACCATGGCAGACGTGTCTGCCACTTCGATAACGTCGTCGCCTTGCGACATGTACGAACCCAGAGTGTTTCCGGGCTTGGGAGTGGTCACGATCCCGGAAATCGGACTGCGTAGGTCCAAAGCTGAAATTTCATCTTGCAGCAGCGCGGCGCGTTTTTGAGCCTGCTGCCGATCGCGTTCTGCGGAGCCGAAGCTGACGTAAGTCATTTGCGCGGTCGTGGCGCGAGCCGCTGCCACCCGCGCGTTCGCATTTGCCTCCGCGGCTTCGGACTCCAAAGACAGGTTGCGCAGCTTCGCTACTGGCTGGCCTGCCGCGACGTGCTCCGCTTCCGTGACGTAGATCGCACTAACCGACCCGGGAACTCGCGCTCGCACTACCGCACGATCAGCGGGACCCAGAATGAATCGTCCCTCGAGGGCCACTCGGCGCCAGGGGACCACCAGGAAAATTAGGAGGCACGCCCCGGCAGTCGCGAGACGCAATGGAGTCAGCATCTGCTGCATGGCTTCTTTCTTATCGAGGTACAGAATCTTCATAAAGTTCACCAAGCTGCGTATGCGGGCTTTGAATATTTTGTATGCGATCAAAAGTGCTGGGATAAAGGCCCAATCGGGACTGAATCTCTGCAGAACGTGATAAAGGAAGATCACCACCACTATCAAAAGCGAATAGCTGTACAAGCCGGAGAGAATGCTGTACGGGATGTAGAGGAACCGGCGGCGTTTGGGTACGTACTCGACCTCGATCGGCAGGCGGAAGATGTTTTTCTTGACCCAATCCATCACGTAAGCGGTTGATTTCTCCTTCACGTCGGCGATGCCGAGGAGCTCAGAGAAGAGGTAGTAGCCGTCTAGCTTGATCAACGGGTTCATATTGACCAGCACTACCGCGACCCCGGTGATCAGCATGAGCTTGTAGGCGAATTCGTGCGCGAAAGTGCCGGGAGGCGTTCCCCACCACACGACGGTTCCGAAGGCGCAAACGATCATTTCGATCCAGATGCCGGCGATGATCGTAGCGATCCGCTGCCACCGGCCTGCATAGACCCAGGCTTCTGTGACATCGACATAAAAAGCAGGAGTGAGCCAGATCAGGTGTAAGCCCATTTGGTGAACTTGCCCGCCGTAATGCTTGCAAGTGAGGCCGTGGGCCGACTCGTGGAAGAATGCGAGCACGAAAAAAATCATCCAGAATTCGGCGAGATCTCCGGCTGACTTATCGCTGAAGGTGTAGTACTTCAACGTGTCGCTCCCGATCTCGCTCCAGCGGTCGAAGAACACCCAGAACATAAAGGCGAAGAGGGCTAGGGTGAGTAGAGTGAACCAGCGGGAATAGAGGAACTTCGTTGTCCCGTAGATCTTGTTGAAGTACTCGTCAGGGTCCCAATAGGAGATCTGTATCCGCGAGACATCTCCGAACTTGGACTCCTTCTTGATGTGCTGGTGGCGGTGCTCGGCGAGCTTTTGACTAAGGGCGATGTTGCGCTCTTGGGGCGTCTTGTACCAGAAGTTTTCGCCCATGTTGGCGGCGAACTCACGCACGTCATCCGGCCCGAACTCCATTCCCGTTTTGCGCCGCAACTCTTCCGATATTTCGCCGTAGTCGCGGACGCCGTCGAATAGCTGCATCAGTTCCCACTGTTCCGGCGAGAAGCGATACAGGTCCGTCGTGCCCCGGATATGTGCCACGACGACGGGCACGCCGCCTTCAATCTGCTCCTGCGCAATGAGTTTTGGGTCGAGTTTGGGAGGGCGCTTGCTTCGCACCTGATGTACAGGCAGTTCAGGGAGCGCCGAGTTGAGGGCTTCCGCCAGATTCATGGTGCAGCCTAGCGCTTGTCGAGATGTATGTTGGCGGTCATGCCAGGACGAAGCTCACCGGCATCTCCCAGCAGCGTCGCGCTTACTTCGATAGTGCCGCTGGAGGGGTCAACGACCGGGCTGACCATAGTCACCCGCGCAGTGTGCTTCTCTTTGGGGGACGTCTCTGAAGTCACGGTCAGCTCCGCGCCCGAATGTACTTTCCCGGCAAATTTTTCCGGAAGGGCGAACTTCACTGTCATCGGAGACGTGGCTGTGACCCAGAAGAGCTTGTCGTCTTTCGCAACTTTTTGTCCGGCGCGGACGTAGCGGCGAGCAACCACACCCTCGAACGGGGCGACAATGCGCATCTTCTCTTCTTCTAATTGCAGTGCGCGCATGGAAGCCTCTGCATTCTGCTGGTTCTGTTTTTCCCGTTCCACTTCGAACTGCGAAGCAGTCAGCTTGTACCGCACATGGTCAAGCTCCTGCTTGGTGATGAGGTCCGCTTTCATCATGGCTTCCGCGCGCGACAAGTCCGATTCCTGAACTTTGCTCTCTGCTTCCCAGTTCTTTACGTCGGCAGCGATGGATCTCGCTCTAGCTTCGGCCGCCTGCCGCTCGGCGGATAGTTGGCGATCATCCAGTTCCGCAAGCAGCTGGCCCTTATGCACCTTAGTTCCGGTGTCCGCCACGATGCGCGCGACCACTCCGTCGCGCTGTGCCGCCAAGTCTACCTGGTTCTCCACGACGATAGGGCCGCTGATCACGAGTTCCTCACCCGGATCCGATGGCGCGGGCGCAGGAGCGCTGACCGGCGCCGGCGCTGATGCTGCTGTGGTCTTGGTGTCGCTGCATCCCGCGAGGGCCAAAGAAGCCAGGCCGAGTACGACGTGGGTTAATGGAGACTTCATCACTCAATCCTTCCTAGATCCCGAACCAGTTCCACAGCAGCGACCATATCCACATCGCGGGTCTTCGTAGCAGCACATATCCCAGTGGACGCCAGCCGGTGTTTACCTTGGCGCGGCCCTGCATGCCGGGACGCATTTCGCCTTCGGGATTGGCTACCGTGACGCGCGCGAAGTAGACACGGTGATCTCCTGCCGTCTCACTCTTCGGACTCACGATGTCAACTGTGCCTTTGAAAGTGCTAGCAGGGAAGCCGTCGAGTTTGACGGAGGCAGGCATCGGCTTCTTGGGATGATTCAGCAATGCGACATCCGTCTCGTCTACTGCAACATCGACCGTGGCTTGCGAGGTATCAGAAATCTCGGCGAAGGAATCCCCCACGGCGAGGTGCTTGCCAGCAAAGCTCTGGATGTGTGGCGTCGAGACTACACCGGAGATTGGCGCGCGCAGGTGCGTCCTTTCCAGCCGCTCACGGGCACGTGCCACTTCTGCTCGCCAGAAGTCCGTCTGGATCTTTTGCACTCCCGCTTCGGTCCCGTTGTTCGAAGCGAGAGCTTGATTCATGGCGGAGCTCGAGGTGTTGAGTTTCGCTTCCGCAGCGGCAAGCGAAGCGCGGTAGTCCCAATCGTCAAGATCGGCGAGCACCTCTGCTGCTTTCACCTGCTGGCCCTCTTTTACATAGACCTTCTTTACCGTGCCTTCCACCTCTGCTTGGATCTGAGAGACACGCCCCGGGGCAACGGTCGCGGCGCCATCCACGCGCATAGGGATTTGGATGAGCACCAATAACAATGCTCCCACAGCCGCCCCAATGGCGTAGGTCTTCTGCTTGGCGCGTTCCATCTGCAAAAATTGGTTTTTCTTTCGCAGCACCGGCTCGAGGATGCCGATGAAAGGAACTTCCTTGTACATATCGGCATTGCGCAGGGCCACCGTCGCCTGCCCGGCGATGATCTTGATCAGCTCTAACTGGGCTTCGTTCAAGAAATCAGGATCGCTGCTCTCGAGCGAGTAAATGCCGACTCGTCCCTGGTCGTCGACCAGCGGCAGCGCATAGAAACTCCGCATACCGGTAGAAGCAAAATATTTATTGAACTTCGCCCGTGTCTCTTCGCGTTTGGTGTTGATTTCTCCGTCGCGCTGGGTGATGTAGACCTCGTCGTTCGTTCCCGCCACCCATTCCAAAATGTCTTGCAAGGTAGAGACAGTGGCTTCTCCCGGCACGAAACGTTCGACGCCAGAGATCGCTTTGAGCGAAAGCTTTCCATGTTTTTCGAGCGCGATGGCGGCACGTTCGTAAGGGATCACCGCCTGCGGCTGATTGACCACAGTCTGAACTACGCGATCGAGGTTCAGCGTTCCGGTGATCTCATGGCTCACTTTCACCAGCGTTTCCAGATATTCGACCTTGCGCTCAGCTTCGAGGAGGCTAGCATTGTGCAGCGCTCCGGCCGCGGCTTCGGCTATCGTGCTCAGGAAAAAGAGGTCGTCTTCGTCGAAGACGGTGGAATCCAGTTTGTTGATCAGCTCGATGACGCCGACCTGGCTCTCACGCTCGAGTAGCGGCATGGCGACGAGGGAATAGATCGCTCCGGCTTCAGGCCGCGGGTCGGTAAGACTGGCGTTGCGCGCTTTGAGGCGCTGATCTTCGGGATCATCGATCAGCAGCGGCTCGCCTTTCCTTGCTACTTCAGAAGCGATGCCTTCACCTTTTTGTGTGGCACCCACCTCTACTGTTTCGTCCAGGCCCTGACGCTGCACCAGCAGAAGCTCGTCTCCATGGTGCATCCAGAGGTTCACCGCCTGCACATTCATGAGCTCTTGGGTTTTAGAAGCGACCAGTGCCATGACCTGGTCTAGCTCCAAAAGCGAATTGACAACTTTTTCAAAATCGTAGAGCTGGGTCAGGCGGCTGATGGCTTCGAAGTTTGCGTTTCGCTCGTTCTCGTACGAGATCGCACTCGCGATTCCGATGGAGGCGTACTCAGTCAGTTGTGCGAGCGCTGCAACCCCTTCTTCAGTGATGGCTTCTTTGAAGCTCACGATCTCAATTGCGCCGATGAGCTGCTCGTTGACGCTGAGTGGCACGGTGGCGATCGAAGCGACGGTCGCTCGAACGTTCAGGTGGGCGTAGGCTTCGCGGGCTAGATCCGATCCGGAGAAGATGACAGCTGCGTTCTGCTCCGCCATTGCGCCCAACGTGCCTTCTTCATAGGCTACGAATGGGTCCTGTAGGCTGATCTCCAAAGTGGATTTGGGCGACCACTGCTTTCCTTCGACGCCTTCTTCAAGTGTGTATACAACCACGCCCGACTTGGGGAAGAGATCAGCGATTTGTTGTGCGGTGATGCGGGCGCGCGGAATGACTTCGCGTTCGGCCAGTAACGCTGCAGCAAACTCAGTCAGCGGAACAGCGAATGCAGGTCTCTGAGTCGCCATGAGGGTTCCTTGGATTCCTATGTCGTTCTGGACAAACCACAGGCGCGGCGGGGGAATCTTCTTGCCAAAGTCCCGAACTATCCTTTAATTTAAGCGCGAACTGTAGCAAAGGGCTGGGTGGGTGTCAAAGAAATAGCGGCTTCGGCGCATGTAGGCGATTCGCGGCACTCGGTGTAAAGTACGGCAGGAAGCGTCATCTGGAGGCTTGGCTTGGATATCGATGTCCGGAAGAACTCGGAGAATGGCGTGCACGTGATCAAGCTTCGCGGTGACTTGAAGCTGGGCGACCCTGTAGATGGCCTTCGCCAAGCCTGCCTCGATCTGATGAACGATGGCGAGACCAAGCTGGTGATCAACCTGGGCGAAGTCCCGATGATCGACTCCAGCGGCATCGGAGTGCTGGTCCGCACGCTCACCCAAACCAAGCAACAAGGCGGCGCGCTCAAACTGGTCAACCCATCCAAATTCGCCTTGCAGACGCTGAAGATCGTCGGACTACTGAACCTCTTCGAACTGTTCGATGATGAAAAGCAAGCCGTCCAATCATTCAGCTAAAAAGAAGAAAAGGCAATCGCCGGCGATGCATCAGCGCCCGCTGATCCGCTGCGTCATCTTCGACCTCGATGACACCCTGTACGACTGCTTGGGCCAGCGCGTGCGTCCGGCGCACCGCCATGCAGCCGAGGTGATGGTGGCTGCGGGGCTGAAGGGGTCGGTCGAGCAGGTCTATCGCGCGCGGCTGCGCGCCTTCCACACGGATCCCATGCTGCGGCACATCGATGCTGCAGTCATCCGGCAATTTGGTGCGGAGAATCCTGAAGCTGTGAGTAAGGTCGCGCATGATGCCTATTTTGCGTGTCCCGTAGGAAAGCTGACGCTGTTCCGCGGCACGCCTCCGCTGCTGCACTTTCTTCGGAAAAATGGTGTGCGCATCTTCATTACAACATTTGGGGAGGTCGAGACGCAGCACGCGAAAGTAAAGGCGCTCGGGCTCGATCGCGAGCCGGCGATAGAGAAAATCTACTACGCCGATCGCGCCAAGCGCATGACCAAGGAATCCGCATTCCGACAGATACAAGCGGAGACGGCTATTCCGCCGCACGAGATACTCGTCGTCGGAGACCGGCCGATGAGCGAGATCCGTGCGGCGAAGACGCTGGGGATGCACACGGTCCGTCTGCGCCGGGGTGAATTCGCTTCCCAAAACCCCGCCGACGAATTGGAGCGAGCGGATTTCGAGATCACTAACATCTCCGAGGTGCGCAAGCTCCCTTATCGTTTCAGCTTAGGCTGGTGAGCGAAGAAAAGCCGCATGAACATTGAGCTATACTTGAGCCAATGTCCGGCGAGCAACAGAAAACGTTTTACATCGAGACCTTCGGGTGCCAGATGAACGTCCATGACTCCGAAAAGGTCATCGGGACGCTCGTCTCGCAGGGTTATCGCCAGGTCGCTGACGAGCAGCAGGCCGGACTCATCCTGTACAACACGTGCTCCATCCGCGACAAAGCCGAGCAGAAGGTCTTCCATCGGCTGAACGAATACAAGAAACTGCAAGGCGAAGGAAAGAAGTTTGGCGTCCTGGGATGTGTGGCGCAGCAGGAAGGCGAACACATCTTTGAGCGTGCCCCGTACGTCTCGCTGGTGGCCGGATCGGCTTCGTACCGCAATCTACCGCAGATGCTGGTGCAGCTCGAAGCAGGGAAGCGCGTGACCGGGCTCGATGACCGCCAGACTGATGAGCCGTTCGAGACCGAATTCACCGCGCGCAGCAATCCGCATCGCGGGTACATCACCATCATCGAAGGATGCGACAAGTTTTGCGCGTACTGCGTAGTCCCCTACACCCGCGGCAAAGAGCGCAGCCGGACTTCGGAATCGGTGCTGGGCGAAGCGCGCCAAATGGCCAGCATGGGCTACACCGACGTCCAACTCTTAGGGCAGAACGTGAACTCATATCACGACCCCTCGGCCAAAATGTCTTTCGCTGAGCTGTTGAACGCCATCGGGGAGATTGCGGGAGTGAAGCGGGTGCGCTTTACGACATCGCATCCACGCGACTTCACGCGCGACATCGTGGAAGTGATCGAGTCAAACTTGAACCTCTGCGACCACGTCCACCTGCCGGTTCAGAGCGGATCTTCTCGCGTGCTGAAGCTGA
>JBJMGI010000003.1:0-11935 GCA_045807945.1 Terriglobales bacterium | reverse complement strand
CGAAGAGCGCCGCGGAGGCGGTCGCGATCAGGATCAAGCCGATGTCGATTGCCCGATGGATTCGCTGCCGGGTGTGGCAGCGCGTGCACTCGGCCAAGTGGGCCTCGTAGTCCACCCTCATCTCGGGCGCAAGGCCAGAGATGTCATAGCGCCAGCTGGAAAGTATGTCGCCGACCACACGGTCTGTGCACTGAGCGCTCATGTCGTAAATGGTACGCAATCACATCCAGAGAAGGTTGCTTGGTTGGATTATAGCGTGATTGCGGGGAGTGGCTCGGTCTGCGACGCCAACAAAAGTCGCCGCTCACGCAGCAGTTCCCGCTGCTGTATGCCGAGCGCATTCTCGGCGGCGATGCGCGCGATCTCGGGGTGATTGTTCTGCTCGGAAAGGTGCGCCAGGATCACAAACGCCGCCGCACCGTCGTAACCTTCGCTGAAGAACTCGGCCAATGCCGCGTTCGAGAGGTGCCCAACACGCGAAAGCACGCGCTGCTTTACCGACCACGGATACGGTCCGATGCGCAGCATCTCGAGATCGTGGTTCGATTCGATCATCAGACCATCGCATCCGCGTAGGTGGTGCTTCACGCTTTCCGGCATGTAGCCCAGGTCGGTAACGAGCCCGATCTTCAGGCCGTCGATGCCGAAGGTGAAGCCGACCGGATCGACCGCATCGTGAGGAATGGTGAACGGAGTTATCGCTACGTCGCCGATCTGGAAGCTGCGGCCCGCTTCGAAGAACTCGAGCTTTTCGAGATCGCGTGGCTCTTCGTCCTTCCGCCGGGCTTCGTGTCGCACGACGCGATACCAGGCGTTGTGCGTCGGCCCCGTCATGTAAACCGGGATGCCGAGCTTCTTCGCCAACACCTGCAAGCCGTTGATATGGTCAGAATGTTCGTGCGATATAACGATCGCATTCAACGCGCACGGATCTTCGCCGGCGGCTTTCATGCGCTTGAATGTTTCGCGGCAGGAGAGGCCAGCGTCCACCAGGATGCGCGTCGATGAGCTGGCAACGATGGTGCTATTGCCTTTGGATCCGCTCGCCAGCACCGTCATGCGCATGCACATACGAGGAGAATAGCCGGAATGTGCGCGTCGCGGGAGTAACTAACTTATAACTAGGGCAAGTTCTTGGACCGATTTAGGACGATTTGGGATTTTGATTTTGAATTTTGAATACTTCCTCAGCGTCCTCTGCGGCTTTCATTTGACTTTGATTTTCTTCAGCACGGCGATCTGTCCGGCGTGATAGATGCAGTGGTCGACGATGCCATGGAACAGCTGGCGGAAATCGTATGAGCGCCCAGGGACAGTATCGGTGATGCGCTCCGGCGGGAACTTCTCGATGGCTCTCACCATCTGTTTCGCCGAGTTGAAGACATTAGCTTGCGTCTGCTTCCACGCCTCGCCATCAGTCCCGGAGATACGCGGCCAATCCTCGGGCGTGTCGAGTTGTAACGGCAACGGCCGGCCGTCAATCGCATGCCGCGAGTGCTCCACCCACGCTGCAATGTGCAGCGCCAGCTCCCAAATGCTGTGCGCATCGGGAATCGGCTTCGCCGCAGCTTGTTCAGCGGAGACTCCGTCGAGCACGTCCCGCACCGCTGGGCCGTGCCACGGATCCCCTTCGAAGGCTTTATGCAGTTGTTCGGCGATGAATTTGAGTTCGGTCATCAGTATTTGTAGAACCCTCTGCCACTCTTTCTTCCCTTCCATCCCGCGTCCACCATCTTGATCAGCAGCGGGCATGGACGATATTTCGGATCGCCAAGTCCATCGTGCAGCACGCGCATGATGTCGAGGCAGACGTCGAGGCCGATGAAGTCTGCGAGCGTGAGCGGGCCCATGGGATGCGCCATGCCGAGCTTGAATACTTCGTCCACTGCTTCGGGCGTGGCGACGCCTTCCATCACGGCATACATCGCTTCATTGAGTAGCGGCATGAGCACGCGGTTCGAGACGAATCCGGGCGCGTCGTTCACTTCGACTGGGGTCTTCTCCAGCTTCTCCGCGAGTTCTTTGGTTGCCTTGTAGGTTTCGTCGGAAGTCGCCAGTCCGCGGATCACTTCCACAAGCTTCATCACCGGCACGGGATTGAAGAAGTGCATGCCAATGACTTTTTCCGGACGCTTGGTCAGCGCGGCTATCTTCGTGATGGAAATAGAAGAAGTGTTCGTAGCGAGAATGACCTCTGGCTTGCAGATGGCGTCGAGATCGCGGAAGAGCTGCGCCTTGATGTCGAACTTTTCTGTTGCAGCTTCCACGATGAAGTCGCATGCGGCGAGTGCATTGCGCTCGATGGTCGTGGTGATGCGCTTGATGGCTGCGGCACTTTCATCCGCGCTCAGCTTTTGCTTTGCGACCTCGCGCTCCATGTTCTTGCCAATGGTCGCTACGGCTTTATCCAGCAGTGGCTGCTGCACGTCACACAAAATGACGTTGAATCCACCTTTGGAAAAGATGTGGGCGATGCCGTTGCCCATAGTGCCGGCGCCGATCACGCCGACGGTCTTGATGTTCATTATTGGCCTTTCACACAGGGAGCGCCGTGCAGCGCTGCGGAACCAAAAAATTCTAGCAGACGAATAAAAAAGGCGCGCTCGCGCGCGCCTTTGGTTGGAAACTTGTTGATTATTCGTGCCAGGCGAACGACATCTTCACACCGGCAACTTCGATGATGTCTCCATCTTCGAGCTGGTGCTGGCCGGTGGAAGCATCGTCCCCGTTCACCTTCACGTGAGCGTGCTTGTCCTGCTGGGTGATGTAGTACTTGTTCTCGCGTTTACTCACCATGGCGGCGACTTCGGGCGGCGACTTGAAGAATGATCCTTTCAGCTTGATAGACGCCATCGCCGATTTGCCGATCACGCTCATCTTGCTGCTGAGCAGGTAGCTAGGCTCGTCGGTCTTGCCGTCGATCACGGTAAGCATGCCGGTGCGTTCCTTGCCCGGGATCGGTGGTACCGGCCTGGGAGCCGGAGGCGCTCCACCCGAATGAGGGTCTGCGTTCGGCGATTTCATCTCTGGCGCGGTGCCGGTCGGCGCGGAGGCGGCGCGAGCCTGCGCCATCATTTCTTTTGCTTTTTTGGTATCGAGCACCACGGTGGACTGCATCTGCGGCACCGCAGGGCCAACCTTCGCAGCGGGAGCATATCCGCCGGCCTGATCCTCGTGCCACTCGTCCTTGAATTCGACGCTGTGCTTGCCGATGAGGACGTTGTCGCCATTCTTCAGCTTCTGCTTGCTCACGCGCTGATTGTTGACGTACGTGCCGTTCAGGCTGCCATTGTCTTCCAGCGTGTAGTTTTCGCCGTCCCAATAGATCTTGGCGTGGTGACCGGAGACGGCCAGGTTATCGACCTGCAAAACGTTGTCCGGCAAACGACCAATAGTGATCACGGCATTCTGGGTCACCGTGACCTCTTTCAGCTCTTTTCCTTCAAAACGCAAATATAGCTTTGCCATGTGTTTGCAGGGGAAAACGGTTGATTTTAAAGGCTCCAGTCGTACTTTATCCGGCTTTGAAGGGCAGTGTCCACAACAATCTGCTGCCTCCGCTGGTTACCACAGAACACTGTCACATCGAGTTTTGCCGCTTTTGCGGCCGCGCGCCACCGAACCAGCGCTTGTACCACGGCAACTCCGAGACGCGTATCAGGACGCAAGTGATGTTGTCGTCGCCGCCATGTTCCTTCGCCGCCTGGATCAGCGCGTCGTTTGCAGCATCGAGAGTCGGTGCTGATTTCACCAGCTCCAGCATCTTCGGATCCTTCACGTGCTTGGTGAGTCCGTCACTGGCGAGCAATAGGATGTCATTCGGCAGCGCGACCATGTCGTCAACATCGACTTCCACCGTCGACTCCGACCCTAGCGCGCGGATGATGATGTTCTGCATGTGCGAGACTTCCGCCTCTTCCATGGTCATCAATCCACGCCGCACCTGCTCCATCACGAGCGAATGGTCATTCGTGAGCTGCTGTATCTTCCCGGCACGGATCAAATAGATCCGGCTGTCTCCTACGTGCGCTACGGAAAGAAAATTTTCTTTCACCAGGACCGCGACGATGGTAGAGCCCATGCCGGTTTTTCCGGTTCCTTCGGAAGCTACCTTGATGACTTCGGAGTTGGCTTTCCGGATAGCGCTGGCGAGTGCGTTCGCGCGCTCGGAGAATCCCTCAATGGGATCGCCGAGGCTGGGATACTTCCCTTTCCCCGCCTGGCGGAAGTAGTCGAGCACGGTGTCGACACCTATTTTGCTGGCCACCTCGCCGGCAGCCTGCCCGCCCATCCCGTCGCAAACGACGAAAATCCCGAGCTGGGTGTCGTACCCGAAATTGTCTTCGTTATTGGTGCGGACGCAGCCAACGTCGCTCTTGCCCGACACCTCGATGCTTAAGCTCATCCCGTCGCCGATGTGTTCCGAACGTGGTTACTGATCTCGGGGCAAGCCCTCGGGCAAGCCACATATCTCTGGGGGAATCGAAAGATTCTGCGGATTTTACTGGGCTTACGCGCGAATTGGCAAGCGGGAAAGAGCACTGACCAGTTACCAGTTGCCGATCCCATCCTGTGGAAAACTTCGACAATGACAATAGCGACTTTCAGAGCTAAGGGATACAATCTCCCCCCATCACCTAAACAGTTGTTCGGAAGAACGTGGGAAGCGGTCCGCACTAAAGCCGCAGACCTTTCGTAAAGTTTTGTTTCGCTGGGTGCTAGCGCAAACTATTACCGGATTTTAGGGTTATCAAAAGCAGCGGGTGGCGCGAGAAGCGGCATCTGAGTTCAGAGTACCCGGAAAACTAGATGTGCATGCAGCCCTAGGGCGTAGTGCGCACGGTATCTTTTTGGAGGGATGATGAAGCGTATCAAAGCAATTGTCTTAACTTTGGCAGTAGCGGTGGGTTTGAGCGGATTTGCGCTCGCCCAGGATCACGACCACGATCATGATCGCGATGATCACGACAGGAACCGCGGCCAGGAAGGGCGGCGTGATGCTCATCACGACGGATTCGTCCGTGGCTACCAGGCAGGCGAACAGGCAGGTCGGGCTGACCGTGGGCACAATCGCCGTGGTGAACGCGGCATCAACGATACCGATGGCTACTCCAGCAACATGGGGCCACAGGGTCAATACAAGAAGGGCTACCGCGAGGGCTACCACGAAGGCTACGAGCGCGCCTACCGCAACGACCAGAGCTGGGGCCGCAACGATAGAGATCACGATGGCGATCACGACCGGAATCACGATTGGCACCACGGCCAGAACAACGGCGGCTGGAACCGCAATCAGCAACAGGACAGCGTAGCCCACCGCACTGGTTATCAGGACGGCTTCAATGAGGGCCAGAAGGACAAGCGAGGCGGGCATTCGTATCGCCCCACCTCACACGATGACACCTACGGCAAGGCCGACCATAACTACAGCCAAGCCGGCGGCGATAAAAACGCCTACAAGGCGGAGTACCGCCAGGGCTTTGAGCAGGGCTATCGCGAGGGTTATTACAAGCGCTAACCAACGTTCGCTAACAATGAAACGGGCTGCCGACTTGGCAGCCCGTTTTGTTAGATGTGAAAACCTCTTACTTCTTTCCCGCGACTTCCAACCGTGCGCTGGCGCGCTCCAGGGCAGCCTCAGCATGCGAGCGCTTGTCGTCGTCGCTGCCGGCAGGGGTCGCCTGCAGCACCTGCTGGGCCTGCTCTTTGGCTTTCTGCGCTCGCGTCACATCGATCTCTTCGGCGCGCTCGGCCGTTTCAGCCAGGATGGTCACTTTGGTCGGCAATACTTCCGCAAAGCCCCAAGCCACTGCTAGACGCTTCGTCTCCGAACCTTTGCGGTAGGAGATCTCACCAACACCCAGCTCGCTGATCAGCGGAGCGTGCCCGGGAAGGATTCCGATATAGCCGCCCTTTGCAGGAATCTGTGCCTCATCGGCAACATCGTTCACCACCTGCTTGTCAGGCGTCACGATCTCGAGTTGAAAGGTATCTGCCATGTGTTCTTATTTCCCCAGCGCTTTCAGCATGGTTGCGACATCAACGTACGGCTCAAAGCGGACTGCTTTCCCGTCGCGCAGATGCCAAACGTGCACCACGGCAATTTCGAAATCGTTCCCGTTCGCAAGCACCTTGCCGTGCGAGCGGCCGATAGCTACCACCGCATCGCCGGCTTCGATCCACTGCGAGAACTCGACTTTCGAATCCAGATTCTCCAGCAGCTTGCCGAAAAAATCCTTTAAACCGCCAAGGCCCTTGTACGTTCCGCCCCACGGCAGCAACTCGCTCTGGCGGATCTCGATGCCGGGATCGACTAGGCTCAAAATCGTCATCAGCTCGCGCTTCAGAAACGCGCGATACAGAGCCTGGATCGATTCCACATTCGACTGCGCCATTGGTTTACGCGGCTGCCGCTGACTTCATTTTCTCGGCCGCTTCCAGCACTTCCTCGATGCCGCCCTTCATGTAGAAGGCCTGTTCGGGGACGTCGTCATGCTTGCCATCAACGATCTCGGCGAAGCCGCGCACCGTGTCGGCAACTTTCACATACGCTCCCTTGAAGCCGGTGAACTGCTCGGCCACGTGGAACGGCTGCGAGAGGAAGCGCTGCACCTTGCGGGCGCGCGCCACGGTGAGCTTGTCGTCTTCGGAAAGCTCGTCGATGCCGAGGATGGCGATGATGTCCTGCAGGTCCTTGTAGCGTTGCAGGATGCGCTTCACGCGTTGCGCGACGTCGTAATGCTCCTTGCCGACGATGTGCGGATCGAGAATGCGCGACGTCGAAGCCAGCGGATCGACAGCCGGATAGATTCCAATCTCAGTCAGCGCACGGTTCAGCACCGTCGTGGCGTCCAAGTGCGCAAACGTTGTTGCCGGAGCAGGATCGGTCAAGTCGTCGGCGGGCACGTAAATCGCCTGCACCGAAGTGACAGAGCCTTTCTTCGTCGAAGTGATGCGCTCTTGCAACTCGCCCATTTCGGTCGCGAGGTTCGGTTGATATCCCACGGCGCTGGGCATACGACCAAGCAACGCGGATACTTCTGAGCCTGCTTGCGTGAAGCGGAAGATGTTATCAACGAAGAGCAGCGTGTCGGAACCTTCTTCATCGCGGAAGTATTCGGCGACAGTCAGACCGGTCAAGGCGACGCGCAGACGCGCCCCTGGCGGCTCGGTCATCTGTCCGTATACAAGCGCGGCTTTGGAATTCTTCCAGTCGCCCGGTTTGATCACGCCCGACTCCGACATTTCGAGCCAGAGATCGTTTCCCTCGCGGGTCCGCTCGCCGACACCGGCGAACACGGAATATCCACCGTGGTTCTTGGCGACGTTGTTGATCAATTCCATGATGACGACGGTCTTGCCAACGCCGGCGCCACCGAACAATCCGATCTTGCCGCCCTTCAAGAAGGGCTGGATGAGATCGATGACCTTGATGCCGGTCTCAAACATCTCCGCACGCGTGGACTGCTCGTCGAACGCAGGCGCAAGGCGATGGATCGGCAGCTTTTTAGTCGCGCCGATCGGCCCGAGGTTATCTACCGGCTCGCCGATCACGTTGATCACGCGCCCGAGGGTCTCTTTGCCCACAGGCACCGAGATCGGCCCGCCCATGTCTTCCGCCTTCATGCCGCGCACCATGCCGTCCGTCGCCTGCATGGCAACGGTGCGCACGCGACCTTCCCCTAGGTGCTGCTGCACCTCGAGGACAACGTTAATCGGCTGCGGAACGTTGAAGCCGTCGCTGGTGACGCGAATAGCGTTGTAGATCGGCGGCAGATGCCCTTCGGGAAACTGCACGTCGACCGCGGGTCCGGAGATTTGAATGACTTTGCCTGTGCTCATAAATTTGTTTCTCGTCTCTACTGCGCGGCTGCGCCGCTTACGATCTCGATGATTTCTTTGGTGATCTTCGCCTGGCGCACGCGATTCATCGCGAGCGTGAGCGAGTCGATCATGTCGGAGGCGTTGCTTGTCGCCGAATCCATCGCCGTCATCTGCGCCGCATTGAATGCAGCCCACGATTCCAGCATGGCGCGGAATATCTGGATGGCCACGTACTTCGGCAACAGTCCGGCAAAGAGTTCATGCGCCGGTTGTTCGTAGATGTAGTCAACCTGCGAGGTGGCGAACGTCGCCGCCTTCGCGTCGGCTTCTTTCGTGTCCGCAGGTTTCAGCTTCACGCCGGCATCTTTCGAAGCCTCAATCGCGCGCTTGAGCTGCTCTTCCGTCATGCCTTCAGACTGGCGAATGTCCTGCGCCCCGATCTGCTCGATGGGCAGTATCTCGTCCACGATCAAACGTTGCGCGATCACAGACTTGAATTCGTTGTAGACCAGGTAGACAGAATCGATTTCTTCCCGCGTGTAGCGCTCGATGATGCTTTCCGCGATCTCGCGCGCGGTGGTGAAGTCGGGCTTCGAAATCACACCAACGTGCTCGCCGACGATCTCTACTTCAGCAGCGCGTCCGCTTCTGCCTTGCTCCGTAGTCTTTGCAACCTTGTAACGGCGGCGAAAGAAATCGCGGCCTTTGCGGCCGACTGTTTCGATGTCGATGTTCACTCCCTTTTTCGCAACCAGAAAACGGGAGGCGGCCTTCAGGATGTTCGTGTTGAACGCGCCGGCGAGGCCTTTGTCGCCGGTGACGATCAGCAACAGGATGTTTTTCTCTTCACGCCGGACGAGCAACGGATTGCGCGCTTGGCCCGTGACCGGGTCGTAAATCTCAGCGCGGGAGACCAGCGATTTCAAAACGTTCGTCAACATCCCGGCATAAGGACGCGCCGCCAGCGCGCGCTCTTGCGCGCGGCGCAGCTTCGCCGCAGAGACCATCTTCATGGCTTTGGTGATCTGCCGCGTGTTCTTCACGCTGCGGATGCGCCGCCGGATGTCGAGAATATTCGCCAATCTATGCTCCTACCGCCACTGCCTGACGCGAACTCACGAATGTCTTCTTGAAGTCGTCCAGGGTCTTCTTCAGATCAGCCTTCAGCGCGTCGTCGAGCGTCTTCTTCTCCTCGATCGACTTAGCGAGATTCGGATTGATCGCGTCCATGTACTTGTAGAGTTCGTTCTCGAAGTCACGGACCTGCTCGATCGGAAGGTCGTCGATGTAGCCGTTCGTTCCGGCAAAGATGATCGCGATCTGCTTGCCGAAGTTGAGCGGCTGGAACTGCGGCTGCTTCAGGATCTCGACCAACCGCTGGCCGCGATTCAGCTGCGCTTGCGTGGCCTTGTCGAGGTCGGAGCCGAACTGCGCGAAAGCCGCGAGTTCGCGATATTGCGCCAGCTCAAGTTTCAGCGAGCCAGCAACCTGACGCATGGCCTTGATTTGCGCCGAACCGCCGACGCGGCTTACCGATAGTCCTACGTTCACCGCCGGACGGATGCCGGAGTTGAATAGGTCGGTCTCCAGGTAGATCTGGCCGTCGGTGATGGAGATGACGTTCGTCGGAATGTATGCCGAGACGTCGCCTGCCTGCGTTTCAATCACGGGGAGCGCGGTCAATGAACCGCCGCCCAACTTGTCAGACATTTTTGCCGAACGCTCCAGCAAGCGCGAGTGAAGATAGAAGACGTCTCCGGGGTACGCCTCGCGTCCCGGCGGACGGCGCAGCAGCAACGAAATTTCACGGTACGAAGCGGCGTGCTTGGAAAGATCGTCGTAGATCACCAGCGCGTGCTTGCCGTTGTCGCGGAAATATTCACCAATGGCAGTCGCAGCGTAAGGCGAGATGTACTGCATCGGCGCCGGCTCAGAAGCCGAAGCGGCGACAACGATTGTGTACTCCATCGCGCCCGCGTCTTCGAGAACTTTGACTACCTGCGCGATCGAAGAACGCTTTTGCCCGATGGCGTTGTAAATGCAGATCAGGTTCTTGCCTTTGGAGTTGATGATGGTGTCAAGCGCGACGGCTGTTTTGCCCGTCTGGCGGTCGCCAATGATCAGCTCGCGCTGTCCGCGACCTACAGGGATCATCGAGTCGATGGCTTTGATGCCGGTTGCCATCGGCTCACGCACCGGCTGGCGGTCGATAACGCCCGGAGCAATACGCTCCAGCGCGATGAACTGCTTGGTGTTGATGGGACCTTTGTCGTCGATAGGCTGACCGAGCGAGTTCACCACGCGGCCGATCATGGCTTCACCAACCGGCACGGACATGATTCGCCCGGTGCGCTTGACCTCGTCGCCCTCTTTGATCTCGGTGTATTCGCCCATGAGCACAGCGCCGACCTGGTCTTCTTCCAGGTTCATGGCAAGTCCGGCCACGTTGTGCGGGAACGCGAGCAGCTCGCCCGCCATTACCTTGTCGAGACCGTGGACGCGCGCGATTCCGTCGCCCAAGCTGATGACGGTGCCGACCTCGTCCGTGGTGACCGTGGATTCGAAGTTGGCGATCTGCTCTTTAAGGATCTTTGTGATTTCGTCTGCTTTGATTCCAGCCATAATTTCCTACGCCTCTATCAATTGCTGCTTCAATCTCTCTAACTGTCCGCGCACCGAGCCGTCATAAACGGTGCTGCCGACCTTCACCACCGAGCCGCCGAGTACGGATTTGTCGGTCGAATAAGTGGCGCGGATCTTCTTGCCGGTGATTTTTGCCACCTGCGCTTCCAGCGCACGCTTCTCGTCATCGCCCAGCGCGCGGACGGAAGTCACATCGGCATCGGCGATGCCGAGCCGCTCGTTGATCTCGGCCTCGAACTGTTCGCGGATCTGCTTGAGAGCCGTGATGCGGCGACGCTCGATCAGGAGCGCGAAAAAGTTCCGCGTCACCCGTGATCCGCCGATCACAGCTATGATCGCGTCCAAAACCTTGTACTTCGAAGCCGTGGGCACCGCGGGATTGTCCCAGGTGTGGCGCAACGCCGGGCTCTCATTGATGGCGGCTTCCATGGCGCGGACTTCAGCTTCGATCTTCTGCGCGTCCAACTTCTGCTCAAAGACAACATCAGCGAAGGCGCGGGCGTAGCGAGCGGTGACTGCGGCCATGGCTAGCGTCCGTCCTTTGTGTCGTTGATGTGCGCGACGAATTGGCGTACCAGCACTTTGTCGGTGGCTTCGTCCACATTGATCTTCTTTTCGGCGAGCGAGACGGCGAGGTCGGCGGCGTAGATCTTCAGCTCGCGGCGCGCCTGTGCGGCAGCGGCTTCGATCTCCTGCTGCGAACTCATCACGATTTTCTTGCGGTCCTCTTCGATGGAGGTCTGCAGTCGCGCTTCCTCAGCTTTGTTCACCGCTTCTGCTTCGGCACGAATGCCGGCGATATCAACATCGAGCCGCGAAAGTTTGCTTTCGATTTCACTCAGGCGGCGATTGGCGTCGTCACTGGCTTTGCGCGCGTGTTCCATGCTCTGCTTGATCGAAGCAGTGCGGCTGCGGAACATTCCGGGCAGATACTTGATCAGATACTTGCCGATCACGACGGCAATCACCGCAAAATTGAAGATGACGAAGATCCAATAGGCTGTCCCGGTCGACAGGCCGGTTTTTTCTGCTAACCAACGGACCGAAGCGGAGTGCTTCAGCTTCTCTTCTTCGTCTCCGCCCTTTTCTTCTTTACCTGCCGCTTCATTCGATCGTTCAGCCAGGGCCTGCCCCGGCTTGCCGTCGGCAGTCTTGGCTTCGGGGCTGCTCTTAGGCGCGGCTTGCGCGGATTCCGTTTTCCCTGCCTGGATCGACGGTTTCGCTTGTAAAAACAGCGGTAGCGAGCAGAGAACGAGCGCGAGACTCAAACGGGGGAAGATTTTCACTGCACACCGCCTGCGGGGATGGCGCTTCCTGCCGGCCTAAGAACGGTGCGCACGATCACTGTGGCCAGCGATTCCGCCTGACCCTGCAGGCCGGTGCGCGCTTCGGCAACTTCCTTCTCGAGAGCGGCTCGGGCGGCCTTCACTTGCATGTCAGCAGCGGCTTTGGCCTCCGCCAGGGTCTT
>JBJMGI010000002.1:0-2291 GCA_045807945.1 Terriglobales bacterium | reverse complement strand
TGTAGTTAACGCTGCTGACCCAGAGCCGCACAATGTCGGCACCGTGCTTCTTTACAAAGTGCATCGCGTCCATCGGCTTCTCGTAGCTACTGGATTTTGAGATCTTCTTCCCGTCGACGTCGACGACGAAGCCATGGGTGATGCACGTCTTGTAGGGCGCGCGGTCATGCAGCGCTACGCTCGTCATAAGAGACGATTGAAACCAACCACGATGCTGGTCGGTCGCCTCAATGTAAACCTCGGCCGGATCGTGTAGCTCCGGTCGCGCAGCGCAGACCGCCTTGTGCGAGACGCCGCTATCGATCCAGACATCGATGGTGTCGTTTCGCTTCGTCAGCCCAGCTGGTAAGTCTAACTCGCGGACGAGGTCTGCGTCGCTTAGCTCGAACCAAACGTTGGAGCCGCGCTTGCCGACCAGGTCAGCCAGCCTGCGAATCCACTCCGCGTTAAGTATGGGCTCACCTTCTGCGGAGTAGAAGACGGGCAGAGGAACGCCCCAGCTGCGTTGACGTGAGATGACCCAATCGGGCCGTGATTCGACCGTGCCGGCGATACGGTTCTCCCCCCAGGCAGGAAGCCACTTCACTTTCGTGATCGCGTCGAGCGCCTTGCCGCGTAGCTCGTCCAGCCGGATAAAGAACTGCTCGACCGCTCGAAAGATGATCGGCGTCTTCGAACGCCAGCAATAAGGATAGCTATGCTGGTAGGTTTCAGCGAAGAGCAATGCGCCTCGATCCCGGAGGAGCTGCACGATGTCGCTATTCGCATCGAAGACGTATTTGCCAACCAGCGCGGGCACACCGACCTCGTCGGTGAACCTGCCGTGATCGTCGACCGGCGACAAGATCTCCAGCTTATGCTCACGACCTAACGAGTAGTCGTCTTCGCCATGACCGGGCGCGGTGTGAACGGCGCCGGTGCCGGTATCCATCGTGACGTAGTCAGCCGGCAAGATGATGGAGCGACGCGGCAGGAACGGGTGCTGCGTTTCGATGCGCGCGAGTGCGCTGCCGGGAAATGAGCTCAGCGGCTCGCCGGTAGGTTGGAAGCCGGTGGCAAGGCAGAACTTGTCAACGAGGCGAGCTGCGAGGACGAGCACTTCGCTCACACCTTCGCGACGAAACTCCTGCCGCACGTAGAGCTCGTTGGGATGAACGGCAATCGCGACGTTGGCGGGTAACGTCCACGGCGTTGTCGTCCAGATAGCTACGCTTGCTTTTCCCGCCAGCTCGCCGCTGATAATTGGAAACTTCACATAAACCGTGGTGTCTTCGCGATCGTGGTATTCAACCTCGGCCACAGCCAGCGCGGTTTGTGCGCCTGTGCTCCAGAAAACCGGCTTCTTCGACTCGTAGACCAGATCCAGTTCCACGAAGTCGGCGAACGCGCGAAGTATCTCCGCTTCATAGCCCGGATTCATCGTCAGATAAGGATGATCCCAATCGCCAAAGACGCCGAGGCGCTTGAATTGCTCGCGCTGAATGTCGATGAATTTGCGGGCGAACGCCTCGCAACGTTTGCGCACTTCGGCCGGCGCGAGCCCGCGCGCTTCCTTCACGACTTTGAACTCGATCGGCAGCCCATGACAGTCCCAGCCCGGCACGTAGGGCGCACGGAAGCCAAACATCGTGCGCGACTTCACGATCATGTCTTTAAGAATCTTGTTCAGCGCCGTGCCCATGTGCACGTCGCCGTTGGCGAAGGGCGGCCCGTCGTGCAGCACGAATAACTCTGCCTCGCTGCGCGCCTCCTGGATTCGGTCGTAGACCTGCTGCTTCTGCCAGCGGGCGAGCATCTCCGGTTCGCGCGTGGCTAGATTCGCCTTCATAGGAAAATCGGTCCGCGGAAGGTTGAGTGTGTCCTTGTAGTTCTGAGCCATCGCCGAGCGGCTACGTAACATTGGCGACAGGGCGGCGCAATGTGGCGGGCGGCCGGTCGGGCGAGGCTTTGCGGCCGGAGACAAACGTCCACTGACTCGTGTAGCCACGATGTTCTTTCGACGGGGGGACCGGCCGCAGGGGTGCGTCGTCGGCTTGATTTCAGCGAACCACCGACTTCATCCTATGCACAAGAACTCCACGTCTAAATCGGGCTTCGTCCGCCTCCGGCTTTTCGTTGCAATCGCACTCTGCGCAATTGGAAGCTCGCTGGTGTTGGTCAGCTTCGGATCGACGCCGTCGAGCGGCACGCTTACTGAAGCATCCGGCCCGCTGACCTACACTGCCGGCCCCTTTTTCCAACCGAATGCGTTCGGCAACAGCATTGCGGGCGAGTGCGATCCTGATCCATCC
>JBJMGI010000001.1:0-10346 GCA_045807945.1 Terriglobales bacterium | reverse complement strand
GCTTTGGCTCGAGATCTCAGAACCAGCCTTCCGCATCTTCTTGGTGAATTTCTTCAAGCCGTCTTGCTGTTCCTTGCTGAAGCTTGCCAGGAATTGTTCGTTGTCGGCCTGTGTTTCTTCCAGATCGTTGGTCAACGGGTAGCTCGCGCTGATCCAGTTCAGCTTGTTGCCATTCGCGGAAAGTTGGAGCAGATCCTGCGCGCGTTTGCGGGCGGTTTGCGTGCTGGAGGTTAGGCGCCGGAATTGCGAGATTTGATCGGGAGTAGCTTGCAGCGCTACGGCGCGCTCAAAACCTTTCAGGTCGCCGTTTCTCGTGTCTGGAGTTGGGCCGGACGGGGTGCTAGCGCCTTCGTGCCGATGCCCGCCACCCCCGCCGTGGTACTGCGCAGCCGCAGGTAGCGCCAACAGGATGACGAGTTGGAAAATCACTGCTAGCGTACGCTTCACGTTCATAGGCTCCCGTGCGAAATGAGCACGATAGTTAGACGAATAATGTGCGGACCTAGTCACAAACGGTCGACCCAAGATAAGCTAGGTGCGACACATACGAGATAGTACTTCATCGTGATGGCACCGTTCGTCCCATACAACTGGACCGCTTAAGTCAGAATCTGCAACTCTGGATGATCCAGAGATGAAGCTCGTCGCCAACACGGTTCTTCTTTTTCTCGCTGTACCGCTGTTCGCGGGGGCGCAGCAGGCGTCCATCTCCGGAAAGATCGTGGACCCAAGCGGCGCTGCAGTTCCCAACGCCAATATTAGTTACCACTCAGACTCAACTGCACTGAACACGACCAGCCGCAGCGATGGGACATTCTCGGTCACTGCCGCGAAGCTGCCGATGGCTGTCTCCGTGAACGCGCCCGGATTCAAAACTGCATCTGCACAGCTTGCTGCGACCGGGCAGACCATCATTCTTCAGCCTGACGAGGTCTCCGAAATCGTCGAAGTAACGAGCACACGCATGAAGCAGGAGATCGCGCTCCGTGCGGCGGATATCAGCGTGCTCGACCGCGAGACGATCGTCCACTCGCCTTCGCAATTGACCGACGACGTTTTGCGCAACGTTCCAGGCTTTCAACTCTTCCGCCGGACTTCGAGCGTCGCCGCGAACCCGACGACGCAAGGCGTCTCGCTGCGCGGACTAAGCGCGAGCGGCGCCAGCCGCGCGCTGGTCATCGAGGACCTTGTTCCATTGAACGACCCATTCGGCGGATGGGTGTACTGGGACCGCATGCCGAAACTTTCCCTGGAACGCGCCGAGGTAGTCCGGAGCGGTGAGTCGGATGTTTACGGGCGCGACGCGCTGGGCGGTGTCGTGCAACTGATCCCAGTATCGCCGGACAGCAACATCACGACTCTCGAAGCTTCCGGAGGCAGCCGCGGCACCGCTAATGCCAGCGGATTGTGGAGCCATCAGATCGGCCGCTGGGGATTCAGGGCCGACGGCGCGATCTTTAGATGGGACGGATACATTCCCGTCGTCGCCGACCAGCGCGGCGCTGTGGATACGGTTTCCAATTTGAGCTCTCGCACCGGAGAAGCGCGCGTTGAGCGCCGCTTCGGCAAGATCAACGACGTTTTCCTGCAAGGCTCGTGGTCGGGCGAAGAGCGGCAGAATGGGACTTTTCTACAGGCGAACCGCACTGCGGCACAAAGCGTCGTCATCGGATCGGATTTTGCGCTCGCTGGCGGAATGACTTCGCTGCGCGCTTTCGCCGATTGGGAGCATTTTCACCAGAGCTTCTCTTCGATCGCTCTGGACCGCAATTCCGAATTGCCGACGCGGTTGCAGTTCGTTCCGGTGCAGCGCTATGGGCTAGAGGGCCAGTGGGTAAGGAGCTTCCATCACGAGGATTCGCTCATCATCGGCGCGAGTGCGAGCGAGGTGGATGGAGTAGACGACGAGGTCGGTTTCATTACCGGCAGTCCACAATTCAGAATTGTGGCCGGAGGTGTGCAGAAGACAACGGGAGTGTTTGGGCATCTTTCGCTGAAGCCCATATCTCGCCTCTTCATAGGGGTCGGTGCGCGCTTCGACGCATGGGAAGACACGCAAGGTTTTTCGCGACGGGAGAACTTCACCGGCCCGCTCGTCCCGCGCACCGACTTCAACGACAAGGTGGAACTCGAGGCCAGCCCACGCGTTTCCGTGGGGTACAGCCTGACCTCGAAGCTGATGCTCTCGGGCGCAGCATATAAAGCGTTCCGCCCTCCGACCCTGAACGAGCTCTATCGCGGCTTCCGTGTGGGAAACGTGATGACGCTCGCCAATCAGGGCCTTGCGTCGGAAAGGTTGAACGGAGTGGAAGGCGGGTTCGACCTGCGGCTTGCGCGCATCCACCTCGCGCAGAGCTTCTTCTACAACGAGCTGAACGATGCGATCGCGAACGTCACACTGGCGACCATGCCTGCGCTGATCACGCGCCAGCGCCAGAACGCCGGGTTGATACGCTCACGCGGAATCGACTTGGTGGTCGACGGCCGGCTCGCAGCGTTGCATTGGAATGCGGGATACGAATTCGCCGATAGTTCGATCCTCAGCTTCCCGACGCAGCCGCAGCTGGTGGGAAAACTGACTTCCCAGGTGCCACGACATTCCTGGACCGTCGGAACTTCTTACCTACGTTCAACCTGGGATGTGACCGCTGAAGCGCGCGGGGCGGGGCAGCAGTTCGATGATGACCTGAACCAATTCCCACTGGGATCATTCGCGGTGCTGAACCTTTCGGGATCGAAGCAGATCTACAAACGGGTTTCAATCTTCGCCGCAATCGAGAATGCGCTGGAAGCGGAATATGCGACAGCCAAGACCCCGGTCACTTCGCTGGGCCCGCCGATCACAGTGCGGGCGGGATTGCGGCTTAGCGACGTAAGTCACCGCCGCTAAGCGGTAGCCTGGTTCTTTCCGGAGGACCTAAATCCCACCTCTCTTCTTCGCTGCGCATCTCTCATAGCAAGATGCCGAAGAAAGTCAGCGTAGCCAAAGCCAAACAAGCCAGCGCGGCGCCCGTGCCGAACTCGCGCGACCTAAAAACGCTTCGGACGGCCGCGAAGGGGTGCAAGGCGTGCCCCTTATGGCTGCGCGGCACGCAAACAGTTTTCGGCGAGGGCAGCGCACAGGCGCAGGTGATGCTCGTAGGCGAGCAACCCGGAGATAAAGAAGATCTAGAGGGCAGGCCGTTCGTAGGCCCTGCGGGAGCGGTGCTCGACAAAGCTCTCGATGAAGCGGGGATCGACCGCGGCCTGGTGTACGTCAGCAATGCAGTCAAGCATTTCAAGTGGGAGCCGAGAGGCAAACGCCGCATACACAAAAAACCGAACGCGATGGAGATCGCTGCGTGCCGTCCGTGGCTCGATGCGGAGATCGAAGCGGTTCAGCCGGAAGTGATCGTGTGTCTCGGCGCAACCGCTGCGCAGGCGCTGCTGGGCAAACAATTCCGCGTGACCAAGAGTCGCGGCGAGATCATCGAGTCTGAAGGGAAGACGATGCTGGCGACTGTGCACCCATCCTCAATATTGCGTGCGCCGGACGATGAGAGCCGCCGGATCGAGCGCGAAAAGTTCGTCGATGACTTGCGCGCACTGAATAAGTACCTGAAACGAAAGAAGGCCGCCTGATCAGCGCCCTTGCGCCGTGAGCACGGCTTTGGGCATGGGTGTCTCGCTCAGGTTTCGCCAGCGCGGGTCCGTGGAATCGTTGATCATCGCGCGTACCTGTTGAATGCGCTCCGAAGGCAGCGGGTGCGACTCGAAATATCCACTGAGCGTCTGCCATGCGAGCCCGGTGAGCTCCTGTGCTGGGTCCTCAGGATGCCGGGTATGCTCCTCTTCCATGCGCTGGAATTTCTCGAACAAGCGGATGACTCCGACAGGTGAGTATCCGGCCTGCACGGCCAGCCGCGTCCCTTCCAGATCAGCTGCAAGCTCCTGCTTCTTGCTGTAGCCGACTTGAAACAGCGTGATGGGAATGTCGGCGAGCGCGCCGACATCTTCCAGGTGCCACTTGCGGGACTCCGCCTCCAGCTGCACGCGCTCGGCGCAGTGATATTGGTCCACGTGCTCGATCTCGTGCCCGAGGACGCCGGCGAGTTGGTCCTCTGTATCCATAAAGCGCAGCAGTCCACCGCCGACGAAGATGTGACCCCCGGGCAGCGCGAATGCGTTCACGAGATAAGGATCAGGGAGGTAGTGGAACTGAAAGGGCAGCTTGCGATGAGCCATGGGAAAAATCTTGCGGGCGACGCCCTGGATATAGTTTTCGATCTGCACGTCGTTCGCGGACAGGCCGACCGAATATCGCTGCGCGAGCTCGTTGCCGATGCGGATCTCATCCTCATCGCTCATGCGAGTGAGGCGCGCAGGCGCGCGGGTTATCTCACGTCCAGTGTCGGCGACGGTGTAGAGTATCGAGCGCGGATTCGCGTCCACGTCGGTTTTGTGGTGCTCGTTGTAGAAGAGCACAAACCCGGCGGCGCACGCGATCATGATGAACGGCAGCCAGCGTTTCATAGCAGCTGCCGTATGCGCTCGCGGTACTTGCTGTAGAGGAATCCGACCGAGATCAGGATGACGCCGACGCCGATCGCGGTGAGGATCTGGTCGCGGCGCTCCATGCGGAACAGGTCCATGAAGAGGATCTTGGCGGCACAGAGCATCAGCAGAATCAGTCCCGTCAGCCGGAAGCTGCGCTCGTTGACCCACAGCGCGAAGACAAAAACCGCGAGTCCCTCGAGTCCGAGGGAGAGCGTGATCATTCCGGAGCGCTCGCTCGCGATGATCAACGTCGTGAGCATCGCGATCGGAAGGAAGAAGAACACCTGCTCCGGACGCGAACCGATCTTCCCTAGCCTCGAGCGGAAATCGTTGCCGAGTTGCGGTGGAGCATCATCGACTCGCCGCATACGATAGGCAAACGGCAGTGCGCTGAATAGCAGCGCCAGTGTGACTCCGACTGTCATGCCGCGGCTTGCGATCATCGATGGACGCTGGTCGAGAACGTTCAGCATCACTCCGCGGAATAGGACGACGCATGTGAGCACGAGGGCGTGGTCGGCAAAAGTCGCGCGTCGTGTCGCAGCGGAGAGCGCCATTAGCAAGGTCACCATGAATGCCCAAGCGATGATCACGTCGGCTTCAGGCACAACAGCGCGTAGCAACACTGCCAGCGCAATCGTTCCCATCGCGGCATGCAATTCGGATCCACGGATGGCGCGATCACGGGCGAAGAGCGGGTCGGCGTTCGAGCGATACAGCCGCTCGTAGATGTAATAGAAGATCGCGATGAGCGGCAGCACCGTCATCAACATCTGGTTGCGTTCGAGGCGCGCGTCCAGGTTGCCGACGAACATGTAGCAGAATGCCGCGATGGTTGCCACGTATCCCTGCAGCCGTGGATGCAACGACTTTCGCGCAATACCCCATTCGAAGAGCGCCAAGCCGAATATCGCCCATCCCAGCGCGCGGCTGGTGACCCCAAGCTGGTACCAGATGGTGAGCGACACGAGGAACGAAGCCAGCCACGTCACCATAGCCGGCGCGTTCTCGAGCAGTGAGGAACCGGGGACTTTCAGCAAGAGCGAGAGCAGATAGATCCCGGCAATCACCAGTCCACCGATGACCAGACGGCCGCTCATCCCATGCAGAACTGTGAACGATACCGGAATATCGAAGGCGATCACCGCGACGAAGACGCCCAATACCAGCACGCACGCCTGGTACGAAAATTCGCGGACCTTTGTGACCTTGCCGATTGCGGCGAAGATCAGCGTCATGACGACCCAGACCGCCGCCAGCCATATCTCCGGAGCTTGCAGCGCGGCTATGACGACGGCGACCAGCGAAGCGCCCCAGTTGTGCACTGCGCGGATATCACGCGCGCGAGTCGAATCCACACGCCCGTGCCACAGCGCGCACAGATAGAAGAGCGCGGCCGTGATGCTCATAGTCAAGAAGCGGAAATTGCGCTCCTGGGGTGTGTGGTCCGGCGGAAGGTTAACGATGAAGAGGGCGAGAAAAGAAAGCAGCGAAAAAACATACGACTGCCGCGCGAGGTCGAGAGCAGTGAAACGCCGCCCGGCCATGGCGAGCACCAGCGCCATCGCCGCCCACGCCACCGCGCTCCAATGGTGCGACCAGGCTTGCCAGCTCGCCGCGAAGGCGCACAAGCCACCGACATAAGAGAAGACGCGGAGCGCCGAGGCCTCGCTTGTGCTGTCGTCAATGCGCAGCCACATGCGCGTGACCAGCTCGGAGTTGAAGTAGAACGCGAGCGCCAGCGTCGCAAGCAGGATGCCGGCCGATGGAGTAGGCGCGGCGGTGTAATCCTGCGTGACGATCGCTTGCACCGCGACCACGCCTGAAGCGATCAGTCCCAACCACCGGAACAGACGTTCCTTCAGTGCGACCCCTGCGAGGAAGAACGCTTCCGCCATAGCCAGCCAGATCAGGCTGAGCTGCGCCGGGTTGTGGCGAGTCTCTGCGCGCATGGGCCACGCGATCATCAACAAAGTTGCGCCAATGATCGAAAGCACGACGAAAGCTGCGCGGCGCTTCTTCAGGAAGGGCAACTGGCCGACGATGAATTCCACTCCGCCTAATCCCAGCAGCGCGGGGAAGGCGTACTCCGGATGCGATGACTGATACTTCGCCACCACCAGCAGAAGAACCGTGTTTAAGATCGCGGCAACCGTCGACACGTTTTCTTGTTGCTTGCTACCGACCTCGCGGCAGACGTAAGAGCTGCGGAAGATCGCCCAGTAGAAGCCGAGCAGAGCGATGCTGGCGGCGTATTCGCGGAAGTCGTGCTTCTGCGCGCCCATCGGCTCGATGATCGGCATGAGCCATATCCAGTGCGTGATGAAGGCTGCCAGCATGCCGAAAACTTCCATCTCGAACCAGCGCCTGCGGTGCACGATGATCACCAGGGCAAGCGCAAGGATCGCCTCCGCGCCCAAGCTGATCACGCTCGAATGCGAGATGGCGATGGTAAGGAATGCAAGTCCAAAGGCGAGGCTGGTGATGCGCTGCGAGCTATAGAAGAGGCTGTGGCCGATCATGCCGGCCGCTACCAGGAACAGCAAAACGAAATCGAGGGTTTCGCCGCTTCGATTAAACGGAAGAACGCGCGCAGCCTCTACGTAGTACATGGAGAAGATAGTTGCGAACAGCATTGCCCATCCGCCGCCAATGCAGGAGCGCCCGAAGATCTGGTAGCGCTCGCGGCGCTCGATCCAAACGCCAAGGCCGAGCAGAACCGAGCTGCCAAGCAATCCGAGGAAAACTTTTCCGGCAGGCGTTCCGCCAAATGCATAGGCCAGTCCGAAGATCGTGCCGAGAACGAGGATGACGATTCCGACCTTCAGCAACACCTGGCCGCCGATGAACTCTTCCATATTCTGAGTCTTCTTTGGCCGCGCGATCGCGTACACCGGAGTCGCGACTGGCGAGGTGACGATCGCGGCGCGTACCGGCATGGGAGTCGGCGCCGTGATCGGCTTAGGCGGCTGCACAGGGGCTGCAGTCGCGGCGTATAGCGGCGCAGCAGGTGTCGATGGCGGTATATGAGGCGCGGGCGGTTTTGGAGTAGGCGCAGCTGGATGAATCGGGCTTGGACCCGCCGGCGCTGCGGGTTTGGGAGCTTCCGTAAGAGGTGGACGTGGCGGGGGCTGCCACGCCGGTTGTGGAGGCGCTGCTACGGGCTGCGGCGGTCCAGGTTGCGCTGCTGCTTCCCCAACCTTTGGCTGCAGCTTCACCTGGTTGAGTTCAACCCCGCGCAGGCGGTTCCCGAAATCCCTCAACTCAGCTTCATTTTTTTGTCGGGCCAGATAGGTGCGCAGCGCGAGATACCCGAATCCTAGAAAGACGACGAAGAAAGATCCGCCGTCGCGCTCCGCAGCCGCGACTGCGATCACGAATAAGACAAAAAGAACAATGCTGTCCAGGAGCATGGTGTAAGCCTTCTCCTTACGACTCGTCCCGCCTAGCGGGACATACCACTTCCTCGTCTAGAACGGCCTGACCACGAAAACTTGCAAGGGATTTGCGGTAGTGTAACCACTTCGAAACGCCAGAGCCACAGGAATCGGCTCAGCGCATTGCCTCTTCGACTTCATTCAGCCAGTCGGGGCGTTTCAGGATCTCGCGCGGCTTGGGGCCGTCCGCGGGACCGACTATGCCGTCGCGCTCCATAAGGTCGATAAGGTGCGCGGCGCGGCCGTAGCCAACGCGCAGGCGCCGCTGGATGAGCGACGTGGAAGCTTTGCCGAACTCCAGCACAAGCCGGACTGCGTCCTCGAACATTTCGTCGTGATCGTCCTCGCCACTCTCGCCGGCTGCACCGCCTTCGGCGCGTGAGCCTTCTTCCTTGGGAGCTTGCAGGAATTTCTCTTCGTACTGCGCGAGACCCTGCGCGCGCCAGAACTCGACGGCGGCAGCAATCTCTTTTTCCGTGACCAGCGGCGCGTGAACGCGTACCACGCGCGCCGAGCCCGAAGGCAGGTAGAGCATGTCGCCGCGACCGAGCAGCGACTCGGCGCCGTTTGCGTCGAGAATGGTTCGCGAATCGATCTTCGTCGCTACGCGGAATGACACGCGCGAAGGGAAGTTCGCCTTGATGAGTCCGGTGATCACGTCAACGGACGGTCGCTGCGTCGCCAGGATCAGGTGAATGCCGACTGCGCGCGCCATCTGCGCCAGCCGCGTGATTGATTCCTCAACGTTCGACTGGTCGAGCATCATCAGGTCGGCGAGCTCGTCAATGATGATGACGATGTAAGGCAAAGGCTTGTGCTCGTTCTCCTGTGGCTCCTCGAACAGGCTCGGCGTCTTGTCTTCGTCGAAGCTTTTGTTGTACTGCTCGATGTTGCGTACGCCGCGCTCGGCGAGTACCTTCAACCGCCTCTCCATCTCGCGGACCGCGTTTCGTAGCGCGTTGGCGGCAAGCTTGGGCTCGGTGATGATCGGGGTGTAAAGGTGCGGCACGCCTTCGTAATTGCCGAGCTCGAGGCGCTTCGGGTCCACCAGGATGAGGCGGCATTGGTCTGGCGTCGCCTTGTACAGAATGGACATGATCATCGCGTTGATGGCGACCGATTTGCCCGCGCCGGTCGAGCCGGCGATGAGCAGGTGCGGCATGCTGGCAAGGTCGGCGGTGATGATGCGTCCGTTGATGTCTTTGCCCATCGCGAGGGTGAGCCGGGACTTCGACGCGGAAAACTCTTCCGCTTCGATCACCTCGCGGAGCCAGATGGTCTCGCGATCGCGGTTCGGGACTTGAATGCCGACGGTCGCTTTCCCGGCCATGCGTTCGATGAGCACGCTCTCGGCACGCAAAGCAAGGCAGAGGTCTTCCTGCAGGCCGGTGATACGGCTGTACTTGATGCCGGCCTCGGGCTTCATCTCGTAGGTCGTGACAACGGGGCCAGGGTTGATCTGCGTGATCTGCCCGTGTACGTCGAACTCAGCGCACTTCGAGACCAGCACCTGGGCAAGTTCTTTCAGTTCGTCTTCGTCCACCGCGTGCTGCGCATCAGGACGGTGCAACAGCGCGGTCGAGGGCAGCTTATATCCGCCGGCGACCTTGGGCATGATGGTTTTGCCCTTGCGTTCGGTGTCTGCGCGCGAACCGACTTCTGGGCCGCTGGTCTTCGCTTCCGCGGGAGAATGCGATTCCACTTCTTCCATCATGCGATCGATTCCGGTTTTCACCGCAGCGGGAACGATGGGCGCAGGAGCAGCGGGGTGAACCCAGGGTTTCTTCTGGATGAGCTGCGTCGTGAGCACAGCCTTCCCAGCCTTCGCTTTGGCCTTCTCTTCTGCGCGGCGGGCGCGCTCGGCTCTTTGCGCATTGATCCAATCCACGAAGCGGTCACGCGCGGCGAATGCGAAAGCGAAGCGGGTCTCCATCCATAGGCGCGCAGCGCCGAGTGAGAACGCGGTCGAAAGGTAGAGCGCAGCCGTGATCACTCCGGCGCAGACGATGTACGCGCCGACCAGGTTGAAGTAGTGGATAAGCACGTCGCCGAATACACGACCAACGAGTCCTTCTACGGCAGCAGCATGGCGGAAGCGCAGATGCCATGGCAGCAGCGCGAACAGTGCCGGAAGGAACAGCATCAGCCCAAAGACCCCGATGCATTTTGCAATAGGCGAATCCACCGGGCGCGACTTATACCAGCGCGCCGCCAGCATGCCGATCATCACCGGCAGCAGGAAGATAGTGATCCCTGCGCCTTGCAGCAGCAGGTCACTGGTCATCGCGCCGACAACGCCGATCCAGTTGCGCGCGGGTGAGGCTTCAGGCGAGGTCGCGGCCGTGTTCCAAGAATTGTCGAGAGGGGAATAGG